>NZ_CP040272.1:6747500-7347500 GCF_013393905.1 Nostoc sp. C052
CCAAATAAATGCTCATCAAAAGCTCACAAAATTATGTAATGAAGAATTTGCTTGTCATCGAGATGCCAAGAAAGCTGCATTACATCTATCAGAGCAATTAAAATATCATTGTTTGGCTGAAATTAAAATATCTAAGAAACAGTTAAAACCTCAAGGTAAAAACAAAAACAACAATCAGAATGACTGGAAATATTACTATCAGATATCCGCGCAATTAGAGCAAGATAAAGCAGCAATTGAACTTGAAAATCGCGCTTCGGGAAAATTTATTTTAGCAACTAATATTATTGATGAATCCCAATTAAGCCACACTGACATGATTAAGGAATATAAAGCTCAACAATCATGTGAAAGAGGCTTTGCTTTCTTAAAAGACCCTTTATTCTTAACAGATAGCATATTTATTAAGTCACCGGAGCGCATTGAAGCTTTATCAATGATTATGGGGTTATGTTTGTTGGTTTATACTTTAGGACAACGACAGTTACGTGGAATTTTATTAGCTCAAAACCAGGAAATAAAAAATCAATTAGGTAAACCAACAGACCGCCCCACTCTCAGGTGGATATTTCAATGTTTCCAAGGTATTCATTTATTAATTGTTAATAGTGTTTCACAAATATCAAACCTCTCTGATGAAAGATTATGGATATTACAATTTTTTCCTAGTACTTGTCGTCGCTACTATTTATTAGTTTGATTATTATTTTAATTAAGCTTTACTTTTACTAATTTTTGCAAGAGTTACTCACTCTATGTTTAGTAACTCTACGTTTTAGTGCAGCATTTTTTATACCGATTCTTTATTTTCGCAAACTCTGGTTTGATTTTTAAATTTCCATCTCTCCAATTTTGGTTTTAAATCAAAAACTAACCCCACAATTCTTTGCTATTTCTTTTGTGACAGTTCCGGGTGCGGAATGTGGGTTTTACCAGACCCAAAAATAGGTTTTAAGTATGTATACAAGAAGTATTGCTACAGATTGCTTATCATTGAGGGAAGTTAATGTAGAAGGTAGTACCGCAATGTCTGGGGTGGTAACTGAGCTTTGTCGTACTACTTTGTGGAAGCAAGCTAGCAAGAGCGTCTTGTAGAGAAATGCGGTCTACGCCTACACCTTCTAAAAGAATATTGCCTTTTAGCTGTCTAACTAGGTTTTTCACAATTCTTAAGCCTAAAGAGTTGCTATTTTCCCAATCTAATGTTTCGGGAATGCCAATACCAGTATCTTGAACTACTAAAACTAATTGATTTTCTGGGGATTGTTGCAGAGAAATTGTAATATTTCCTTCCTTTTTTTCGGGAAATGCATATTTTAGACAATTAGAAACCAATTCGTTAATTATCAATCCGCAGGGAATAGCTGTATCAAGTGGTAATTTGATGCCATTGGTTTCTATATTGAGAACAATATTTTTTTGACTGACTCCATAGGAACGAAATAAGCTATCTATCAGACTTTTGATGTAGTTATCAAAGTTGATTTCACAAATATCTGCTGACTGATACAGTTGCTCGTGAATCAAAGCCATTGATTGTACACGATCTTGAGATTCTTTAAACATCAACAAAGTTGTTTCATCACCAGAGCGTCTAGATTGCATCCTGAGCAAACTGGAGATAATTTGCAGGTTGTTTTTTACCCGATGGTGAATTTCTTTAAGTAATGTTTCTTTTTCTTCTAGCGATCGCTGAATTTGTTCTACTGCTTTTTTGCGCTCGCTAATATCAGACAATCGCACCAAATTAATAACCTTCCCTGCTACGTTAATTTGTTGAGCTGCTAAATTTCCCCAAAAGAAATTACCTTTGCGGGTAGCATATTCGATTTCCCTACTCCACCAAGATTTGTGATTCACTTCCTGTACAATCTCATCCAATTCTTGAGGAGTAAATTCGTAACGTTGTAGTGTATTCCCCTGAATATTCATTAATTCTTCCTTTTCTGAAACCTCAAACAACTCAACTGCACGGTGATTGCAATCAAAAATCAATTGGGTATCGCTGTCTACTAAAAAAAGAGCATCGGCTGATTCGTTAAAGATTGCTTCTCGCAAATCACGATGGTGATTAACTTCTGACTCAATTTCTTTGCGAATGGTGATATCTGTTAGAGTTCCTATATAGCCGATAAGCGTACCACTGGGGTTAGTTTCGGGTACTATCTGCATATAGAACCAGGTGATGCAACCATCTGGACGCAAATATCTGACCTCTTGCCGACAGGTTTCATGTAGCCGACATCTTTGTTCACAGGGGTCAGACCAGTCTATCAACAGGCGATCGCAGTCTTCTAAATGTATATTTTCTAACCATCCTTTCCCTAACGCTGCTGCTGTTGGTTTACCCGTCATCAACCCCCAGCGCTCATTCACGTAGATACAATTACTAGCAGCATCAAGGCGGAAAATAGCAACTGGGGCAGCTTCTGTCAAGGTAGCATAACGGTGTTCGCTCTCCCGCAGAGCTACCTCTGCTTGTTTGCGATCGGTAATATCATAGTTAATGCCAACCATGCGCTGTGGTTCACCTTGCTCATTGCGTTGAACTAGAGCAGAGGCTTTGATAAAGCGAATACTGCCATCGCTAAGAATAATCCGAAACTCTGTATCAAATTCTTTTATTCCCAGTACAGCATCTTGAAAAGAAGTTTCTGCTAGAACTAGGTCATCTGGATGAAGCCTATTTACCCAGTCTTGATACACTGCAACCCCATCAGAGCGTTGTAAATCATACAGTTCATACATTCGGTCATCCCATTCCGCATCCTGGATCATATCCCAGTCCCAGATCCCAATATTGGCTGACTTGAGCGCCAAGGTCAATCGATCTGAAAGGTTGCGTAGTTGTTCTTCAGTTTGCTTACGTTTGGTAATGTCAAGGATAGTGCCAATTAATTGACATGGTTGATCGTTAATATCTAAGATGAATTCGCCTCGTGATAGTAAATAACCCAAGCTTCCATCTGCTCGATAAAAACGATACTCTATTTCATAAGGCTGTCTCTGTTCCATTGCTTGTAGCAAAACAAAATCACGGCGATCGCGATCGTCTGGATGAATATAATGGAGCATTTCGTTGTAGCTTGGTGTACCAGACTCAGGATTACGGCCAAATATGCGAAATACCTCTTCTGACCAGATTAATTGTTGCGTTTGTAAATCCAGTTCCCAACTACCCAGATTCGCAATCCGTTGTGCAGATTCGAGGTTAGCCGCATTTTTGCGGAGTTGAGCTTCAATTTGTTTTTGCTGGGTGATATCTTTGGCAATCCCCACACCGCCAATAATTTGTCCTTCTAGATTACACAGGGGTTTAACCGATAGAGCAACAGGAAAGCGCGAACCGTCTTTACGAATGAAAGTCCATTCCACCTCGCAACTATCTTGCTGGGTTTTCAGCATAGATAAATCTTCAAAGTAAATTTCCTTACCCATCTCCCGCGAGAGTGCATCGGGAAATTGCTTGAGTTCCTCTGGATCATAAAACCTGTTTATTGTTAACTTACCAATAACCTCATCGGCTGTATAACCCAGCATCTTCTGAGCAGCCAGGTTAAAAGTTTGAATTATTCCCTCGGAATTGGTAGAAATAATGGCATAATCGATGCTAGCTAGAATAGCCTGTTTCAATCTGGTAACGGCTAATAATGCTGCTTCCGTCTGCTTACGTTTGCTAATATCCGTTGCCGAGCCACTCATACGAATGGCATTGCCGAATTCATCCCACAATGCCTGACCCCGGTCTAATATCCATATATAAGAGCTATCTTTGCATTTTATCTGGTATTCTTCTTGGAAAAAGGGTGTTTTATGGGCTAAATGGTCAGCCAGCACCTTCATAATGCGATCGCGATCGTCGAGATGAATTCGGTTTGACCATGCTTCAAAATTGTGGATAAGTTCATTCTCAGCAAAGCCCAGCATTTCTTCCCAACGAGCCGAGAAGAAAACTTCACTAGTTTTGATATTCCAGTCCCAGATACCATCATTGCTACCTCGTAGTGCCAAATGCCAACGTTCTTCACTTTCCCGTAAAGCCGCCGTGCGTTCTTCAACTCTGGCTTCGAGTTCTAGATTGAGTTGTTGCAATGCCTGTTCGGCACAAATTTTATCGCTAATATCAACTGCAATGCCACCAATCATTAATGGCTTGGTCGTTCCTGGTAAAGGGAATTTATAGACTAAAAAATCGCCTACTGTACCATCTGGTTTGGGAGCCAATTCAATGGTTTCCAGGATTTGCTGAGTCTCTGCAACCTGGCGAATATTATCCAAAAACTGCTGGGCTATTTCTGTCGGATACACCTCAAAAACTGTCTTGCCAATCACATCCTCTAGCTTTTCACTTGGCAGTTGAAAGGTACGGAGGTAAGTCTGGCTCAGATAGAGCATCCGACCATTGGCATCGGTAATCCAAGAAGCTGCGGGACTATTATTCATGAACGCCTGAAAGCGTGCCTCACTTTCTTTAAGGGCGACTTCTGCCTGTTTGCGTTCCGTGATGTCTTTATCTACACCACTCATCCGCACAGGATGGCCCTTTTGGTCATAAAAGACACGACCTTTACTTAGTGCCCAACGGAGAGTGCCATCTAATTTGATAAATCGAAATTCGAGGTTATAATCTTCTCGCTCATACACAGCACGATTAATTGCTAGTAAAACTGACTCGCGATCGTCTGGGTGGATCATCGTCATAACTGTTTCATACTGACCATCGAAGGTTCCGGGAACCATACCAAAAAGTTTTTCCAAGTTCGCCGACCAGTGAACTTCTCCTGTGGTAATATTCCAGTCCCAGTTACCCATACGCGCAGCTTCTAGAGCCATAGTCAACCGCTCCTCGTTTTTCCGTAGGGCTTGCTCTACTTGCTTGCGATCGCTAATATCTACACACGAGCTGATATAGCCAAGAAACTCTCCTTCACTAGTGAAACGAGGAGTGCCTGTATCCAAAATCCAACGATATTCTCCATCAAAGCGTTTGAGGCGATATTCCATTTGAAAATGTTGGCGCGCATCAAAGGCGTTAACATAAGTATCTAAACAATCTTGCAATTCATCGGGATGTACTCCTTGTGCCCAGCCATCGCCTACCTCTGCTTCTAAGGTTTTACCAGTAAATTCCAACCACCTTTTATTGAAGTAGTAACAAGCTTTATCCAATCCAGCCATCCAAATCAGCACTGGAGCAGTATCAGCCATCTGGCGAAAGCGTTGTTCACTCTCTCGGAGGGCTGCTTCTACCCGTTTTCGTTCTTGTAGTTCTGCCTGTGCTTGCTGATAGGCACTTGCTTGCTGAATGGCGATCGCTATTTGCACGCCCAGCTGATCCAACAAGTCAAGTTCAAATAACTCCCAATGACGGGGTGCAGTACATTGGTGGACAATTAATAATCCCCATAATTTATTTGTCACCAGAATAGGTACTATCAGACAAGCTTTGACTTCAAATTGCTCTAGTAGCTGCAAATGACAAGGCGTTAAGCCTGCCTGATTGATATCGTCAATTGCCCGTTTTTTTCCTTGGTGATAATCGGCTCCAGCACCATCTTTAAAGCAATCATCTTGAATTCCCGCTCCCATCGCCACTGTCCAACCGGGAAGTATAGACTCCGCCACCACAGTTCCGCTCATATCAGGCTGAAATTGATAAATCACCACCCTGTCTGTCTGAAGAAACTGGCGCACTTCTGCGGCTGTAACAGTCAAAATTTCTTCTAGATTGAGAGACTGACGAATCCGTAAAGCGATCGCCGCCATCATCTGTTGTTGTTGCCGACTTTGTTCTAACTGCTGGGTTAGCAATTTCAGTTCCACGGCATGATGAATTGCACTTTGCAAGATTTCCGGTGTGAGATAATTTTTCACCAAATAATCCTGAGCGCCATTTTTCATGGCACGGACAGCGATCGTTTCATCTCCTTGTCCTGTGAGCATGATGACGGCAGATTGGCTATTATTCAGATTTTCCCTCAGTTTTTGTAGAAACCCTAATCCATCGTCATCGGGCAATAAATAATCCAGCAAAATCACATCTGGTATCTGTTGCTGACACCATGCGATCGCCTGTTTTGCTGTCTGAAATTCTAAAATATTATGTTTATACAATGTATCTTGTTGTAAATACTGATGATATATCTCCCGATCTTCGGCACAATCATCAATCACTAGAATGGTTAGGTAGGAACGATGACTCATAAATCACACATATAAACGCGAGCGATCGTATTTCATCAAAAAATTGAAATTCTCTATTTGCCAAATTCAAAAGTTTTCTGATATCGAGTCAACCCTGAATAGGGTATTAAAAACAGAGTCAATAAAATTCCTCAAGTATTAATACTGACACAAATCTCTATAAAAAAGTTGTATCTCAAGTTTTCAGTATAGTGGAGGATATGTACGTTTTTTGACAAATCCTCAGAATGTTTGGAAAGAAAAATTAAAGTTCTTCAAGCAACTGGTTTGCTTGCTGCACCTGCTTTTTGGATAGTGCGCTATTTCTCTAAAGGAAAAATAAACGCTTACTAATACTATAAACTACAAATATTTCAAGCGATTTTCCCCACCCAAACAAAAGGGAAGTATACTAAATGCAAGCATCTTGGAAAAGCTACTAGTAAAGCTTACCTCATGGCAGTTGAGCAAGTAGCTACGAGAGACAAGATTCAAGGACTGTAACAATCTGTAGATACTTTACTACAAGGAGCAGGGTATTTAATATAAGAGGGTGAAAAATATAAACAAGATTAATCATTTGTGTTCGTGAATACTATGACTTTGTTGGCAAAAGTTGGCAAAATATAATTTAACAATTGGACTGCCAATAAAAAACCGTTTCTTTGAAAAATGTTGGGTTTGGATTTAACTTCGTTCTACACAACCTAGTAAATAATCAGAGTTTCAGTAATTCCCTAACAAAGTCATATTATTTGCAAACAACTATTTTTTTCCCAAGTCAAAATACTAGAACAGCTAATACATCTCAAGTAATGACAAAAATCTTAGTAATTGAAGACCAAGAAGATATCCGTCGCGTTATCGTGGAAATGCTGATTGCCGAAAATTTTTCTGTTATGGATGCAGAGAACGGACAAGTCGGCATTAAATTACTAGAAGCAGAAATTCCAGATTTGATTATCTGCGACATTACAATGCCTAAGTTAGATGGATATGAAGTTGTTAGCTGGTCTCGTGAAAATCCAGAGACTGAAGCAATTCCTTTCATATTTCTTACAGCTAAAGCTTCTCAGAGTGATATCCGTCAAGGCATAGAATTAGGTGCAGATGATTATCTGATTAAGCCGTTTACAAGAGCAGATTTACTGGGTGCAATAACAGCGAGATTTGAAAAGCAAAAAATAATTAATAGACAAACTCAAAGAAAAATAAACAAATATTACAACTATATTACTCAATCAACTAGCAATGAGTTGTGTCATCCTCTTCAAGAAATTATGTCTATTTCCAAGAAACTGATAGATAACTATGAATTAATGGATAAAGATGAAATATTAAAAAATCTCAAAGAAATTTATAGTTTAAGCGAAAGATTACAGGAAATAAACCCAAATAAATTATGAATCCTATCCAAATTTTAATAGTTGAAGATGAGCAGTTAGTTGCTGATGACCTGAGAGAAACTCTAGAACACTTGGGGTATAATATTTCTGCCTTAGTTGCATCAGGAGAAGAGGCTATTTTCATCGCAGAAACTTTGCAGCCTGACTTAGTGCTAATGGACATCAGACTAGAGGGCGAAATGGATGGAATAGAAGCCTCTTTGGAAATCCAGTCTCGCTTTAATTTACCTGTAGTTTACCTAACTGCTAATGCCGATCGAGCGACACTAGAGCGAGCTAAGATTTCCCAACCTTTTGGTTATATTTTAAAACCATTTGATGAAAGAATACTCGCTACCACAATTGAAATTGCTCTTTCCCGACACCAAGCAGAAATTGGAGTTAAGAAAGCGCTGGTTGCTGCCAAAACTAATCAGCAAATTGCTGAGTCCCAAAACCAGATAAAATCTCAGCAATTTTACATGGCAGCACATGAATTTCGTAATCGGTTGACCACAATTCAGCTTAGTACTGAAATGTTGAAAGCCTATGGCGATCGGATGTCAGAGCAAAGAAAACAAAATCATATCAATGGCATTGATTCTGCTACGCATAGCTTGACAAATCTTTTAGAGAATATACTCACGCTAGGCAGATCCGAATCTAACAGTTTTGTATTTAACCCCATACCAATAGATGTGGTAAATTTCTGTGCAGAAATAGCTGAATCTTTGCGGTTTACACTTAAAGATCAGTGTGAAGTTAGCTTTTTAGCAGATGCCGAAAGTTGTATTGCCTGTTTAGATGAACAGCTACTATGGCATTTACTAAATAACTTACTTTCCAACGCAGTGAAGTACTCTTCAAAAGGTAGTACAGTCTCGTTATCGCTAACTTGCGAAGAGAATAGTGTTTGTTTTCAAGTAACAGACCAAGGAATAGGGATTCCAGCAGAATCTCAAGCTAAACTATTTGAACCTTTTCAACGTGCTAGCAATGTTGCCACAATTCCAGGTTCAGGATTAGGGCTAGCAATTGTTAAGCGATGTGTGGATCTGCACAAAGGTACAATACACCTAGATAGTACGCTAGGGAAAGGAACAAGTTTTGTAGTTAGACTTCCACTGAAAGTAGATTCTGTATCTGTTTAATTACGATTGATAAATAAATTGATGACTTAACAAAAATTAACTATAAGTTTATCTAATCTTAATTAAGAAATTAAGATTAGCTGAATTAATAAAAATGAAATGGCATATTTGGAAATTCTGTCTCTCTAAATAAGTTGATCGAACGAAATTTTTCCAAAATTAAACTATATTCTATATTTTTATTGACAAAGCGCAACACCATACACTACTATAAATAATTCACTTGTCCCTAATTGAATACAATTGATGTCAATTAATTATTGAATTGAATAAATTTCTGATATCAGCATGGCTAAACGATCTCTCCAAGCTTCAGATGAAGGTATTAGAAAAGCCAAGCAGGCTTTTAATCATAAAGGTTGGACGCAAGAATATCTTGCAAGTCAAGTTGGTTTAGACAGTCGCCAACCAATTTGGAAGTTTTTTACTGGCAAACCTGTTGCCCGTCAAATATTCCATGAAATTTGCTTAACTCTAGCACTAGAGCCAGAAGATATTATTCAAAGACTGGAATTTGAAGCAGATGAAGACTTAGCATCTCAGCAGATACTAGAAAGTAAAAATTCTACTATCATTGACCCTTTAGTGATTAAAGTACGTGCTGCTCACTCGGAAAAAATTCAACACCAATGTGGTACGATCCGGTTGCTAGATGTTGCTCGGACTGTAGAATTAGATGAATTATTTGTTGAAGTAAATGTAGTAGAAGAAATTAACAGTCAAAGATGGCTAGATATTTCAGATTTACAAAAATTTGACAATAAAGCTTTAGATAAATTTGACTCCGAGGAAGTTAGTACTAAGAGGATTGCAGGTTTACAAGCTATTGACAAATCTTCTAAGGTTATCGTACTTGGAAAGCCAGGAGCAGGAAAAACTACTTTTTTACAATCAATTGCTATCCTTTGTAATCAAGGTAAATTTCAGACTCAAAGGGTTCCCATTTTTATTAGTCTGAAAGATTTTGCCGAAAACATGGATTATGATGATAAAAATTATTTATTAAGCTATTTAATTCAAGAATTTAGCATTTGTAAAATAACTCAACAAGAATTAGAATATCTACTCCATGAAGGTAAAGCTTTAATTTTACTAGATGGGTTGGATGAAATTGCCGATAAAAATAGTGATAGAATTAATAAAATAATTAGCAACTTTTTGGATATTTTTTATAAAAACATAGTAATTATTACTTGTCGGATTGCATTTAGACATCAAAAATTCCAAGGGTTTGCTGAAGTAGAAATTGCTGAGTTTACAAAATTACAAATTTCAACTTTTGCTAAGAAATGGTTTGCAGCGTTTGCTAAAAATAACCTCCGATTAAGAAAAACATTAGCCTCTAAATTTATTGATACAATAACGCTTCCCGAAAATAGGCTGGTTCAAAACCTAGCATCTACACCTCTTTTACTAAATCTCACTTGTTTAGTTTTTCAATATTTAGGCGATTTTCCTACTAAGCGTTCCGAAATTTATCAACAAGGATTAGAGTTATTACTGGTACGTTGGGATGAAGCAAGAGGTATAAAAAGAGATGAAGTTTACCGTAATTTAACTTTAACTCAGAAAATTAAATTGCTTAGTTATATAGCTGCTATTTCTTTTGAAACAGGTGATTACTTTTTTGAAGAAAGCAAAATTTGTCAATTAATAGCTGACTATCTCTATTTGCTACCCAATGCACCGACTGATATAGAAGATTTACAAGTAAATAGTAAAGCTGTACTTCAAGCAATTGAGTTACAGCATGGATTATTAGTGGAACAAGCTAGAGGGATTTATTCTTTTTCTCATTTAACATTTCACGAATACTTCACTGCGAGGAACTTTGTTGCTAATAGCGATCAAAAAATATTAGAACAAGTTGCCAATCATTTGTTTGATAAGCGCTGGCGTGAAGTTATTTTGCTTACATCTGAAATGCTCAGATCGTTTGATAATTTATTCCAGTTAATGAAGCAACAAATTGAGAAATTAGTTGTTAGAGATGAAACATTGAAGAGTTTTCTCACTTGGGTAATGCAAAAGTCTTCAACAGTTACCTCAAATTGTCATCCATCTGCTATCCGTGCTTTTTACTTTAACCTCGTCCTACCTCCCCATTATTTTTTATCGCGCAACCAAACTCTAGCTATATCTTTAGATAATCATCTTGCTGGAAAATTGGCTGATGATTTAGCTTTAGATTTAGCTTTAATCCATATCCTTGCTGTTAGCCTAGCTTTGACTCCAGAGATTTTTTGTAAGCGTATCTCTGCTATGAAATTAGCTCTTGATATTGATTATTTATTACAAGATCATTCATCTTTATATGAATCTCTGCAAAGCCTCAAAAATGAATTGCCTAGTTCACAACAAGATAGAGAGATATTAAAAGCATGGTGGCAATCTAACGGGCAATCATGGACTACACAATTAAACGAAGTGATCGCAATTAACCGACAGATAGGTTATAGTTGGCAATTTAGTGATGAACAGTTGCAGTTAATTCAGCAATACTGGGAGGCAAATAGTTTACTAGTATATTGCTTCAGCACTGCTAGTAATGTTACTCCCAACTTACGAGAGATGATTGAGGAAACTTTGATTTTACCTAGTGTGGTAAAATCCACTAGAGAAGACGACTCTCTAGATTAGCTAAGTAAGCCTTGGGGTCTCTGCGAAATCGATACTGTTCAATTCTGGCAATGCGACCCACCGATATGCAACTATAACAGGTGAAAATAAAGATGCAGTCGCAGATAACCCCTTAGCTATCAGGTGTTTTAGGTTGATTAAAGGTGGTGGTAAAGCACTTTTTTTTCCATCTGACTTTTCCCGTTAAGTCTCAAAAAGCTTGCTGGTAAAGGATTTAGGAGACAGCACAGTATATACGGTAAAGTAATAAAAATCTGGTGTTAAAGGTGACGAGCAATGCTGGACTGGTGGGAGAAAAATTTTGCAACTTGTGAGTTAGGCGATCGCCTTATATGCCATTACACCTTAAACTAAACCAAACTAGTCTCCCGAACTGCCTGATTTTGCTCACGCTTCCCGGTAACAATCATCTCTACACCTCCTCCTGGCCCCAACAGCGCCCCCTTACGCACTGGCTGCACTGGTTTGCTATCAGCTAATTCCATCTGCCAGTGAGATAGCACTGTTGCCAAAACTACCTTCATCTCAAACAGCGCAAATGCCATACCAATACAGCGACGGTTCCCGCCACCAAAAGGTAAATATTCAGAAGGGGTAAATTGCCGTTCTAGAAAACGCTCTGGTTTAAATTGCTTCGACTGCGGATATAAATCTTCTCGATGATGGGTCAAATAAATACAAGGAATCACCAAAGTACCAGGATTTAACTGATAACCCATGATTTCTAAAGGAGATTTTACCAAGCGATTTAATGCCAACATTGCCACTGGATATAAGCGCAGAGTTTCTGAACAAACAGCACTCAAATAGGGCAAGCGTAAAACAGCATTTGGGTCGGGGTCTTTACCCAAGTTATCTATTTCTTGCAGTAGTTTTTCACGCACCTGTGGCAAATGGTGAATCCAGTACAAAGCCCATGTTAAGGAAGTCGCCGTTGTCTCGTGACCCGCCACCAAGAGGGTAATTAACTCATCGCGTAACTCTACATCCGTCATTGGCTGCCCATCTTCATCACGAGTTGCCATCATCAAAGATAGGATATCAGTTCGAGATGGGTCAGGTTGCTGTTGGCGATCCTGAATCTCAGCATATATGAGTTCATCCATTTGCTCTCGTAAACGCAGAAATCTTCCCCAAGGACTCCAAGAACCTAAATCTCTTTGAAATGATGGGAAAACAAGCATCATTGCCGTAACGAAAGGTTGCTTGGGATTCAGAATTTTCAGCAGCACTTTCTTGAGTTTTTCATAACGTGGCCCATCTACTAGACCAAATACAGCTTTCAAAATCACCTCTAGGGAGATTGTTTGCACAGATGGCAAAACTGTAAAGGATTCCCCAACTTGCCATTGACTAATTACTTGCTCTGTGATACCGCGAGTTAACTTACCATAAGCTAGCATTCTTTCTCCATGCAAAGGAGGGGTTAACAACTTTCGTTGGCGCTGATGAGGCTTACCTTCTAAAGCTAGTAGTGATTGCTTTCCTAATAAAGGCGATTTAATCCCTGCTGGTTCACCAGAGTCTAACTGTTTTGGGTCTGTGGTAAAAATCTGTTGAATCGCCTGAGGATTACTAGTGAACACTTGAGGAGTAAAAACTGGGCCAATTCGGAGGGTGAACGTATCACCATAGCGTTTAGCACAGGCTTCCATGTATTCTAAGGGATTAGTTAGCCACTGATATGTCTGTACCCAAGGGTGAGTTTGAGGGCCATTAGGCAGTTTAAGTGCAGACATTTTTATTAATCTCCCAATGATTAAAGCAAGATTGTTATCAGTCAGTCATTTATGCACCCGTAGCTTAATTAATCTTAGACCACAGATTGGGCAGATGAACTTACCAATTCTTGAATCTGTCTTGGAGTTAATTCTTGCACATTACGCAAAACTACTGCTGCTCCTGCTGCTATTAGTGTCTCACTATAAGCGTCACTACGCGCTGCTGTTTCCTGTACGTGGGGTGGTAAAACGCCTACACCAATCCAAGGGCGGGAAGAATCTAGACCCCGTGCTTTCTCAACGGTATACATATCTGCCACCGTATCCCCCACATACACTACAGCTAATTTTTGTTTAATTCCATTATCTAACTCCCGAACTGTGGCAAAAAGTCCAGTTGGGTCTGGTTTACCTGGCGCATCTTCCATCGCAATCAACACTGGAGATGCCAAACCCAGGCGTTTTTCCAATACATAGTTAGCAGAAGCACGAGTCGCACCGCTAAAAAATCCCCAAGCAATCCCGGCTTGGGTAAGTTGCTCTAGATAGCTAGGTTGTAATAATAAAGGTTCATTACAGATATACCCAGTAAAATTATTTGGGTCTGGGCCTCGGTAACGAGATTGAAAAAAAGCAACGATCGCACTGTAATCTAGTTGCAGTTGTTCGCGGCTCTGTTTTTGGGTTTCAAAGTAGCGGTAAATTAATTCCTGCGATGCTTCCCAATCGTTATTCCACACACCTTCAGACTTCAACTGATCAATATCTAGTGGGGTTGGACGATATGCTTGGGTGGTAAAATGTTCTACCGTATCTGCGATCGCCCGGCGATAAGAACCGCTAACGTCTCGCACAACGCCATCAATATCGAAAATAGCGATCGCTTTTACAAAAGTTGGTTGAGTCATGGGGTAGGAAGCAAAAGAGTTTTAAATTATCATAATGCGCTTAGGCACTTGGTACTTAGCACTGGCTCAACGCCCCACTAAAGCTAACAGCACCCTGAATGTTTGGTCATTTGATAGGGTATTGCGTTAAAATAAGCGATCGCTATCCTTGTTAAATAATGCCCGGAAATTCCCGGAGGTGTGATTGACCAAGTTTATTTTGAAAATTCTGTGGTTAGACGAGAACGTTGCTCTAGCAGTGGATCAAGTTGTAGGCAAAGGCACCAGTCCTTTGACTAAGTACTTTTTTTGGCCTAGAAATGATGCCTGGGAAGAGTTAAAGAAGGAATTAGAGTCCAAACATTGGATTACTGACCTGGATCGTGTCGAGTTGCTTAACAAAGCAACAGAAGTGATTAACTACTGGCAAGAGGAAGGCAGAAACCGTCCAATGGCAGAAGCTCAGTTGAAATTTCCAGAAGTTGCCTTTACAGGTAGCGCTTGATATTACACAATTAGCTGTTGTCCTGTTCTACAAGCTGCCACAGTTTGATAGTCTTGTCCCGGCTGCCGCTTGCAATTAATTGTGTAACTTTGCTCACAGCAACAGCGGATACTGAGTCTACATGACCAGAGAGAGTAACAATCTCTTCTGCTGTGCTTACCCTCCAAAGTTTAACTGTTTTGTCGCAACTTGCACTTAGGAGCGTTTCGCCATCGGCAGTAAAAGCCACAGCCACCACAGACCAAGAATGGCCTACAAGTGTGCCAATTAGCTGACCAGTGTTTACCTCCCACAATTTAATAGTGTTATCATCACTACCCGTCGCCAAAATTTGACCATCTGGACTAAAAGCGACTGTCAGAACCGCCCATGCATGACCCGAAAGGGTGCCTAACAAGCTATAGCATGGGCGGTTTTGAATAAGGGGGAAGGGGGCAGGGGGCAGGGGGAAAGGGGGAATGTCCTCTGCTGCTTGTGGATAGTCTTTTAACTCAGCACTATTCATATCTCCCTGCTCCCTGCTCCCTGCTCCCCTGCCTCTTGTTGGTATCTGCCACAAGCGAATTGTTCTGTCATAACTAGCGCTAGCTAAAAGCTGTCCTTGGGGACTAAATGCCACTGAATTTACCTTTAATTGATGTCCAGCTATGGTGAAAATTTCTATACCAGTATTGATATCCCAGAGTTTGATTGTCTTATCCCAGCTACCACTAGCGAGAATCTGCCCATCTGGACTGAAAGCAACTGATTTTACTGCGTGGGAGTGTCCCAACAGGGTGGAGATTTCCTTTAATGTCTCAACCTGCCACAATTTGATAGTTTTATCATCGCTAGCAGTTGCCAAAATTTGACCATCTGGACTAAAGGCAACTGATTTTACAGCCTGGGAATGTCCTGATAAGCTAGCTATGACTTTTTGGGTATTTAAATCCCACAACTTGATGTTTTTGTCATCACTACCACTAACTAAAGTATTACCATCAGGGCTGATGGCAATGGTATTTATCCCACTCGACACACCCGAATGTCCAGTTAGGGTATTCAGGCATCGCCAAGGAGGATTTGGTAATTTAAAATTTTGATTTTGAGTTTTACATTCCATACCCATTGCTTGCATAACTTCATTAGCTGATTGAAAGCGGTGGTCAACAGCATTTTGCAGCAAATTGTCGAGAATTTGCGCCAAGCGTAGACTCTTTGAGTCTTGTCGCCAGACATCCGTCACCTTAGTAGTAAGATACTGTTGCCAGACCCAGCAATCATTTGCAATATCAAATAAATCAAAGGGAGGAATCTGGGTTAGTAAGTAAATACAAGTAACACCAAAGCTATATAAGTCACTCGCAAAAACAGCTTTTCCTCTTGTTTGTTCTGGTGCAGCGTATTCTGGACTACCGATACTGGTTTCAGATGTTAGCTGATCACTTTCTGCAACGATTTTCGCAGTGTTAAAATCGACTATTACGAAATCCCCCTTCTTGGTAATTGGGGATCTACGGATGATATTTTGGGGTTTGATATTGCGGTGGATAATGTTGCGATCGCTAATAAACTGCAAAACTGGCAACACATCTTCTAACAGTTGCCAAATCTGAGTTTCATTAAAAGCACCTTCTTCCTCAACCACCTGAGCTAAATTAGTGCCTGCAATAAACTCCTGCACTAAATAAAAATGCTCGTTCTGCTCAAAATAAGCCAACAAAGCAGGAATTTGTGGATGCTTTCCTAATTCTTCTAGCTGTTTTGCCTTTTGCTGAAAAGTTTTAAATGTTTCGGATTCCGGCGATGATTCTTGAACAACGCAAGGAACTGGCGGAAACTCACCTTCATCTACAGCGAGGAAAGTTTTACAGAATCCCCCTTTACCGATCTGCTTGAGTAAACGATAACGTTCTTGTAAAAGCAAAATTTCTCCGCCAAAGTTACAGGCAGCCAGGGCGAATAGAATTCGCGGCTACATAAACAAAGTCCGCCTCCGCGGACTAAGAAAAAATTGAGGGTTTGCAACCCACGGAGGTGGGTTTTGTCTGTATAGGCGCGGTTTTTAACCGCCCTTTTAACGTTAAGTTGACTTATCTTCGGGAAAATTCACAACTATCGGTGGATAACCGTTTTCTGAGGTTGGTTGTGCTTTAGTAACTACTGGTTGCGGATGCAAAGGTGTTGGTGTCAATTCACCTTTACCAGTTTGATTCCATAAAATCATGGATAGTAGCCCATCCACTAAGCCGTTATTGCTGCCATTACTGCCAACTAAGACATCTGGAATCAAACGGACATGGCGATCGCCGATAATCTGCATTAGTTGCATTGCTGTATAACCTTGTGGCCCCAAAGCTTCCACACCAGCGCGGTAGGTTTCAGCTTTGGCGTTACCTGTAGCTCTGATACCTTCAGCCTCAGCAATTGCCCGGAGTTTTGTACCCTCAGCTTCACCGTTCGCCTGCTTAATTTGGGCTTGGGCTTTGAGGTCAGCTATATGCACACTCTGCTCCGATTTCACCATTTCTTGCTGAATATTAGCCAGCGCTGTTTCCCGAACAAGCTGCTGTCGTTGGGTTTGCGCCATCTGCTGGACTTCATAAGTCTTGCGTTCTTCTTCGGCAATTTTCCGGTCTGTCTGTGTCTGCATTAACGACGCTGGTGGCTGAATATCACCAATCAGAGTATCGATCGCTTGCACGTCATAAGCCCGCAATGCTGTTTTAATATACTCAGCAGCCTCAGATTGTCGCTCACTCCGAGCAGTGAGAAAGTCTAGTACAGTATAGTCTTGGGCTGAGTTGCGGAAATAATTCCCGATAGTCGGTTCTAATACATGGTCTACCAGATTTTGCATTGCCCCAACGCGAGAAATTACCTTCGGCGCATCTAAAGCACCGACATGGATAATTTGTGCTACTTCCAAATCAAAGGCAAATCCATCACGCGATCGCACCGTTAAAGAAGCCAGTTTAGCATCATAGCTATGGCGTTCAGTCCGACCTGACCAGTTTAAAACGATGTTGGTCGTTGGCACTAGTTCAATCTTCATAATCCGGGAATTAATCGGGTGTTTACCAGGATATAGCGGTTCGACCCACACACCTTTGTGTCCCTGATTGACTAAGTTACCGTGGGTGAAAGCTGCACCGCTGACATCTTGATGGGCCTTACCCACGAAAGAAATTACTACACCCACATATCCAATGGGAATTTCTGTCATAGGCACTTGTTCAACCTGGACAAACCAAGGATTCAAGTTCCAAGAACCAGAAAGCAAAGTCTGTTCTTGTAAACCTCGCCGCCCACCGCCATTAATAAATTTTTGACCATTTTGGAAGTTGTCGTGTCCGTCAATTATGGGGCCTGCGAGTTCACCAGCAGAAATTGGTACGCCATCTAAAGTAGTAACAATGCCAACTTTGTCAGATGCCAAACTATACACCCGTAACTGTTCTGGAGTCATGCCATGAGCGCTGGCATTTGATGCCATGATGACTTTAAATAAGGCGGTATTAATCCGGTACGTACCAGCTGTGAGAAAACCCATTTGCCGCCCTTTTTCGCCGCCTTGGGTGAGGAATTTTCGAGCATCTTGGAAGTTGTCACAGTCTACAATTTTACCCAAAATCCTCTCTGGTGGGTTGGATGCGCCATCTGCTGCCACAATCAAAGCGATTTCCCCTTGGGGAACAACAATTACCGATTCTTTTTTTACAGAATATTGCCAAGGCCAATAGCCCCAATGCCAACCAGGGGCTAAAGTGTCTGCCTGCAAACCAGCTTCGCCGTTAAGGGCAATCAAGCTACCAGCGGGTAGCCCACGCCCGGAAAGGGTAAATTTCCTCACGACAATGCCGACTTCACGTTCGCCAATTACCACCAGTCCGCCAAAGAACAGGGGAACGAATATGACTAAACCGCCGATAAGTACGATGGGAACCAGTACAACAGGGTCGATTCCAGCAGCTTGATATTGAATCCTGCTAGTTTGTAATTGGGCAATATTAGGTTTAGTCTGATTTAGCTGGACTGATGCTGGAGTAATTTCTTGTGCAGTAGCTACTTTGACAGAAGTAGCATTGGCAGAATGAATACTACCAGAGAGTGCTAATGTTGCTACGACCGATGCTGCAAAACGAGCTACTTTATTTTGTTTACGAGTACCAAGCAAAGATGAAAGGCTTTTCATAATTTGTGCCCAAAAGGGCAACTAATTAGTTAATTTAACACTCCACTAAAGCTTGGCTCAATTTCTTAAACTTGGCGTAATTTTTTTTAAAATTAATAAATAAGGAGTCAGAATTCAGAATGGGCTACGCCCCGCTGCGCTAACAAGATTCAGAATACTCTATCCATAAAGGGATGGAGTTTTGGCATCAGTACAGAATTTATACTGATTTCTGGCTCCTGACTCCTGAGTTCTTCTTAATAAATATTTTATTTTGTAGGTTGGACATTGCCCAACCTACAAATTTGAGATAGAAATTGAATCTAGACTGAACCGCCGGCGGCTTGAAACCGAGCGCGGGCCCGTTTGAAAGCTTGGTTCGCTTGGATTTGGGCTTGGCGATCGTCTGCGGAAACTTGAGTTAGCCGCGCTTCTGCTTGGTTGTAAGCAGTACGAGCTTCATCAAGGTTAATTTTGTCGCCACGTTCAGCGCCGTTAACCAGAATTGTCACTTCATTTTCTTCGACTTCGGCAAAGCCACCCAAAAGAGCGATCGCTTCCCAATTCTGATTTTTAGCGCCACGAACTCGCATGACACCAGTATCTAAAGCAGTCAAAAGTGGTGCGTGTCCAGTTAAGATACCTAGTTGACCAGTCGTGCTAGGCAAAACCACTTCTTCAGCTGGCGCATCCCAGACTGTTTTATCTGGGGAAATTACACGAACGGTTAATGTCATTTGTCTTTTGTCCTTTGTCTTTTGTCTTTTACCACTTGTCTTTTGGCATTAGCCATTAGCCATTGAACTAATGACTAATGACCAATGACCAATGACTAATGACAATGACTAACCTTTGATTTTTTCAGCTTTGGCGATCGCTTCGTTAATATCGCCAACCAAGTAGAAAGCCTGTTCTGGCAAAGCATCCAATTCACCAGACAGAATTTTTTGGAACCCTTTGATGGTGTCTTCCAACTTCACGTACTTACCAGGAGAACCGGTGAATACTTCTGCCACAAAGAACGGCTGGGACAAGAAACGCTCAACTTTCCGGGCCCGCGCGACGATGAGACGGTCTTCTTCAGACAATTCATCTAGACCGAGAATGGCGATAATGTCTTGGAGTTCTTTATAACGTTGCAGAGTTGATTGCACCGCCCGCGCAGTATTGTAGTGTTCGTCACCGACAATGTTGGGCTGGAGCATGGTGGAAGTTGAACCCAGGGGGTCAACTGCGGGATAAATTCCCTTAGCTGCCAAACCACGAGATAGTACTGTTGTACCATCCAAGTGGGCAAAGGTGGTAGCAGGTGCGGGGTCAGTGAGGTCATCCGCTGGTACGTACACTGCTTGAATGGAGGTAATGGAACCCTCGGTAGTGGAGGTAATCCGCTCTTGCAGTTCACCTACGTCGGTTCCCAATGTAGGCTGATATCCTACCGCTGAAGGCATCCGACCTAGTAGTGCCGATACTTCTGAACCTGCTTGGACAAACCGGAAGATGTTGTCAATAAACAACAGCACATCCTGCTTGTTCACATCGCGGAAGTATTCTGCTACTGTCAATCCCGAAAGACCAACCCGCATTCTGGCTCCGGGTGGCTCGTTCATTTGACCGTAGACTAGAGCAATTTTTGATTCGTTGAGGTTGTCTTTGTTGATTACCCCAGATTCAATCATTTCGTTGTAGAGGTCATTGCCTTCACGGGTGCGTTCACCCACGCCAGCAAAAACGGATACTCCACCGTGCTGAGTAGCGATGTTGTTAATCAACTCCATCATGATGACGGTTTTACCAACACCAGCACCGCCGAATAGACCAATCTTACCGCCTCGTCGATAGGGAGTCAGAAGGTCAACAACTTTAATCCCAGTCTCAAACACCGAAGGTTTGGTTTCCAGGTCGGTGAATTTGGGAGCAGAGCGGTGGATGGGTAGAGTTGCCTCAGCATTTACTGGGCCTCTGTTGTCCACAGGTTCGCCAAGGACGTTGAAAATCCGGCCCAAAGTGGCTTTACCAACTGGTACGCTGATGGGAGCGCCTGTATCGGTGACTTCAAAACCGCGAACTAAGCCTTCGGTAGAACTCATCGCCACAGTCCGCACCTGGTTGTCGCCCAGAAGTTGCTGTACTTCAATGGTGATGTTGATTTCCTGTCCAGCTTCGTTGGTGCCTTTGATTTTCAAGGCGTTGTAGATTTGTGGCAATTTCCCGCCGGGAAATTTAACGTCTACAACTGGGCCAATGATTTGGGTAATGTAACCAATGTTTGTTTTTTCTGCGGTTGTTACCATGCTGCGCCTAATGAGTGAAGCTAGATTTCAGATAAGGTCGTAGAAGACATAAAATTAAACAATGTCACCTTTCAGATTAGCACTGAACGCCCCTACTCTACGCCATAAATTGATCCTTAAGACTAGGGCTTGGGGATCAAGATCAGGCTAACCTAAAATCAGTAGTTAGAGTCTTTTTTTATTTGGAAGTCCCTTAGCTGAGGATTGCTGTTGTTATTTACTCTGTGACAACGCTTTTCAAGTAATTTAACTACACTACTTCCCACTCCCGTCTGAGTTGTAATTTAAATACCTGAGAATTGCTGTATAAATTTAGATACTTAGATACAAAAAAGCGCTTTTAGCCAAGCCGTGATGCCTGCGGTTTTTGCTAGTCTACGCTTCATCCTCACACTTTCACCGAACAACAGCTTATGTATTTCTCGTCAGCACGACAATATTTTTACCAGGAGATTCAGCAGTCTGACGAGCATATTGACTTAGCAAAGGCAGCTTTGTATATTGCACAAGAAGAATATCCCAATCTAGACCCAGAAGAATACCTCAACGCCCTTGAGACAATGGCGTGGGAGCTTCAAGAACGCCTGCCTGATTCACGATATCCTTTGCGAATAGTTCAAAGTATTAATCAGTATCTCTACGAAGATTTAAAATTTTCTGGTAATAAAATTGACTATTACGACCCGCGCAACAGCTTTTTCAATGATGTAATCGATCGCCGATTGGGGATTCCCATTACCTTAGCGCTGGTTTACCTGGAGGTTGCGCGACGGATTGATTTTCCGATGGTGGGTGTGGGGATGCCGGGACATTTCCTGATTCGCCCAGATATTCCCGATATAGAAATTTTTGTGGATGCTTTCAATGGCGGTGAAATAATATTTGCCCAAGATTGCGAAGAACGTTTGTCTCAACTTTATCAGCAACCTGTGACGCTACAACCAGAATTTTTAGCCGTAGTCAGTAATCGGCAATTTTTGGCACGGATGCTGACAAATTTAAAATTTATTTACCTCAAACAGCAAGAATTAGAAAAAACGCTGGCAGCAGTTGAACGAATTTTGTTGCTATTTCCTGGTTTAACTTTAGAATTGCGCGATCGCGGCTTGATTTACTATCAACTCGGTTACTACCCCCAAGCCGTAGACGACTTACAAAATTATTTAACAAAAATTCCTGATGCCGAGGATGCCTCTGTGATTCGGCGGCTACTTACCGAATTGGGTAAAGGTGGGTAGGGAGAAATCAATTAAAAATTAAAAATTAAAAATTAAAGACTGAAAAAGAGTTAGCTAAAGCTTCCCGCAGGGTGAAGACGAGATAGGGGGAAATAACTAATGCCCAATACAACTCTTGGAGAAGCTGCGCCAAGGGCAAAGTTCAGTACAAATGCTCAATTACGAATTACGAATTACGAATTACGAATTATGAATTTTCTGCAACTCGTTTGAGGCGGCGCAGCTGGGCCTGCATATCTTGTTTTGTCCAAGATGCAGCAAAAGTGTTGAAGCCCCAACTGACTAAGGGGTTAGGGATATCGTACTCAAAGCGGTTGAGTAGCAGCGTTCCCTTTTCTGTGGGTTGACATTCCCAGCGATCGCGCCCTTGAAAAAATCCCTGGAATTCCCAGACTACCAAACCCGGTTGTCGTTCTACAACTACGCTATTCAAGGTGGGTTTTATTAGAGGAATTTGAATGATAAAACGACTTTTACTGCCGACATCAGTACTCCAAGCTTCGCCTACAGGTTCACAACGGAGAACAGGGTTAAGCCAACGGTGCATGAGAGTTAAATCGCTAATACAGCGCTCCACCACCGTAGCTGTAGCATTAATTTGAATCGATTGTTCCAAAACTTGGGACATTCCACATCTTTGGTGCTGTTGCTGCAATTAGAGTAACGCAAAATTTTGGGGAGTGGGGAAGGGAGATGAGGGAAAAATCAATTCAAAATTCAAAATTCAAAATTAAAGAACTTTTGCCTCCTCTTTCCCAATACCCCATACCCAATTTAAGTAAATTAAATCAATAAATATATGTATTTACTGGTAAATTGATAGGCAAAACACTGACTCAGTGTTTGCGGCGAATACTTAAGCTTAATTTCCGAAAACCATGAACACAACTTGGCAAGGAATAACCCAGGTGATAGGAGTTGGGTTGTCTATGAGGGTGGAGCAATTTTTGGCACAATCCCCCAGTCTGCAACCGATACAACCAGCAGTGAATCAAGGAATCGCTAATGTCCAAGGTATTGTTCAACAGTTGATTCTGTTTACGCCTCGTCTACTAGGGGCGGTGGCAATTTTGTTTGTCGGTTTGCTAATTGCCTTCGGCGTAGCGGCACTCACACAAGGAATTCTCAAGCGCACAAACATAGATAATCGCATTGCCGCTGGCGTAACGGGTCGTCAAGATGTTCCCCAAGTGGAGAAATTAATCTCCGGCTTAGTCTTTTGGAGCATTATCTTGTTGACGGCGGTAGCTGTTTTACAGGCGTTAGATTTAGAGGTAGCCTCTCGACCCCTGAATAGTTTTCTCGATCAACTTATTGGCTTTTTGCCAAAGTTGGTTGGTGCAGGAATCCTTTTGACAACTGCCTGGTTTTTAGCAACCATTGTGAAGATTATCACTGTGCGCTCATTACAGGCATTTAATCTGGATGAACGCTTGAATCCAGAACCAGAAGACAGCACACCCAGCCTCAATCAGCTATCTTTGAGTGAGACGATTGGCAATGCTCTGTATTGGTTTATATTTTTACTGTTTCTCGCTCCAGTTTTAGATACTCTCGGACTGAGGGAGGCTTTACAGCCAGTACAAGCTCTAATTACACAAGTTCTGCTAATTCTGCCGAACATTTTAGCGGCGATCTTAATTGCTGTAGTTGGCTGGTTCATCGCTAATGTAGTACGGCGGATTGTGACGAACTTGCTGGCGACAACTGGTCTTGACCATTTAGGTAGTCGCTTGGGATTATCTGCAAGTGCGGGGGTGCAACCTCTATCGAATATTATCGGCACAATTGTCTATGTTTTGATTTTGATTCCGGTGGCGATCGCAGCGCTTAATGCCTTGCGAATTGATGCGATATCTGTCCCGGCGATCGCTATGCTGCAACAGGTTCTCAACGCCCTACCAGCCATCTTTACAGCCGTGGCAATTTTGATTGTTGCCTATTTCGTGGGGCGGTTTGTCGCAGATTTGATTACAAGTATCCTCACCAATTTAGGCTTTAATAACATTTTCACTATTTTGGGTCTGACTACACCCAGCAGACGAATCGTCATTTCCACAGAATCAACATCCCCCCCGACTCCAACCCGCACTCCATCAGAAATTGTCGGCATTGTTGCCTTAGTAGGTATCATTCTGTTTGCCACGGTGGCGGCGGTGAATATCTTGAATATTCCAGCCCTGACAGTATTAGTGTCTGGGATTGTGATCATATTCGGGCGAATTTTGGCAGGATTGGTAATCTTTGCCATTGGCTTATTTCTGGCAAATTTGGCTTTTAACATCATTACCAGTTCCGGCGAACGCCAAGCCCAGATTTTGGGACAAGTGGCGCGGATTGCAATTATTGCCTTAGTCTCTGCAATGGCACTGCAACAGATCGGAGTTGCCAGTGATATTGTAAATTTAGCCTTTGGACTTTTACTAGGTGCGATCGCTGTTGCTATTGCCTTAGCTTTTGGTCTTGGAGGGCGCGATATTGCACGAGAGCAAGTTCAAGAATGGCTAAACTCTTTCAAAGGTAGAAATTAAAAGTTGATGAAGGCGCAATTTCATCAGACTTAGTGGTAAGTACTGAGTGCTGAGTAAGAAGGAGAGTACTCAGCACTCAGCACTCGGTAAGACCAAGGCCTCTTGTGGGCGGTCTTTCAACTCAGCACTGGCTCAACCCTAGCTATCCGCTAACAGCACTTGGAACTCAGTACTCTTCATGTTTCGAGTTCTAAAGCTCAATGGTAATAATTAGCGATCGCTCTAAGGAATAAGAGATACAGCAGATTTCAAGTTAGTGAGCTACAAAAATAATCGTTATGAATGCTGATACGAATTACAAATTTCTGCATCACTTTTTGAGTTTTACCTTGTAGAGTAATTCATCTTTAATCCGGTTAAGAATTGAAGTCTCATCCAGGTTAGCCAAAATCCGGTTAATCACTGCTTTCGGCCCATCAGGTCCCCAAGTCGCGCCATTGGCTAAATAAACTTTGGTAACTTGTCCAATACCGTAAGAAGAAACACCAGCTACTCCCCCTTGCGTGAGTGCCACCGATATATAAGGGCCTAAGGCAATGCCACCTGTAGCTGTAGCAGAGATCCCCAGTAAAGTTTTTAATCCACTTAAGCCCAAGTTTGCTAACAATTCACTAGCACCGATGCCGCCCATACTCAGGGCGATTTTTTGTAGCAATTGCACAGCCCCGGCTTCGGTCATGGAGAAGCCATAGAGTTTAGATAAACCCAAAATTAGAGCAATATCAATAACCACACTACTCAGAATATCTACCACAGTTACGGGATTAAGTGCGATCGCTAATGCCTTAGTCATCACAGCTTTCCAAATCAACTGATTGGCATTCTGTTCCCGAATCATCACTTTTCGCTCTACCAATTGCTCATTTACAATGTCGGCATAAAGCATAGTGTTGAGAGCAACCAGGGCTTTACCCTCACGGTGTAGAATTTCCAAGATTTTCAGCTTCAGTTCTTCAACTTGGGCATTCCCTGTACGTAACTGTATACCCCTAGTGCCATCAGGGCGACGAATCGCCGTCTTTAGCAATGGCGATGCCGCAGCCATAATAATTTCTAGAGGTGTAAGTAATTCCCGCACCCTTTCATCCCGGATTTTGTGATAAATTGCCATCCGGTCTGCTTCTGGATACTGGTCTACTTTGTTAAACACCAGAATGATCGGTTTACCTGCTTCCCGCAACTGAGAAAGGGCCATGTATTCTAGCTTTGTCATGTCGCCAGATATCACAAATAGAATTAAATCCGCTTGTTTGGCAATCTGTTCAGCTAACGCGGCACGGGTTGCACCATCTACTTCATCTAACCCAGGAGTATCAATTAATTCCACCTGCGATTGACCTACACCAGGGAGAGTAACTCGCAAAGCCCGTTCAGTTTCCCCAATTGCTTCCTCGCTAATACTCCAATTAACTCTTTGTGCAGCACGGGTGACACCATGCAGCGGCCCAGTTTCAAATACTGTTTGTCCAACCAAAGCATTGAGTAGCGAAGACTTACCACGTCCCACCATGCCAAAAGCCGCAATCTGTACCACCATGCGATCTAACTTCCCTAGCATGGTTTCCAACTCCGCAATTTCCGTCTCTAACCCAGTTTTTTCTTGGGGGGTGAGGTCGAGATTGGCTACCAAATTTCGCAGCGCCGTTTGTGCTTGTTTATAATTCAGTTCTGTTTGAATATCTTCAAAACTGAAAATAGCACTATCCAGTTCTTCCTCCCAACTAAGAGAATTTGGATCGGTGTTAGCGGAATCGCTTTGATGAGGTTCAGGCATAGGCAAGGTCGAAGTCATATTAATTTTAGATTTTAGATTTTAGATTTTAGATTTTAGATACACCCCCTCACCATCCTAATTATTTTTAGCAAGGGTTTGGCGACATGAGAGGTAGCAGAGGTAGCGGGGGAAGAATAATTTTTACCCAATCCCCAATCCCCAGTCCCCAACTCGTAGACTAATGACTAACAAAAAGTCATAAACTGAAAAATGCATCTAATATAACGCGTTAGAATCTTGACTAAATTACCTGTGCGGAAAATCGTTATTGCCGGCAACTGGAAAATGTACAAAACTCAGGCAGAGACCCAGGAGTTTTTACAAGGATTTCTGCCCCACTTAGAGGAAACCCCCCAAGGGCGGGAAGTGATATTGTGCCCTCCGTTCACTGATTTAAGCGTTTTGTCCAAGACTTTACACGGTAGCCTCATCCAATTGGGGGCACAAAATATCCATTGGGAAGAATTTGGAGCCTATACAGGTGAGATTTCTGGCCCAATGCTGACAGAAAGTGGTGTGCGCTTTGTAATTGTCGGTCATAGCGAACGACGGCAATACTTTGGTGAAACGGATGCCACTGTTAATCTGCGCCTCCGAACTGCTCAAAGGTTTGGTTTGACTCCAATTCTCTGTGTTGGCGAAACTAAACAACAACGAGATGCAGGAGAAACTGAATCCCTGATTGCTCTCCAACTGGACAAAGCCTTGGTAGATATCGATCAGAATAATTTGGTGATTGCCTACGAACCAATTTGGGCGATTGGTACTGGTGATACTTGTGAAGTAACGGAGGCAAATCGGATAATTGGCTTAATTCGTAGCCAGTTGAGTAATCCGAATGTATCAATTCAATATGGCGGTTCAGTTAAACCGAATAATATTGATGAGATTATGGCTCAACCAGAAATTGATGGTGTTCTGGTGGGTGGAGCAAGTCTAGAACCTGAGAGTTTCGCTCGGATTGTGAATTTTCACTTAGTGTAATGTGCTTTCTTTTTGTTCCCATGCTCTGCATGGGAATGCCTAATGTAGATTTATGCCAAGGAACTTGATAATTCGAGGACGCTGTTTCGAGTGGGGACAGCGGACTTATTTGATGGGTATTTTGAATGTGACACCTGATAGCTTTAGTGATGGGGGTGAGTTTAACACTACCTCTGCCGCTTTAGTACAGGCGCAAGCACTGGTAGCTGCTGGTGCTGACATAATTGATGTGGGCGGTCAATCAACTCGACCAGGGGCAAAGCAAATAACTCTGGCGGAGGAACTTGAGCGAGTACTATCGGTGTTAGAGGTACTAAGACCAGAAATCTCAATCCCGATTTCTGTAGATACGACTCGTGCTGCTGTAGCTAGGGCATCTGTAGAAGCTGGAGCAGATATTATTAATGATATTTCTGGCGGCACTTTTGACTCAGAAATGTTGCCAACAGTCGCAGAGTTAGGTGTGCCGATGATTTTAATGCACATCCGGGGAACACCACAGACAATGCAACAACAGACTGATTATCAAGATTTGCTTGGTGAGATTTATAGTTTTTTGGCTGGGCAAATTGAGGTAGCAACTACTGTGGGCATTGACCTGGATAAAATTATTATTGATCCTGGTATTGGTTTTGCTAAGAACTATGAGCAAAATTTAGAAATTTTTCGGGGCTTGCGATCGCTGTCAGCACTCAAATGTCCTATCTTAGTAGGAGCATCTCGTAAAAGTTTCATTGGTCGCATTTTAAATCAACCAGATCCCAAAGCACGAGTTTGGGGAACGGCAGCAGCTTGTTCTGCTGCTATTTTTAATGGCGCTGATATCCTCCGAGTTCACGATGTTCAAGAAATGCACGATGTTTCATTAGTAGCCGATGCAATATTCCGACAAACCGCACAGCATAACTTTTAAGTATTACCGTTTTCGGATTTTTTGCCGTGACCTTCTGTAACTATCGACTCGGCTATCAACTCCTGAAACATTTCAGTCGAGTTGGCTGGGTCTACAAAGACAATTTTGGCATTACTGCTCTCGCCAAGTTTTTGGCTGGCATCTACGTAATCTTGAGCGACAAGATACCGCAGAATATCCCTACTGTCAGGATTGGAACGTAGAGCTTGAGAAATGATTTGCACTGAAGCCATAGTTCCTTCAGCTTTCTTAATGGCAGCTTCCTTTTCCCCTTCAGCTTCGGTAATCAGCGCCCGTTTTTTGATTACAGCGGCTTGTTCCTCTTCTCTAGACTTTCGTACACTCTCAGGTAGTGTGATTCTCTGAATATCTAACCGGAGAATCTCAACTCCCCAATCTGCTGTTACGTTATTCAACTGGTCTAAGATGGCTGAGTCCATCTCCGCTCTAGAGACGTTAGTCTGCTCTAGGGTATTTTGTGCAATGATTTCCCGGAGCGTGGTTGTGGTTATCTGTGTCAAGGCTCCTTGCAGATCCTCAATTGCGTAAAAGCTTTTCTCAATATCTCTAATACGCCAGTATACAATAGCATCCACTTCTACGTAGATATTATCTTGGGTGATCACATTTTGAGGTTTGATGTCTGTAAACTGCTCTCGTGTAGTATCTTCCATCACAATCTGATCGACCAAGGGAACGATAAAGTTCAGCCCTGGCTTAAGTTTCCGATGAAACCGCCCCAAGCGTTCAACTAGGGCTTCATTTCCTTGATTAATCAGTTTTGCAGAACCTAATGCATAACCTATAAGGGCTAAAACTATAGCAATAATTGGCTCCATGTATGCTCCTATTCAGCTTTGGGGAGAATTTAATGTCAAGGATATGGTACTAGCTTGTCATATCTTTGACTTTAATGTTTTGAATCTTTGATACTCCCGACGCCTAGAAAGCGAGGGATTCTTGGTTAAACTGTTTTGCGGAATGCGATCGCTATTAAAGCACCTTGATAAAACGCTGGCAAGGACTACTTGATGTAATCAACATTACTTGTACTGGTATCTTCAGACAGTCTGAAACTGTATTCAGTATATTTACGGAATTTACATTAAGCTTACGTCAAATTTAGTAGAATTTTCACAACCCCAGTATAATCGGATTGAAATTAGCTTCAGCGATTAAAATGTAAAAATATTATGGGCAGGCTATTAATCAGACTTATAGGTTTAATCCTAATTTTCACAGGCTTATACTTTTTGAGTCAAAATATTATATTTGTTAGCGGTTACTATCTACCTTTTCTTAGAAGATTACCTGCTACTGCTTCCGTATTAGCGATTATGGTAAGTGGGTTTACGTTGGTGTTTTTTCTGAGAAAAGCTAGTAATTTTACATGGACTTTGTTATGGATTGCCATAGTACTAGTTTTCTTCAGTGGGGGAGCAATGTTCAGATCAACTAGCTTATGGCATCTAGTTGTTGCTTTCGCCTCGTTAACAGTTGGATATAAATTATTTAATGAAGGCAGAATAAAGCTTTAAAATTTGTAAATAAAATCATATTTTTTTATCTATTTTAGTAACTGAAACTACATTTTTACCCAGATAATAGTAAAATCATAAAAATTTGTACTATTATCTTCAGACAAGCTAGACTTACATATAATATATTCACTTAGGGTAAATGAATTTTACGTAAAATTTCGTAGAATTTTCAAAACTCCACTACAATCAGGTTAAAATTAGTTTCAGCTATTAAAAATGTAAAAATATTATGGGCAGACTATTAATCAGACTTATAGGTTTAATCCTACTTTTCACAGGATTATACTTTTTTGGTCAAAACATTATATTTGTGAGTGGTTACTATATACCTTTTTATAACAGATTGCCTGCTACTGTCGCCGTATTAGCGATTATGGCAGGTGCATTTACACTGGTCTTTTTTCGGAGAGAAGCTAGTAATTTTGGATGGATTTTGTTAGGGATTGGCATATTACTAGTTTTCTTCAGTGGTGGAGTATTTTTTAGATCGACTAGCTTATGGAATTTATTTGTTGCTTTTGCCTCATTAACAGTCGGATATAAATTATTTAATGAGGGCAGAATTAACTTTTAAAATCTACAAATATCATCATATTTTCTTATCTACTTTTAGTATCTAAGACTACATTATTTCCCAGATTTTACTACAGCCAGAAAAATTTAGTATTATGATTTTCTCATCTTCTCTATTGCTTCTGAGAGTGCATTAGGTCACTTAGATTAACTTTTAGTTAAGTGCTGATTTAGGGATTCGGAAGCACACGAAACCCGCCTCAAACGGACGAATAGCCTCTTAATCATGACTTTAGCTAAGGGGGTTTTACTCAGGTTGAGGGTAATATTACAATGGAGACTATTGATGATGAGGAAAAGGTAAGAATGACCCAGGTGGTTCTAGGAGAGAACGAAGGAATAGACTCAGCTTTGCGTCGGTTTAAACGTCAGGTTTCCAAAGCTGGGATATTAGCTGATGTAAAATATCATCGGCACTTTGAAACACCGATAGAAAAACGTAAACGTAAGGCGGTAGCAGCTAGACGCACAAGACGTTTTAAATAAACCTATTGGTGTGATACTGGCGTTGCTTGAGGTTATGACCAAAAACAAGCAACAGCGCCATCGCCATTATTCTTACAAAAATTAAGCACAGTATGCCGCACCGCCAATTAGAGCATAGATGAGTTACTTTCTCTATACACAGAGAGCATTACAGGCTTTATATCGGTTGGATGGAATAAGCTAAAATTGCTGTACATCAACCAAAATAAGTGCCTTTGCCAAACTTATAGAGAAGTATTCATCCAACCCTAAGACTCAGAATTATTAATGGTGCGGCTATTACAAACATTCATTGCCTTTTCTACACCCTGCTTGAGGCTTAGTTCAAGACATTCAACCACGAACTGAAGTACAAGAGACATTTGCTGATTTTCGGCAGCAGAAAATCGCCCCAGTACATGGGATATAGCACCGGAATCATCGCTATTAGCTGCATTTTTGGGTTTACCAATACCGATTCGCAAACGGGGAAAGTTTTGGGTACTAAGATGTGCGATCGCACTTTTCATGCCGTTATGTCCCCCAGCCGAACCAGATAACCGCAGCCGAGTTTTTCCCAAAGGTAAATCCATATCGTCATAAATTATCAGCACTGATTCAGGCGGCAATTTATACCAACTTGTCACCGCTTGTATTGCTTGTCCTGAGCGATTCATATAAGTTAACGGCTTCAGCAAGCGAATCTTACCTCCACCTGGGGCCATACCCTCGCCATACTCACCCTGAAACTTGCGGTTTTCTGCTAAAGAAATGTGCCAAGAACGCGAGAGAGTTTCTAAAGCAGCAAAGCCGATATTATGGCGTGTTTGGTCATACTTAGCTTCTGGATTCCCCAACCCGACAATTAGCTGGGGAATTACCAAAGCTGGTTGCGTAACAACTTCTGTCATTTTGCCTACAGTCAATCAATTTTAGATTTTAGATTTTAGATTTTGGATTGAAACAGACCGCAAGGGTACAAGGTTTAGTGATTTTAGATTGACGATGGTGCAGCGTCGGAATTAGCGTTTTTTGGATTTGTTACGTTCACCAAAGACGTTGCTCTAAACTGCAAAATAATCTAAAATCCAAAATCCAAAATTCTTATGTTCTCCTAGCTAGATTGAGAAGAACTTGCGGTATCCTGCTCAGATTTGGCAGGGTAAATTTGCTTAGGTTCCAATTCAGCAGTAGTCTTTACAGCTTCTTCTAACTGTTCTGCTTCTTTTTGAAACTCGTTTTGAAACTCCTTGGAAGCTTCTTGGAAACTACGAATTGTTTTGCCCACACTCCGGCCAATTTCTGGCAGCTTCTTGGGGCCAAAGATTAACAGCGCTACTACCATAATTACAGCCATTTCCGGTAGACCGATACCAAATATATTCATTTTTTGTCTCCTGTAAACTATAGAACTACTACAGAAACTCGCATATTATTATGTAGTCTACTCAATAATCGCCTATCATAGAAGGCGATGCCTGCGGCGAGCTACGCTAACGCCCCACGAGCGAGTGATGCTTTATGTCTCTGACAATTAAAGACTTCGAACATGATGGTTGAGGTAAAATCTGAGCGAGAGTCCTTCGGACACACTTTGCGATCGCATCAAACCACTCCAAGAAAAGATTAAGCTATTCCTAGAACTTGGATGTACAGTGGGTATTCTCATTGACCCTGACAAAGTTTTAGTAACAGTTTATCGCCCTAACCTTGAACCAGTAGTTTTAAAAAATAACGATAAACTGACAATACCAGAATTACTGCCAGGTTGGGAATTAGCGATCGCAGAATTGTGGCCACCTGAATTTGATTAAATTAACCACCTGAACAGACAATTTCACTTGTAGAGATGGCGATTCATCGCGTCTCTTGCCTTAACCAAGTGTTGAGTGCTGTACATGGATAGCAGGGTGTTGAGCCAGTGCTGAGTAAAAACCCAGTTATTTCAAGACTTTGAGGAATCAACACTGTCCTAACCTGTGTGACTACGGTTATAATTCAATACGCTTGGGCTAAGGGCTACTGACAACAATTTTGGGTTTTCAAGACGCGATAAATCGCCGTCTCTACAAGTGTATTGGGCTATGATGATGCGGACATGATATGAACTCTGACTCACAACCAACAAAAAAACCCGGAAGAACCGGGTGTAACTTAACTTGTTATCCAAACTTGATCGCTATGTATCTTTTAGCGTCCTAAACTCCGCCAATCTACAAGTACATCCTGAATCAAGAATGATTGATTGTAAAGTTGCAGAATAATCAGCAGAAACACGAAAAATAGCAAAATAAAAACAGCCATCACCGGGGTAGTACCCCAACCTGGAGCCACTTTCCCATACTCAGAGTTCAGTGGTTTCAGGATATCTCCCAACCTAGTCCTTTGTGCCATAGTTCACCTAAGATTACTTGCCAAAGCTTTTTTTAATCTTCTGTAATATTCTATAAGAATAGCACTCATAATCAATCTCTCAATTATGGAACCCGCAATAGTTCTTAGCATTTCTATGGCTGCCGTGGTGGTTGTCATCACTGTACTGTCGATTTATACCTCTTTTGGCCCTCCTAGCAAGCAATTGAACGATCCGTTTGATGACCACGAAGATTAAAAGAGTCATTGGTCATTGGTTATTAGTCATTGGTCAGTGGAAAACCACAACTGACCACTGACACAGCTATGGTGGCTTACTCTAGCTTGGGATTAATTGCTGGTATCACCTGGAAACTGGCAATTTTCCAAGGCTCTATCGTCAAGTTTTGTTGCCTAAATGAGAATTCAGTGCTAGAAGAACGCTCTAATAAATCTACTCTATCTCCTAGATTCAACCCTAAATCACTTTGCAAAGATAACTCGGCTGTTTCTCCGTGAGATTCATAAAACCGCAGAATTAACTGCTGTGGGTTATCTTCAGATGGCTTCAAGGCCATCAAGATTAAATTTTCAGCTGATAAATTTAAGAAACTCGCCCCTTCAATAGTTCTGAGTTCTGTTAGCGTTAATGGGGCGTTTAGCCTGTTGTGAGTGTCGGGTGGATTCAAGATTACTTGCAACGGTATATTCAATTCATAGCCACGCCGTACTGTATGGGCTGCTTCCCAGCTACCAGCATGAGGATACAAGGTATACGTGAATTCGTGAAAACCTCTGTCAGCCTCGGAGTCTGGCCAATTAGGACTGCGTAGCAGTGTTAAGCGGAGTTGATTTGGTTTGCTGTCGTAACCGTATTTACAATCATTCAGCAAACTGACACCATAACGATTTGGGATTGCGGTATTTGTCTGTGTATCTTCTGCTGTCAAATCAGCCCAACGCAAAGCGGGGACTTCCCATTTTGCTTGTTCTGCGGGGGTTTGTGGTTTAGTTGGGCGGCGAATCGCACCACAGGGAATTTCATAAGTAGCAAAGTTGGCTTCAATATTGAGAGGAAAAGCAGCTTTCACTAATACATGATTTTCTTGCCAGTTGACGGTAGTAACTATCTTTAGTAGGGGTGAACCACCTTGCAGAATATAGTCTTGGCAAAATTCCGATTCACCCAACTGACGCACTACGCGCACACGACTTTGCACTGGGCCTTGTTCTAACCACTGAATAGATTGAAGATTGGTCGCGGGTAAGGGATGTTGAGCATAATTGGGGTCAATATTCCAAGCATCCCAATATTGACCACTGTCTTTAAAAGCTTGTAGTTGATTCCCCGCCCCACTCAAAACTTCTCTTTGATAAGTTTTGTCAAAAACACTTGATAAATCTCCAGTATCAGGATCTATAACAACTCGCAAGAATTCATTTTCTAAAATCCAGTCTGGGAGGAGTGGGGGGAATGTAGCTTTAGCTTCCCGCAGGGTGGGGGAAAGCCAAAATATGCGGTAGCCTACGGGTGGAATTTCGGAGGCGAGAAATAGTAGGGCTGATGGTTCAGATAATTGGGAGAGAAGCTGTCTTCCAGAAGTATCATAAATCTGCCATTCTTCTGGTGTGGGTAAGGCTACAGAGACTACCTCAGAACGTTGCCAATTGAGAGAATTGAAAACGAAAATAGGCAAACTATCGGGTTTTGGTGGTTCTGATAGGGTAATGTGAGATGCGATCGCTAAAAGTGATTCCTGTAATATCTTCGTTCCCACTTCTTCCACTTGCTGCCATTGGGGCAACGCATCTGTGTAAACTTGGGTAATTGAAGAACCAGGTAAGATATCGTGAAACTGTTGAAATAATACCAGCTTCCAAGCTGCTTCAATTTCTGCCTTGGGATATGTCACACCACAGCTTACAGTTGCCAAGGTAGCAAATAGTTCAGCTTGATATAATAGGTTTTCACAACGACGATTCCAACGTTTTTGGTCTGCGTGGGTAGTGTAGCAACCGCGATGAAATTCTAAGTATAGTTCGTCATTCCAAGTAGGGAATGAGGGGGAGGCAGAGGAAGCAGAGGAAGCAGGGGGAGAATAATAACTCTTGACTCCTGACTCCTGAATTCTGACTCCTGAATTCTGACTCCTGAATTCTGACTCCTGAATTCTGCCTGCTTTACTAATCTTCTGTAAATACTTTTCAGCCGTTGTGAATTCTAAGTCTGGGAAGAAAGGAGACTTTTGCCAACGTTGGGCGGTTTCTAACATATCACGGGTGGGGCCGCCCCCGTGGTCACCGACACCGGGAAGCCAAAGAGATTCTGGTAAACCAGTTTGGGTTTGCCATTCAAGAGCGTAGGATGCCATTTTAACGGGGTCTATAGCTTCACCGATGGGTGCAGACATCAAACTAAAAACTTCACTACCGTCAGGCGATCGCCACCAAAAAGCTCCATAATCAAATTTAGTAGTATCATTCCATCGCAACTTCTGCGTGACAAAATACTCAATACCGGCATTAGCGAAAAACTGCGGTAAAGTTGCACAAAAACCAAAAGTATCTGGAACCCACACCACAGTTGAAAGCTTGCCAAATTTCTCCTGAATATAGCGTTGACCATACAATAGCTGACGGACTATTGATTCACCAGCAATGAGGTTGAGTTCCGGTTCCACCCACATTCCGCCGACAACTTCCCAACGTCCAGCCGCCACCTGTGCTTGAATTGCTTGAAACAAATCTGGGCGATGTTCCTCAATCCAAGCATAAAGTGCGGGAGTCGAATGACAGAAAATTAACTCAGGAAAATCTGCTTGCAACTTCAGAACCGACTCAAAAGTGTTTTGCGCCGCATTCCAAGTTTCACTCACAGGCCATAGCCATGCTAAATCTAAGTGAGCATGACCCAACAGGAAAATTTTAGATTTTTGATCTCCCTGCAAAAGGGCAGATTGAATTAAATTTTGACGTAGAGACAAAAACGATCTTACTAACTCTTCCTTCGTGTCCTCTGCGCCTCTGCGGTTCGTAACCTCCCCCACCATCGCTGCCAAAACATCCAACTTCTCCGGTGCAAACCTTTCCAAATAAAGTTGCAACACAGCTAACTCATCAGCGACAAAACCGGGATCGGGATTATTATCAATAATAGATTCATAAACTAGGAGCGATCGCACTAAAGCACCATCACAATGTCCCGGACTCACTAACCGCAAAGCCACAATAAACTCTTCCCCTGGCTTCACCTCCTGACTGAGAAGCACTCTCGGCGAACAATCAAATAAATCACCCTCCAGCACTAACTCCCCATTTACATAAATCTCAGCAGAATCCGCCCACCAAAGCAGCGCTAGCCGCAAAGATAACCCAGCTAAGGGATAACCCTGTAAATCTTGAGGAACCACCAATTTTTGCACTAGCCATAGCACTTTTTTCCCGCCCGTCCAAGCAATATGTTCTTTAGCATCCAACTGGACAGGTTGCCAATGAGACAAATCAGCAGCGACAACATCAGTAATAATCAGGTCAGATTCCTGGTATAGCCAAGTAGACTGAAGATTAACTTGACAAAATGAGCGTAGTTGCTCAATTATTTCTGAGATAAATTTGGTCTGGGATTGAGAGACAGTCGGGGTCATATATTCGCTAAGATGAGGTGTTGGTTGTTTTTATTGTTTGGCGCGAGTCTCACAACTTAACAAGACTTGAACTAAAAAATTACTACTTATGTCTTCTGGTTCCTCTGGTCGTTATCAAAGCAGACTATTTAACTTTGTCCACCAGCAATCTCGGCGGGTAACACAAAAGTGGGAACACACCTACCGACATTTGCAAGTTGCTACTAAGTGGGGTGTGGAGGTATTACTTTACCCAGTGTATCTACTGTTTCAGTCATCTGAATCATCTGGGAAAACGCTACACACCAAAGAACCACAAACTAGACTAAAGTTACAACCTGATGACACTGATTGCCAGTCCGAAACGCCGCCAAATGCTGATAGCCCCATTCAAAATGTACTGGAAGCAGTCTATTATCTGTCATCTGATGAAGCCGCCTCTACTCCGGTGAAAACATCTGAACCTTTCAAACCCTTGGCTTTCTTGGGAATTTTTCGGTCGAAATTCGTTGATAATCACTCTACAAATAACGCTAATCTTATTCAAGCATCAAATATTACGGAGAATCAAGCCGGAAGTATCAACCCTTTACAATTGGAAAATTCCCTGCAACAGCATCTTCCAATAGTGCGGGGAATTGCCACAAATTTAATGAATCGGAATTTAGTACTAGTTACTGCCGATAATGAAATTCTCGATATTTTGACATCCCAACAGCAGGCAAAATTAGAAGAACGAATTATTAATGAAGTTGCTAAATATTGGCAGTATTGGCAGTTGATTATAGCTAAAAAAGAAACGCAGCAGCTATTACCACAGATTGACCAGTTATTAGCAAAACTAACTGACGGAAATCCAGCTAAAACTCCAGTTTTAGTCGAGGGTATACCAAAAGATTTACTGAATACAGATAGACTATTAACATTTTTAGATATAGCCTTTGCTAAGTTGGAATCAAATGCTTTAGTGCCTGTACAAGAACGTAGTCAGGAAATTGCCCAACTTGCCCAAACTCAGTTAAATATATTTCTTTATGGCAAAGAGCAATTAGCTGGTAGGGATGAAATTACACCAAATGCTGATGGTTTGGAAACTCATACACAAAATTTTAAGGCTTTGATTGAGGCGGCACTTAATTACTTTTTTGGTGTTGGCAAAGAAAAAACACTTGAGTCAACAACCGATGAGGGGCGATTGCCAGGTAAACTATTCTCATCACGCCTTAGAAAAGCATTGTCTACAAGTCCTCAGTTAGAGAACCAAGATTTAACAGATGATCCTTGGTTAACATGGAATGATTTATTTGGTGACACCAAAACCGTCGCTGATAAGTCAGTTAAACTTTCTCAAAGGACAAATTCTGCTTTAGCACCAAGTTTATCAGTAGGGCATTTTCCACAAAAGAATTTGAGTGTAAAACAACCTAAATTCGGATCTGGCTTGGTACAAAGAAAACAACCAACTAGTAATCTCGCCTCAAGGCAAGAAACATCTGGAAAAATCGCCTCTGCAAAACAAACCCGAACCAGCATTTCTCAAACTAAAAGCGAAAGTCGTAAAGGGGAAATGTTGAAACAGCAGTTTCAACAAAGTAGTGAAGTTGAGGCACAGCCAGACTGGATAGAAACTAAAGCAACTTTAACTGGCTATGAAAAGCACCCCTTAGAGCAACTTCTGGAATGGCTTGATTATGTTATGCTCTGGCTAGAAGAGAGATTTGTCAGGATTTTTCAGTCGTTGCGGCAACTATGGCAGGGTAAATAACCTAATAGATATTTTTGAAAAATCTACTATAATAAATATTCACAATTTTCCAATTCAGATTTTTGGAATAAACGTAGGGTACGTTAGCACAGTGCAACTGCACTCTACATATACTCTTAAATTTTGAATTTTGTTAGCGCAGCGTAAAGCCTTCTCTACGAGAGGCTCCCCCAACGGCATGGCTTCTCTACGAGACGCTACCGCGAACGCTTAGAGCGAGTCTGCGAGCATCATTTTGAATTTTGAATTGTTATTGGTGGTTGTCTAAGTGAAAATTATTGTTTACTGTAAATACTTCAATTTCAAAAATCCACTAGATAAACCGAAAATTGAGACATTTGTAGTAAATGTGCCTCAAATCCCTAAAATAGGTGAAACAATTGTAGTCGAAAGAATTTCACCCCAAAAGCAGTTTGTAATTATCTTTGAGTACATTGTGACAGCAGTGCAATTTAATGCTTCTAGAGAATCGGCTGATTCAGCAGATGCTCAGGTAAGCGCTTTTTTGAACCACTGTTGGGAGGGAACATCGAATTTCAAAGTGACTAACTTTTTAGAGCAATAATTTGAAGAAGAATTCAGAAGTCAGAATGGGCTAAACGCCCCGCTACCGCTAACAGCATTCAGAATCAATCAGTCGGGGATTCAGACCCCTAACTGATAGCGTAGCGTTAGCGAGTCCGCGTACCCCTGCGGGGAAGCAAGCTACGCGCAGCGTCTGTCTGCGACACGCTGCGCGAACGTAGAGAGCGTCTTGAAGACCACTAAATTTTAGTTGACAGGTTAGTAGCTTGCTGGGAAAATGAATAAAAAATTAACCAGATGATTGACCATAGCGATCGCCTAGCATCTCATAAAGAAGGTACATTCCCAGGTGTTGGAGGACTTGACCTGTATTACCAAAGCTGGCATCCAGAGGGTAAAGTACGGGCAATATTAGCTATTTCGCATGGACTTGGAGCGCACAGCGATCGCTACAATAATGTAATTCAGCATTTGATACCCAAGCAATATGCTGTCTACGCCTTAGATTTGCGTGGTCATGGACGTTCACCAGGTCAGCGAGGCTATATTAGCGCTTGGAGTGAGTTTCGCGAAGACCTGGGAGCATTTTTAGAGTTAATTCAGACTCAAAATCCTGGATGCCCAATTTTTATCTTGGGTCACAGTTTAGGCGGGGTGATTGTCTTAGATTACATTCTGCGCTATCCCCAACAAGCATCATTATTGCAGGGTGCGATCGCGATCGCGCCAACCTTAGGCAAAGTTGGGGTTTCACCGATTCGGGTGCTTTTAGGAAAAATGCTCTCACGAGTGTGGCCGCGTTTCACCTTGAATACAGGCATTGACATTAGCGCAGGTTCACGAGATCCGCAGGTTTTAGCTGCTTATGCCCAAGATACACTCCGACATACCCGTGCTACCGCCCGTCTGGCTACAGAATTCTTTGCAACAGTTGATTGGATTAATGCTCACGCCGCTGATTGGCAATTACCATTATTGATTCTCCACGGTGGCGCAGACCGAGTTGCTTTACCAGCAGGAAGTGATATTTTTTACCAAAGAGTAAACTACACAGATAAGCTGAGAATCGAGTATCCAGGAGCTTATCACGAACTTCAGAGTGACATCAATTATCGCGAGGTACTGGCTGATTTAGAAGATTGGTTGGAGCGACATCTACCATCTGGGGTGGTGCAGTCAAGACGGGGAAGCGGTGAGTTAGAGTTTCCTAGTTCTTAGTATTCTGACTACAACCTTCTTTCTATCAACCGTCGAGTTAAATCTTCGATTGCATCTATACTCAGTTGATATCCATTAAAAATCGTAAACAAAGGGCTAACAGCCTAATTAACGTACTGTGCTAACGCCGAGCGAGGTGTTTCAAGCGGTAGATTAACGAACGCCAAAACTTCATCTTGATATGCTGAAACTTGATTATCCTTGGCTGCTGGCACAAAAAACTTCATAGACTTTGGTTACGAATAACATGAGTTTCACTAGCACAAGCGTAACGCAATTACCAAGGCAATCTGCTTCCATCCCACGAGAAAAACTGTCCACTATCGCCTTCTTGAAGCTGTTCGATGACAGCCAATAATTGGGTAACAGTACGTTCCACTGAAAATAATTTTTCCGCAGGGACATTTCCCTGGAAAGGACGGGAAAGAAGCGTATCAGTTGTACCAGGATGTAATGTCACTATTAATGCTTTTGGACAACTTCTTTTATACTCAATTGCCGCAGTTCGCATCAACATATTGAGTGCTGCTTTAGAAGCCCGATAGCCGTACCATCCACCAAGTTGGTTATCGCTAATGCTGCCCAATTTAGCAGAAATAGTAGCGAACACGCTGCGTTCTCCATGACGAAACAGAGGCAATAAATGTTTAGCCAGTAAGACAGCACCAATACTATTTATCTGAAAGTAGCGCAGCAAATTTTCTGAATTGATCTGTCTTAAGCTTTTTTCAGGTTGCAAAGTATCTTCATGTAACAGTCCTACACAGTTGACTACCAAATGCAGTTTGTCAACTTGAGTATGTATTTTTTGAACAGCTTCAATAATCTGTAACTCGTCAGTAATATCCATCTCCAAACAAATTAATCGCTCAGGACATTCGTTTGCAAGAGCTATTAACTCTGAGACCGATTTCGGTTGACGAGAAGTTGCATAAATTCTAGCTATTCTGCGATCTTGTAGCAATTTTTTCACAAAACTCAAACCAATACCTTGGCTGGCTCCCACAATCAAAGCATTGACAGGATTAATTTCATCGATAAAAGACATATCAATTTAGATAACTTGTGGAAGTATTTGATATTCATAGCGAGAGACAAAATAAGTACCAATTTGTCTCTGGCTGTGATAACGGAAACCAAAGCCTTCATATACTGCTCTCAGGCGCGGACGCGAATCATCTTCTTAGAGCAAAGCGCCACCACAACTAGAACCACACCCAGCAGTACAACCATAGCAATAAGCAGCAGTTTGTACCTGATTAATCAGGTCTAAATTGCCAGCTTCTAACAATTTGCGAACTGTTAAGGTTTCACCATTACGAGTTTTTGCAGGCAAATTCATCATTTGGTTAAAGTCACAATCATATACATTGCCCAGATAGTCAATTGAAAGTTCGTCACGACACATTAAATGTTCAACGGTACTAGGATTAAAATGCAACTCTAAAAACTGCAAATAGCTGGTGTATAGCTTTTTCCGTTCTAAATGCATTTTAGTTCTACCAACTGGTAGATTAATAATGGTGAAGAGGTTGTTAAATACAATATCAAAATGTTCTTGTAAGAACATTTTGTAATCTCGTTCTAGGTTGCCCTGTTCGGGAGCTAAGGAAAATTTTTCACTGCTGGGTAATTGGGGATTAAATACCAAATCCAAAATTAAATTTTGGTCTTTACCATAGCCAATTTTGTTAAGCCACTGCAAAGCTTTGACTGAACTATCAAAAACACCTGCACCGCGCATTTTATCAACATTATCTGCTAGATAGCAGGGTAGAGAAGCCACAACTTTTATCTGGTGTTTAGCAAAGTATTCTGGTAAATAACCAAATCCATCTTCAAAATAAATGGTCAAATTAGACCGGACAATCACTTGTTTTCCAGTTGCTTTTGCTGCTTCCACCAAGGGCTTAAATCCATAATTCATTTCTGGTGCGCCACCAGTCAAATCCACAATTTTAATTTCGGGGAATTTATGAATTAGCGAAATTAATTGTTCGCAAATTTCAGGAGAAAGTTCTTCTGTACGCTTTGGCCCCGCTTCGACATGACAGTGTGTACAGGAAAGATTACAACGCTTACCTAAATTAATTTGTAAAACAGTGATTCCTTTTTTTGTTAAAGGGGAACTGAGTTTGTGATTAAATGGTGTTACTGGTGTATCTAATGTAATTATTGATTGAGTTTGCATTGTTTACTTATCCTTAAAAATTGCACAAACGAATATATTTAGATAATTTTCTAACCCTGCAATAATCTGTAGATTATTCCACTAATAATTGCAGCAATTGGTAAAGTTAAAACCCATGATAGTAATATCTGAGAAAAAACACGTCTATTAGCTTTTTTGCTAATCAATCCTACCCCAAAAATAGAACCAACTGAAACGTGTGTGGTAGAAACCGGAAGCCCAAATCCGCTAGCTGCAATGACCAAAACTCCCGTTACTATGTTGGCTGATAAGCCTTGAGTATGATTCATTGAGGTAATTTTTTCACTCATGGTAATAGCAACTCTTTGGGAGTTAAGTAAACCGCCAAGTGCCATCGCGATCGCTATTGTGATCATTCCTCCTTGAATCGAAAAATACTCGATAATCAGAATGAGTGAAACAATCTTAGGAGTGTCATTTAATCCTCTAGCAAAACTGACAATTCCAGCACTGAGAAAATGGCAAGTATCAATCGTTTTTTGATTGATTGTTAGATGCCATTTTGAATTAATATAACCAGATAAGCTGTAAATTCCTGCTCCTAAAGGAATAGCCAGGATTGGACTAAGTAATAAAGGCAAAATAAAGGCAGTTCCTAAAATTGCAAAATTCAGTTGAAGCCCGATCGCCACTAATCCAGCGCCAACAATCGCACCTGTTAAACTGTGAGTTGTAGAAATGGGAAACCCCATAAGTGTAGCAATGAGTACAGTTAAACCAGCAGCGATCGCTACTGCAATATGAAACTCTGGGGCATTAGCGATCGCATCAGGTAATAGTCCTTTTCCAGAGAAGTTTTTAATTAGTGTCTGTGCTAAAAAAGTTGCAGTTATTGCGCCAGCAAAAGTTGTAAAAGTTGCCCACAAAATTGCTGTTTGATAGCTACTTGTTCTACTACCAAACAACGTTGCTACACCCTTAAAATTGTCATTTGCACCATTTGAATATGCTAAAAAAAGCGTAGCTAAAAATAGACTAATTAACAACATTTCAGGGTTTATCAAGAAGAAATCAGAATCCAGAATGAAATCAGTGAAATATTTAATTGTGCATTTATTTCCCAGTCGTACAGAATAATTCTGAATTCTTTCTGAAAAATTTAACAGCAACCACCACCGCTATAGTGCCAAGTTGAATTAGTAACAACAATTTCTTGTGGCTTGATAGCGGCAAGTTTAGCAGCGGTTTTATCACACACTGCGGCGGGAATACCTCGCTGAAGTAGATGACCTGCTGAATCATCAAAGAAAGGTTCAGTACCAGCATAAATTGCTGTTTTGCCAGTAAAAATGCAAGCACCATCTTCTGGAATTACAACTTTAAAAGAGACAGAATCTAGACTTTCTAAAAGTAGGTTTTCTTCTAAATTATAAGTTTGAGAATCTAGGAGACGATAAGGACGACGAGCGCGAATTTCAACTTGACCAAAACCCGCATGTATAATCCGTTCAGTATACTGTTGATATGTGAGTGCGCCTGATAAACACATAGCTCTCAGTCGTTCATCTTGTTGGAGATGTTCTGGAATTGGACGAGTCGCAATTGGATCGCTCATCTGCAACCGTCCACCTGGTTTTAATACCCGATATGCTTCTTTTAAAGCAAGAGTTAAATCTTCTGGTTCAAAGATGTTGAAAAGGCAATTCTGTGCCACGATATCGACGCTAGCATCAGCAACAGGTAAGTTAAAAGCATCACCTTCGCGGATTTCTACAAAGCTGGGGTCAAACCAAGGGTTTTGTTGAGCTGCAATTTCTAGATTATGTGTGGCTGCTTCTCGCATCGCCGCAACCGGTTCAATGGCAATTACAGCACTTGTATAGCGTGAAAAATAAGCGAATTGCAACGCTTCTAAGCCGCCACCAACGCCAACATAGAGTACAGTAGGCTGGTTTCCTAATTCTGTGGAGTGAACAGTGGTACCACAACCATAATTCATTTCCTGCATTGGCAAAGGAATTTTCAATCCTGGTAGTTGCAGGGGCGTACTTTGCACACAACAAAGTCCAACTTGTGGGGTTTGGGCAACTTCGCGGTAAAACTGCGCTGCTGTTTCTAGATAGGTCATGCCATTTTGGATTTTAGATTTTAGATTATGACAGCTTTGTGCATCCTAGTATAGTTAACTCCGAGTTGGATGAGTTTTTGATGATGATTGCCAAAAACCCTAAATTTTCATACGACAGTGGGGACTGGGGGCTAGGGACTGGGGACTAGGGATTGGGGACTGGGGACTGGGGATTGGGAATTGGTAAGAGACAAGAAAAAGGGATAGGGTAGTTTCATAGGAAAAAATAAAAATATGGAAGTCTTGATTTCTCGTGTAGAACCATAGATTTTAACCCCTCTTCTAACCTCTCCTAGAAAGGTCAAAAGGCTTTGAAAACTAGTTGCAGTTTTTCTCTATTTGTATGAAACTATCCTGAAGAAGACAAGAGAAAAACTTGTTCAACAATTTTCCCCAGTCCCCAATCCCCAAATTCAATCACACAATGTATACCCAACACCACTCACAGTTTGAATGAGGCATTTTTCGTTGTTGGCTTCAAGTTTCAGGCGTAGGTAGCGAATATAAGCTTCTATAATATTGGCATCGCCGATGAAGTCATAACCCCAGACTTCCTCTAAAATGCGATCGCAGGTAATTACCTGTCGCGGATTGGCTAATAAATATTCTAGTAAATCAAATTCCTTAGCAGTCAACTCAATTAACCGCTGATTTCGGTACACCTCTCGCGTGCGACGATTTAAACTCAGGTCTTCAAATTCTAAAACATCTGTGGCGTCTGCTTGGTAGCTTCTTCGGAGGTGAGCGCCCACTCTAGCTAATAATTCATCAACGCTGAAGGGTTTAACGAGGTAATCATCAGCACCAGCATCTAAGCCTGCAATGCGATCGCTTACTTCATCTTTGACCGTTAATAAAATTATTGGCACTTTATCAATAATATTTCGCAAGGGGCGATAAATTTCCAACCCCGACAAACCAGGCAACATCCAATCTAAAATTACTAAATCCAGATGTAACTCACGCGCTGCGGTGAGTGCAGTCAATCCATCGTAGGCAATACTGACTTGATAGCCTTCATAATTCAATTCCAATTCGACAAATCGTGCCAGTTTGACCTCATCTTCAACCAGTAAGATGTGCGTCATGATGATGTTAATGATTTCAGCAGGGTACGGTAAGCAATAATACGGTCTGCAAACACTTTAGCAAGGTGTCAGCTACTTACAGCTATTTTCAAGGTAAATAGACCACGCGGTAGGGGCACAGCATTGCTCATTGGTGTCAACTTAACGTGAAAGTTAGCCTAGAACTAGCTCTTAGATTAACTCGTTCCCAGTCTCCGACTGGGAATGCTCGTCGTTGAGGCTCCGCCTCTCGAACTCGCGGCAGAGCCGCTTTTGAGTTGCATTTCCAGCCGGAGGCTGGAAACGAGGTTTTAAAGGAGTTTCAGCTTAAGTTGACACTAATGAGTAATGCTATACCCCTACAACAGATGTGGTTCAAATACATGAAAACTGCTGTAATAGCCAAACATCTAATAATTAGGTGTACGTTAGCTTAGTATAAACCTGAGTAAGTAACAACCGTAAGTCTGCAATTAGCAATCGCTGCTCGATTAAAGAACGATACAACAGCCAATTAGCAATAGGCTGTGACATCTTCACCGCATTCATCGGCAAGATAACAGAGCGCTTTAAAACGCAAACCAACCACTTCCTCGTACAGAGGATTTAATTTACACATCGGTGGAATATGCAATAGCTTCCGACCAAACAGCGTGATATCTCGCTCAAAAGGACACTGGGCAGGAATAGCTTTGCACAGAAAATGAGCTACTTGGGAGTGATGAATTTCTATAGTTTCCAACCACTCGCGGACTGGGCGCAATAGATCATTGTGTAACCGGATTTGAATAAAGTTTGTCATAATTTTTCACCTTGATAATTTCCAACTAGATTGAGTTTGTTATATTTGAACCTTTATGAACCTTTATAAATATATACGCTTAGGTTCTGTAGTTTTATGCACTAATTGTTCGTTCTTTGGTTATCTAAAGAGATGGCATAAGTTCGTCAGCATACTATTAACTACACATTCATCTGCTACAATTCCCGATAATTTATCAAGGCGAATATATCTTTTGTGCTGACGCAAAAAAATACTGGATGCAATCTTCGCTTCTCTAACGAGGCGCTACGCGAACGTGACGCTTTGCGAACACCCCCCGCTCGCAATCTCCACTTATGAGTACATTGAAGGTGGGGACTTCCGCAACACGTTAAACAAATTCTTGGAGGCGCAGCTAAACTCACCCTAAAAAAGCATCCAGCTTTAGGGAAGCTGCGAAAACTAATGACTAATGACTTTTTCAGTAATAAAAAGCTACTTTTTGACCGATGGGCACCAAGTTACGACTGGCTCTTTCCATCAGTGTTTTATCGAGCCGTTCACAAACGCTTACTAGAGTACATCGAATTACCAGAGCCAGCAAATGTACTTGATATCGGCTGTGGTACTGGCCGCTTACTTGAGCGCCTTGCTACTCAGTTTCCCGACTTGCAAGCCACCGGATTGGATTTGTCTGCTAATATGTTGCGGGTAGCAAGACAGAGTAACCGCCACCGTCCACGTTTAATTTATATTGAGGGGAAAGCTGAGTCTCTTCCCTTTGCTGATAGTCAGTTTGATGCTGTTTTTAGTACTATCAGCTTCTTGCACTATTTGGAACCAAAACAGGTGCTTAGTGAGATAGCACGGGTACTTTCTCCTGGTGGACGCTTTTATTTAGTTGACATTACTTCTAAAAAAGAGACAGAACCTCAATTATTGCCAGTCTCTCCCCGTGGAATTAGACTCTACAGCCCTAATCAACGTCAACTTCTTGGCTCCTCCGCTGGGCTATTGTGTTTGAATCACCATTATTTACTAGGGCCTGTCTTGCTAACAATTTTTGCGAAACCTCCGATTTGAAAATGGGGAATGGGGAATAAGGGAGAGTAAGTAGGTCGGCGTAAATAATTATCGTTGGGATAAGGCAGGGAGCAGGGGAAGAAAGGGTTTGAGCCTTGTTTACTTTTATTCACACAATTTGGTTTTATTATGCCGACTTACTTAAAGGGTTGGAAACATCTTGTATCGAGCCTTATTCTGCGTATCTATCTTAAAATTACGAATTACGTAGCTTGCTTCTCGCCCTTGGCGAGTATTACGAATTACGAATTAGCCTGACCTTGATACTTCATAAATACCACAGGAACTCTGAGCAGCTTTTTAGCTAGTTGTGAGAATCTAAATTTTCCCTTGAGCGTAGATAATCCTCTTGTCTTGGGAAATTGTGGCAAGTCTTCAAAAGATATTGGCACAAAGTCAAAGCGACTATAAAACTGCACTAGTCGTTGACCTAAACATTCTAGATAAAGTGGTCGCGTTGCTGTATTAATCAAATGCTGCGTTAATAAAGTACCTAAACCGCGACCTCTCCAAGTTGATGCGACAACTAAACTACCAAGTTCTTGCGCCCCTGAAAAGTTACGTAGCTGTCCACAAGCTATAAGATTTTCATTGCATTCAATTATCCAAAATTGTTGCCAATTTAATTGAGTTGGGTCGAGTCTTGCTGAGAATACCAGCAATCGAATTGACCACTGATCGGCAGAGGTTGCCTTACGAAGGACACATCCAGATGGTAACGACAGATTGCTCTGGTTCATTAATTATACTTTGATAGTTGGGATCGCAATCATCACATCATATTATTAACTTTATTTACTTAGAGTGTTCCAAACGATAAATGATCCAAAACCTGTCATTACGAATGAAGTAAAGCGGAATGAAGCAATCGCAAAGAGCTTGAGATTGCAACTCTTGGAGACGCACTCGCGTTCGCTACACTCCGTTTCGATCGCAATGACAATTGGGCATTTTTTTACTTGGAGTACTTTTAGAGAATGTTGTAAAGGGGACTGGGGATTAGGGATTGGGGACTGGGTGTAAAATCAAAAAATTATGGTACTTGCTCTTACCACCACCAAATTTAAAAAACAATACTTACGATAGAGAAACGAATCAGGCATAACTAGATTTTGGATAGATACACTCACACTCCTAATTTTTTAAGATAGTCCTAACAATAAATAATCAGGAATGTAATCATGGCTGAACAACAAAAAGAAAAATCTAAGAATGAAGAAACTACGCCTACCGCTTCTGGTGGCTACCAAACCCCTATAGACGAAAGTACCCGCAAAACTGGCGATGCGGAAAAGAGTGATGCTAAACCTACTGCTACTCCAGAAGCACCAGGAGAAGATTCTGTAGCAGGTAGTCCCAATCAAGGAACTGAGTCACGTTAATTGATTTGAATTTTCCCAAGTTTTAATCATCTCGTAGGGTCTTTTGTTGTAACCCGAATACGGTAAATCTTGAGTGGATATATGGTCTAACAGCCACAATTATCCACTCATTTTTTTGTGGCACAAAACTCAGCAACGTCCGATTTTCTTTCTCCCTACACCCTCAATACTTTTCGGGTTTTGGGAGAAAGGGGAAGGGGTAAAGGTAAATTCAAACCCTTACCCTTCCCCTTTAACCTTTCCCCAGATCAAAAGAGAGATTGTTGGGTTTATCCGAAAAGTATTGCCTGCACCCTGCCCCTGCCGTCAAAACGATAGGATATTTTTTATTTGGAAGTCCTTAACCGCAGGTATCGCAATCCGAAGCTTTGATGCATCTAGCAACATAAACATAGTTTTCAATATATAACTATATCTACGTAATAATACTGTATTTTTTGATTAGAGGATCGTCATAAGCTTGCTATTAGAGCTAAAACTGATGTGATTATTAGCTACACTTTTGCGAGTATTCCATGAACAAACTGTTAGAAAAATTGGTTCCAGGCGGTTTTAGCTTGGCATTACTGCTATTGTGTGGTGTCGGAACAGCTTCTTACTTAAGTATCCAAAGATTGACGGAAGAAAAGCGATGGGTATTTCATACTCATCAAGTGATAGAAGCCATAGATCATACGCATATCAGTCTCAGTAATGCTGAAGGCGCACGAAGTAGTTATATTCTCACGAAAAACACAGTTTACCGAGAAATTTATCAAGGCGAGAAGCAGAAGGTCTATGAGGTGCTTAAAGTCATCCGACAGCTAAGTAGTGATAATCTTAGCCAACAAAGGCGGCTTGATACACTGGAATCTCTGATTGCACAGAAATTTTCCTTGCTTGAGCAATCCATTGATTTGGTTGGGCAAGTAAGTTTAGATCAGTCAACTCAAATAGCGATCGCAGATCGGAGTATAGAGATTCGCGAACAACTTGACGCAATGCACAATGAAGAAAAAACTTTATTGCAACGGCGGATAGCCACTACAGATGATCTTTTTCGCCAAGTATTAATTGTATTAGGTCTAGGGTATGTTTTAAGTTTCCTTTTGCTAATTGTGGTTTATTTACTACTGCAAAAGCAAATTCGTCTTAACCAGGCTTTATCCCAAGAAGCCATTCGTCTGGAACAACAAGCTGCAAAAGCAAAACTGGCAGATATTTTAGAGACTATTACAGATGCCTTTGTTGCTCTTGATCGCAACTCATGCTGCACCTACATCAATCAGAGGGCAGGACAAATATTCAACTATCACCCCGCAGACTTAATTGGTAAAAACATTTGGGAAGTATTCCCCAAAGCTGTGGAATATCAGTTTTATCATGTCTATTTCCAGGCTTTGGCAGAACAGCAAGTCATTCAGATGCAGGAATTTTATCCACCGTTTGAGCGCTGGTTTGAATATTGCATTTACCCATCACCGGAAGGAGTATCAGTATTCTTTCAAGATATAACTCGCCAAAAATTTGCAGAAATTGCCCTAGAAGAGAATGAAAGACGCTATCGTTCACTGGTAGTTGCGACTTCTCAAGCTGTCTGGATAGCTGATACGAAAGGGATGCCAAAAGACTTTTCGTCTTGGATAGCCTTGACTGGGCAAAGTGATGCTCAAGTCGAGGGGTGGGGATGGTTGAATGCAATTCATCCTGAAGATCGGGAGTTGTCAGAGTTGTTATGGACTCAGGCACTAAAAACCAAAAATCTTTATTTTAGTGAGCATCGCCTAAGGGTTGCAGATGGTAGCTATCGATTTTTTGCCGCGCGCGCAGTTCCCGTACTGGATGCCAATGACGAGATTCAAGAGTGGGTAGGTACTCACACCGATATTACAGAACAACAAATTGCCCTGCGCGATCGCAACCTTGCACAACTTGCACTACAAAAGGCTAATGAGGAATTAGAAATCAAAGTACAGGTACGGACGGCGGAATTACAAAAGCTAAATGAGGAACTAAAACGCTCTAACCAAGAGTTAGAACAATTTGCTTATGTGGCTTCCCACGATTTACAAGAACCATTACGAGCCGTGACAGGCTATACCCAATTATTAGAAAATGAATATCAAGACCGTCTAGATGAATCTGCCCAAGAATATTTTGGTTATATTATCGACGGCGCAAAGCGGATGCAGCAGTTGATTCAAGACCTGCTAGTTTATTCTCGCGTGGGGACTCGCGGTCAAGAATTTGTCCTTGTTGACTGTAATACTGCACTCAATCTAGCTCTTAATAATTTACATGTGGCGATCGCTCAAAGCAAAGCCATCATCACCCATGAACCTTTGCCAAAGTTGTACGCAGACAAAACCCAAATGGTGCAGTTATTCCAAAATCTGATCGGCAATGCTATCAAGTTTTGCCGACAGGAGCCACCTCAGATTCATATTGGCGCCATCCTTAGAAAAGCAGGGGAGGCAAGGGAGGCAAGGGAAGCAGGGGAGGCAGAAGAAAAACCTAACTCCTCACTTCCTACTCCTCACTCCTCACTCAGCACTCAGCACTCAGCACTTAGCACTCAGCACTCAGAATGGCTCATCTGGGTACAAGATAATGGCATAGGTATTAAACCACAGTATCTTGAGCGGATTTTTGAGGTTTTCCGCCGTCTTCATACTCGTCGAGAATTTCCTGGTACAGGCATTGGTCTAGCTATCTGCAAAAAAATTGTCGAGCGGCATGGTGGTCGCATCTGGGCTGAGTCGGAACCAGGCATAGGAACAGTATTCTATCTTACTCTCAACGCAAATTAAGGTATCTTTAGTATATATACTGTATATCCGCCTAATAGCTCTCTAATAACTGCATGATTCATCGTCAAGCATTGCGACCTATTGAAGTTTTACTAGTTGAAGACTCTCCTAGTGATGCAAACCTAACCATCAAAGGCTTTTCAAATGCTCAAATCGCCAACAACTTGCACTGGGTTGAAGATGGTGAAAGTGCTATGAATTACTTACGGGAGCAAGAAGAGTTTACTAATGTTCCCCGTCCAGATTTAATCTTACTCGATCTAAATCTTCCAGGAATGGATGGGCGTGAAGTGTTAACAGAAATCAAATCAGACCCAAATCTTAAGTCCATCCCTGTTGTCATCATCACTACCTCAACTGATGAGCAGGATATCTTACAATCCTATAACCTCAGTGCTAATTGCTATGTTACAAAACCCATTGATATCTACCAGTTCATTCAAGTTGTGCAGCTGATTAAAGATTTCTGGCTGATAGCAGCAAGATTACCACAAAAGTAATTGGGTTGGAAATTTCAATTGTTACTTACCGAAGAAAAGCAGAGGGTAGGAGGCAGGAAGCAGGAGGAAGAAAATATATTTTTTGTCCTCAGCAATCAAGGGTTTAAAGCCCCTAAATTTATTTACGAAAAAAAGAAAAAATATGTATAACGAGTGGTGCAGTGAACCAGCGCGGTAGGTGGGAAACCCGCCGTAGGCGACTGGTGTTAGCGCAGCGTAAAGCCTTCTCTTCTCCCAAGGGGAGACGCTAGTGCGAACGAGAGGCAACACCTTCGGCATGGCTTCTCTACAAGACGCTACCGCGAACGCTTAGAGCGACGTTAAGAGCGTCACCTATTGGGCGCAAGAAATACTAAGTCTTTATTAAATCCCCTAAGTTTATTTATGGGGATTCCAACTGAGCCTCCTGCCTCCTTAAAACACGAGACAATTAAGTCCTATTTAACAAATAGGAAATCAGGTGATTATCTAACAAATTGATATAACCCTGTACTATGGAAAAGCTCACAATTCACATTCTATTAGTAGAAGATAGTGCCAGTGATGCCCATCTGCTACGTCGGATATTTTTACATACAGATCAAGAAAAATGGCAGATGTTACATGTTGAACGGCTATCTGAGGCAATAGATGCTAGCAGAGAAAATTCCGCATCCACCCTTAATAATTCTCAGATAGTGAGTCGAAGACAACGCAGATTCGACCTAGTTTTGTTAGACCTCAGCCTCCCAGACTCTATTGGATTGGAAACGTTGAAAGAATATCGGGCAGCAGTACCCGATATTCCAGTAGTGGTGTTAACAGGTCTTGATGATGAAGACTTAGCAATGCAAGCATTAGCAGAAGGCGCACAAGACTATCTCGTTAAAGATCAAATCACTATACAAAGGCTAGTACGTGCTATTCGCTATGCCATTGAAAGGAGCGAAATTCTTAACCAACTACGGGAAAGTGAAGAACGCACCCGTCAAGCCCTAGCAAAGGAACAGGAACTCAACGAGTTAAAGTCCAACTTTGTCGCAATGGTTTCTCATGAGTTTCGCACCCCTATGACTACAATTCGGACGGCTGTAGATATCCTGGAATATAACAGTGATAAACTAACTGATGAACGGAGAACTAAATATTTTGATCGTATACAAAATGCTATAAACCAAATGCTTCATCTCTTAAATGAGATATTGTTTTTGAGTAAAACAGAAGCGGCAAAACTCGAATACAAACCTACACTTTTAAATTTAGAAAATTTTTGCAGCGAACTCACAGATATTCTTCAAATTAATGCAGGTAGTCAGCACAGTATTATCTTTACTTGTCAAGGAAAATCAACCCAAGCCCAAATGGATGAAGACCTACTAAATTGTATCTTAACCAATTTAATTTCTAATGCCATCAAATATTCCCCTCAACATAGCACTATTTGGTTTGATTTAATTTGCCAAGATCGCCTCGCAACTTTCCAGGTAAAAGATCGGGGAATGGGCATTCCCCTCAAAGACCAAGCCCGTCTGTTTCAAACCTTCTATCGCGCCAGTAATGTGGGTGTAATTCAAGGAACAGGACTAGGACTCACTATAGTGAAAAAATGTGTGGAGCTACATGGTGGTCATATTCAATTAGAAAGTGAGCAGGGTGTTGGCACAACGGTAATTGTGACTTTACCACTGGAATGATTGGGCATTGAAAAGAAGCAGAGGGGCAGGGTGTGGAGGGCGGAGGGGAAAATTCTTCCCCCTGCTCCCTACTCCCTTGCTTCTTCCCCATTCCCCACCCTATTTTCCTACTTGGGGATTTGGCGTTGGACAAGTTTTATTAGCAAAATCACACTGATAAATATAGGGTTCTTGCCAACTCAGAGGAATTTCTAATAAGTCTCGTGTGCCTGTCATGCCTTGTCCAATAAATAGTAATAAAGCAATGCAGTTTAAAATCGTATGAACTATACGCCAGCGATTGGATTTATCTTGATAAATATCTTGAACAATTGCTAATGAAAAAATCATCAGCAGTGCTGCGGTAATCCCAATATAATAATGTGACCAATACCACTCATTAGTGCGGCGATAGACTCCATCCTGACAGCCTAAAATGACTAAACCTGCACCAGTTAAAGTTGCAAAAACTCCCCGCCATACACGTTGCTTTGCCCGATAAAGAAATACTAAAGAGGCGATGGTGGCAGCAAACAGTAACAGGATAAAAACAACTTGAAAAGGTGTTTTATTCCACAATTGATTTGTGATAATATTTTTGCTAATAGGGTAGCTTAATCCGATTAAAGTTAATCCGACAACTGCACTTGTTAGCTTTTCACCTAACTGCTTATGTTCTCCACCCACCACCGGAGGAATTTTGCTCTTACTCCCAGCTAAAATTTGCAATCGGCGTTGCCGTGTCTGCCAAGCAAAATTCACTACTGTACCGATGAGTGGAAACACGAATATAATTGCGATCGCTGGATGTACAAGACTAAGAAAATCTGTTATTTGCATACAACACCTTTAAATGAATCATTGAATTCATCTCAAAGGATAATCTAGGTCATCGTACCATCATTTAAATTAATTTGAGATGAGAATTTGTTTAATATTCATTTCTATTATTTTTAGCTGATTTTAATCAAGCAAATATTTGAATATCTTATAAAAGATTATGACTCTAAAAAATACAGGTTATGTGTTAAAAAATACATAGAAATCTTTGACTATAAAGTATTATTAGAAATGTTTTGTAACATTTTTTCAAAAAAATCCGTTACAAAAATCTGGTGAAATACTTTTTTACACAATAGTTTTAGGTGAAAAAGGGTAAATAAAATGTCAGGATCAAAACTTCGCTATAAACCATCTCAAAATACTGTTTTTAAGGGAGTTATTCAATTTCACACAGCAACGCTGATTTTATTAGGCATTGTTTTATTTTCTGGCATCATTATAGCAGGATGGTTCGCTGGTGAAGATAGAATTAGTGGAATTTTTGCTCAAATCAACTACTGGCAAATGCACTCACCAATGTGGTTAGAAGTTCCAAGAATAGAGGGTAAATATTTACTGCTACCCACTGTTGGATGCTTGTTAACTGTGTTTGTCGTGATGAAAATATCTCCAATACCACGGATTTGGTCGCAACGGTTAATAGTGGGAATGTTAATCATTTTAACTTTGCGGTATGTTCTGTGGCGATCGCTCTCTAGCTTAAATTTAGTAGATCCCTTGAATGGGGTATTTAGTCTAGGGTTATTTTTTGCAGAGATGTTAGTGATAGTCAATAGCACGATACAGCTATTTTTCATGTTGAATATCAAAGAACGTCACCGAGAAGCAGACATGAAATCATTAGCTGTACTCAGTGGTAGCTTTGTACCAACTGTTGATATTCTTATACCAACTTATAACGAGCCAGTTCTTATATTACGGCGGACAATTATTGGTTGTCAAGCCCTAAATTATGCAAGTAAAAAAATCTATCTTTTGGATGATACTAATCGTTTAGAAATGAGGCATTTGGCAAAAGAATTAGGTTGTTATTATATAATAAGACCTGATAATAGTTATGCGAAAGCAGGTAATTTGAATCATGCGATCGCTAAAACTAATGGAGAATTAATAGTAGTTTTTGATGCCGATTTTATCCCTACTAGTAACTTTCTCACTCGCACTGTTGGATTTTTTCAAGATGCAAAAATTGCCCTTGTACAAACACCTCAAAGCTTTTATAATGCTGACCCCATAGCCCGTAATCTAGGCTTAGAAAATGTTCTCACCCATGAAGCAGAAGTATTTCATCGCCAAATTCAGACAAGTCGTGATTCTTCAGGTAGTGCAATCTGTGCTGGTACATCCTTTGTTGTTCGTAGGAGTGCTTTAGAGGAAGTTGGGGGTTTTGTAATTGAATCTTTAAGTGAAGATTATTTCACAGGAATTCGCTTATCTGCTCAAGGCTATCGTTTAGTTTATTTAAATGAAAAGTTAAGTGCTGGTTTAGCAGCAGAAAATATCGTCGGCTATGCAATTCAACGATTAAGGTGGGGACAAGGTACACTCCAGGCACTATTTATTAAATCTAATCCTTTAAAAATTCCTGGGCTAACTTTTATGCAGAGATTAGCTTGTTTAGCAGCATTGCTATATTGGTTTGGCAATATTTCGCGTATCTATTTTCTACTTATCCCATTAGCATATTCATTTTTCCATGTAATTCCTATCCGTTCAACAGCAGCAGAATTATTATTTTTTTTCTTACCTTACTATTTAGTGAATTTAGCAACGTTTTCTTGGTTGACTTATCGTTCTTGTTCAGGTTTGCTCTCAGATATTTATTCACTAGTAATCTGTTTTCCTTTGGCAATAAATACCCTACAAGTGATGATTTATCCTTTTGCGAAAGGATTTAAAGTTACACCAAAGGGTATAGTAAAAAATCGTTATACTTTTAATTGGAATTTAGCCATACCTCTCATATTTTTGTTTATTGCTACTGCTATTAGTTTGTGGCTAAATCTAAATATTGCACCAGAAACCACTCAACAGATGACAGGTATCAATTTAGGTTGGCTGTGGAGTATTTATAATTTGATTATGATTGGTATCACTCTTTTAATTTTAATAGATGCACCAAAAGCAGATATGTATGAATGGTTTAATTTGCGGCGAATAGTGCAGTTAAGAGTTGGCGGTCAGAATTTGTGGGGTGTGACTACAATGATTTCGGAAGCAGGTGTTGAAATTGCTATGACTCAGAAGTTACCCATCAATTTATTTGCCCATCAACTAATAAATATAGGAGTTATAGAAGAAAATTTATGGCTAACTGGTGAGCTTGTGAATACTGGGTTTAAAGATGGATCTTTCACAGTGCGGCTTAGGTTTAAATCAGTAAGTTTAAATAAACATCGCCGCCTTGTAGAAATGCTATTTTGTCGTCCAGGACAGTGGAAGCGCCAGAATGCGCCAGGAGAATTACATTCGTTATTATTAATATTTAAAATTTTCCTGAAACCACGAATTCTATTTGATAAAAAAGTAGATGTAAGAGCAATGACAGTTTCTCAAATCTGAAATTTTATTCTTATCAAGTACTGAATAATTGTCCCAAACGCGGTATCTCATACTAGTGCAATGAGTGAGGATTTTCTACTTTCCAGAGCAAGTAATGATTGTCACTATATAAAACATTTGTTTTATACTGATAATTTCTTTCTATTTGCTTGCGCCAGCTATCTGAAGGATTTAGTAAAAAAATATCAGTGAACTCATCAGGAATATTTGGGATAGTTTGAGCTTTTACTAATTGAAACTGCACTTTTGGCTGTAAAAGATAGCTGAGAGAAAAGACATTCCCATAATTAATACCAGAATCATCACTAATCAAAAGTGGATGAGCAGCCTGATTAATAATTTTTGCAGCTTGTGGATTACCATAGCTAATCACCTTACTCCACCAAGTTTCAGCTTGGGAACTCACTCCATAAGAAACTAACCCACAAATAATCACTAATCCTATAATTGTCTGCCAAATTTTTCGGCGTACAAAACTCTCATTATGTAGCTGCGTAGTCAGGAGATAGGCAACAGCTAATTGAATGCCCAAATAAGAAGGCAATAAATAACGTTCGGAAAGTGAGCGTATACCCCCAAAGATTAAATCTGGTAGCACCAAAGGTAGTGCAGGAATTATAATCAAGGTGACAACAAACAACCAGATTTTATAGTTAGTTGTCCGACAAATAAAATAAATAGAATATCCAATAAGTGTTAAAAAAAATGGTGTAATTATATAGCTAATGGAATTTTCAAAACCAAAGTTTAAATCAAGAAAAATCCGGTTCAACTGTAAAAGCCAAGATTTAATTAAAATCTCTAGGGGAAACTGCATTTTTGTCCAGGCTGTTGAACTGTCAAATTGCAACAAATTATCTATTACAACTAATATCCAAGGTGTGAAGGCGAAAAACCCTGTTAAAGATGCTAATAGATAAGCTTTCACTGTCCGATTTAACCTAAATCTGGCAGTGGTAATTACATAAATTCCATGAGCAAATGTTACTAATCCACTCAACAAAAATGTGTAAAGGCTGAGTGCTAAAGTGACTGCATAGATTCCCCAATTTAATATGCGTGGTGCTTGATTTTTTGATTCCAGTCGTAATGCTCGTAGCAACGAGGCGCTGGATAGTAATATAGTTACCACCCAGAGAATGTATTCTCGTGCTTCTTGGGCGTACACTAGGTGAATAGGGGAGATTGCCATGAGTGCGATCGCAACCTCTGATACCCACACCGATGCTTTAAATAATTCTCGACATAGCCAATAAATACTCGGAAAAATCAACAAGCTGATAAAGGCAGATAAACTTCTGATAGCCGTCACCGAATTACCAAAGATTCCCACCCAAAACCGAGCGATTATATAATACAGTGGGGGATGCTGTGGATCTTCTGTTTCCAAAGACATAATTGTGTCAATTAAGCCCTTTTCCATATTAGGACTTTGGAATTTGGCAAAACTTTCTTTAGTAATTATGCGACCATTAAATATTTGCTGCCTTACTTCGTTTGCCGTATAACCAGAAATCCGTAATGAAGTAAAAGTCTCATCATGCCAATAAACTTTGCCGTCAATGTTAAAAAAGCGAAAAAATATCCCAACCATTAATAAAACGACAATGAAAAACCGCAACCTATTTGGTGTAAGTTTGAGACGCCGCATAACTAAATTTTACAATAACTTGTAGACAATTATGTACTCTAAACATTTGATGAAAATTAAATATGCATTGCCTGAAATCCATATTGCACTATAAACTAGCAGATAATTGATTATTTGGCGACATATTACGTCGGCGCAAATTACGATTTTTAGTAAGTTTCCAGATCGAATAATAGTCATCACTATAAACGATATCTGTCTTTAGCTTATATTTTTTTTCAATTGTTTCGCGCCAAGTGTCTGAAGGATTAAGTAAAAACACATCAGTAAACCCATTAGGGATTTTAGGCGTTTTTTGATTATTCACCAACAGAAATCGCACTTTTGGTTCTAAAAGATAGCTGAGAGAAAAAACATTCCCATAATTATTACCCAAAGCATCACTAATCAAAAGTGGACGATTCGCCTGATTAATGATTTGGGCAACTTGTGGATTACCATAGTTCATACCTTTATTCCACCAAGTTTCTGCCTGGGAACTCACCTTAAAAGAAATTAGACCACAAATAATCACTAATGCCATGATTGTGTGCCAAATGCTCCGGCGTGACACGCTCCCATTATATATTTGTGTAGCTAGTAGATAAGCAACAGCTAATTGGATTCCTAAATAAGCTGGTATTAAATATGGTTCGATAGATGATCGTATAACCCCAGCAATTAAATCTGGCATTATTAGGGGTAATGCTGGTACTACAATTAATGTGATGATAAAAGACCAGACTTTATAGTTAGTTGTTTGACAAAGAAAATAAATTGCATATCCTACCAAACTTAAAAATATTGGTGTAATTAAATAGTTTAAAGAATTTTCTGAAGTAAGGTTGATATCAAAAAAAATCCGGCTTACCTGCATTAGTAAAAATGGAAATACAGTCATTAAAGATGACTGTGAAGTTGTTTTATCTGCTGAAATCAAAAATTGAAAAAAATTACCGATTACAACTGTTATCCAAGGCATGAAGGCTAAAAAACCTACCATTGATGCTATCAGATAAGTTCTGACAGTTTCAGTAAACTGAAATTTGGCGACGATCATTACATAAATGCCGTGAGCAAGTGCTACAAATACACTCCAAAGAAATGTATAAAGACTAATGGCTAAAGTTACTGCATAAATGCTCCAGATAGCAAATAAATCTGGTCGTTGTCGTTCTTTTGCTAGCTCATCTTCTACCTGCATCGCTCGCAGTAAAGACGCACTGGATAGTAAGATCGTGACTAACCAAAGAATATATTCTTGTGCTTCTTGGGCGTATACTAAGTGAATTGGAGAGATGGCCATGAGTGCGATGGCTACGCTCGCCGCAGGCATCGCAACACCAGAAACCGATAATGGCACATTAAATAATTCTCGGCATAGCCAATAAACACAAGGGAAAACCAGCAAACTAATACAGGCAGATAAACTTCTAATCGCCGTCACCGAATTACCAAAGACTTCCATCCACAATCTGGCTATGATGTAATACAACGGTGGATGCTGTGGATCTTGTTTTGCCAAAGACATAATTGTGTCATTTAAGCTTTTTTCTGGATTTGCACCTTGAAACTGGGTAAAACTTTCTCCACCAATGACACGATTATTAAAAAGTTGCTGTTTCGCTTCAGTTTTTGTGTAACCAGAAATCCGCAATGAGGCATAAGTTTCATCATGCCAGTAAACTTTGCCATCAAGGTTAAAGAAGCGAAACAAAATACCCATCGCCAATAAGAAAATAATTAAAAATCGCAACCAACTCGGAATCAATTTGAGATGGTGCATAAGTAATTTTCCCAATAAATAATTTATCTACAATAATCGAGTCAGTAAGAATAAATGAGGTGCGATCGCTAAAAATTATATCTGAGTTTGTTCATCAAAGATACTTTGAGCGATCGCACCTGATTCAGAGCAATGAGTAAACATCAAAAGTTAGTTCCTCTAGCCGCCTGTAAATGACAGTCTTTAGCAAAAAAGACAATTTTTACAAAATTTGGTAACGCCATCTAGCAAAGTCTTTACTATTAGATATAGTTAAAAAATCAATAGTCTTAAACTGTGAATCAATAGCCGGGACACTGCATATTTTAGCTCCAATATTCAAATATGCCTGCAAAATTTTCGGAATTTCAAAATTATATGAATCTGGACAATCTTGAGGGAGTTGTAGAGAAGATTGTGAATTTGGATAGACCAAAATACTCGGATGCATCAAGCCATTCTGCCGAAAATAGTCATAAGCGCAAGTAGCTTGCCAAGGACATTGTGTTAGTAATGATGCACATCCAAAGAAATATTGATTTTTACTCCAGATCAGATAATTTGCCAGCCCTTCCCAGAGTAATAAAAGTGCCTGACTGTTGCGATATTCTTTAGCTATACATGCACGTCCAACTTCTACAGATACTCGCAGCACAGAATCAGGAATTCCATTAAGATTAAATATATCGGCAGCATCAAAGCCTAGTCTTTGAGAAGCCATTGTATAGGTTTGCATCCGATAAGTTCCAATGGTTTTACCCGTTTGTTTGGAGAACAAGATTAAATGATGACAAACCGCATCAAACTTATCTATATCCATCTGGGTAAAGTTAGAAGTAGATAATCCTAAGCCTAGTTCCAGATTAAAAACTTCAAAGCGCAACCGAAAAATTGATTCTAATTCTTCTTTAGTTGACGCCAGCCGTAGGGTATATTTTTCAGTTTGAAGGACGGGAAAATCTTCAAGAGGCGGAAGAGGATTCAGTGAGTAATTGATGTTGCGTCCAGAAACTTCCATCTATCTTCCTACTTAGATTTGCGAAAATATCCTACTAGGATTTAGGTACTATAAAAATAGCTCACATTATGCATTAATGTGTCGAAGGATAATTGAGACGGTTTTCGATAAAAGATCCTTGAGAAAGCTTTTTTACTTTCTGGGATTAGAGGTATAGTACTTTTATTATGGGCATTAATTCCTAAAAAATCTGGCAATAAGATACAAAATTTTTCTTTGATATAGGCTATAAATGCAAGCCATACTATTTTGGATTTTGGATTTTAGATTTTGGATTGTAAACTGCTTGGTGTATCTAGATTGTCTCACTCTATCTGTTGCAATTATTTTTAAAATTGGTATCAGTTATAAGGCAATACAGTTCAGAATGAGCAACAAAACCCCCATGTAGAGACACGATTTATCGCGTCTTGAAAGATTAATTATCTAAAATCACAATCAGGCAGAAAGCCCCCGAATGAATCCAGGGGCTTAGATAATTTTGGTTGCTATCGCCAACGCGATCGCCATCTGCGGTAAATGCACTCTAAAATACTTAATTAATTACGATGATTATTGCTGTAGTGAACTCTTGTACCTGCCCACAGCAACTTCTCCCGTAGCGTCTGATAGTAGGAATTGTTCTCGCGCAAAATAATAAATTTAGCCCGACACTCTGCCATCCGCACATCAACGCGGTGTCCCGGCCAAATTGAAGTCCCTAAAACCCCATCTGTCCACAGCTTGGTACTCAAGTCGTAATCCCCCAAAGGCCAAATACTCACCACAGAACCAGGGGGTAAAACAAGAGGGCGACTAGAAAGGCTCATTGCACAAATAGGAGTGACGGTAATCGCCTCCATACCATCATGCATAATTGGCCCATTAGCAGAAACAGTGTAACCAGTAGAACCTGTGGGAGTGGAAATAATCAACCCATCCCCGACATATTGATCGACCACCTCACCGTCGATTTCCATTTCCAGAATTGAGGTAATCATTCGGTCAGCTGAGGCGGGTTTGACACAAAATTCATTCAAAGAGAGGTAACGTTCGCTCACAGGTTCCAAATTAGACCCATGACCCTCATACACCGCAGCTTGTAACATCATCCGTCGTTGGATAGCATAGCGATCCTCAAACAGCCGATCCCAAACTTTCTCTGTATCCTGAAACTCTTCCACCGACTCAGTTAAAAACCCCAGATGACCTCCCACATTCACTCCCAAAATAGGGATGCCAGCTGGGGCTAAATGTCTGGCACTGGTTAAAACAGTACCATCGCCACCGAGTACCAAAGCGAGATCGATTGGTTGACCCGCCGAAGCCAAAAAGACTGGATAGGGGTTGTCTTTCGGCCCGCTAGGCCCCATCAACACTTGGCAATCGCGACTTTCTAGTTGTTTCGCACAGATTTCTGCCCATTGTTTACTCCGGGCATCCCGCGCTTTATAAGCAATGATTACCTGCTTTAGTTGCACGCACAATTACCACTTCAGGAGATTAAACTGCTCCATATCGACGGTATCGCGGTTGCGATAAATGGCCAGCACGATCGCTAAACCCACCGCCGCCTCGGCTGCGGCCACGGTAATCACAAATACTGTGAAAACCTGACCCTTAATTAATGTTGAGTCGAGGAAGTTGGAAAATGCCATTAAATTCAGATTAACAGCATTGAGCAGTAACTCAATTGACATCAGCACCCGCACAGCGTTGCGGCTGGTAATTAAACCGTAGATGCCGATGCAGAATAAAGCTGCTGCTAGTAATAAAAAGTACTGGAGTTGCATGAATCTGAGTATCCCTCCTGAAAAATCTGGCTGTTGACCTGCGACTGAGGTCGCAAATATTACTCTTTTGTTTCGCTAGTTGTTGATACTAGTTCTCTGGGGCGTTCTTGTAAAGTCAAAACAGTTTGCCCCACATTGGATCGTGTCAGTTGATCTGGCAAATACTCGCGACGTGCCAAAATAATTGCTCCTACCATCGCTATCAGCAGCAAAATGGAAGCCAATTCAAAAGGTAATAAAAAGTCAGTGAAGAAATGTTCGCCAATCAAAACAATAGAACTTTCACCACCTGCTACAGCAGGAGTTGAGTAAGCCCAAGGAGTAGCCAGCACCATCGTACTTAAAAGACCAAACAATCCTACACTGACTAGACCTGTAAGTACTTTCCGTACCCAAGAGTTAGGAAATGCTACAAAATCCTGCCGTTTGTTCACCAACATAATGGCAAACAAAATCAACACGTTAACTGCCCCAACGTAAATTAGTATTTGTGCAGCTGCAACAAAATCAGCATTTAGCAACAGGTAGATTCCCGCTATGCTGATGAACACACCCCCTAGCAAAAAGGCAGAATAGACAATGTTGGAGAACAGCACCACACCAATAGCTGCCCCAATCATCATCACGCCTAGTATGCCAAGTGATACTAACTGTACTCCTTCTGCTAAATTCACTGTTTTTTGTCCTCAGTCAATCAATTTTGGATTTTGGATTTTCGATTACCGATTTTAGATTTTTTTCAATCCAAAATCTAAAATCTAAAATCTAAAATTTGTATGGTCATTAGTCATTGATCATTGGTCATTAGTCATTAGGAATTGGACTTTGGACAAATGACAAATGACATTTATTTTTCTGTTTGTTCTACCAGGTCTTCTGGACGCGCCCCTGCACGTGGCGCATCTGCGGGCAGTCCATGTGGTTCGAGGACGCCTTTGGGTAGGTAAACTAGTTCGCGCAGTGGTGTAACCATTGGATCATCTGTTACCTTATAAGGCAGACGACCTAGTGCTACGTTGTCATAGTTCAATTCATGGCGATCGTAAGTGGCAAGCTCATACTCTTCTGTCATGGATAGACAGTTAGTTGGGCAAAATTCCACACAATTACCGCAAAAGATACAAACTCCAAAGTCAATGCTGTAGTGGTTGAGTTTTTTCTTTTTGCTGGCTTTGTCGAATTCCCAATCTACTACAGGCAGGTTAATCGGACAAACGCGAACACAGACTTCGCAGGCGATGCACTTATCAAATTCAAAGTGAATTCTACCGCGAAACCGTTCGCCAGGAATCAGTTTTTCGTAAGGGTACTGTACAGTAATTGGACGCCGCCGCATGTGGTCAAAGGTGACAGAAAGCCCCTGACCAATGTATCGCGCAGCTTGTACCGTTTCTTTGGCGTAATCACCAACTTGTTTCAGGAACTTTAGCATTGTGCTTCACTCTCTCTCTTTTAGATTTTTGATTTTGAATTTTAGATTTTAGATTCAATCCAAAATCTAAAATCTAAAATCTAAAATTGGCTTACCCACCGAAGGCGAAGGGAAAGGCTAGTTTCAGGGCGGCGGTTAATAGGAGATTAACCAAGCCGACTGGTAACAAAAACTTCCATCCTAAATCTAACAGTTGGTCAATCCGTACCCGTGGCACTGTCCAGCGCAACAGGATGGCGACAAACACTAGTAAATAGGCTTTGAACACGGTCATGGTGATACCCAAAGCTGCAGTTACTATCTGAAACACGGGATTTAATTCACTGACTCCTAGCCAACCAGCGATGAGATTAAGGGGAATCGGAAAGTCCCAACCACCCAGGTAGAGAATTGCTACTAGTAAGGAAGAAAGGATCAAGTTAACGTAGGAACCCAGGTAGAACAGACCGAATTTCATCCCTGAATATTCAGTCTGATAGCCGGCGACGATTTCTTCTTCCGCTTCGGGTAAGTCAAAGGGTAATCGTTCGCATTCAGCGAGGGCAGCTATCCAAAAGATCAGAAAACCAATTGGTTGTCGCCAAATGTTCCAGCCTAGAATGCCGTAGCCAGATTGTTGATTGACAATATCAACGGTGTCGAGGCTATTAGACATCATAGCGATCGCTAACACCGCTAACGCCAATGGAATTTCATAACTAATAGATTGCGCTGCTGCTCGCAAGCCCCCTAAGAGGGAGTATTTATTATTAGATGCGTAGCCAGCCATCAATAAGCCAATAGGTTGAATGCTTGACAAGGCAATCCACAAGAATACGCCCATGCCCACATTACTAACTACGATATTCTGCCCAAAGGGCACAATCAGGAACGACAGAAATACCGGAATTACAACAATAATTGGCCCAAGGGTAAACAGCCAAGGGTCAGATTTGGCTGGTACTATATCTTCTTTAAATAACAACTTCAGACCATCCGCTACAGGCACCAGCAACCCAAAAGGCCCCTGGTATTCTGGCCCAATTCGCTGCTGTGCGGAGGCAGAAATTTTCCGTTCTAGCCAAGTAGCAACTAATACCCCCACTGTTGCCCCAATCAGCATCAGTATCATTGGCAAGGGCATCCAAATCGCTTTGGCTGTTCCTGCTGGTATACCTAAATCCCGGAGGGATTCAATAAAAGTTCCTTGGAGGTCAATTCCTGAATTCATGTTTCCGCTCTTTAAGACATCGAGTCATGGTGAGTTACAACTATTAGTTAAATTAATACCTGTAAATTCACCCATTTTTAATTTTTGCCCAGATGACGCCCAATTGAAGATTTGTTGCCAATTCCCATGCCTAGTATATCGTTGGATGGTTTGACCACCCTGAAGCGCGATGAGAACTTCTACTTATGGTTGGCATTGAGATTGACTATTGAGGGGAAGGGGGATGAGGAAGTAGGGGAGCAGGGGAACAAAGAGGACAAGGGGAATTATTGAAGAAGTTTCTTCCTTGTCTCCCCCCCCTCCCTTGTCTACCTTGTCTCTTCACATGCCCCATACCCTATACCCATTTACCGTTTGTCAATGGGAGTATAAGTAACTTCGTGCAAACCGTTATAAACCTGGGTAGGACGGAAAATCCGGTTTTCTGCTAGTTGTTCTTTCCAGTGGGCTAGCCAACCGGCAACGCGAGCGATCGCAAATATTGGTGTAAACAAGTCGGTGGGAATACCCATCTTCCTATACACCAAACCGGAGTAAAAATCAATATTTGGATAAATCCCTTTGCTACCGAGTTTTTCCTCTACCACTCGTTCCATTTCTTGAGCAATGTCATAGAACTTGTCATGGCCAAACTTCTCAAACAATTGCTCTGCAAGACCTTGTAAAATTATGGCTCGTGGGTCTTTTACTTTATACACACGATGTCCAAAGCCCATAATCTTAGATTTACTTTGCAGACAGTCCTCTATGTAGGGACGGACATTTTCTACAGAGCCAATTTTTTCCAACATCTGAATTACTTCTTCATTGGCTCCACCGTGCAGGGGTCCTCCCAAGGTTCCCACAGCACTAGCAACCACAGCATAAGGATCAGTCAAAGTGGAAGCTGTCACCCTGGCACTGAAAGTAGAAGCATTCATTGTATGCTCGACTTGAAGTATCAAGCAGATATCAAAAATCCGCGCCATTAGAGGATCGGGTTCTCGCTCATCGAGCATGTAGAGAAAGTTGGCGGAATAGTCTAAGTCATCACGGGGACGCACGGGATCATTGCCTTTCCGCATCAGTTGGAACGCTGCTACCATCGTGGGAATGGTTGCTATCAGGCGCACCACTGAATCTCGAATGTAGACAGGATTGTGTAAATCCCGGAGCGAATAAAACAAACCTAAAGCCGCAGCAGAGGCTTGTAGGGCATCCATTGGGTGGCCGCTTTCTGGAAAGCATTTCATCATGTCCCGAATGCGGTATTTTATCCGCCGGTGGTAACGAACTTCATGCTCAAATGTTTCCAGTTCTTCCTTGTTTGGCAGTTTACCCCAGATTAAGAGATAAGCAGTTTCTAGGAATGTACTCTTTTCTGCTAATTCCTCAATCCTAATGCCACGATATTCTAGTATTCCCTTTTGCCCATCAACATAGCTGATACTTGATTGAGCGGCGGGAATGCCTTCTAAACCAGGCTTGTATTCGCACACCATCATGGCAACACCATTTGCTTTGTGAAATATCTGATCAAGCTAACTTACCAGAAATTTATTGTCGCCATAACAGTAGCCGTTCTAACAACAATCGAAAATGTTGAAAAACTGTTATAGCAGGTACTTGGGTGGTGTCAACCAAAACATCTGACTCCGACCCAGAGGAGAACCTGTTTCTGGTAGTTTTATCCCAATCATACCTGCTTTTTTCAAGACTAAGCTTGCTTTGGCTTCTCCCCACAGGAGAATTTCTGCCCAATTACTCAAATTAGGTTCGTGTCCAACCAGCGCCAGTTGGGTATTTTGGGAATATTTTTTTGGTTCTAACCAGTCTTTGAGCCAACTAGAAATTTGACCATCGGGCGCGAGGTGGCTAGATTCCTCTAATTGGGAGCTTAGTTTTTCTGCTATGAGGATTTCAGCCGTTTGGCGGGCCCGCACTAAAGGACTGGTGAGAATTAAATCAAAGTTTAAACCTAATTTAACAAGTTTCTGGGCAACTTTGTCAGTTTTTTGCCTTCCTTCTTTGGTTAGGCTGCGATCTTCATCCTTAATGCCTAATCCCTGTTCTTCGGCGATGCCATGACGAATTAAGTATAGTTCCATACTTTGTATTATGAGTTATCAGTTAGGCTGCTCTTATGCAATGTTAGAACGCTATCCACCACTTAGTAATCTGTCATACTCTGGATGCGATCCAATCCAAAACCATACAACATTATCATCTTCTTTTACAGCAAGCGCTCGATAATATATACCAATACGCACTGACCAAAACTGACCGACTTTTTTGAAATGCAATGATGGATATTTGGGATCTTCCCGAAGAAACTCGTAACATCGATCAGCAAGCTCTTGGATATCAATTGGTAAATGGCGATAGTAATACCAAAAATCTGGAGTTGCTCGATGTTTCACAGGTCAGTACAACGCCCTTCTCGGAGATGTTTGAGTGCTTTCTCTGCCAATTCATCTAACCGACCAGCAGCCACATCTTTTTCAATCTGTTTATCCCAGGCTGCTGCATCGAATTCCGCAAACCAGGCACGAAAAGCAGCCAAATCCTCTGGTGAAAGTTGACTAACAGCGAATTCGACGTTTATAACCTGTTCGTCGTTTACGTTTAATTCCTTCTTTAGTTTCTCATTTCTTATTAATTCTTGCGCTAAAAGAAGGCTTGTCTGATTGATTAAATTTCTCCTTAATTCTTCTTGTTTATCCAAGGATGCTGCATCGAATTCCCTAAACCAGGCACGAAAAGCAGCTAGATCCTCTGATGAAAGTTTACTAATAGCGAGTTCGACTGTCCATTTTCCTAATAATTCACGAACCAAATTGTCAAAATTATGTACAACTGGCAAATTTAGGTTTTCAATATATCCGTGAGCAAGCCGATTCCAAACTTCAAAACAAGCTTTAGCAAGGTCAAATTGAGAGATTGATAACTCTCCCAAGGAGTACAGATGTCTTAGTAATCCTATAACTGGGAAACGTTCAATAGGAATTGACACATCGACTGCTCGCTTTCTTAAAGCTCCCTCAAATATACTCCACATCAAAAGAAAAGCAGGCTCAATTTCATCATTTTCAATAAGCTTATGTGCTTGGATAAACCGATCGGTTAGCTCTTGCCATGAAGGAAATTGTTCGGATGTTCCAGGTAATGACTTAGCTTCTATGTCTTCAAGTGTTAGCAATAAAAAACGCCAGCCTGGATGTTTACTCACTTCCTCTGCTAAAGCCTGTAAACGATCAACTGACAGACGGTTGAGGCTGTTTTTTACTTCAATTACCAAACCCGAACCGTCTTTAATAGCAATTAAATCTGGCTGGTAGTTACCCAAATCAAATGGTAATTCATCTGTTTTGAGTTCAGTTAAAACATGAAATCCTTGACTTTCGTACTTCTCTGCCAGAGATTTAACTTTTTCATCATATAGAGTTTTAGTATTGTTAGTCATAAGTATTTTTCCAATGGTTGAGATTCACTTACTTTTACATAAACACACTCTTGACCCGTGATGACAGCACGCTGTAATAAAGAAGGTAGACTTTTAATCTCGATTGGGTCAGACATAAACCGACGATGGCTTTCTACATCCGATACTAAACTATCATCTTCAAAAACCAAGCCTACAAGTGCATCCTGAATCGGCTTGATAATATTATCGGTATCAGCCGGGAACTCATCACAAAGATAAACTAGCGTCAGTTGTAAATCACCTTGTTTAATGACGCTGCGATCTTTCCAAAGTTTTTGAGCTTCAACGCGCACAAAATTCTTCCATGCCTGAAGGTTTTGTTTTTTCTTTGTCTGTAACGAAACAGGTCGTCTGGGAATGACAAATTCAAAAGGTATTATTCGCATCCCAAGTGCATATCTTTATAATTAGTTAACAAAGTTACAGCAATTTTCACAGATGATTACTCATCATATTGAGCATCTCTACACTTATACAAAAATTCTACATGGTTATTCGTCAGCGTTAGGGTAAAAGTCTAAGTCTAAAATCTCATCAACAGCAAACGGACAAACGATCGCAAAGTTATCTTCTGATAAACCAGTTTCCACCATTGCCTCTTGTCGCGATCGCTGATAAGTAGTATTTATCCACTCGGCATCATTTAAAAAACGCCGCAAGTTAGGACTTTCTTGCAGCAATTCATCTATATCCAGTCGCTCATGGGTAATGGTCACTTGCCAACTGTGACTACGACGTTCTGGTTGATACTTCCACTTCAACAAATGCGATAAGACTAACCGCAACGCACTTTGCAACGCTCGCTGTTGACTCTTACCCAAGTCTACCACTTCCTCAATTAAGTGTTCTAAATCCAGCGTGTCCCACTGGTGTGATCGCAAAAGCTCTGCTATCTGCTCTACCCAAGCACAATAATCTTGCTCATACAGAGTTTGTAACATTTGGAGTTCTATAATTTTCATGGCGCTTCTCCTTGGCAAATAAATAGGTAGGCGCAAGTTAACTTTGATTTAGTTCAGCATTTGTCATAAAACCCAAATTCCCGACTTTTATCAAAAATCGGGAAGGGATGCTATCTGAACAAACACTTTGACTGCTGCATTAGTTAGGAGTTCTCCGCGTCTCCTTGAGTTCCTTCTACTCCGACTGAATCGGGTTGTCTCTCGGATTAACTAACCTCAGCAATTTTTGCTTAATTTGAGCGTCGAATACTTCCCATTTCATTTTCGCATAGGCGGAATTTTCGTTGCTGCCTGATAAGAAGCCCATTGGAATTTCAAAGCCGCCTGCGCTTGTTCTTCCACCGCCGAAAAAGCGCCCTGCACTATCTTGTCCAAAGGCTTCTTTGATAAATTCATCGGGGTCAAGGGTAAGTTTACTCGTTCTCAGGGAACCAATGACTATTTCTAGTTCTTCGTCTTCGTCATGAACAATACCGTAAACTACGGCGGTGTGGACGTTTTCTTCGGTGACGAGAAAATCAGCCGCTTGGGGGATGGCGTCACGGTCTTCGTAGCGCAAGTAACCAACACCAGCAATGGAAAAGTTATTTTGGACGATGCGATTTTTTAGCGATCGCTCGATCACATCCATTACCCGCTTGGAACGGTTCGCCTGTAAAATGGCGTTCAGCAGTTGAGCGTCATAAAATCGGCTTAAATACGCCGCCGCCATAAAGTCTTCTTCTTGTGCTTGCATCAGGCGATTTGTATCTGATCGCAAGCCGTGCATCAAGGCAGTAGCACATTTGACGTGTTGATTTATGCTGCTATCTAATGCCAATAATCCCGTTTGGAGGTATTGAGTAAAAATTGTTGCCGTCGCTCTTACATAAGGACGGATATCCTCAAACTCTGAGTGGAGATCGCCTTGGATACTGTGATGGTCTATGAGTACCACTAGGGGAATTTTAGCTTGCTGCACCGCTGATAATAGCTGTGAAGTGGTTCCCTGGTTATCAATTAAGACAAAACCTTGATAGCATGACAAATCTTTGGTTTTCAAGGTTTGCATTGTCCAGCGTTGGATCGGTAAGTTCGTCAGTCTTACCAAGGCAATATTCTCTTGATGGCTCAATGCACCAGCATAAATTATTTCACATTTGATATCATATTGCTGGGCAATTAACTGATAGGCCCAAGCACACGAGAGGGCATCAGGATCGGGAAAATCTTGCAGAATTACCAGTTGGCGATCGTGTCGGTGTGCCAAAAGGGTTTTTTGCAGTTCTTCTGATTTTTGTTGTGCCAGCGAATTACCACGCTGATTGAGATATATAGCCCCATCACCTACCGATGGCGATAATGGCGGACTCTTAAATGCAACTTCCACTGGCGCTTTCTCGATTTCAGGTTCCTCTGGGTTTGGCTCTGTGGTCAACGACAAACTCTCAAACTGAGTAACGGGAGAATTAAAGTACATAGGGAACTTTTTTAAAGTGTGAGGCTCCTTTAATTCAGAAATACTACGAGCAGCAATTCACTGAATTTAGCCACATTATTATGATCTTCGCAAAAATATCAAAACATTGCACTATACATCTAAGTATATTTTTTGTCAGTAACAGCGCTTGACATCAACTAAATTCCACTAAAGGGCATACAGCAAGTAAGTTGAGTATATTGGGCTGTATCTGACAGCATAAAGCTGTTTTAGGGACTTTTCTCTCTTTCGTAAATTTGATCGGCGGGATTTTTCTCTGACTTAGGATATACTTTCTATCTTATACTTTAGGATTAGTCTTTGATATTTTATATATTCTTATGCTTAATATTCTCATTATTGTGACTACTAAGCAATTAACAATTATTTTTTTTTGATGAACAATATATGTTTGTATCCCTTTTGAAAATTCTGATCGTTCAGAGCGAAGCCTAATGGAAAAAGGCACAAGGCAGTCCCGATGAAACAAGTTTCACAGCCAAGCATGAAAATGTGATGTGAGACGGATCTATATAGATACGCATCGAAGGAGTATTTTCAAAGCAGGAGGGTGAAAGAATGACTGGGGATTGGGGACTGGGGACTGGTATTTTTACTCAGCACTCAGCACTTTCAAGGCAGGGATGAGGAGCAAAGGGAAAATTCATGCACAAATTTACAGGCTTGAGCGAGCTTTGAAGCACATCGCTTCGCTGCAACCTATACAGCTGCCAAATTTTTAACATTCCATAACTTTAGTTATTGGCTCTTTCCCCTCTGTTCCCCTGCTTTTTTTGCTCAAAGACCTATGACATACTTTTGCCATTCTGTGTGCAGTCCACTCTTAAGATGCTTGCTGACCTCGAAATAGAGACTGCTATAAGGTTGGCGGGGAGGATGACGCAAAGGCATGTGGGCTTCGTGGGGAGTCCGACTACCTTTTTTGACATTGCAACGGACACAAGCGGTAACAATGTTCTCCCAGGTATCACCGCCGCCGCGCGATCGCGGTATTACATGATCTAGGGTCAACTCATCACCTGTGTAACCACAGTATTGACAGGCATGACCATCACGGTGCAATATATTTCGGCGAGTCAGAGGAATTTCTTTATAAGGAACACGTACATAATGACGTAACCGGATCACAGTCGGCAACGGGAAATCCGAGTACAGAAATTTACCGTTGTGTTCCACGCGTTCTGCTTTGCCCTTGATTAAAAGAACTACAGCGCGACGCCAACTCGTTATGTTGAGAGGTTCGTAAGAGGCGTTTAAGACTAAAACCTTCCCCATTATTTGCGCTCAGGGTATGAGTTTTACAATATATTAACACAAATACACCCTGCTAGGGAGATGAGAATAAATTATACTTTCGGGAGAAATCATAAATCTCAAACTCCTACTTTTACTTTAGTGCCGCAACATCTTGTATCAATTCCAATATGAAGGTTAAACTTCCTATTTAATCTGATCTCGCTTTTAGGAGCGTGTATAGATAGATAACTTGAAAGTCTAGCCGTGGTGGGATAGGAGTCAGTACAAATGTTAAGTGGCAAAGGAATCCCTGGTATAGTTCCCGATCAGCAGTGCGACACCTACGCGTGGTTTTCGCAACGAGCTTGGGTAGAAATTGATTTAGGGGCGTTGTCGTACAATGTACAGCAATTGGTACGGTTTTTATCGCCACGTACCCAGTTGATGGCAGTAGTCAAAGCTGATGCCTATGGACATGGTGCGGTGACAGTCGCCCAAACCGTAATCCAATCGGGAGCCAGTTGGCTGGGAGTGGCTACAGTTCCAGAAGCTATTCAATTGCGAGAAGGCGGGATTCAAGCGCCCATTTTGATTTTAGGGGCAACTCATACACCAGAACAGATTCATGCGATCGCACATTGGAAACTCCAGCCCACACTCTGTAACCCTAAACAAGCTTTAGTATTTTCTGATACTCTGGAATCGATGAATTATGGTTCTCCAGTACCCGTACATATCAAATTAGACACGGGAATGTCGAGGTTGGGAACTAATTGGCAACAAGCTGGCGAATTTGTGCAATTAGTCCAGCGCTTACCACATCTTTCTATTGCTAGTATTTATTCTCATTTGGCAACAGCAGATGATCCTGATACAACGGCAATGGAAGAACAGCATAAACGATTTGAGGATGCGATCGCTCAAATCAAAGCAATGGGAATTCAAGTACCCTGCTTGCACTTGGCCAACTCAGCCGCCGCACTCACAAATCCGGCATTGCACTACGACATTGTGCGAGTCGGTTTAGCCGTTTACGGACTTTACCCAGCACCGCATTTACAAAATGCGATCAACCTCAAGCCCGTTTTGGAACTTAGGGCACGAGTCACCCAGGTTAAAACAATTACCGCAGGAACAGCTGTTAGTTACGGTCATAAATTTATTGCCCCGCATGAACTTCGCCTTGCCGTCGTGGGCATTGGCTATGCTGATGGTGTTCCTCGCGGTCTTTCTAACAAAATGCAGGTGTTAATTCGCGGTCAGCGAGTGCCGCAAATCGGGACAATTACAATGGATCAGTTGATGCTGGATGTGAGTGCCATCCCTAATATCCAAGAAGGAGAAGTAGTCACCTTACTAGGAGAACAGGGAAAAGAACAAATTTCAGCCGATGATTGGGCAAAACAACTAAATACTATTTCTTGGGAAATTCTCTGCGGTTTCAAGCATCGTCTGCCTCGTGTTGCGGTTATGTAGTTGGGTATGGGGCATTGGGAATTGTTATTCTGCCCCTGCTTTCCCTATTCACCTACTCCCTATTCCCAAAAATAATTTCTTATGGTACGATAATAAACTGATGCGGATGTGGCGGAATTGGCAGACGCGCTAGATTTAGGTTCTAGTTCCGAAAGGAGTGAAGGTTCAAGTCCTTTCATCCGCACTCTTAATTAGCAAAAACTGCATGAGCCAACAGGTTCATGCAGTAATTTTATGGATACAGTCGTCATCAACTACTAGTACGAAGGTCAGTAGAGCTAGATTTTGCTGGCGTAATGAAGATTATTATCTGTGTTTTTTAGCTTTGCGATCGCTACACTTCTTGCATAATATCAAAAATAAAATCGTGTTGCTAGGGACTTTTTTTACCTGAAACTGCTATTGGGCGATGCCTTGGTTGGACTACGCCAACTCGCATCTTTTTCAAATCAAGCAACTACATAACCTGAGTTCGGGTTAAGCCAGAAGCTAAAAAGCTTATTCTGTCAGGATTGAATAAAACTGGAATTGATCAAAGCAGGGATAAAAGTGGAATCATTTTATCAATAAGGTTCACAAATGAAACTAATCTCAGCAATATGTGTTATTGACAATAGATGAAAACAGAGCTTTAGACCGAACAACGATAATTCAAGGCTTTTGAGGATTTTTTATCCCGAACTCAGGTTACATAGTTGTGCGTTTAAATATAAAGTGTAATTTTATACGATTTTATTGATATAACAAAATGTTGGCGACAAAAAGATCCCCGACTTTTATAAAAAGTCGGGGATCTGATTTCTTGTTTAAGTAGGTGTGGATTATTGCAGCAAAGGAGTTGTGCCATTACCGTTAGTTGAAGCATTGGCAATTGCAGCTTGAGTAGGTTGAGTAGTAAGAACCGCTACAAGTGGAGTAACTTTTGAAGTAGATTGTTTATTTCGTTTGCGATTGGAGCCGCCAGCTTTGGAATACTCTATACTGTTTCTGCCGTAGACAGTTGCAACTCCACTTAGCATTCGTTCAGACATTTCGGAGAGAGCTTTATCCATCTGGGTTACTGTTTTACGCGATTCTTCCAGATTGGACACCAGCGTATTATTCGCTTCTACCATCGCACGGGTAGTGTTGATTAAGTGGTTGTAGGCTTCAATGGTTAACCCATGTCCCAAATCCAGATTTTCATCAATAGATTTAAGCAAGGCGAGACGAAGTTGGGCTTTGTCAACAGCAGCAGAACCACGAGTTTTTAAAGACATGAGATATCCTTTTTTTAATTCCTTTTTCAAGATAGTGGAGTATCCTTTTGTCTGAGATGGGTAGTTTTTTGGATTTATTTCATTAAAAGTTCAACGGAATAATTACGAGTTTGCCTGTGTTATTACTCATTTTTCATATCGATTTGTTGTTTGAGAATAAGTGCAATCAACAACAGTAATGACAAAATCTATAAATGCGTACCCCGAAATAACAAATGCATATCCCGAAATAACAAATGCATATCCCGAAATAACAAATGCATATCCCGAAATAACAAATGCATATCCCGAAATAACAAATGCATATCCCGAAATAACAAATGAGTACCCCGAAATAACAAATGAGTACCCCGAAATAACAAATGAGTATCCCGAAATAACAAATGAGTATCCCGAAATAACAAATGAGTACCCCGAAATAACAAATGAGTACCCCGAAATAACAAATGAGTACGCCAAATCTATAAATGCGTTGGCGTAGCCCTCACTTCTTTACGAGGGGCTGCGCGTAGCTTGCTTCCCCGTAAGTTTTTATCTCTAACACTGAGCGTATTGGGATATTATGCAGGATAATAGAGATGGTTCAATTAGCGTGTCTAAATTTTCATGCAGTTTGAGTGGGATGAGGCGAAAAATTTAGAGAATCTTCGCAAACATGAGATTGATGTCTGCGGCAATTACTCTATTAATTGAATTAGATATTGACTAAGATTATGTAATAATTTTTTATGCCTTTCTGTTGATATTGTGCCAATTGAGCCAATTATACTGTTACGAGTAATGACAGCTAAAAAACTTAATCTAATAACAGATTGACGAACTAAACCACTGGATTGAAAATCATCATCATGAGGTGAAATGATTTCGTCAAAGTTAGGAATATATTGTTTTAATTGTGTACTAATCCCACATATCAAAAAGTCTTGATATTTTGGCATTTCTCTCAAAATCAGCGTAGGACGGTTTTTTATTTCTCCATTTGCTTGAGGAATAGGAGTTAGTATTATGTTACCTTCTTTCATAATTAGGGTTATATTCTTTAATTGATTCTATGGCATATTCTGGTTCATCTTCTGCATAACATTGATTTAAGTTATTTAAAGAGAAGGATTGCCAATTTTCTCTTTCTTCTGTATTGGTTTCTAAAACGGTTACATCTTCGACTTGTGGAAGTGTTGAAGATTTAGTGATTAAATATTCGGCATAATGTAAAAGTTCAATTTTCAGGGAACTGGGCAAATTTTCTATGATTTTCCATAGGGCTGTTTCGGTACTCATAATTACTCCTTTTGGAATTTATAAGGATTAATATTACTTATTATTTTGATTGTAAGGTACAAGATCGGCGATGCCTAGGTTGGGCTGCGCCTACGCACTATTTTATAGGAGTGATGTCTGCGACGAGGAAGGCGATAAGCCTAACGGCATAGCTTCTCTACGAGAGGCTGCGCCAACGCTTACCGCAAAATCAGTATATTGTCTGTTCACAAGTAAAAAACACTCATCCACGAGGTTCTTTCATTGTCAGAAACACATCATTTATGATGAAATGCTACACTTTTCTGGAATTTAGGGTGTTGGTGTTGAATTTATCTCATGATAAAGTTGTGTATCACGCCCTTACCCATGAATGAACAGCGTCAGCAAGCGTATCTCAACCTCATTCAACGCCTGTTGAATTGCCGTACTAACGATGAATTCCAAGAAACTTTGGCAGGAAACCAAGAATTAGTAGATATTGGCTTCTTGCAGACAATAGAAGCAGAAGCACAGAGGTTTTCACAGCAAGGGGATGAGACGAGAGCGAATTGGTTGCAAAGTTTGGCAATGCAACTAGGGGAAGGGTTGAATGAAGTAGATTTGCAATCGCTCAGTGAAGAAGAGAAACAGGCATATTTCCAATTCTTGATGGACGTACTACAAGCAACCGCAGACAGTAGTGGTGATTCTCAGGTAGTTTACCCCTTGCTGGCAAAGAATACAGACAAACTTGACGGAGTGTTAGCAGAAATATTGCGCCGTTGGGGGACAAATAGACTTGGGGAAGCGAAAGCAGATGAAGCAGAATATTTAGCAGCATTTATTGTTAAATTTAGCAATCTAATTCAGCAATTCCCATTGGGTAGCAAAGCTAGCAATATGGAAATTGCCATCACTGGCTATGAAGTCGCTTTAACTGTCTACACCAGAGAAGCTTTGCCTATTAGACTTATCCGCAAAATGTAAATGCTTACTGTGAATGGGTTTGAGCAATTCAGATTGAATAGGCGATCGCTATCTTACTCTACGAGAAAATAGGTGTTTGGCGGCATTCTGAGACAAAAAATTAAAATTAGAGTAAAAAGTACAAAACGATGAAATCAATTTCAGGATAAAAAATTAAGTATTAATGGTTAAGGATACTAAGCGATTAAGTCTTAACCTAATCAGCCCACAAACTGCCAGAATTACCTGACTATATCGATGACGAGCGAGACGGAATTTTTCCGAGGCTACTCGAAATATTTTTACCCGACATATCATGTGTTCAACGGCAATTCTGCGAGACGAAAGTTGTTTATTCTCTTGTTTTTGGAATTCCGAAATTTCTGTATTCTTTCGTTTCTTATGAGGTGTGGTAATGGCATCATCTCCAATATAGGCCTTATCACCTATAAACCTTTGTGAGTCAGCAAATTTATTCCGAGTATCTCGAAATAAATTAATATCACTTGTTTTTCCCAGCATTCCCACACAGATATCTACAATATCTTCACCACCTGGTAAGACAATAAACTGGTTTTTTAGAGTATGCATTTTTTTCTTACCAGAGTAATATCTTTTTGTTCTTGATAGTCTACAGGTCTCGCTGTAGCCTGTTCTGCACTATCAACAATTAATTCATACTCGGACAGCATTTGCTGCAATTCTTGATATTTTTGACTATCTACTGACGCTTCTTCTATTTGAGATGCTGGTAAAATTTCTCTCAAAATATCTACCCAATAGTTAAAAGCATCATTCGCTTTTGTTTTGGAAATATCAAAGAGTAACCCTAAAATTTCAAAAATTGGTTTTTGTCTGAGGTAAACTAGACACAAGCATATTCCTTCTTTCGGTGACATCTCTGGTTTGCGTCCGCCTCCCTTGGCAATAATCCGAACTTTATTTTTTTCAATTTCTGCTTGTTTCTCTCTATGCCTTTTTTCCGCTAAGGATACCAATGCTAAAAACTGGTCATAATTAATCCCTATTAATCGTTTTGCTTCGTGGGGATGTGATTCAATTCTTGCTAAAGGGTTTGTCATATTATCTACATATAATTTTTACTCCGTTTTTTATTATCCCACTTTGTTTATATTAAGGATAAGTCTATTGATTGGGCAATGACGCAAAATAATCTTGCTGCTGCCTACACCGATAGAATAAAAGGAGACGGAGCAGATAACATCGAAATTGCGATCGCTGCTTATACTGCTGCTTTAACTGTCTACACCAGGGAAGCTTTGCCTATTGATTGGGCAATGACGCAAAATAATCTCGCAATTGCCTACAGCGATAGAATTAAAGGAGACATAGCAGATAACATCGAACAGGCAATCGCGGCTTCTACTGCTGCTTTAACTGTCAGAACCAGAGAAGCTTTGCCTGTTGATTGGGCAGCAACGCAAAATAATCTCGCAAATGCCTACAGCGATAGAATTAAAGGAGGCAGGGCAGATAACATCGAAAAAGCGATCGCTGCTTATACTGCTGCTTTAACTGTCAGAACCAGGGAAGCTTTGCCTTTAGATTGGGCAGCGACGCAAAATAATCTCGCAATTGCCTACAGAGGGAGAATCAAAGGAGACAGGGCAGATAACATCGAAATTGCGATCGCTGCTTATACTGCTGCTTTAACTGTCAGAACCAGGGAAGCTTTGCCTTTAGATTGGGCAGCGACGCAAAATAATCTCGCAATTGCCTATAGCGATAGAATCAAAGGAGACAGGGCAGATAACATCGAAATTGCGATCGCTGCTTATACTGCTGCTTTAACTGTCTACATCAGGGAAGCTTTGCCTATTGATTGGGCAATGACGCAAAATAATCTCGCAAATGCCTACAGGGAGAGAATCAAAGGAGACAGAGCAGATAACATCGAAAATGCGATCGCGGCTTTTACTGCTGCTTTAACTGTCAGAACCAGGGAAGCTTTGCCTATTGATTGGGCAGCAACGCAAAATAATCTTGGACTTGCCTACAGCGATAGAATTAAAGGAGACATGGCAGATAACATCGAACAGGCAATCGCTGCTTATACTGCTGCTTTAACTGTCTACATCAGGGAAGCTTTGCCTCAATATTGGGCAGCAACGCAAAATAATCTTGGACTTGCCTACAGCGATAGAATCAAAGGAGACAGGGCAGATAACATCGAAATTGCGATCACTGCTTATACTGCTGCTTTAACTGTCTATACCAGAGAAGCTTTGCCTTTAGATTGGGCAATGACGCAAAATAATCTTGCAAGTGCCTACAGAGAGAGAATTAAAGGAGACATAGCAGATAACATCGAAATTGCGATCACTGCTTATACTGCTGCTTTAACTGTCAGAACCAGTGAAGCTTTGCCTATTGATTGGGCAATGACGCAAAATAATCTCGCAATTGCCTACAGCGATAGAATTAAAGGAGACATAGCAGATAACATCGAACAGGCAATCGCTGCTTATACTGCTGCTTTAACTGTCAGAACCAGGGAAGCTTTGCCTATTGATTGGGCAGCAACGCAAAATAATCTTGGACTTGCCTACAGCGATAGAATCAAAGGGGACAGGGCAGATAACATCGAAATTGCGATCGCGGCTTTTACTGCTGCTTTAACTGTCTACACCAGGGAAGCTTTGCCTTTAGATTGGGCATTGACGCAAAATAATCTCGCAATTGCCTACAGCAATAGAATTAAAGGAGACAGGGCAGATAACATCGAAATTGCGATCGCGGCTTTTACTGCTGCTTTAACTATCTACACCAGGGAAGCTTTGCCTTTAGATTGGGCATTGACGCAAAATAATCTCGCAATTGCCTACAGCAATAGAATTAAAGGAGACAGGGCAGATAACATCGAACAGGCAATCGCTGCTTATACTGCTGCTTTAACTGTCAGAACCAGAGAAGCTTTGCCTCAATATTGGGCAATGACGCAAAATAATCTCGCAAATGCCTACACCGATAGAATTAAAGGAGATAGGGCAGATAACATCGAAATTGCGATCGCTGCTTATACTGCTGCTTTAACTATCAGAACCAGAGAAGCTTTGCCTATTGATTGGGCAGAAACTTTGTTCGGACTGGGAATTGCTTATCAAAATGCAAACAAGTTTGATTTAGCATACAATACTTTTAAATCTGCTATTGTCACCATAGAATCTTTACGAGAAGAAATAGTATCTGGTGAAGAAAGTAAACGCAAACAAGCGGAACACTTTAACGAAGTTTATAGCCGCATGGTAGAACTTTGCAGGGAATTAGATAATATTACAGCAGCGATTGAATATGTTGAACGTAGTAAAACCCGTAATTTGGTTGAGCAAATCCTCGAACGTGACTCTAAAACTATCTTCCCTTCAGAAGTATTCACTCAATTAGAAAAATACAGGGATGAAATAGCCGTAGGACAATCTCAAATCCAAAACGGCAAAGCTGAAAATACAAAAGTTTTAGCACAACATCTTCAACAGTTGCGACAGCAGCGAAATGAATTGCAAGACAGCTATTTACCAGTTGGTTATAGTTTCAAATTTGACTCATTCAGAGCTACTTTGGATGAGCATACAGCCATTATTGAGTGGTATATTGTCAACGATAAAATCCTGGTGTTTATTGTCACAAAGCAAGGAGAGGTAACTGTTTGGCAATCTCAACCAGAAGACAGAGAAGCTTTGAGAAATTGGGCAATTCAATATTTGCAGAATTACTACGGTCAAAAAGACCAATGGCAGAATAGCTTAGGGGAAGAACTCGAAAAATTAGCTTTGATTCTGCACATTGATGAAATATTAACCCAGATACCAAAGCACTGCGATAAAATCATCCTAATTCCCCATACTGCCCTGCATTTATTCCCCCTTCATGCAATTCCAGTAAATCAAAATTCTGAAAATTCGTCTTGTCTTCTGGATTTATTTGCTGGTGGTGTGAGCTATGCACCCAGTTGTCAACTACTGCAACAAGTACAACAGCGACAACGTCCTGATTTTCAATCTCTATTTGCAATTCAAAATCCTACAGAAGACCTGAATTACACCAATTTGGAAGTAGAAAGCATATTATCTTACTTTCCCTCCCATCAAGTATTATCCAAAAAACAAGCCACAAAAGCTGCCTTATCCCAAGCAGCAACAAAATTAAAAGAAGCAAATTATCTCCACTTTTCTTGTCACGGTTCTTTCAACTTAAATTATCCCCAAAATTCTTTTTTATTATTAGCAGATGCCTTTGTTTCCCCTATTCCTGATGATGCTAACCCAGAAAGATATCTCAAGGTTTCCGATACGGAAGCTATAGATTTAAGTAAATGTTTGACATTGGGTAATTTATTTGAACGAACCTTCGACTTTAGTCAAACTCGTCTCGTGGTTCTCTCAGCCTGCGAAACAGGTTTAACTGACTTCAATAATACCAGCGATGAATATATCGGCTTACCTAGTGGCTTTCTCTACGCAGGTAGTAGCAGTGTTGTAAGTAGTCTATGGACGGTAAACGATTTATCAACATCCTTTTTGATGATTAAGTTCATTCAAAATTTAAAAGATGCTACAGATATGTCAATACCACTTGCTATGAATCAAGCCCAGCGTTGGTTGCGGGATGCTACTAAAGAAGAATTGCAGGAATGGGTAAAAAAATTGGCGTTAGATAGCACTAAGAAAGGAATGATACGTCGTCAAATTAATAATATGACTGGAGAGCAACCATTCAACTCTCCCTTTCATTGGGCTGCATTTACTGCTGTTGGCAAATAGGAGAATAATAATGTCTGATTATGAAACAACTGTTAATATTTTTATCCATCTGCTGAATACTCAATCTTCTCTATTTTCAGCAGAGGATAAAATTACACTAATGAAATTGATTAATAACCAACCTGATGACATTGAATCTTTATCCAATGCTATCTCAGATTGGTGTGCAAAACATTCTGAAGTAGATAAAGCTTTAGGAGAATTTGAGAAAATAGTAGTAAGAGGGCCAGGGGATAAGCAAGCAAATACAAATATTCCCAAATACGAACTTGATAAAAAGAATATACTTAATGAGATTCAACAAAGTTCGTCATCTGCTAAGGAGACAAAAAAAAGGACTTAGGCTAAGGGACTTTCAAGTAATAAAATATCCCAATATTTCTTGTAGGATGGGCGTCTCGCCTGTCCTGTGAACTGGGCGGGCAAGATGCCCACCCCACAATATTGAATAATTTATCTTTAATTTAAAATGGATTATTTTTCAACAGGAAAGATAGCTTATCCTAAACTAACTCTTTATGTCTTTCATCTGAAGCATAGCTTGGCACAAAAACCTAAGATTCCTGTAAAAAATGCCAACGATTTATGGTTAAAATGCCAGCAGCTTGGTAAACAACTGGGTATTCCTAAACTAGAAACTTTACCTGAACTGATTGAAAAAGCAAATAATAAAAAAACTAGCATCACTGGAGAAATACTTCCCGAACGTTTATTAAAATTTACCGCCATCCAACATCAACAAAATCTACACTTAAGCGGTGAAGCTAATCCCCTAGAAATTCACGATACCTACGCCCTTGATTTAACTCTACGTTATCCTGATCCAGAAGTAAAACTTTCTGATTTAAGAGGGCTAAATCCAGATGATTGCTTACTTTCTAAAAATATCAAAGCTTCTCTAGGACAAACCCTAGTATTTTTTGCTCAACCTCTAGGAAAAATAGATGATGAACAAGCATTCGCTAATGCTTGTGTCAAAGCATTATTATCAGAAGAAACTGTCCAAAAACTAAATATTTATCGTCAGCATCAAGGGCAATTATTAGGTAGTCCGATATTTGAATATAACAATGATACTGATTTTCCTGAAGAACAGTGTCATTTACTAATTTGGTTAAATACCCATTCCCTAACTACACAATTAGAAAACAAAGGAGAATATTATTATCCTTTAATTGACCTTCTTCTTTGTCGCAGTAAAATTATTTATGCTCGTTATGAAGCTATGTGGTGTTATGAACAAGCTAGATTAGCTTATTATAAGCTGGAAAGGTATAAACAAGAATTTAAAGAGCAAAAAAATAACTCTATAGATTCAAAATTTGATAATTTCAATCAATGGCTTCAGGAAATACCAGAAATTTCTTTTAATTATGTTGATTATTTAAGAGATTTAGAACTGCACAGAACTACGATTCAAACTAATATTAAAAACTATCGTTTATATCTTGAAAAACTAAATAAAATAGGCATTGACTCAGATAATGTAGAATTTTTGTCTAACTTCCTAGAACTGGCTGAAGATACCTATGTCGAACAGATTAACACAAACTTAGCTTATCTTACCCCCGGTCAAAACCTCTTTGACCAGATGATTGGCACAATTCGCGGCATAGTAGAGGTAGAACAAGCCAAACGCGATCGCTCTTTAGAAAACACCATCCAAGTAGTAGGTATAGCTTTTGGTGGTGGTGCAATAGTTTCTGGTGTCGTCACCCAATACATAGATAAACCCTTCGCACCGACTAATTTCAAGTACCCAATTTCTCCCCTGGTGTTATCTTTGCTGTGGAGTTTTCTAGCTGTCGCCTTTCTTGGTTCAGTGGCGCGTTTGTGGATTAAACTCAGACAGAAGGGAACAAAAGGAAAGTAAGTGGGGTTAGAGCAAGTTATCCTAACTTACACAACGTCCACAGTATGACTAAACTGGCTGTGCGATCGCGCAAATTTTTTGAACAAACATCTCTGCCAAAGTAGTAAAATCTTGCTTTAGTATAAAATTTTATTTGAAATATTTTACCTCCCGACCTTCTCAGGTCTGTTTTATTTTTACCAAACAAACCAGTATTATCCCTGTAGTCACAAGGCGTTAATTAATAGAAAGTGGCTTCATTTAGTACTCATATCCTTAAAGACTAGATTTTACTTAAGTGTAAATACAGAAGTTCAAAGATATTATTTTAAGAAAATCAGTATTATTCCTGTGGTCAGAATGGGGTTACTCAATGGAAAGTGGCTTCATCTAGTCTTGACATTTCTATGTCTTATTTTTCCCGAATGTTTATAAATCTCAGTAACAGGAAGTAAATTAATAACAATTTACGAATTTACTGAGATTTGAGCATTTGAATATAAAGCGGTTTTCGTTGAGTTTCACCACAAATCCTAGAGGTCAAAATTGTGTACTTTAAAATACAAAACTTTGAAGCCTTTTACTTAACTTTAATTTGTGGAATAACTCTGCACGAACTTAGCTTACACGTATCGAATTTAGCTGAAGTAAAAGCAAAATGAGCACAACTCCTATAGGTAGCTACAGGTTGTTCCAGAAACTACATCCGCTATCTCTGTTGGCACAATTGACTAGTCGTCGTGCTACAGGTTGCTTAAGCATATTTACCGGGATAGTTTCTTGGTCAATCTATCTAGAGGACGGTAAACTTACTTATGCCTCCTATTCAGATAAACTGTTTGAGCGTCTTGACAGTCACTTGCGGCGATTGAGTCAGCAAATTCCTGCTCTCAATAGCGCTACTCGCGTGCAGATGCGGCTGATGTTTGAGACAAAGAATGAACATCAATCAATACCAAATGCAGATTACCAAGCTATTTGTTGGCTAGTAAATCAGGACTATATTACCTCTGTGCAAGCAGGAAGCCTGATAGACGAATTGGCAAAAGAAGTGCTGGAATCATTTCTGTGTTTAAAAGAAGGTAGCTATGAATTTAGCCCTGAAAGCTCTTTGGATGAATTACCAAAATTCTGTCGTCTAGATTTACGGTTACTTGTTGAACACTGTCAAAAGCAATTAAGAAATCGGCAAAATATCCAGTCATCCATTCCGGCTGGTGGGGGTTCCCAAGTTCTGGCTGCAACACAACAGACTCAAGTTCAGCCACAATTGCAAATAAAAATTGGTCAAAAATTGCCGATACCAATCAATTTTGATCTTCCTGAGAATAATAAAATTAGTCAGCCAACTGTTGGTAAAAAATTATATACAATTGCCTGCATTGATGATAGCCAAACAGTTTTGAATTCCATTAAACACTTTTTGGATGAGAACACATTTTCAGTTGTGATGATCAACGATCCAGTAAAAGCTTTAATGCAAATTCTGCGGAGTAAACCCGATCTGATTTTGCTAGATGTTGAAATGCCAAGTTTAGATGGTTATGAGCTATGTTCCTTATTACGGAAACATTCAGCTTTTAAAAATACACCAATCGTGATGGTGACTGGTAGAACAGGATTTATCGACAGAGCAAAGGCTAAAATCGTCAGATCATCAGGATATTTGACCAAGCCTTTTACACAATCAGAATTGCTAAAAATGGTTTTCAAGCATCTTGGTTGATTTCAATAATGTAAATAAAAATAACAAAATACGTTTAATTTATTTTTTTAGGAGATTTAATAGTGAGCCTGACTTTGCTTGGCACGATTCTGATCGTAGAAGATTCTCCCAGTGAATTGGAATTAATGAGCCATTATCTCAAAGAAAGTGGTTACAACGTAATTAAGGCAAGTGGTGCAAAAGAAGGTTTAGAAAAAGCTGTGTTAGAACAACCAGATGCGATCGTTACTGATGTCGTAATGCCAGAAATGAGTGGATTTGAATTATGTCGTTCTCTGAGAAGAAATCCAATTACTGCAAAAGTACCGATTGTGGTTTGTAGTTCCAAGAATCAAGAAATTGACCGTTTGTGGGCGATGAGGCAAGGTGCAGATGCCTATATAACTAAGCCTTATACCCGCGAACATCTCCTACGTACTATTAAATCAGTGGTAATTTGAATCAATGACTAGTACAAACATTACTCTTCCTGAAAAAACAACTCAAAATAACTTAGTAGATGGTTATCTGAAGTTTCAGCTAAATCAACAAACTACTGCTGTTTTATCAATGAGGCATACACAAGAAGCTATTCTAGTGCCCATTGAATCTATCACCTCAATGCCAAATATGCAGCCCTGCATATTAGGATTAATGAATTGGCGGAGTCGGATAATTTGGGTAGTTGATTTGCCAAGAATGCTTAATTTAGAATCCCTAGATTATCGACTGCGACAGTACAATGTGATTGTTATCCAAGTGGAATCATTAGTGTTAGGCTTAGTTGTACAAGAAATAAAAGGTACAACCAAGTTCATCATTGATGATATTCATTCTCCCATAGGACAAGTGGCATCCAGTTTAGTTCCTTATTTATGTGGGTGCGTTGTGCAACAGGAAGAAATATTACTGGTATTAGATGCACAGGCGATTGTGCAATCTTCTATTCTCCGCAGTGATTAGAGTGTATTACTAAAAAAGATTTTTAGTGTTCTTATTCACATACTTAGGAGAACTATTTTTATGTTTAATAAAACCAACACGAACCAAGGTAATGGCGCTCAAAATCGAGCATCACTGATTTCATCCCAAAAAGGCATTGGAACTGTAGTAAAGCTACCAACTAAGCTGACTACCGAAAGTGCTAAGAATTCTTCTTCAAATCAGAGTATTGCTTTTTTTACAAGGCTGGGATTGGTTAAGAAAGCGACTATTTTAGCGATCGCAATCGGTACACTACCAATATTGGGCATCGGTGCGATCGCTTTTGGTTTTGCCAACAAATCTATTACTAAGCAAATTACCCAGTCTCAACAAGCCGAAGCTACTGGCTTAAGTGATAAAGTTAACCGCTTTATGCTGGGACGCTACGCTGATATTCAGGTAATATCAAGTTTGCTATTTTTGACAAGTCCCCAAACTAATGTCACTACCCAGCAAAAGCAAGCAGTCTTGGATCGTATTGTCCAAGCTTACAAAGCTTATGACAGTATTGCTGTTTTCGATCGCCAAGGTAACTTGATTGTGCAGTCCACAGGCGAACCTCTGGAAAATCAAAAAGATCGTACCTTTTTTCAAGACGCTTTACAAAAAGATACTCCTGTCATCAGTAAACCGGAAGCGGCAAAAAATACTGGTGTAGTGAGTATTTATCTAGCTGCACCTGTGAAAGAGACAAGAACGGGGCAAACCATTGGCGTGGTACAAGCACGTATGCCCGTAAAATCTTTAGAAGAAGTCATCAAAAACTACGTAGCCAATGGTCAACAATACCAGTTGCTCGATGCTTCGGGAACCGTTTTCTTGAGTCCCCAAAAGGAATTATTGGGGAGAGATGCCAAGGAAGAGTATTCTAGTTTACCGAAACTGCTGGCAGCCAAAAAGGTAAATAGTTTTATAGAAGTTCCGAAAACTCAGAAAAAACAAGAATTAGTCAGCTACGTACCAGCTAGTACTATAGATGGCTTACCTGATTTAAACTGGCAAGTACTTTTATCTACAGATACCGCAACTGTATTTGAACCGCAAAGACAATTGTTGTGGATTATAGCCATCGGTACAGCAGCGACAGCATTGATTGTAGCTGCGATCGCATCTCGGTTAGCCAAACTGACTACACAGCCAATTCTCAATGCCACTGCGGCATTAGCAAAACTAGGTCAAGGTAAATTCAATACCCGTCTGCAAATCGAAAGAGAAGACGAATTAGGGGTATTGAGTGCAAATATCAACCTTATGGCCGAACAATTGCAGGTCATAGTTAAGGAACAGGAAGTAGACGTTGAAGGGGTAAAATTACTAGCAGATATTACCCTACAGATTCGGAAAATTCTGAAAACTGAAGATATTTATCATACAGCAGTCAAAGAAGTTCAGCGATCGCTAAAAACAGACCGGGTAATCATCTATAGTCTCAATCCAGATACTTTAGCTGGCGCTGTCGTTGCGGAATCCGTCACTGGTAATTGGCCGGAAATGTTGGGAGTGCAAATTGATGACCCCTATTTCCGAGAACATTATCTAAAAACTGATCGTCATGCAGAGGTGCAAGTAGTTGCCAACATTCATCAAGACCAAAACCTGAAAAATGCCGACGGTTACATCCAACTTTTGGAAAAATTTGCTGTCAAAGCTCATTTAATCGTACCGATTCTGGCTCAAGAGAAACTTTTAGGCTTATTAATTGCTCATCATTGCGAAACTCCTCATGTTTGGCAACAGCCAGAAATTGACTTATTTCAACAAATAGCAACTCAAGTCGGCTATGCCTTAGAACAAGCCAAGCTATTAGAAGAAATAGAAAAAGTCAGAAATGTTACTGTAAGTGGTTCAGATGAAACACTGCAACAACAACTTTTACAACTACTCAACGATGTAGAAGGTGCAGCCAGAGGTGATTTGACAGTGCGCGCAGACGTAACCGCTGGGGAAATCGGCACTGTTGCCGACTTTTTTAACTCCATTGTGGAAAGCCTGCGGGATATTGTTACCCAAGTTAAACAAGCTGCCATCCATGTTAATAGTGCCATTGGCTCTAACGAAGGAGCCATCCGCCATCTAGCAGAGGAGGCACTAACCCAAGCTGCTGAAATCAACCGCACCCTGGATGCTGTTGACCAAATGACTCAATCGATGAAAGCCGTAGCCGAAAGTGCCGAAAAAGCTGCCTTTGTTGCCAACCATGCCGCTCACACCGCCACCAAAAGCGAACACGCAATGGATTTGACAGTACAAAATATTCTGTCTTTGCGGGAAACCGTTGGTGAAACGGCTAAGAAAGTAAAACGTTTGGGAGAATCTTCGCAACAAATTTCTCGCGTAGTTTCCTTAATTAACCAAATCGCTATTCAAACCAACTTGCTTGCCATCAACGCCGGTATTGAAGCCGCACGTGCAGGTGAAGAAGGTCAAGGATTTGCCGTCGTGGCGGAAGAAGTCGGTGAACTAGCAGTCAGGAGTGCCGCCGCAACCCAAGAAATTGAACAAATTGTTGAAAATATCCAACGAGAAACCAGTGAAGTGGTGCAGGCGATGGAAATAGGCACTACCCAAGTGGTAGAAGGGACTCGCATTGTGGAGGAGGCTAAACAAAGTCTGAGTGAAATTTTGGATGTATCGTCTCAAATTGACTCTTTAGTGCAGTCAATTTCCAATGCAACTGCATCTCAGGTTGAAACATCCCAAAGTGTTAGCCAATTGATGAAAGATATCGCTGCTATATCACAACGTACCAGCGATTCTTCTCGCCAAGTTTCCGAATCTCTGCAACAAACTGTGGAAATTTCGCAGCAGTTGCAAGAGACTGTCGAGGCTTTCAAAGTTAGTTAAGTTTGTCATTAGTCATTTGTCATTTGTCATTAGTCATTTGTCTAAAACTAATGCCTAATGACACCAGTCACCTCAAGTCGGGAAACCCTCCCACAGGAATGACTCTCCAATGCCCAATGCCCAATGTCCAATGCCCAACAATTATTAACAAAAACCATGTCACAAGACAAAGAATTAGAAATCCAGATGCAATTTCTGGAAGAAGCAACTGATTATTTAAATACCTTAGAAGGGGTATTGTTGGAAATTGATACTAGTAATCGTATCGATTTAGATAAAATAAATGCTGCACTCCGCGCCACTCACTCTATTAAAGGTGGCGCGGGGATGATGGGATTTAGATCGCTCAGTGATTTATCTCACCGTCTGGAAGATTCCTTTAAAGTTTTAAAAACTAAAAAAAATTCTTTAGAAATTGATACTCAGTTACAAAGTTTATTGCTATCTGGAGTTGACTGGCTGCGTCAGATTGTAGAGTTGCTTGCCGAAGGAAATGTTGTCGAAGATCAGTGGTTAGCAACTTTTTGTTATCCAATTTTTGATGAGTTGCACGATCGCTTAGGCGACCCCACCCCTGAGGATGCCTCAACCATGCTATCCCCAGAGGATGGCCAAGACGTTATTCCTTTGCTATTTTCCACTGAAGTAGAAGAGTGTTTACAGCGTCTAGAATCTATATTGACAGATAGCGAACAGCCTGGACTGCATGAAGAAATTACGATCATGGCAGCTGAATTGGGCGGTTTGGGTGAAATGCTCCAGTTGCCAGCTTTTAGCAAGCTTTGTGAGTCAGTAACGCAGCATTTAGAAACTGTTAGTAGCTCGCGCATTCCCGAAATTGCCCAGTTAGCATTACAAGCATGGCGGCGATCGCAAGCTTTAGTGCTGACAAATCAATTAGATAACTTGCCTACAGAAATTAACTTGGGTAGTTCTACGCAGCCCCCGCTACTATTACCAGCAGAAATAATACCGCAGCTTCTCCCCACAGATACCCTTGAAACAGAAGCAGCTTCAACAGCAGTTTGGCAAGCTGAAATAACTCCCGAAACTTGGATTAAAGATGAAGCGTTGGCGCAGCCCACCGCAGGTATCGCAGCCAATTTTACATTCGTAGATGCAGAATTTGCTGACGAGGTAAATGGTGTCAATGTCACCGAACATAATACTATCTTTTCTAGAGAAGATAATTCTCCCGATGCTAAATTTGGCGAAGGCAAAGGAGAGCAAAATGGCGTTGTAAAAGAGCGGGAAACTCATGAAAATAGTGTTAGAGTTCCCAGCAAACAACTAGAGCAAATTAATGATTTATTTGGCGAACTGATTGTTCAACGCAATGGGTTAAACTCACACCTAGAAAGATTACGCAAACTCGTTCGTAACCTCAACCAACGCGTCCAAGTTCTCGACCGTGAAAACCAAGATTTACGTATAGCTTACGACAAAATTTCCACTCAAGCGGCTGGGGTAAGGGCACAAGCTGAAAATGGTCATCAAATACAAGACACAGACAGGGAATTTGATACCTTAGAAATGGATCGCTATAACGATTTAAACCTGCGATCGCAGGAAGTTATGGAAACCATTGTTCAGGTACAGGAAGTTACAACTGATGTGCAACTCAGTGTAGATGATACAGACAATATTGCTCGGAAATTAAACAAAACATCCAAACAATTACAAACAAAATTAAATCACATCAGGATGCGGCCGCTGTCCGATTTAATTGAACGTTTTCCTAGAGCCTTGCGCGATTTAAATGTAGAGTATGGGAAAAATGTCCAGTTAAAAATTGAAGGTGGTAACACTTTAATTGAACGCAGCATTTTAGAAGCTTTAAATGAACCTTTAATGCACCTGTTAAGGAATGCCTTCGATCATGGTATCGAAGACTCTAGCACCCGCCGCCTTCTGGGTAAACCAGAACAAGGATTAATTGAAATTACAGCTACTCACCGCAGCAATCGCACCCTGATTACTATCCGTGATGATGGTTGGGGTATTTCTCTAGAAAAAATTCGCACCCGCGCCCTAGCTATGGGATTGGATGCTTCTCTACTTGCTAATGCTAGTGATGAAGAACTATTATCACTAATTTTTGAACCAGGTTTTACCACCTCCGAGCAAGTGACAGCATTATCTGGTCGCGGTGTTGGTATGGATGTGGTTCGTAACAACCTCAAACTGATTCGAGGAGATGTGAAAGTTGATACGGAACCAGGAGTTGGTACTACCTTCACCCTATCAGTACCATTTACCCTTTCGGTTGCGCGAGTTCTACTAGTAGAAATCAACAAAATGCTATTAGCATTTCCTACAGATGTCATTTCCGAAATATCCTTACTCCAAGACGAGCGAGTTTTTCAAATGGCAGGTAGTGAAGTCCTAAATTGGCAAGGAACAATGCTACCACTGATTCGCCTGACTCGTTATTTAGAGTTTAATTGCCTGCGCTACGATACTTCAGAATTAGAAACCCCGGCAGCAATTAATGCTAACAGCGTCTTAGTAGTCAAAGGTAATAATCAGCCAGTAGCGATCCAAATAGACCGTTGCTGGGGTGAACAGGAAGTTGCTATTCGCCAAGTCGAGGGAAATATACCTTTACCTGAAGGCTTTAGCAACTGCACAATTCTCGGTGATGGTCGAGTAGTACCACTAGTTAATATCAATGAGTTGCTGTATTGGATTGCTACAAATCGGAAGACTCCCAGAGGTACTCAATTACCATCGGCAAGGTTAAAAACACCGTTCCTCATATTTGATGAAGAGAAAATATCAGCAGCTTCAGTTAAGCAGAAAGGCACAATTTTAATCGTAGATGACTCGATTAATGTTCGTCGCTTTTTAGCGCTGACCCTTGAAAAAGGAGGGTATCAAGTAGAGCAAGCTAAAGATGGTCAAGATGCCTTAGAAAAACTCCATAGTGGGTTGAGAGTTGAGGCGGTAATTTGTGATATTGAAATGCCTCGCCTTGATGGTTATGGCTTTTTAGGTAAGGTAAATTCAGACGTTGATACAAAAAACATTCCCGTTGCAATGTTGACTTCTCGTAGTAGTAATAAACATCGACAACTAGCTATGCAGTTGGGAGCGAGGGCTTATTTTTCTAAACCTTATAATGAGCAAGAGTTACTCCAAACGCTGGAGGAAATAATTCATCCTGTAGCGGAACAAGCAGCGTCTAATTAAATTTAGAGTTTGGTGTTCCTGATTCAGTATGTGAAAAGCTCACACAAGGGAGAGGTAAGCATTGCCTCTCCTTTGCGGTTCATTAAACTAAATCAATATAAATCTATAGTGAATTTATGGTAACTGTAACACTGACGGCTGTTGCTACTGCGATCGCAACTACACTTTGGACTAAAGCACAAGAGAAAATCGGCGAAAACCTTGGTGATGCTACATGGACGCTAGGTAGCAAGTTAATCGCATTACTCCGCCAGAAGCATCAAGCACCATCTCTCACCAGTGCTGTAGAAGTAAATGAACCGCAACGATTAGATTATGGTCAAGCAGTGCTGGAACTTCAAGCAGCAGCACAAGACCCAGAAATTGCTCAAGCAGTTGTAGAAGTAGAAACAGCAGTCAACAAAGATCAATCTGAGACTGCTAAGGAAATTCAAAAATTAGCAGCAGAAATCAAGTCACAGCCATCAGTTGTTAACAATTTTGCCAAGTTGGCAGAAGAAATTAAAGCAGAGAAAGGCGCAATGGTTGCCCAACAAATCACAATTGGAGAACAGCACAATACTTACAACTGACTACAGTCGTCCCAAGGGGAGGATGGGACAAAGTTAACTCCCGATGACTGGCGTAAAGTCTGCCGTGAATTGTTGGCAGAACGGCGAAAGCTGACTACAAATCCTCTGACATCAACTGAGGGAGTAACCCTGCAAGTTGATGATGTTTACGTACCACTAGGATTAGTTGAGCGCAAAAAACAATCTAAGCGTCATGATGATATTCCTCCAGAACAGGGTTCAGAACTGTACAAGGAGAAAGAAATCATCAAAACATTTGAGCATGATGCTTTTCTGGAAGAAGTTCTTAAACAGAAGAACACGCCTAAAAGTCAAGGTAAGCGAATTGCTATTATTGGCGAACCAGGTGCAGGAAAGACAACACTGTTACAGCAGATTGCTAATTGGGTATCTCGTGAGATTCACCAGTCAATTGTGATTTGGGTATCTTTAGCAGATTTGCGAGGTCAGGAAATAAGACCTTATCTGTTGGAGACTTGGTTGACTCAAGTCGCACAGAAGACAGGTAAAGCTGAAGCCTCTAAGCAACTAAAAGATGATTTTGTGGCTTTATTTAAGCAAAACAATGTGTGGCTGCTGCTAGATGGGTTAGATGAAATGTCCGCATCTTCAGCTAATCCTCTATCAGAAATTGCACGGCAATTCCGTGAAGGAGGGTTAATTTCTCAAGCGCGAATTGTGCTGACTTGTCGGGTTAATCTATGGGATGGCAACGTTAATGCACTTGATGATTTTGATACCTATCGCACTTTAGATTTTTCTTATCCAGAACAGGTAGAAAAATTTATTCACAAATGGTTTGCTACTATTCCCGAAACTGGAAAGCAGTTATGTACTGCGTTAAAAGAACCGGGTAAAGAACGGATTCAGGATTTAGTGAAAAATCCTCTGCGGTTGACGCTGCTGTGCTGGAATTGGCAATCAGGAGATGGTAAGTTACCAGATACTCAAGCAGGACTTTATCAGCAATTTGTTGATGACTTCTACAAGTGGAAGAAAGACGAATTTGCTATCAACTCTCATCAACGTCAGGAACTCAATGTCAAATTGGGGGAATTAGCTAAAGCAGCAATAGACAAAGAAGCAACACGTTTTCGCTTACAGCAAGATTTTGTTAGTGGCTTTTTGGGAGATGCTGATGATGAAAAGTCGCTGCTAAAATTAGCACTAAATCGCGGCTGGCTGAACTGTGTAGGAATAGATACAAATAGAAAACCTGTTTACGCTTTCTTTCATGCCTCATTTCAAGAATATTTTGCTGCTAAAGCAATTGATGACTGGCATTTCTTTCTCAACCACGTTCCCAAAAATCCCAGTAAAGGAACTTATCGCATCTTTGAACCGCAATGGAAGCAAACAATATTACTTTGGTTAGGAAGAGAAGAAGAAAAGGTCAAACAGCAAAAGCAACAGTTTATCGATGCTTTAGTTAATTTTCAAGATGGATGTCAAAAATTTTATGACTATCGCGCCTATTTTTTAGCCGCTACAGGAATTGCAGAGTTTAGAGAATATTTTAAAGTAGATGATATATTAAGACAAATTTTAAAGTGGACAATTGATAATCGGAGTTCTATCAAAGAGGAAGCTAGTTCAGCACTGCAACAGACAGACCGTACAAAGGCGATTACGGTCTTGGTGCAACTGCTGCAATCAACTACTATGGATGACTACACCCGTAGGCTGGCAGCATTAAGCTTAGGGGAAATCGGCACAGGCAATCAAACAGCGATCGCCGCCTTGGTGCAACTGCTGCAATCAACTACTGTGGATAGCGCCACCCGTATGCTGGCAGCATTAAGCTTAGGGGAAATCGACCCAGGCAATGAAATTGCGATTGCGGTCTTGGTGCAACTGCTGCAATCAACTACTGTGGATATCGCCACCCGTAGGCTCGCAGCAGAAAGCTTAGGCAGAACTGACCCAGGCAATCAAACAGCGATTACGGTCTTGGTGCAACTGCTGCGATCAACTACTATGGATGACTTCATCCGTAAAGAGGCAGCAGAAAGCTTAGGCAGAATTGACCCAGGCAATCAAACAGCGATTACGGTCTTGGTGCAACTACTGCAATCAACTACTATGGATATCCACACCCGTTTCCAAGTAGCATTCAGCTTAAGGGAAATCGGCACAGGCAATCAAACAGCGATTGCCGCCTTGGTGCAACTGCTACAATTAACTACTGTGGATATCGTCACCCATAAGCTGGCAGCAAACAGCTTAGGCATAATTGACCCAGGCAATCAAACAGCGATCGCTGCTTTGGTGCAACTCCTGCAATCAACTACTGTGGATGATTTCACCCGTAGGCGGGCAGCAGATAGCTTAAGGAAAATCGGTATAGGTAATGAAATAGCGATTGCTGCCTTGGTGCAACTGCTGCAATCAACTACTGTAGATGACGACACTCGTAGGCAGGTAGCAGAAAGCTTAGGGGAAATCGACCCAGGCAATGAAATTGCGATTGCCGCCTTGGTGCAACTGCTGCAATCAACTACTATGGATAACTTCATCCATTGGCAGGCAGCAGAAAGCTTAGGGGAAATCGACCCAGGCAATGAAATTGCGATCGCCGCCTTAGTGCAACTGCTGCAATCAACTACTGTGGGTGACTTTATCCGTAGGGAGGCAGCAGATAGCTTAGGGGAAATCGACCCAGGCAATGAAGTGGCGCTCGCCGCCTTGGTGCAACTGCTGCAATCAACTACTGTGGATGACTTCATCCGTAGGGAGGCAGCAGATAGCTTAGGGAAAATTCTACAGAATAATGAGCATCGCTTTGCGGTAGTCAAAGCTTTAAGTGGTTACTGGCGATTGGACGATGAGTACTACAATTTAGCCTGGAAATGCGCCCAGAATATGCCTTACCCCGATTTCTATCAAGCTTGGCATCAGCATAATTTTGCTACTCGTGCAATGCGAAGCTTAAAGAAAATCCTCTTGACAAGAATCATTTAACTACTTTTGCAGCAGCAACGTTATAAATGAAGTCCCTGTGGCTACGACAGCTTATTCTTCTTCTCTGGTGAGTGATTTGAGATCAGCAATCTGGATAAAATTTGCAGTTAGCTGAGCTATGATACCCATTTGTGGAAAACGTTAGAAATAATTGTCTGTTGGTAATTACAGCTTGTCCGTTCGTTACCAACACAAGTTGTTTTGTTACGAATGGTTATCCGTTAGTAACAAAAACTTATGCGATCGTTAACAACACAAGTCGTTTCGTTCAGAATGCTTGTCCATTCGTTAACAACACAAGTCGTTTCGTTCAGAATGCTTGTCCATTCGTTAACAACACAACTTGTTTCGTTCAGAACGCTTGTCCATTCGTTAACAACACAAGTCGTTTCGTTCAGAACGCTTATGTTTTTGTTACCACAACTTAAGCAAAGCTTATCAATGAAGTTGTTTCGTTCAGAACGTTTGTCTATCTATAGCAACACTTATGCGATCGTTAACAACGCTTAAGCAAAGCTTATCAATGAAGTTGTTTCGTTACCAGAGCTTATCTATTTGTGACAAACGCTTATGCGATCGCTAGCACAGCTTAAGCAAAACTTATAGATACAAGTCCTATACTATTAACAGCACAACCCAGATTCACGACAATGAAAGCAATTGAAATCAAGGGAACCGTTAAGGAATGGGGTGAAATTTCTTTAAACAAGCCGTTGACTATAGCAAAACACAGCCGCGTCCGAGTCATTGTTTTAATTACGGAAGAGAATGAAGAGGATAATGAACTTGCTGAGTCTGCCAGTGAAAGTTTTCGTCAAGGTTGGTACGATGTGATGACCGGAAATACTGTACCTGTATCTCAACTGTGGGAAGGTATTGATGCAGAGTAAACTACCTTTTTTTAAGCAGCAACATCAAGGAGAATAGACTCGCTTCCTAAAATCCAAGGACAGAAAATGCTAAGATTCCAATCAAATATGGCATTTGCACAGCTATGGCAACCACGCTGCACAAATCAATCTCCTTAGCAGAATTCCTCAAACTGCCAGAAACCAAGCCTGCTAATGAATTTATCGATGGTCGTATCTACCAGAAACCAATGCCACAAGGCAAACATTCTCGGCTACAACTAAAACTTTGTAACGCAATTAGCCAAATTGCTGAAGAACAAGAAATTGCTTTGGCTTTTCCAGAATTACGCTGCACATTTGGCGGACGATCGATTATCCCAGACGTGAGTATATTTGCTTGGGAACGGATTCCTTTTGATGCTAATGGGGAAATTGAAAATACCTTTGGAATTTACCCTGATTGGACAATTGAAATTCTTTCACCAGAACAGAATACAACCAAGGTAATTATAAATATTCTTCACTGTCTAAAACACGGCACTCAATTAGGGTGGTTGCTCGATCCCGATGAACGCTTAGTATTGATATTTTTGCCAGGACAGCAACCTATAGAGATGACTGGGGATGAAGTATTGCCTGTACCTGATTTTTTGCAACTTAATTTAACAGCTACACAGATTTTTGCATGGCTAAAACCAACAAAAGTTAGTCAATAAAGATGAGTAATATTCAGTTACAAAGATGTAAGAATAATATCTCAGACTTTTTAAATTGTGACAAATTAATCAGAATTTCGAGAATAGCACCCGAACCAAGTGCGATCGCACTATTTAAAATAAATTTGCAAATATCATAAATAGTTTAAATAATTAGCCCGCCTGTGCAGGCTAATTATTTTATGGGCAATTAGTCGAACGTAATACAATACAGTTCAGAGTGAGCAACAAAACCCTCATGTAGAGACGCGATTTACCGCGTCTTGAAAGACCAATTTCTACACCAGCAACTCTTAGCTGAACTGTATTAGGACATAATATAAATTCCCTGAAACAGAAATACTTTCAGGAACCTTTATTAAGCCTCGACTTTTACACCCTTCCAGAAGGCCACATAACCTTCAATATTTTTAGCCTTCTCCTTGGTGCTGGGATAATACCAAGCAGCATCTTTATTGATTTGCCCATCAACTTCGATACTGTAGTAACTGGCAACACCTTTCCAAGGACAAGTTGTGTGGGTGTTACTCTCTGCGAAGTACTGTTTGTTAATGGTGTCAACAGGGAAATAATGGTTGCCTTCCACAACTACAGTATTATCGCTCTCGGCTAAAACAGCACCATTCCAAATTGCTTTTGGCATAAATGACTTTGTAAATAAACTATACACATAACATTTTGACACTATCAGCTTATTTGTAGTGAATTTATAGAACCTGCTACCCTGCCAAAAGAGTTCAGAAGTCACGAAAAGGTAATAGGGAGCATCCCACTTGCATATCATTGCAAGCAAAACGAAGTGAAGCGATCGCAAAATCTTCAACTAAGAGCGAGTCCATGCGATAGCTTAGTCGTTCCTCTTCTCTAAGAGACGCACTCGCGATCGCAATGACATTTATTCTCTGATTATAAAATAAAAACTTGGATACATCCAAGGCAATAGGTTGCAGGATTTTCTTTTAGCTATTAATTACAATCACTTTTATTTATGGATTTGAAAATTAAAAGCATTTGCTTCTACCGAGAAGATTTTATAGCATATTGATATGGAAAGTTAATTAGTCCAAAAAAGTTGGATTTTGGTTTATAGCTTGAATAAAAAACGTCTAGAAGAGAGATATATCAGCGATGCCTGTGGCGAGCTACGCTAATGCACCTTCTAGAAATAATTTCAAACTAAGGATTTTATTTAGAATGTCTTTGCGTTTTTGAAGTTATTACTAAGCCTTCTCATAATTCCCATTTGGGTAATTAACAAATCAACCTGTCAGGTAAACTGATCGTAAAAAGGTTGAGATTAATAAAACAGTTGACTCTCTGACTAGAGAATACTAATTATACTTTGTTCTAATTGAGGATAACTCTATGAAACTCACAAACTTGATAAATTCTCCATATATTGTTGCTTGGATTAATTCTATGCCTAAAATCACTAGCCTTCATCCAGTTAAAAATCACAATACCCCATCAATAAACACTGTCATAGACTCTAAGAATTTTCCTAACAATTCTACAAATGTCAATCACCTCAAACCCTTTGACACCGCTTTTCTTGCCTATTACATGATGGGTCTTGGTGATTTTGAATGATCTAAGTTACTTCTATGCTTTCAATCTGTAATTTACATAACAACACAAATTAATCTCTAACGAGGAGAAAATTATGAAACTCACAACTTGGTTAAATTCTGCACTTATCATTACTTCTATTGCTTTTATCCCTGGAATTGCTGGCGCTCAAACAGCTAATACTAATAATAGTGGTGGACAAATAAATACAGATGCCAAATATCTGCAACCCTTCAATATTGCCTTTCTAGCTTATCAAGGTTATTTAAAAGAGCAGGGTATTCCCAGTGGGGGCACTTTGTTATTCAGCTACCAAACCGGAAAATTGACTGCGGAAGATATAGTTCATGCTGCTGTCAAGGCTAATAAGTTACCAGCGCAAGTTTTGAATAATTCAAGTTACGTCAACGCGGTTGAGTTACAGATGACATCAATGGGTAGTACTAATGATTCATGTAACTAGAATATAGGTTTGCCAAGTTCGTAGGATTTACAGCAATAACTAAGTTGTCAGGAGTTCTGAAATCAATTTCTGCATCTCCCAATAACTTTAGTATTTCTCTAATAAAAGCTTTACTTCTGCCTCCAATTCCCAATCTTTCATGGCTGACCATTCAGCTTGACGGACTGCTAAAAATGCTTGCGATAAATCTGAATTTAAAGCATTTAAAAGAATATTATTCTGTTTTAGGTGGTCTAGAGCTTCGCCAAGACTTTGGGGTAAAAGGTCAATACCATTGGCATGACGTTCTTCAATTGGCAGATGTCCGGGGTCTTGTGCAATAGGATTCCCCGGTTTTAAACTTCGTTGTACACCATCAAGTCCAGCTGCAATCACCGCACCTAAAGCGAGGTAAGGATTGGCTGAAGCATCAACAGTTTTTAACTCAAAATGGCTGGAACCGTTGAATCCAGGATTGCTGGGCACTCTCACGGCAGCCTCACGGTTGTCTAGTCCCCAACAACGGAAAGCACCACTCCAGCTATGAGGACGAATGCGGCGGTAAGAATTAGTGCTAGGAGTAGTTAACGCCATTAGTGCTGGCAGATGATCGAGTATACCAGCAATAAATGCTTGGCCTATCTGGGAAACACCGCAGATATCTTGAGGATCTGGTAGGATATTTTGCCCATTACGCCAGAGACTAAGATGGATGTGGCAACCGCTACCAGCCGCATCTGGGAAAATTTTGGGTAAGAAAGAGGCTGTAAGATTATGGTGATGAGCGATCGCTTTCACGGTTTCTCTAAAGCTAATCTGCCAATCAGCTGCCCGCAAAGCATCAGTATATCGCATAGAGATTTCCTGTTGACCTGGGCCAGATTCGGGATAATATTGCTCAATAGGAATTTTTTGGGCAATGAGTGCTTCGACTATCTCATCAATTACTTCTCGATGGATATCCATTGCTTGAGTCGAAGCAAAAACTGTAGAATCTGCGGGTATAATTCCCTCAGATGTTTGCCGAAATAAATAAAATTCATTTTCAAATGCAGCTTTAATTTCCAACCCCTCGCGTCTGGCCGCCTCAATCATCCGTACCAAAAAATTACGGGGACACAACGCCCAAGGACTCCCATTAAGTACCATGTTCCCTATTACACGAGCATGACTTGGAGCGTAAGGTAAAGGAGTGAAGCTAAACCAATCTGGTACTAGACGGATTTCGCCTACTGGCCCTAGACCAGTTTCAGGGATGACAGCATCATACATTACAGGTACTCCCTGTTGTCCAGCAGAAATGCCTACACCATAGTCAAAGTAGTGGGATAACATCTCGATATGAACAGCTTTGCCACGAATGATGTTGGCGTTGTCACACCAAAGGATACGGACAAACCTAACTCCAGCTTCCTGAAGAGATTTTTTGACTTTTTTAAATGCTTTGTTTACAGCCATCGGTCAATTTATTCCGCTTTTGAGTTGATTTGACAATTCTCCCACCTCATTTTCACGCTCAAGCTAGAATAACTAGAAATATGAGGATAAGAAAAGTTTGTGGTGAATATATCCCACATCCCCAAATTACCCATACCACCGTCTCTTTTGGGGTCAGAAATCGGTTCTTTTACTGAGTTTACCGTTACTCAACGAATGCCTGCGATCGCTCGCCGAGTTATCGCTGAAAATAATTTCTCATCTGAGATTAATACCAGCTTAGAAAACCTGGCTACAGAAATGCCAACAGGATTTTTACAACCTCTTGTAAATGACACTGCTGAGGATTTTTCTGCCTGGAATACATATTTAGAATTCTACAAGGGTCAGCGTTGGATAGATGTCCCCTGGTTTTTTGCCGAAACTTATTTTTATCGATTAATTCTGGAAATTACCAATTATTTTCGCCCTGGTGTATGGCAAGGTGTCGATCCATTTGAGTTACAAAAATCTCAAGGTTTGGAAGCATCTCTAGACTCGATTATTTTGCTATGTGGTCAAGTAAAAAATTGGTTAGATAGTTCCCAAATAGAGGAAAAATCAAACCAAACAGCTTTAATCGCACTTTTATATTTTGCTTTGTGGGGAAATCGAGTTGACTTGAGTTTATGGTCAGCATTCGAGAATGACCGGAGTCGTTTTGATATTCAAACTCAACTAGCTCACATTTTAGTAAATGATGCTTCCCAAGTCGCGGAATTATTAACTAATTCTCATGGTGGACGAATTGATTTTGTTGTAGACAATGCTGGTTTTGAACTTGTTTGTGACTTATCTTTAGTGGATTTTTTATTAAGTAGCGGACTGGCTCATCAGGTTTATCTACACTTAAAGCCACATCCGACTTTTGTATCTGATGCCATGATTAAGGATGTACATTACACAATAAAATTTTTAGTCGCTACTGGAAATCAACAAGTTATATCTTTTGCCCAAAGATTGCAAGAAAATATTGCATCAGGGCGTTTAATACTATCTGAAGATTATTTCTGGACATCGCCTTTAGCATTTTGGGAAATACCCAACTCCCTTAAAAATAAGTTAGCCAATGCGAGTTTGGTTATAGTCAAAGGGGATGCCAATTATCGCCGATTATTAGGCGATCGCCACTGGGATTTTACCACTAACATTGCAGATATAGTCTGCTATTTACCCGTGCCAATGGTAGCTTTACGCACTCTGAAATCTGAAGTAGTAGTTGGTTTGAAACCAGAAGTTATTGAAGAAGTAGCAAAATCTGACTCTTCTTGGTTGACAAATGGACAGTGGGGTGTGATTCAGTTGGTGGTTTAGGCAATTTTGAAAAATCGAGATAATTTGTAAGAGAAGTATACGTATCTTCACCACTTATAGCGTCGTCTACCCTACCCGTAGCACCACAACCAGCTTAGGATAGACTAGAAGCAATTTTTGAAGGAAATGGTAGAAAAAATCACAGCTGTCTTTAATGGCAAAGTGTTCTATCCGGCAGAACCGATCGCACTGCCAATCAATACCCGCGTGCGAATGAGTATCGAAATTTTATCGCCAAGCGAACATGAAACGGTATCATTTTTGCAAACGGCGCGATCGCTCAATCTTGAAGGGCCGCCTGACTGGTCTAGCAATATAGATAAATATTTGTATAGTAAGTAAACTTTTCATGCATTCTGAAGTCTTTCTTGATACATCATTTGCCATTGCCTTATCTGCACCGAGCGATCGCCTGCATGACCGAGCCTTGCATCTGGCTAAAATGTTACAAGCAGCAGAAACTCGTTTGGTGACAACACAGGCGGTAATGTTGGAAATTGGCAATGCCTTATCCCAACAACCTTATCGTCAGGCGGCAATCATATTATTAAATTCTCTAGTAGCAGACTCTAAAGTAGAAATTGTCCCCCTTTCCCAGGAACTCTACGAACGTGCTTTTCAGCTATATCGCGAACGAACAGAGAAAGAATGGGGATTTGTCGATTGCGTATCTTTTATTGTCATGCAATATAGCGGAATCACTGAAGCACTGACCGCCGATGAGCATTTTCAACAAGCAGGCTTTCGAGCATTATTGCGAGAAAATTTGCCGTAATTGGGCATGAGGCATTGGTTATTACTAGTGACAAATGACAAATGACTAATGACAATTAAATATTTCGTTACAATCGGTGTGTGCATTAGGCATTCAAGAGTTATCAGCCATGAAATTGATTTCCGATCCACCGATTCCTGTGAAAATTCAAAAGATGAAGGAACGGGTGCGGTGGATGCATCCAAGTTTTGTGCAACGGGGAATTGACCAAACTAGTATAGTTATTGACGATCGCAGAGAAGATAATCCAGAATTTTCCTTTATGGTTATCGGTGATTCTGGCACTAAATCCCATTCTCGACACCACCCCCAACGAAAAGTTGCCGAACTGATGCTTCCTCACCGCAATGATTGCAGTTTTGTGTTGCACACAGGCGATGTTATTTATGTGGTGGGTTCCCAAGAGTATTATTCAACAAACTTTATTGAGCCTTATCGGGAATTTCTGGTTGGTGGTGACAACCCGAAAAGTATTCCTTATGACCGCATGGTGTTTAATCTACCGTTCTTGCCAGTACTCGGTAATCATGATTACTACGATGTGCCGTTGATGTACCGTTTAGTTACTGGTACAACATCCTCACTACGTCACCTGTTCCGCTACAAAGATATTGAGATTGGCTGGCATGGATCGTATCAAGGTAATGCCTATGCACGAGCATTTATGGATTACACCCAGGCGATCGCTTCCCCACAAGAGTTAGAACGTCATTTAGATCGGCACTACACCGCGAAGACCGATACAGGACGATGTTTGCGTTACGAACCTGGACAGTTTACCCGCTTACCCAATCGTTATTACACCTTTCGTTACGGCGGGATTGACTTTTTCGCACTAGATTCTAATACCTTTAATACACCGTCACCTCTACCTGCAACTCAAGAGGGAGAAATTTACCGTCAGGAATTGCAAAAGCGTCGCCATGAGATCGATCGAGAAGAATTACAGATTTTGAAAATATGCGATCGCCTCAATCCAGATAAACCCACTGAAGCGGAACAACTCGATGACCTTAGTGCCAAATTAGACCAAATCAACGAGATCAAAATTGACATTGAAAAACAATTGGCATCTCAGAAAATGCCTGCGATCGATTTTGAACAACTTGAATGGTTGCGAAGCAGACTAATCGAATCTTGGAATAACTCTGAAGTGCGCGGACGTGTAATCTTTTTCCACCATCCCCCCTACGTCACAGAAGCTACCAAATGGAATCAGGCACAAACCTTGGCGGTTCGCCACCGCTTACGCTGGGTGTTTGAACAAGTTGCAGAAACTCTTGGTTCTTTAATTAAAGAACGTCCCATAGTCGATTTGATTTTAAACGGTCATGCTCACTGTTTGGAGCATCTTTGCACAACTGATACCGGATTTGCGGACTCTCACATTAACTGCATTATCTCTGGTGGTAGTGGTCATCGTCCCCGTTATCAACGGCGAGGGGGGACTGAATTGATGGAGACTTTTACGGAAATTGCAGGTAAACCCAGCCGGAAAGTTGCAGATTCAAGGCTTTTTGTGGGTCGTCATGACTACAATTTCCAGAACCGACTACCTTACTCATGTGTGCGGATTGATGTTCTGGATGGTAGCCCGCCCAAGTTTATCATCAGACCGCTGATTACTGAACGGGTTGAAGATAAATGGCATAACACTGAACTTGAACCTTTTGTGATTTAAACGAGATGCAATGCCTACGTTGTTAAACTATGCACCTTACACCACAGACGCGATTTATTATAGATAAGTAAGTCGGCAGAATAAAACCTAACTATGTAACGAAAAGTAAAAGCGTTGAAAACCTTGTGATTGCTTCACTCCACTTCGTTACATTCGCAATGACATAGTTATAAATTTTCTCACCCATCTACTTAGTCTACAACGCTGTGATGCCTAGTATTTCGTTAACAGACAAGCCACTAAGCTAATCAGCATTCAAGTTGCATGATCAGGGCGGGCAAGATGCCCACCCCACAAGATATTGAGAAAATTTTAATATGCAAATTAGATGTGTTTTAGCTTACCAAGTTATTACAAATAGTTATCAATTGATCAATGCTAAATAGAGTTTAGTTTGCACTTTGTGTCATTGGGAGCTATATCTGCCCCAAGCGCCACAAGTGTATCTCAAGGCGGTTAAGTTTTGAAGCAAGTGGCAAAAGATGCAACGGATTTTTTGAATAAAAGGCAAGTCCAATAAACTGATAAACTAAAAATTATTATTGATGATAATTAATCTTCTGCTTTTATGCATGACTCATCTAAAACAATTCAAAAAAATCATGATGATTTATTCTTTAATAGTTTCAAGCTGCTAACTATCGTTTTGATAGTTATAGGGATATTGATGAGATTTATTAATATTGATGAAAAAATCACTTGGGCAGATGAAACATTTACTTATTTAAGAATTTATGGGAACACCAAATCAGATTTAATGCAGGAAGTAGTTAATAGCCAAATATTAACTGCTGGAACATTATTACAAAAATATCAAAGTCCTGGTGTTGGCAAAAGTATAATTGATATTGTTAAAGGGTTAGCGGTAGAAGATCCAAAACATCCACCCCTATATTTTGTGATGACAAATTTGTGGGTGCAATGCTTTGGAAGTACAGTGGTAGCCACAAGAAGTTTTTCTGCCTTTATAAGTTTATTAATTTTTCCTGCTCTCTATTGGCTATGCCAAGAATTATTTCAATCAAAAATCGTCGGTTTAGTAGCAATTGCTATTATAGCTGTATCGCCATTTTATCTTGTGTATGCTCAAGAAGCCAGAATGTATAGTTTGTATACACTAAATATCTTGCTATCTAGTGGTGCATTGCTCAGAGCAATGAGGTTGAATACAAAACCAAGCTGGAGTATTTATTCTGTTACTTTATTGCTGGGATTATACACACATTTTTTATTTAGTTTGGTAGCAATTGGGCAAGGTATTTATGTAGCTGTCAATCAAGGACTCCGAGCCAGGAAAATATTGATTGCTTATCTGAGCGCATTCTTAGCTGGAATATTCGCTTTTCTTCCCTGGCTATTTTTAATTATTACTCAATCAGATAAAGTTCAAGAAACAATAAATTGGTCGAAGCGTATTGTGCCGTTAAATGATTTAGTAGATGCATGGCAGATTCATTGGGCGCGTATTTTTTTTGATATAACATCGGAGTATCGTTACCAAAATCAATTACAAAATAGTCTTTGGTTTTTAATTATTAGACTCTTAGTAATTTTATTATTTTATGCAGTTTATTTCCTTGTTCGTAAAACGCCCAAGTCAACTTGGTCTTTTGTTTTAATATTAATTTCATTGACAGCACTAAGTAAGTCGTGGAGAAAATTTATAACTATGTAACAAACAATTAAGGGGAAGAGTTAGAGTTAAATCTTATACGTTGTGTACTGTAATTTCCCTTCTCTGCTCTAGCTTGAACTCCATCAATCACAGCATAGGCAAGGTCTAACTCATCTTCAAAAGTTTTCGAGGCTAGTTCATCTTTTTTGAGGTGTTGCCACTCCAATTCAATTGGGTTCATTTCCGAACAATATTTGGGTAGAAAGAAGATGTACAAACCCATCTCTTCCCACTTTGGCCATAACTCCTGCACTTCTTTACATCGATGTATTGGGCCGTTATCCTGCACTATGACTCTTATGCGTCCCGTTTTTTGTGCTTCTAGTGCTTCAAGCTCCATCATTTGAATATAAGATTTGCGTGAAACGCCTCCAATTACCAGACCGTAAACGAAACTAATTAACGGTTGAAGAAAGCCAATAATACTTAACCTTCGACCTCGACGCTTGCTCTGCTCTAAACGTTTTTGTTTGCCTCGGAAGTAGTAGCTGTAACTCGGTTCACTCCAAGCACAAAACCCTGATTCATCTAGATACTTTAAATCGATTTCTCCTGCGGCCGCAGACAATTCCAACATTTCCAAATCTGCTTGTTTAACTTGCTGTACTACTGGATCTTGTTTTCCTTTATGGCTTTTTTCTCGTTCGTTTCCAAATGATCCCCTTTTTTTAGTACCTGCCTTAACCAGTCAGGACTCAATGTTACCGAGCGTTCTTGTTCTAATCTTTGGGCTAATTGAACGCTGTTATATGTACGAGGTTCTTTCTCTAAACATTCTTCTAAGAACACCATGTCATCTTCCGTCCACCTTGATTTTCCTCCTCGCCCTGGTTTTTCCCAAAGTCCCTCTAAACCAAGATGCTCCCATCTATGCAAAACTTCTCGCACTGTTTGTGCTGTCCAATTAAAGTGAGCCGCTATCTTCTCTACATACCAACCATTTGCGCTCAATCTAATCACTTCTGCTCTGTCTTTAACTTTCTGGGGTACATCTGCCGTTCTCAGGTTAAACAAAGTTCTATCTTGCTCACGAGTCAGAAATGCCCTTAAACGGCTGCCCATACCCCTGTTACCTTGGTAGACACATTTATGTATTTACTTATCTTTACACAGTTTGGTTTTTTCACCTTGTTCTACTTAACTCAAGCGATACCGGATGTAATTTTTGGTGGTCTTCGTTCCGGGATTATGAGATATTCAATTCCTGTTTATTTAGGATGCCATTTAACTATGGCTTATTTATTAGCTCAAAAAACTATCATATCTCCAAGGATGAAAATGCGTAAACATTTATGGAGGTTATTACTCCTTGGGTTAATTTTTCTACAAATCATCTCATGTGTGATTATTTTACCGAAAAAAACTTGGTGGAATAAAGCTTATAGTTCCGATAATATTCCGATGGCAAATATTATTAAGCAATCTAGAAATCCTTTAATTATTTGTTTAGAGTGCGGTAAAGATTCGGGTTGGGGAAATGTATTATCTATAAGTTACCTTCTAGAACCACAAACAAAATTTCAATTATTTCCTAGCACAAATATTAAACAAATTCCTGATACTTTTACTGATGTATTTTTCCTAAATGCTTCTGAAAAATTACAAGATATATTGAAAAAAGAACATGACTGGAACATAGCTTTAGTTTTCAAGCACAGTCAATCTCTATGGAAGTTAAAATTAAGTACAGGGAATAAATGAATAATATACCAAAAAGCTTACTAGATAAGTATTTGAAGCTATCTTACCCCTGGTGTCAGCCATCCTATATCTACCCCGATTAACAAACGCAATTAATTGCGTCTCTACAAGTTAACCATGTCACTTAAAAATCAAATCTAATCGCTGCTGAGTTACTTTGAGTGATTCTGCTGGCGAACTTTTGCCCAACAATACAGATTCAATGGCCCGACCTACACTGTCAGAAATACGATTGTAACCAGGAAATATTGGACGCGATCGCCCGTATTTAGTTTGATCTAAAAATACCTTCAACTGTGGAATTTTTTTGATAAAATCCTGATACTTTTGACTTTCACGAGACTTCAAATTAACTGGTAAATAGCCAGTTCCCAATGCTAATTCTGTCTGAAATTCTTCACTTAAAGCATATTCGACAAACTTAAATGCTGCTCTTTGGCGTTCTAGTGTAGTTTTGAAAAAGAAGAGATTCTCACCGCCAATAATAGTAGCAGGTTTCTGCCCAACCGGAATGGGAAAAACATCAAAATCGACACCAGTCTTTTGAAATTCTCCCAGATTCCAAGGGCCATTTAATTGCATTGCAACTTTGCCAGTCAGCAAGTCATCTGTTTCATAACCTCGTTCCGGCCCAGATAAAATAGCGGAACCATCCGTAATTAAATTGCGCCAGAATTGCAAAGCTGCGATCGCCCCTTGATTATCTTCCAAATTTACTGCTGCGGCATTTTGTGAATCATCACTCACCAAATCACCGCCACCACTCCACATAAACGGTAGCCAGGTGAATACTGTAAATTCTCCCTTCCCCAAAGGCAGAAACATCCCATATTGATCGGTTCGACCATCACCATTGGTATCACGAGTTAATTTTTTTGCAACTTGCCCAAACTCCTGCCAAGTCCTGGGTAATTCAGTAATTCCCGCAGCCTTAAACAAACTCGGACGATAAAAAATACCAACGTTATTCGTAGCAAAGGGCACAGACCAAATCTTACCGTTGTATTTCATTGATCCATACAAAGCTGGGTCAATTTCGGCTTTTACTGGAGATTTTTCGAGCATTTCATCCAAAGGTAAAAGCGCATCGAGTTCTACTAATTGACCTGCGATCGTCGGATTGTACCACAACAAATCTGGGGGTGCATTTCCTACCACCGCCGCTAAAATCTTGGGCGTTTGCTGATCCTGTTGCCCAATATAAAGCGACTCTACTTGAATATCTGGTTGGGATTGATTAAACTTATCCACCAACTTTTGCAGCACATCGCGATTTGGCGGCGGATTGACACCTTGCCAAAGAGTTAAATGAATTACTTTATCTTCCTTAATACCAGGTAAGATACTTTGACATCCAACTAAAGCTAGTATGCCCACCAATAACACAAGCAGTAAGCTCCGAAGGTAGCGTGACACTTTCTTCATTTTTCGCTTGGCATGGCGAGGAGGGTTAAAGAAATCGTGCATAATATTCATTAGATTGGCTATGGCAAAAGAGGAGGCAGGAGTTTTTAAATTTTTAATTTTTAATTGATTTCTCCCCACTCACTTTTACTAAATGCAGCTTTGCATCGGTGTAAAAGTTAGGTATATCCTAATCTTGAATAGAGTTTTGATAATTTCAAATTATGGCAGGACATAGTAAATGGGCAAATATTAAGCGCCAGAAGGCGGTAGTAGATGCAAAAAAGGGAAAAACTTTCACTCAGTTATCCAGGGCGATTATTGTTGCAGCTAGAAGCGGTGTACCAGATCCAGCTTTGAATTTTCAACTTCGCACGGCAATTGACAAGGCAAAGGCTGCGAGTATCCCTAATGATAATATTGAACGAGCGATCGCTAAAGGTGCAGGCACTTTTGGCGGAGATAATGCGATCTTTGAAGCGATTCGCTACGAAGGTTACGGACCTGGTGGTGTAGCAATTTTAATCGAAGCCCTCACAGATAATCGCAATCGCACTGCTGCTGACTTGCGTGTAGCTTTTAGTAAAAATGGTGGCAATCTTGGTGAAACAGGTTGCGTTAGCTGGATGTTTGACCAAAAAGGCGTTTGTGTTGTCCAGGGTGTGGTTGACGAAGAACAGCTTTTAGAAGCATCCCTCGAAGGCGGTGCCCAGTCTTATGAGATGATTGAAGATGAGATGGCTGAGGTATTTACTGACATCGGAAATTTAGAAACCCTTAGCCAGTCACTCAAAGAGCAAGGTATTAAGGTAGTTGATGCCGAATTGCGCTGGATTCCTAGTAATAGTGTAGAAGTTACCGATCTCAATCAGGCGCGATCGCTTTTCAAGCTAATTGATACTCTAGAAGGATTGGATGACGTGCAAAATGTCACAGCGAACTTTGAAATAGCAGAAGAATTGATGGATATCAGCATTTATTAATCAAAATTAACACAAACATCAGATCAAATTACACTCACTTGGTTCTGATGTCAAAAATAGTACATTTTTATAAAAATACTAGCAAGTATTCTTACCACAGTATTGCACCTAAGTCCTATATCTACGGATGTAAAAATAGACATGAAAGCTTCATATCAATTACAAACTTATGACATACGCCTATTGGATAGTTAGATTGTTGATTACCTGATGAGGATTTTTAAGTGAATAAGTTCGCTAAAGCTTTACTTTTGGCTCTGGTATTTGCTGCTCCTGTAACCGTTTTTGCATCTCAAGCTCAAGCTAAAGAAGTCCGTGTTGCTAGTGTAAAAAGTGCTAAAGTTCATCACAAGAGACATCACAAGACACATCACAAGCGTCATGCTAAAAACCTAACTCATAAAACTCACGCATAAATAGTTACTATTAGTCGTAAAAGTTTCTAGTAGCTCCGTAATAAAGTTTAGTGTTGGTTTATCTGAAAAATAATTGTATTATTTAACTCCGCTGGAATCCCTACCAATCAGCGGGGTTTTTTTATTAACTTGCTCATGAGGACGCGATCGCGTAGAAATCAAAGTTAAGATTATGAAAGCAGATTATTTAGAAGAATCACTTCTTCGTCAATTGGAGGAGCGTTTGCTTCAACCTGATGTCAGAAAATCAGCTAAAGATATCATGGACTTACTTGCTGATGAGTTCATTGAAATCGGAAGCTCAGGGCGTGTTTTCGATAAACAGCAAATAATCGAGAGCTTGCAAAATGAACCCATAGAATCCCTGATTCAAAGATCGATCGCAGAATTTAAAACGTTAGTTTTAGCAACAGGGGTTATTTTAGTAACTTATCGTATAGTCAGAGATATATCTGGCGAACAGCCTGTGCATTCATTGCGAAGTTCCATCTGGAAATTGAACAACGATCAATGGAAAATGATCTTTCATCAGGGCACTTTAGTCAGAGAATGATATGTGCAGTATGATAAGTAACTAACCGAAATTATTTAGAGTCAATTTTTGTACAGAAAAGGCTCAAGCATTCTTGCCTGAGCCTTTTCTAGATGCAATTAAGTTACTTTCGTCTACTTAACTTAGTAGCGGTTGTTGCGGTTGTAGCCGCCGCCACCGCCACGATTGCCACCACCAAAGGAACCACCACCTCTGTCTTCTCTAGGCTTGGCTTTATTTACTTTGAGGTCACGACCAAGCCATTCAGCACCATCAAGGGCTTCAATGGCTTTTGTTTCTTCATCTTCCGAATTCATTTCCACGAAAGCAAAGCCGCGTAAACGACCTGTTTCACGGTCTGTAGGTAGTTGAACACGTTTAACAGTACCATATTCTGCAAATACAGCACTCAACGCATCTTGTGTAACATCATAGGAGAGGTTACCAACGTAAATTGACATCAAATGTCTCCAAAATCATAAGTTTGTAGAGATTTAGATTTCGGAGAGAAGTCTGTAATACCAAAAGGAAAAAGCCTGTCAATACTAAAAACAAACACTGTCGCCGAATTAATTCTCATTTCACTTCCCATGATGACATAGCAACTAACTTTCTGGGTAAAAGTTTTAAAAACTGTTATAAAAAGTTATATGAGCAGTTGACAGCTAAGTGCTGGCTAGTGGCAAAATGGGTGAGGCTATAGCGAACCACACCCACGAGTTAAACTAATCCACTCTCTTTTCTAAATATTGACCAATCATCAATTGTTCACCAGCACGAGAGATAATGGTTTGTCTGGTGCGGTATTTGCTGCCAATTAGCTTTAACTCTTCTTCAAAGACTGAACCGTTGTATTCAGTTCTCAAACACATGGTTTTAGGGTTGGAGAAATAATAGTGGGCGGTAACTGGTTTGGATATGGCAAAACCGCGATCGCGATATAGAATATTTCCCACAGCCCCAAATAATGTTGAACCTTGCGACTCTTTCCTGTCCTTCAGCAGATCCGTACTTTCCCATGTAACTGCTGCACCACAGATTAAGCTACCCGTATCATACAAATCGTGCATCTGAGCTAGCTTTTGCAATTCATCACAACCCTGCTTGAGAAAATTGATCGTAACTATACTCTCCATCTCCTTGGTTTCTCCCTGAGGTAGGCTGTAATAGCGTCGTTGCGATCGCCACTTACCCACAGATTCCTGGAAAAATTCGGAAATCTGGGCTTCGTCAGCGGTTTGTGCAATTTTTAGCAATGATGTCACTTGTAACTTTCCTAACTTAATATTTGGTGGTTCTAAATATATCGCCCTTTTTTTGGTTGTATATGCGATGTCTACGACGGGCTACGCCTACGCTTGTTCAAAATCTCACAGTGCCAAAAAAAGCAACTTATGTTTACTATTCTTAATATATTGGATTAAACGTAAAAATTACCAATCATTTTGCTATGGCCAGCCTGGCGATGTCAGCCTAAGTATAGTTATTTAATACTGCCTATTTTAGAAACAGGGGCGTAAAACTCCCGTATCTTCAGTAAACGCGAGTCTTCTACTAAGGGCAGATTGCAAGAAATTTAAAAATATTTATACTGAGTTAAGAATTGCATCGGCAGCTTTTTAGCTGACGACTCAATGTAATGAGTTAAAGTGGTGAGAATTTTTTTGAAAAAAAGTAATTTTTGATACAAAATTCTGCAAGAAGATAGCTAGTTGACTCTCGCCGCTTTTCACTATTCATAATGTCTCAAAATTACTTGGTAATGCACGGCTGTTTAAACCCAAAAAGCTCCCCAAATACGAGAAAAATAAATGATTTTGGACAGAAAGAAGCCGCACAAGCAGGTGAAAATCTCACCTTTGGCAGCCGCTAACCAGGTAATTAATACCCAGTTAAATTCAGTTATGAAAACTGATGTGGCTGTTGTAGATACAAAGAGTAGCGTTGACACAAAGGGGTCTTCCCCTTTCGCAACCATATTATTAATTCCCTGTATGCTGGGCATAGGACTGCTGACAGCAAATTGTGGAGCGCTCCCCAAGGAAGAAGTAGCTGATGCCCAATCTCAAAGTCCTGGTAGTGGACAACGTGGTGGTGCAACGGCTGTAGATGCAGCGATCGCTCGAACTGATACGCTGCAAACACAACCAGAATACACAGGTAATACAACACCTTTTCGGATTGTATCAGTGCGATCGCAAGTAGAAGCCCGGTTGTTGGCTTTGAACCTTGATGTTGGCGATACAGTAAAGCTTGGGCAAAATGTCGGGCAATTAGATGATGCCATCCTTTCGACCCAATTAAAGCAAGCAGAAGCAGAACTAGCAGCCCTGAAATCAGAAGTAGCGAGGGCAACTAATCAGGTAAGCAATGCCCGTGCAGACGTTGAACGGGCGCGGTTAGAAGTAGTACAAGCTCAAGCAGACTCAGAACGGCAACAGAATCTATTCAAAGCTGGAGCGATCGCTGAACAAACTGCCCAGCAAGCACGTACCCAGGCAAAAACAGCTGCCCAAGCATTGCGGGCAGCCCAGGAACAAGTTCGGACAGAACAGCAAGCCGTCGCTGCCGCCCAAGGTAGAGTACTTGCCCAACAAGCATTGGTTGCTCAAACCAAAGAGCGTAGGTCTTATGCTCGATTGACATCTCCCATCACTGGCGTAGTCACAGAAAAGGTGACAGAACCAGGCAACCTACTGCAAGCAGGTAGCGAAGTCTTGAAAATTGGCGACTTTAACCGTGTCAAAGTTGTTGTGCAAGTTTCCGAATTAGAACTAGCACAAATTCAAGTTGGGCAGTCTGTACAAGTCCGTTTAGATGCCTTCCCCAAAGAAACATTAATTGGCAGAGTTACACGCATTTCTCCAGCTGCCGATGCCACAGCCCGCTTGATACCTGTGGAAGTAGTGATTCCTAACACTCAAGCCAAGATTGGCAGCGGATTACTGGCGCGGGTCAATTTTCAAACCCAGACTCAACAGCGGGTAGTAGTGCCGCAAACAGCGATTCAAAAACAAGCAGGGGCAGCAAAGAGAGCAGAAAAAGAGCAAGAAAACCCATCAGGGACGCTATTTGTGGTGAAAGACACAGAAGGCAAGACGAAAGTAGCGACGCGTGCAGTTACTTTAGGACAAAGGGCTGATGGGAGAGTGGAAATTTTATCCGGTTTGCAAGCAGGAGAGCGCTACGTTGTTCGGAGTGGTAAGCCGTTAAAAGAAGGTGACACTGTGAGTCTTTCAATTCTTTCAGAAAAGCAATAGTAGGGTGAGCAATAACCACCATCCCAAAGAAAAAAGTACTCAGTAGTCAGCACTTATCACTTAGTATCATGCAACAGGCAAACAATAATAATGGCAATGGCGGATTTAGCCTTAGTGCGATCGCTATCCGCCAACACATTGGCACACTCATGCTTACTGTGGCAGTAATTGTCATTGGCGTATTTTTTCTCACAACGATCCAAGTCGATCTTCTACCGTCAATTACCTATCCCCGAATTGGGGTTCGACTAGAAGCCCCTGGTATTTCACCAGAAGTAGCAGTAGATGAAATCACCAGACCTTTAGAAGAAGCTTTAGCAGCAACCGAGAATGTAGTACAAGTTTTTTCTCGCACCCGTGAGGGACAGGTAAGCCTCGATTTATACTTCCAACCAGGGGGCGATATTGACCAAGCCCTAAACGATGCTACTGCTGCTTTCAACCGAGGTCGAGGACAACTACCAGATACGATAGAGGAGCCGCGCTTATTTAAAGTCGATCCCTCCCAATTGCCAGTTTATGAATTGGCGCTGACATCTCCTTCATTGCCAGGGAAAGATTTACGCGTATTTGCTGATGAAGAGTTAACCCGTGAACTCAGTGTCGTGCCGGGAGTAGCTTCAGTTGATGTATCTGGCGGTGCAGAAGAAGAAGTACGGGTGCTTGTTGACTTGAACCGATTGCAAGCCTTGGGTGTCGGGTTAAATGATGTCTTAGATGAATTAACAGCCCGTAACCAAGATACTTCTGGTGGCCGGATTCTGGGGCAAAATTCCGAGCCATTAACTCGGACTGTCGGACGCTTCCAAAATGCCAAGGAAATTGAAAACCTTTCCTTAGAAGTTTCCTCCCCTGCCTCCCCTGCTTCCCCTGCTTCCTCTACCTCTCCTGCACCTTCCCGCCGCGTCTACTTGCGAGACTTTGCAGAGGTAATTGACGATACAGAAGAACAACGAGTATTTGTTTACCTTAACCGTCAGCCTGCGGTAAAATTTTCAATTCAAAAGCAGCCTGAAGCCAACACAATCACAGTTGTAGATGCTGTTAAGCGGCGAATTGAACAATTACGGCAATCGGGTTTAATTCCAGCAGATATGACCTTGAGCCCCACCACAGATGAATCTGTCTTCATTCGTAATTCTTTAAATGATGTCATCTTTTCGGGAATTTCTGGGGCATTGTTAGCAGCAGCAGCAGTATTGTTATTTTTGGGATCGTTCAGGCAAACATTTATTATCAGTTTGACGATTCCGCTGTGTACTTTGGCAGCGATCGCTTTAATGAGAATATTTGGTTTAACCTTGAATGTTTTTAGTTTGGCAGGTCTGACATTAGGAGTCGGTCAAGCAATTGATACATCGGTTGTGATCTTGGAGAACATTTCCGAGAAAACAGGCATGACTCCTAATCAGAGAGAGATGGATGCAGGGGAGCAGGGGAGCAGAGGAGCAGAGGAGCAGAGGAGAAATTCAAGATTCTTTATTGATAGTGCGATCGCAGCTTCCCAAGAAGTAGAATCTGCTTTAGTTGCTGCTACAGGTGCCAACTTAGTTTCTGTAGTGCCATTCCTCTTGATTGGCGGCTTTATTGCACTGCTATTTAATGAACTGATTCTGACAATTAGCTTCGCAGTCGCAGCATCCCTTGTTGTCGCCATCACAGTAGTACCGATGCTGTCTTCTCGACTTTTGGGAATTCGCTGGTCTAGTCGGATTAGTGAATTTTGGCTGCTTAGACAGTTTAATCACCGATTTGAAGATGCTACGCGGGGATACGGTAACTTCTTAACCAAGGTTTTACGCTATCGACTCCTCGTCGTTATCGCCGCTTTGCTAATTTTAGGCGGCAGTAGCTTCTTTATGTTTGGTCAAATTCCCCAAGAAATTTTACCCCGCATCAGTACTGGTCAAGCCACCTTGAGAGCGCAGTTTCCGCCCGGTACACCTTTAGCAACTTCGGAAAAAGTTATGCAAATTGTCGATGACATTTTGCTCAAACAACCAGAAACCGAGTCCGCTTTCACAACTGTGGGTGGTAATTTATTTGGTAGTAGTACTACAGAAAATCCTTTACGTGCCAGTAGCACCATCAATCTAAAACCAGGCACAGATGTCGAAGCCTTCGTCAAAAAAGTAACTCAGGAATTTAACAAACTCAACTTAGCAGGAATTCTGCTGCGCCTCAATCCTGGTCAGGTGCGGGGTTTAATCTTGAGTAATTCTCCAGTGCAAGGGTCAGAAGTTGACGTGATTCTGCAAGGTGAGAATGAAGAAAACTTAACCCAAGCAGGCGCACAAGTACTGCAAGCATTGCAAGAAAGGGCAAAATTAGCAACATTCCGACCAGATGCCGACCCCCGACAACCAGAAATCCAAATTCGCCCTGACTGGGAGAGGGTTTCAGCTTTAGGATTGAGCGCCGGGCAAATTGGTGCAACAGTTCAAACAGCAATTGAAGGTTCAGTTCCCACGCAAATTCAACGCGGTAATCGTTTAGTTGATGTGCGGGTACAGCTAAATAAAGAAGCGATTCAACGTCCTTCCCAACTAGAACAATTACCGCTATTTACAGAAAACAATCAGCTAATCCGGCTTTCAGATGTGGCGAAAATTCAAGAAGGTCAAGCGCCTGGTGAGGTGCAACGAATTAATCAACGCCAAGCTTTTATTGTGGCAGGAAATCTCAGCGAGGGAGCTAGTCTTGGTGAAGCGATCGCAGAAGTAAACAAGGTACTAAAGGATGTAGACTTACCCGAAGGCGTTTCAATTGTGCCTAGTTCTGCTCAAGAAACTAATCAGCAACTTCAGGATGCTTTAAAAACTTTGGGAGCGTTGGCGACGTTCTTAATTTTTGTAGTCATGGCGGTACAATACAATTCACTAATTGACCCATTGGTAATTATGTTCACCGTACCACTAGCGTTAGCTGGAGGAATTTTTGGACTTTACATTACCCAAACGGCAATTGGTGCAACTGTAATTGTTGGTGTCGTCCTGCTAGTAGGAATTGTGGTGAATGCAGGGATTCTCATGGTGGAACTAGCAAACCAAATTCGGGACGAAGAAAGTTGTAGTCGCCAAATTGCGATCGTGAAAGCTGCTCCTCAACGTTTGCGCCCAATTATCATGACTACAGTCACTACTATCTTGGGACTGTTTCCTTTGGCATTAGGCATTGGCGAAGGTTCAGAGTTTTTGCAGCCATTAGGGATTGTAGTTTTCTTTGGGATGGCGATCGCAACAATGTTGACACTATTTATCATCCCTTGTTTTTATATTCTGCTGCACGATTTGCTTGGTGGAAATTGGGTGAAGCCAGTGTTAATCCGATTGCGTGGATTTACGAAAAAACTTACCGGCTAACGATCGCTGCTGATTGAATTGAGTCATTAGTCATTAGTTATGAGCAAATGACTAATGACTAATGGCAAAGGACTAACTAGCTAACAGAGTTTTTTCTAGAGAAGTCCAACGGAAAGAGCGATCGCCACCTCTCTCAATAATGACTTTCACTCGTGGTTCTAACTGAGGCAAATTCGTTAAATACTCAACTTCCTCATTAGAAAGAATATGCCCTTCAATAATCCACAAGACCAGTCCCTTTGACTTTGGTGGTAGCTGTTCTAGATGAGAATTGAGAATTGGCGGCAGATAGTAAACCTGACCCACTGCTGCACCACTACCAGTGCTTTTTTTCCCAAGATGAGGAGGTCTGACTCCATGAATTCTTGTGAGATACGCAGCTACGTCACCCAGTCCTTTAGCGGTAATGTGGAGGGTAGTATAGCCAGCCGCCCGTATTCGGCGCTGATATCGACCTTCATAACCCCCTTCCAGAGGTACATACACACCAAGAGCGCCAAATTTTTCCAGATCGCGGATTAAACCGTTGCCAGTGGTAATTAGTGCCATAGATTTTCGTCTTATCCCACTTAGATATCTCTATTATTTACCCTGAACCGATAGATTAAAAGCATTTTTTTGGACATTGAGAAGAGGCAGAGGGGCAGGGAGCAGAGGGGAAAGAGGAGGCAGAAGGCAGAGTTCTTGAATTTTGAATTTTAAATTTTGAATTGATTTCTGCCCCTTGCCCCCTGCGCCCTACTCCCTTGCTTCTTCCCCACTCCCTAAAAATAACTCTATAAATTACTGGACAAACATAAATAAATAATTTATATTATTAGATTGTGACCAAAAACGCAAATTAGGTTGACTTTTTACTGTCATTCTGAGGTAGTGTTAGCATCAAAAGCTGATGACTTAATCCAAATTGGATAATCTAACTCAGATTGATCATAGACTGGTAAACTAAGAAAGCTTTCAGGTCAACATTGGAGCTTGAGACTAACAGACAAAGCGAGTCTTACATCTCCAGGGTAAGTTTACTCCTGCGCCTCTGAAAAAGTAGGCAAAGTCTTAAACAATAGTTTAAGGTATTTAAGGAAGTAAAACTGAGCAGCAATGTTGGTTTCATGGCATTACGTCAGTCTCAGTTAACGGATACTGGGCGGTAAAAACCGCTTAAGTCCAACTGCAACACGGCAGTAGCCAATCTCCGGGAACCCGTCTCATAGGCGTGTAAAAATCGGAAAACCCGCCGACAGCGCTGCCTCCAGAAAGTGCCAGAGCAATTGCTTGGACAAAAGCATTGCTGCACACAGCTTAAAGCTGTAGCGCCTTGCATTGATTCCAGAAGTTACTCCTTCCCAGTGGGAAGAGACTTGTGGCTGCTCTGGTGATCTAGTGAGTGAAGCTAAACAGATTCACCAAGCAGTACGGACACGGTTTGTTGTGTCCGAAAGCATTTGGAGCGGTTTATTAAAACCATTCCAAATTTCGCAGGCTAACCCAGCCTAAACTGATGCGTACAAAACGTGTCCTCTAGAGTCCAATTCCAAGGTCAGCAAGTAGAAAGGAGAACCAGTTATTGTGTCTGTAGGTATTCTCGGCACCAAGCTGGGCATGACCCAAATATTTGACGAAGCAGGAGTAGCTATTCCTGTAACTGTCATTCAAGCAGGGCCATGCACTGTTACACAAGTTAAAACGAAAGAAACCGACGGTTATTTTGCCATTCAAGTTGGTTATGGCGAAGTTAAACCCAAGGCACTAAACAGACCACTACTGGGACATTTGGCTAAATCATCCGCCCCAGCATTGCGTCACTTAAATGAATATCACACCGATAGCTCTAGTGATTATGCTTTAGGTCAAGAGATTAAAGCAGATATTTTTAGTGCAGGTCAAATTGTCGATGTCGTCGGCACAAGCATCGGTCGCGGCTTTGCGGGAAACCAGAAGCGCAACAACTTTGCTCGTGGGCCTATGTCACACGGTTCCAAAAACCACAGAGCGCCCGGATCAATTGGTGCTGGTACAACACCAGGTCGTGTATATCCAGGTAAGCGGATGGCAGGACGTTTAGGTGGAAAACGCATCACAATCCGCAAGTTGACCATAGTGCGAGTTGATCCAGAACGCAACATATTGCTAATTAAAGGAGCCATTCCTGGTAAGCCAGGCGCTCTAGTCAGCGTTGTGCCTGCAAAAATAGTGGGATAGTCAGAAGTCATTAGTCAGAAGTCATTAGTCAAAAGTCATTGGCTAAGGACAAATGACAAAAGACCAATGACCAATGACGCCACGTGCTTCACCTGGGGAGACCCCAAGATCGCAGTGGCTCACAAAGGACAAAGGACAGATAAGAAAAATGGTTGAAAGCGTAGTTAAAAATTGGCAAGGAGAACAGGTCGGTGAGACGACCTTCGAGTTGCGCGTTGCCAAAGAAGAAACAGCGTCTCATATTGTGCATCGTGCCTTAGTACGGCAATTGACTAATGCTCGTCAAGGAAATGCCAGTACAAAAACTCGTGCTGAAGTCAGAGGCGGTGGTCGTAAACCTTGGCGACAAAAAGGTACTGGTCGGGCTCGTGCCGGGTCTATTCGTTCACCATTGTGGCGTGGTGGTGGTGTGATCTTTGGACCAAAACCCAGAGACTTCAACCTCAAATTGAACCGCAAAGAGCGACGTTTGGCACTGCGGACAGCATTTGTCGGTCGTATTGACGACTTGATCGTAGTAGAAGAATTTAGCACTGAGCTATCTCGCCCCAAGACTAAAGAATTAGTGGCAGCGCTTGCGCGTTGGGGAGTAGTACCAGAAAGCAAGGCACTGTTAATTTTGTCTGAGATTGCGGATACAGATAACGTTTATCTGTCAGCCCGCAACATTGAAAATTTAAAGCTAATTGCAGCCGACCAGCTAAATGTTTTTGATTTACTGCACGCTGACAAAATTGTAGTTACGGCATCAGCCCTAGAAAAAATTCAGGAGGTCTACAGTGCCTAGCTTTGACCCCCGTGACCTTGCCGACTTAGTACGTCGCCCAATCGTCACCGAGAAAGCGACCATCTTGATGGAACAAAACAAGTACACCTTTGAAGTAATTCCCAAGGCATCAAAGCCAGAAATTAAGGCTGCGATCGAAGACTTATTTCAAGTCAAGGTTGTAAAAGTCAACACCATCTTACCACCACGTAAAAAGCGGCGCGTTGGTAAATTTATTGGTTATAAACCCCAATATAAACGAGCGATCATCACTGTCGCACCTGGGGATGAAGACAAGATTAGACAAGTTCTATTCCCAGAAGTCTAGGAATTTTAGATTTTAGATTTTAGATTGAGGAGTTTACTGAATAAGTATCAAAGATGGTCGCAATTAGTTAAACACTCATTAAATCCAAAATCCAAAATTAAAAATCCAAAATTTAAGTAAATCCAAAATCCAAAATAGATTATGGGTACTCGTTCTTATCGCCCTTATACCCCCAGTACTCGCCAAGTCACAATCTCTGACTTTGCGGAAATTACCAGAACCGAGCCAGAAAAATCCTTAACAACCTCGAAGCATCGTGCCAAAGGTCGGAATAATCACGGACGGATTACTAGTCGTCGCCGGGGTGGCGGACACAAACAGCTTTATCGGATCATCGATTTTAAAAGGGATAAACATAATATTCCTGCCAAAGTCGCAGCGATTGAATACGATCCTAACCGGAATGCCAGAATTGCCCTTTTGTATTACCAAGATGGCGAAAAACGGTACATCCTTCACCCCAACGGATTGAAAGTTGGAACAATAATTGTTTCCGGGCCTGATTCTCCCTTTGAAGATGGTAATGCCTTACCGCTCTGGAAGATTCCCTTAGGTACTAGTGTTCACAACGTAGAATTCACTCCTGGTAAAGGTGGTCAAATTGTACGTGCTGCTGGTGCTAGCGCCCAAGTCGTGGCCAAAGAAGGTAATTACGTGACTCTCAAGTTGCCTTCAGGAGAAGTTCGCTTAATTCGACGCGAGTGCTACGCCACTATTGGGCAAGTAGGCAACACCGATGCGAGAAACCTGAGTGCAGGTAAAGCCGGACGAAATCGCTGGAAAGGTCGCCGTCCTAAGGTTAGAGGTAGCGTCATGAACCCAGTGGATCACCCACATGGAGGTGGTGAAGGTAGAGCGCCTATCGGTAGATCGGGGCCTGTTACACCTTGGGGTAAACCCACATTGGGTGCGAAGACACGCAATCGCAAGAAACTTAGCAGCAAGTTGATTGTACGTCGTCGTCGTAAGTCTTCTAAACGCGGTCGCGGTGGTCGTGAATCATAGAATTTTAGATTTTAGATTTTGGATTTTAGATTGGATCTGCTTGTGAACATAAAAATTTGTGAAACTTGGTTCAGATACCTAATTATCCAAAATCCGAAATTCTAAATCCTAATTCCTAAATCCTAAAGCCAAAATTGAACTATGGGTCGTTCTCTAAAAAAAGGTCCCTTCGTTGCGGATCATCTCTTAAAGAAAATTGAAAAGCTCAACGACAACAACAGAAAAGAAGTTATTAAAACTTGGTCACGAGCTTCGACAATTTTGCCTCTGATGGTAGGTCATACCATAGCTGTTCACAATGGACGCCAACACGTTCCAGTTTTTGTAAATGAACAGATGGTAGGACATAAGTTGGGTGAATTTGCCCCCACACGCACCTACAGAGGTCATGGAAAAAGCGACAAAAAAGCGGGTAGGTAGTTATTAGTCATTGGTCATTTGTCATTAGTCATTAGTTATTAGCTTTTGACAAAGGACAAAGGATAAAGGACGAAAGACAAAATTGGAGAAAATTATGGCTACTAATACTACTGAAGTAAAAGCGATCGCTCGTTTTATCCGCATCTCGGCTTACAAAGTGCGTCGGGTACTCGATCAAATCCGGGGGCGATCTTACCGAGAAGCGTTAATCATCCTGGAATTCATGCCCTATCGCGCCACTGAACCCATATTAAAGGTTCTCAGAAGCGCTGCTGCTAATGCCGAACACAACGCTGGGTTAGATCGGACTCAACTAGTGATTACTCAGGCTTATGCCGATCAAGGGCCGCCGTTGAAGCGGTTCCAGCCAAGAGCGCAAGGTCGAGCTTACCAAATTCGCAAGCCGACGTGTCATATTACTGTGGCTGTTGCAGCCGCCCCAGAAAAATAAGCACGTTTACACGAATAAATTGCGTAAAGTAAGAAATTTTAGAGGAAGCATTCGTGGGACAGAAGATTCATCCAGTTGGTTTTCGCCTGGGTATTACACATGAACATCAATCCCGTTGGTTTGCTGTTCCTGATCGCTATCCAGAACTTCTCCAAGAAGATTACAAACTCCGTCAATACATAGATCAAAAGCTGGGTAGACAGGCTCAAAACAACGCCGGAATTTCTGAGGTACGGATTGAGCGCAAAGCCGACCAAATCGACTTAGAAGTACGCACAGCTAGACCGGGCGTAGTCGTGGGTCGTGGTGGACAAGGTATCGAATCCTTACGTACTGGACTCCAAGGAGTGTTGGGTGGTAATCGCCAAATTCGCATTAACGTAGTTGAAGTTCAACGAGTTGATGCTGATGCTTACCTGATTGCCGAATACATTGCTCAACAATTGGAACGTCGGGTTTCCTTTCGGCGGGTAGTGAGACAGTCAATTCAACGTGCCCAACGCGCTGGCGTCCAAGGTATTAAAATCCAAGTCAGCGGTCGCCTCAACGGTGCAGAAATTGCCCGGACAGAGTGGACTCGTGAAGGTAGAGTACCTTTACATACCTTACGGGCTGACATTGACTACTCTTATTGCACGGCAAAAACTGTTTACGGCATTTTGGGTATCAAAGTATGGGTGTTTAAGGGAGAAATTATTCCTGGACAGGAACCAGACCCACTACCACCAGCAAGCCGCGATCGCGAACGTGACCCCCGCGATCGCGATCGAGAACCCCGTCGTCGTCAACAACAACGTCGTCGCCAGCAATTTGAAGACCGCTCAAATGAAGGATAAATCGTCATTAGTCATTAGTCATTAGTAAATGGCAGATGGCAAATGACAAATGACAAATGACAAATGACAAATGACAAACCATGTTAAGCCCTAGAAGAACTAAATTCCGCAAACAACAGCGGGGACGGATGGAAGGACTAGCCACCCGTGGTAGTACCCTCAACTTCGGTGATTTTGCACTCCAAGCTCAAGAACCTGCTTGGATTACCTCGCGTCAAATCGAGGCTTCCCGTCGGGCAATGACTCGTTATATTCGTCGGGGTGGACAAATCTGGATTCGGATTTTCCCTGATAAACCTGTAACCATGCGTCCTGCTGAAACCCGGATGGGTTCCGGTAAAGGTAATCCAGAGTTTTGGGTAGCTGTAGTCAAGCCAGGGCGGATTTTGTTTGAAATTGGTGGAGTTACTGAAGAAATTGCGCGTGAAGCGATGCGCTTGGCTTCATTTAAACTGCCCATCAAAACTAAGTTTATTGTGCGCTCTCAACCACAGGAGCAGGAGTAACTTATGCCTCTTCCCAAGATTTCAGAAGCTAGAGAATTAAGTGACGAGAAGCTCTCTGATGAAATTGTCGCAATCAAAAGACAACTATTTCAGTTGCGCTTGCAAAAAGCTACCAGACAATTAGAAAAGCCCCACCAGTTCCGACAATTGCGCCACCGCCTAGCCCAACTGCTGACGCTAGAAACAGAACGCAAACGGGCAGCAAGTCAATCGGCTAAAGAAAAAAAGTAGGAGATTATGGCAGTTAAAGAACGAGTTGGCTTGGTAGTGAGCGATAAAATGCAAAAAACTGTGGTAGTCGCCATAGAAAACCGCGCTCCTCACCCCAAGTACGGCAAGATTGTGGTTAACACCCAACGATATAAAGTTCACGACGAAGAAAATCAGTGTAAAGTAGGCGATCGCGTTCGCATTCAGGAAACTAGACCCCTGAGCAAAACCAAGCGCTGGAAAATCACAGAAGTCCTGAACGTCAAGCCTACTTAAACCTCATCGTTGTTAGAAATTAACAACATTACAAGGGAGAATAATTGTGATTCAACCCCAGACTTACCTGAATGTCGCAGATAATAGCGGCGCCCGCAAACTAATGTGTATCCGCATCTTAGGCGGAGGCAATCGCCGTTATGGTTTTATCGGTGATAAAATTATCGCCGTTGTCAAAGATGCTACACCCAACATGGCTGTCAAAAAGTCTGATGTTGTGGAAGCAGTAATTGTTCGGACTCGTAAAGCTGTAAGTCGTGACAGTGGCATGAGTATTCGCTTTGATGATAACGCCGCTGTAATTATCAACAAAGACGGTAATCCCAGAGGCACACGGGTTTTTGGCCCAGTTGCACGGGAACTGCGCGATAAAAACTTTACTAAAATTGTTTCTCTGGCTCCGGAGGTGCTTTAATGGCAACCAAACAAGGTACGCCCAAAGTATTCCATAAAATGCACGTCAAAACTGGCGACACTGTACAAGTGATTGCTGGCAAAGACAAAGGAAAAATTGGCGAAATTACTCAGGCACTTCCCCAACTGAGTAAAGTCATCGTCAAAGGTGTCAACATTAAAACCAAGCACGTCAAACCTCAGCAAGAAGGGGAATCGGGGCGAATTATTACCCAAGAATTCCCGATTCATAGCTCCAACGTCATGCTTTATTCCACCAAGCAAAACGTTGCTAGTCGTGTTGGTTACACCTTTACCTCAGAAGGCAAAAAGGTCAGAAAACTCAAGAAAACTGGCGAAATTCTCGATAAATAAGAATTTAGCCAACTTGAAATTTTAGATTTTAAATTTAATCCAAAATCCAAAATCTAAAATCCAAAATTAAAGTTTCCCTGACCAAGCCCAGGGATATCAGGACAAAAAAAACTATGGCGACAACAAGACTCAAAACCTTATATCAAGAGACAATCGTCCCCAAACTGATTAATCAGTTTCAATATACCAACGTTCATCAAGTACCGAAGTTGGTAAAGGTTACGATTAACCGGGGTTTGGGTGAAGCAGCTCAAAATGCGAAGTCTCTAGAGGCATCCATTAACGAAATTGCCTTGGTAACAGGTCAAAAACCAGTGGTGACACGGGCGAAAAAGGCGATCGCTGGCTTTAAGATTCGTCAAGGGATGCCTGTGGGGATCATGGTGACACTCAGAGCCGAACGGATGTATGCCTTTTTCGACAGACTAGTTAGCCTGTCATTACCCAGAATTCGAGATTTTCGCGGCGTTAGCCCTAAAAGCTTTGACGGACGCGGTAACTACACTTTGGGTGTGAGAGAACAGCTAATTTTTCCAGAAGTCGAATACGACAGCATCGATCAAGTACGTGGGATGGATATTTCCATCATCACCACAGCAAAAAACGACGAAGAAGGACGCGCCTTACTTAAAGAATTAGGAATGCCCTTTCGCGATCAATAAGTTCATCTATAGAGGGAACGATGGCGGCTAACGACACAATTGCAGATATGCTGACGCGCATCCGCAATGCCAACCTGGCGCGGCATCAAACTACACAAGTGCCAGCGACAAAATTAACCCGGAGCATTGCCAAAGTGCTACGGGAGGAAGGCTTTATTGCTGAAATCGAAGAAGCAGAAGAAGGGGTAAAACGCAATCTGGTGATTTCCCTGAAATACAAGGGTAAAAACCGTCAGCCTTTGATCACCGCCTTAAAGCGGGTGAGTAAGCCTGGCTTGCGTGTTTATTCAAATCGAAAAGAATTACCAAGAGTACTAGGCGGCATTGGCATTGCCATTATTTCTACATCCAGTGGCATTATGACTGACCGCGAAGCGCGGCGTCAGAACTTGGGTGGCGAAGTACTTTGTTACGTTTGGTAGTCATTGGTCATTAGTCATTAGTCATTAGTCATTGGTCATTAGTCATTTGTTATTGGTGAAATACAAAGGACGAAGGACAAATAACAAAGGACAAAGGACAAAGGACAAATAACAAAGGACAAAAAGTCATGTCTCGTATTGGTAAACGTCCAATTACTATTCCCGCCAAAGTTCAAGTGGCGATCGATGGTACAAAGATTGTGGTGAAAGGCCCGAAAGGAGAACTTTCTCGTACTCTCACACCTAATGTCTCAGTCTCCCAAGAGGGAGAAATATTACAGGTCAATCGTCGGGATGAAACTCGCACCTCAAAGCAACTGCACGGCTTGAGCCGCACTTTAGTTGCCAACATGGTCGAGGGAGTTTCCCAAGGTTTTCAGCGCCGTTTGGAAATTCAAGGTGTTGGTTACAGGGCACAACTTCAAGGACGTAACCTAGTTTTAAATATGGGTTACAGTCATCAGGTGCAAATTGAACCACCAGAAGGAATTCAGTTTGCCGTAGAAGGCCCCACTAACGTCATTGTCAGCGGCTATGACAAAGAAATCGTCGGTAACACAGCCGCCAAAATTCGTGCCGTTCGTCCACCAGAACCCTACAAAGGTAAAGGCATTCGCTATGCCGGTGAAGTGGTCAGACGGAAAGCTGGTAAGACTGGTAAGGGTGGTAAGAAGTAGAAATGAAACTTACTCGTAGAGAATCAAAAAATCGTCGTCATCGGCGCGTTCGCGGCAAAGTTATTGGCTCCCCAGAGCGTCCGCGTTTAGCGGTATTTCGTTCTAATGAGCATATTTATGCCCAGCTAATTGATGATACTCAGCATCAAACCATCGTGGCAGCATCGACTGTAGAACCAGAGTTGAAATCTAGTTTAGCGTCATGTGCAAACCGCGATGCATCGGTACAAGTTGGGAAGTTGATCGCAGTGCGATCGCTAGAAAAAGGCATCACCAAAGTAGTCTTTGATCGCGGTGGTAACTTATATCATGGTCGTGTCAAAGCACTAGCTGATGCAGCCCGCGAAGCTGGTTTAGATTTCTAAAGTCATTGGTCATTAGTCATTAGTTATTGGACAAATGACAAAAGACAAATGACAAATGACAACTGACAAATGACGTTCACCAGAGCATAAATTATGGCAACAGAGCGTAAAAGTAGAACAAAGCGTGCCAAAAAAGAAGAAACCACTTGGCAAGAACGGGTTATCCAAATCCGCCGCGTAAGTAAAGTGGTCAAAGGTGGTAAAAAACTCAGCTTCCGAGCGATCGTTGTCGTTGGTAACGAACGCGGTCAAGTTGGAGTAGGAGTAGGCAAAGCCTCAGATGTAATTGGCGCCGTCAAAAAAGGTGTAGCTGATGGCAAAAAACACCTCATTGATGTCCCAATCACCAAATCCAACTCCATCCCCCATCCCATTGATGGCGTCGGTGGCGGGGCAAAAGTGATTATGCGTCCAGCCGCACCTGGTACTGGGGTAATTGCGGGTGGTGCTGTGCGAACTGTGTTGGAATTAGCAGGAGTTCGTAACATTTTAGCCAAGCAACTAGGCTCCAACAATCCGCTCAATAACGCTAGAGCCGCAGTTAATGCCTTATCTACACTGCGTACCCTTTCTGAAGTCGCCGAAGATCGCGGTATTCCTATTCAAAATCTCTACATCTAATTTAGTCATTAGTCATTGGTCATTAGTGAATAACAAAGGACAAATGGCAAATGACAAATGACAAACGACAAATGAGAACTTGATAAATTATGAGACTCCATGATGTTAAGCCGCAAAAAGGCTCCAAGAAACGCAAGAAGCGTGTAGCTAGAGGTATTTCTGCCGGTCAAGGCGCTAGTGCTGGTTTAGGTATGCGGGGTCAAAAATCTCGTTCTGGTAGCGGGACTCGACCAGGTTTTGAAGGTGGTCAACAGCCATTGTACCGCCGCTTACCCAAGCTGAAGGGCTTTCCGATTGTTAATCAGAAGATTTACACTACGATTAATGTAGAGAAGCTAGCCTCCCTTCCCGCGAATACAGAAGTAACTTTGACCTCTTTGAAAGCCGCAGGTATCCTGACTGCTGTCAAAGGGCCATTGAAAGTTTTAGGTAACGGGGAATTGAGCATTCCGCTCAAGGTACAAGCGGCAGCTTTTACAGTTTCAGCTCGTAGCAAAATTGAGGCAGCTGGTGGTAGTTGTGAAGTCTTATGAGTGAGCCGGAACAGCGCACTTAAATGCAAGCCAACTCGCTGCCAGTGCTTGGTTCACTATAAAGGTAGCACTCTATGATCAGTCGAGATAAAGCCCCAACGGCTCAAGAAACTTTTATGCAGATGGCGCAGGCAGCTGGCCTCAGAGGTAGGCTGCTTGTCACCGTCGGTATTTTAATTTTGGTTCGCCTGGGTATTTTCTTACCCGTCCCAGGGATTGATAGACCAAGGTTTGCCGAAGCCATATCGGGCAGTAATTCCATATTCGGCTTATTGGATATATTTTCCGGGCGAGGACTTTCGACTTTGGGAGTCTTTGCTTTAGGAATTTTGCCCTTCATTAATGCGTCTATTATCATCCAATTACTCACTGCGGCGATTCCAACTTTAGAAAATTTACAGAAAAACGAAGGGGAAGCCGGCCGCCGAAAAATATCGCAAATTACCCGCTATGTAACTGTAGGTTGGGCAATCCTTCAAAGTACAGCTTTTTCGGCATTATTCCTTCAGCAATTCGCCTTAAAGCCAGGGCCTATATTTGTCGCTGAAACTGCGATCGCTCTGACTGCTGGTTCGATGTTCGTCATGTGGGCATCAGAATTAATTACAGAACGGGGTATTGGCAACGGCGCATCATTGTTGATTTTTGTCAATATTGTTGCATCATTACCAAAAGCTTTGGGTGATACCATCGACTTGGTACAAGTCGGCGGTCGGGAAGCAGTGGGTCGGGTAATTGTACTGGTCTTAGTTTTCCTCGCAACAATTGTTGGGATTGTGATTGTGCAGGAAGGAATGCGCCGCATCCCAATTATTTCGGCTCGTCGTCAAGTAGGTAGAAGAGTTTTGGCAGAGCAGCGTAGTTATCTGCCACTACGGCTAAATCAAGGCGGCGTAATGCCAATTATTTTTGCTGCTGCCATCCTCAGTTTGCCATTGCTAATCGCCAATTTTACTAAAAATGCCGATTTGGCGAATATAGTTAACACTTATTTGAGTCCAAGCGGTTCTAGCTCCTGGGTCTATGCCTTGGTCTATATGATTTCCATTGTTTTCTTCAGCTACTTCTATTCTTCGTTGATTCTCAACCCGGTAGATGTGGCGCAGAACTTGAAGAAAATGGGTTCTAGTATTCCTGGGATTCGTCCCGGTAAGGCAACTAGTGAGTATATCGAACGCGTTTCCAACCGACTAACTTTTTTGGGTGCGATCTTTTTGGGCTTCGTTGCTATTATCCCCACTGCCGTAGAAAGCGCTTTGAATGTGAAAACTTTCCGGGGAATAGGTGCTACCTCGTTGTTAATTTTAGTGGGTGTGGCAATTGAGACAGCCAAACAAGTCCAAACTTATGTCATCTCTCAGCGCTATGAAGGAATGGTGAAATAATAGTGACGCGATTAATCTTCTTGGGGCCACCTGGAGCGGGTAAAGGAACACAAGCTCAAACCTTGGCTGAACACTTGAATATTCCCCATATTTCTACGGGTGAAATATTAAGACAAGCCATGAAAGAGCAGACTCCTTTAGGAATCAAAGCTCAAAGTTATGTTGATAGCGGCGAGTTAGTACCCGACCAGCTAGTAGAGGACTTGGTACAGGAGCGCCTCAGTCAACCAGATGCCAAAAATGGTTGGATTCTAGATGGATTTCCCCGAAAAGTGACCCAAGCAGCTTTTCTGGAGAAGTTACTGGAAGCAATACATCAAGGTGGCGAAAGGGTAGTCAATTTAGATGCACCAGATGAAATTGTCATCGAACGTTTGCTTGCTAGAGGACGAAAAGATGATACCGAAGAGGTAATTCGTCGTCGTTTAGAAGTGTATCGCGCTGAAACTGCACCTTTAATTGATTATTATGGCGATCGCAAAAAACTCCTAACAGTCAATGGCAATCAGTCCCAAGAAGATGTCACTGTGGAACTACAAAAGGTAATCGCTTCTTGAAAGGGGAGTAGGGAGTAGGGAGTGGGAAGTAGGGAATTCACCACTTATCACTCACTATTCCCTATAGCAAAAAAAAGATCAATTTTAGCTAAGATATATTAATAAAGTGTTGATATATTTCTTAAAATGTGTTTCTTTGCAGATGAAGGCTGCAACTGAACACGAAATTGTTGAGTTGAGGAAAAAACAAATTGTCTAAGCAAGATTTGATTGAAATGGAAGGCACGGTTACAGAGTCCTTGCCCAATGCGATGTTTCGCGTTGACTTGGACAATGGCTTTAACGTGCTAGCACACATTTCCGGCAAGATTCGCCGAAATTATATCAAGATTTTGCCCGGCGATCGCGTCAAGGTGGAGTTAACCCCCTACGACTTGACCAAAGGCAGAATTACCTATCGATTACGCAAGAAGTAACTATATGTAGAGAATTTTACCATAAAACCATTTTTTTGACTGTTTACTAGTCATTTAACTGGATTAATTTCCCTAGAAATGCTATAATTTTATATTTGGAGTCAAAAAATAAAAGGCATGAAAGTTAGAGCCTCAGTCAAGAAAATTTGTGAAAAATGTAACGTGATCAAACGTCGTGGTCGCGTCATGGTGATTTGCGTGAACCCCAAGCACAAACAACGTCAAGGATAACACTCTTACCAACAGAGTGAGTTGTAGCACGCATATCATCATTAAAACGAAAAGACGCGATTAATCACGTTTTTCCAACCAACAGTAATTGCGAGAACAATAGGGAGAGTTCATTGTGGCACGTATTGCCGGAGTAGACCTTCCACGCGATAAGCGCGTCGAGATCGGTCTGACTTACATCTACGGAATTGGGTTATCACGCGCTCAAGAAATTATAGCGGCAACTGGTGTGAACCCAGACATCCGCGTTAAGGACTTAAGTGATGCCGATGTGACAGCCCTAAGAGGGGAAATAGAAACCAACTATCAAGTTGAAGGCGACTTGCGGCGCTTGGAGTCTTTGAACATCAAGCGCTTAGTTGACATTGGTACCTACAGAGGTCGTCGTCATCGTATGGGCTTACCAGTCAGAGGCCAAAGAACTCGCACCAATGCCAGAACCCGTCGAGGCAGAAGGCAGACAGTGGCAGGGAAGAAGAAGGCTCCAGGGAAATAATTTTGCAACGCTTGCTAATCCGAGCAAGTTTTACCTTAAATCAACTAAACAAGTATGGCGAGACAACCAACTAAAAAAACCGGGAGCAAGAAGCAGAAACGGAATGTACCCAGCGGAATGGCTTACATCCAGTCTACTTTCAACAATAGCATTGTCACCATTACCGATCAAAACGGAGATGTCATCTCCTGGGCTAGCGCTGGTTCTAGCGGTTTTAAGGGAGCAAAAAAGGGAACTCCCTTTGCAGCACAAACCGCAGCTGAAAGTGCAGCCCGCCGAGCTATCGATCAAGGAATGCGCCAAATTGAGGTAATGGTCAGTGGGCCAGGAGCAGGTAGAGAAACCGCTATCCGGGCACTTCAAGGAGCAGGACTAGAAATTACATTGATTCGGGATATTACCCCGATTCCTCACAATGGTTGTCGTCCACCCAAGCGCCGTCGAGTTTAAATACTAAGACTTGGCAGCGAGGGCGAAAAGTGACAGCCAGCAATGACAACTTGAGCGTCTAACGTGCAAATTGTCATTGAGTCAAAGCTTGGGCGACCAGAAGCGTGTCAGATTTTCCCACCGGGAAAGCTGTTAAGCTTTGGGCTACTCAAAATATTATTAATCAATTTTGGATTTTAGATTTGCGATTTTAGATTGAACCCGACTATAAGGGTGCTGGGCCTCGTGGATTTTAAGTTGATGATTTAAGATTTGTTCCGTCAATTAGAGACGGAGCATGAACGAAAGAAGCACAATCCAAAATCCAAAGTCCAAAATCGAAAATTGGCAATCAATTCTGGAGGCAATTGATTTGTCTGCTAGCAGCACCTTAGAAGAAGGGAGGCTCATCCGTGGCGCAGTTTCAAATTGAATGTGTAGAGTCGAATACCGAAGAAAGTCGGAACCATTACAGTAAATTTGTTTTGGAACCTCTAGAACGCGGTCAAGGAACAACTGTTGGCAACGCACTGCGGCGGGTTTTACTGTCTAATTTAGAAGGTACAGCAGTTACAGCAGTGCGGATTGCGGGCGTTTCACATGAGTTCGCCACAGTTCCGGGCGTGCGGGAAGATGTGCTGGAAATCCTCATGAGAATGAAGGAAGTTATCCTAAAAAACTATTCTTCGCAGCCCCAGATTGGTAGATTACTCGTTAGCGGCCCAGCAACAATCACTGCGGCACATTTTGATTTACCCAGTGAAGTAGAAGTCATCGATCAGACTCAGTATGTAGCTACCATCGCTGAGGGTGGAAAGCTGGAAATGGAATTTCGGATCGAGAAGGGCAAAGGCTATCGCACTGTAGAGCGAGGACGTGAGGAAGCCACATCGTTGGATTTTCTCCAAATCGACTCGATATTTATGCCGGTGCGAAAAGTCAACTACAGTGTTGAAGAATCTCGTGGGGAAGGCTTGATTCCAAAAGACCGACTACTGTTGGAAGTTTGGACAAATGGCAGTATTTCTCCTCAAGAAGCACTATCTTCTGCTGCTGCGATCTTGGTAGATTTATTCAACCCGTTGAAAGATATCTCCCTAGAACCAACAGACACAGGTTCGGATATTCCAGACGATCCAACTGCCCAGATACCCATCGAAGAGTTGCAACTTTCTGTGCGGGCATATAACTGTCTCAAACGGGCACAAGTTAACTCTGTGGCAGATTTGTTGGATTATACCCAAGAAGACCTCTTAGAAATTAAGAACTTTGGGCAGAAGTCAGCAGAAGAAGTCGTGGAAGCTTTGCAGCGACGCTTGGGCATCACCCTGCCAATGGAAAGAGGCTCGAAACACCCTTAAGAAAAACCTTCATAATTCATAGTGCATAATTATGCGTCACCGTTGTCGCGTCAAAAAACTCAGTAAACCTGCCGATCAACGCCGTGCTTTACTGCGATCGCTCGCCACCGAGCTGATCCGTCATGGTAAGATCACCACCACTTTGATTAGAGCGAAAGTTCTCAGAAGTGAAGTGGAAAAAATGATTACCCTAGCCAAAAATGGCTCCTTGTCAGCACGTCGGGAAGCCCTTGGCTATATCTTCGACAAACAACTGGTTCACGCTCTATTTGAGCAAGCTCCTACTCGATATGGCGATCGCCAGGGCGGTTATACCCGCATCCTGCGTACCGTACCGCGTCGGGGTGATAATGCAAAAATGGCAATAATTGAATTGGTTTAAGTCATTGGTCATTGGTCATTAGTCATTAGTCATTGGTTATTCACAAATGACAAAGGACAACTGACAAATGACAAAGGACAAAATCTGTATGTTAGAAAGCCACCAGCCTACACAAACTCATCGAGTAGCCTTGGTAATCCAATACCTGGGCACTCATTTTCATGGCTGGCAACGGCAAAAACAACACCGGACAGTCCAAGAAGAGATTGAAATTGCGATCGCTACTATTCTTGGGCATCATGTAACATTACACGGTGCTGGGCGAACCGATTCTGGAGTTCACGCTGCTGCTCAAGTAGCCCATTTTGAAGCAACAGGTTTCATTCCACCTCACAAGTGGGCAACAATCCTCAACAGCTACCTGCCGCCAGATATATTAATCAGGGCTTCAGCTAGTGTCGATAACCGTTGGCACGCTCGCTTTAGTGCAGCCTATCGACGGTATCGCTACACAATATATACTGAAGATCGGCTTAACTTGTTTGTAAGACCCTTCAGTTGGCATTATTATTATGCACCCCTGGATGAATCTTTAATCCAAGCTGCCTTGAAACCTCTCTTGGGAAAGCATCACTTAGCTGCTTTTCACCGTGCAGGCTCAAAGCGATCGCATTCCTGGGTAGAGGTGCAAGCAGCAGAGTGTCGTCGCAGTGGGCCATTTATCCATATTGAAATACAGGCAGATGGATTTTTGTATGGCATGGTACGGCTGTTGGTAGGGATGCTGGTACAAGTAGGTTCTGGACAACGAACACTTTCTAGCTTCACCGAACTCTGGAAAGAACAACGCCGGGAAGAAGTGAAACACGCCGCACCGCCCCAAGGCTTGTGCTTGTTGCGAGTCGGCTATCCCGATTTTCCCTTTCCGAAAGAGATTTGGTACGACACCTTGCCAAAGTTCGTCACTAGTCAAGAGTCATTAGTCATTGGTCATTAGTCATTGGTCAGTAGAGACGCGATTAATCGCGTCTGTACAATGGTCATTAGTGAATAACTAAGGACAAAGGACAAAGGACAAATAACAAATGACAAAAGACAAATGACTAATGACAAATTAAAAATGACAAAGGACAAATGACAAATGACAACAGTTAAAACATACCTTCCTTCTCAAGCAACCCTTGAGCGTGAGTGGTACATAGTAGATGCCACCGATAAACGCCTTGGTCGTCTCGCCAGCGAAATCGCCCAGGTATTGAGAGGCAAAAAGAAACCTGAATATACACCCCACTTAGATACAGGTGACTTCGTAATCGTCATCAATGTCGAGAAAGTGGCAGTCACAGGTAAAAAGCGTACTCAAAAGCTTTACCGCCGCCATTCTGGTCGCCCTGGTGGGATGAAAACCGAAACTTTCGCTAAACTACAAGACCGCATACCAGAGCGAATTTTAGAACAAGCTGTTAAAGGTATGTTACCGAAAAATAGCCTGGGTAAGCAGTTGTTCACCAAGCTGAAAGTTTATGCTGGGCCTACTCATCCCCATGATGCTCAAAAACCTAAAGAATTAAAAGTTAGTACAATTCCTGGAGAAGAAAATTAATGGTAGTAGCAGATGCTAATAGCGGTCGCGCCGTATACTGGGGTACTGGCCGCCGTAAGAATGCGGTAGCACGGGTACGCTTGGTTCCAGGCACAGGTCAACTGATTGTGAACGGTAAAGATGGAACCTTGTATTTCCAATTCAACCCCAACTACCTGGGAGTGATTAAAGCACCCCTGGAAACTCTGGGATTAGAAAACGAATATGACATTTTGGTAAAAGCAGAAGGCGGCGGCTTGACCGGACAGGCTGATTCTGTTCGTTTGGGAGTTGCTCGTGCTTTGTGCCAACTCGACCCAGACAACCGCCCACCTTTGAAAACCGAAGGTTACTTGACTCGCGATCCGAGAGCAAAAGAGCGGAAGAAATATGGTTTACATAAAGCTCGGAAAGCGCCTCAGTACTCTAAGCGTTAGGGAATTGGGCATTGGTGAAGAAGGTGATAGGTTACAGGGGACAGGTGATAGTTTTCTGTTACCTGTAACCTGTTCCCTTCTCCCTTCTCCTAGCTGCAATTGAACGCTGAAAGTTATAATTTATATAGATTCATCACAAAAAGAACAATGGCTAAAGCTGATATTCACCCCAAGTGGTATCCAGATGCTAAAGTTTACTGCAACGGTCAAGTTGTTATGACCATTGGCTCTACTAAGCCAGAATTGCACGTAGATGTTTGGTCTGGGAATCATCCATTTTACACCGGCACTCAGAAGATTATTGACACTGAGGGTCGAGTAGAGCGCTTCCTCCGTAAGTACGGTATGAGCAGCACTCAAACATCTGGCGACGAACAAACCAAAAAGTAGCGAGTTGGCTCTGCTGTTAACGACGGCCCTGCATCAGCTGGGTCGATTTTCATTTATATGCTCGAGCCAATTTGTTATTTTTTTAAGGAGCGATCGCACTCGTCATGGCTGAATCATACTTACTGGACAAACTAAAATCCGTTGAACAAACTTTTAATGAATTAACACGTCGTCTTGGCGACCCCGATACCGCTAGCAATCCTGATGAGTATCAAGAAATTGCTAAGTCTCGTTCTTCTTTGGAAGAGGTCGTTAATACTTATGAAATTTGGAAAACAGCCCAAGAAGACTTGATCGGAGCGCGTCAGGTTTACAAAGAATCTGCGAGTGACCCAGAGTTGCAAGAAATGGCATCACTGGAAGTAAAAGAACTTGAAGAAAAAATAGAACATTTAGAGTCTCGCTTGAAAGTCTTACTGTTACCACGCGACCCCAATGATGAAAAGAATATCATGTTGGAAATTCGCGCCGGTACTGGTGGCGATGAGGCAAGTATTTGGGCTGGTGATTTGATGCAGATGTACACCCGCTATGCCCAAACTCAAGGTTGGAAAGTTTCTCTAGTGAGCGAATCTCGCGGAGAAATGGGTGGCTGGAAAGAAGTCATTCTCGAAATTAAAGGTAATGATGTTTACAGCCAGTTAAAGTTTGAAGCTGGAGTGCATCGTGTGCAGCGCGTGCCGGCAACTGAATCTGGGGGACGGGTTCATACTTCCACAGCTACGGTAGCGATTATGCCAGAGGTGGATGATGTGGAAATTCACATTGACCCGAAAGATATTGAAATGACTACAGCCCGTTCTGGTGGTGCTGGTGGACAAAACGTCAACAAGGTGGAAACAGCCGTTGACTTGATGCACAAACCGACGGGAATACGCATTTTCTGTACAGAAGAACGCAGCCAGTTGCAAAACAAAGAACGGGCGATGCAAATTCTGCGGGCGAAGTTGTATGACATCAAGTTAAGCGAACAACAAGCAGCTGTCACTTCCATGCGGCGATCGCAGGTTGGTACTGGATCGCGATCGGAAAAAATTCGCACCTATAATTATAAAGATAACCGCGCTACCGACCATCGCTTAGGTCAGAATTATTCTCTTACCCCAGTTTTGGATGGTGATTTAGAGACGCTGATCCAATCTTGTATATCTCTAGACCAGCAAGAACGGCTGGCGGAGTTAGCGACTTCTGCCGCTAACTAATTTCTGTTGTTAAATATTCTGTAAAACCACTTGTTCTTCTGTTGCTTTTAACACAGACAGGTGGTTTTCTAATATTGCGTGGAGTACATTTTCTATTTCACTAGGATAATGGTAATAGGCAAATTCGTACTTCATAAGGTAATTTAACTTTGCCCATTCTTTCAGGGTTTGACAGGTATAAATTAAATTTTCTATTTCTTTTTGCCAACGCGCAAAAATCCTGTAGCTAAAAAAGCTGCTGCATATATTGCCTTTTGCATCCCAGTAGGAAATACACACTTGATGTTTCAGAAGGTGGATTTTTTTGATTTGCTTAACATCGTAGCCTTTAACTTTTAAAGCTTCTTTGGTTTCTGCGTCAGAAATGTTCCACTGTTCTGGTTTAATTTTATTAGTGGCTATAAAGTTTTTACCTTTGCGGCGATATTGATTAATTTTGCGTGGCTTGCGAAACATGATGCACCTTCGATATTATTTCTTCGCAGCAAAGTCTAGCTACTAGCACAACTGCCGTAGCAAACTAAGTTTTTTGGATTGGTTAAAGATAGATGGGTTCGTCTACTAGCTTGATGCCTGTAGTTGCTGATTTACAACCAGAGATATAGTTTAATACTAAAACACAAGGCTGTCAATATAAAAGTAAAATTGTAATATTGAAAGTAGACTTGTAAATACAGTTGGCTAGCTATATAAGCAGTGAAGATCGAAAGCAAACAAAAACTGATTGAAATCATTAAACTAGCTCGCGGTTCAATGAGTCAGCGAGCGTTTGGTAAGCTTTTGGGAGTATCTGCTACTGCTGTTCAGATGTGGGAAAAAGGTGTGAAAGTGCCAGATACAGAAAATTTGGCTCGAATCGCATCGAAAGCAGGCTACACAATGGAAGAGTTAATCAGCTGCATAGATGGCAAGCCAATTCCAGAAACCTCAGATTTGAGTCTGATTCTGAGACAAATCCAGCACATGCCTTTGGCGCAAGTGGCTCAAATTGTCCAAGCCGCGGCAGATAGATTGGCGGCTGTGGCTGAAGCATCAGGGGATGAAGCGAAGGCTAGTTGAATATTAAAATAATTCGTAATTCGTAACTAAGTTTTTTTAACTAGTTCGTGGTTTCTTGCTGTCAAGATTCAACTTTATGGACAAACCTTCTTTGTATGACCAAGATTTCTATGGCTGGACACAGCAGCAGGCTAAAGCCTTAGAACAGAAGTTAGTTATGGAACTAGACTGGCAACACCTGCAAGAGGAAATTCAAGCTTTGGGGAGACAGGAGTATCGGGAACTCGTGAGCCATCTGAGTGTATTACTCGGTCATCTCTTGAAGTGGGAGTATCAACCCGAACAACGCTCTCGCAGTTGGTTTTTAACAATTCGAGAACAGCGTCGCGCCATCCACAGACATTTGCGACAGAACCCTAGCTTAAAGTCTCGAATCGAAGAAGCCTTGTTAGATGGCTTTGAAGCGGGAGTCGATTTAGCGCTACGAGAAACTAACTTACCATTACGAACTTTTCCAGAGCATTGCCCGTATTTATTTGATGATGCGATCGCAGACAATTTTATGTGCGATACTCGTCAAGACTGGGAAGGATAATTCTTACCATTTTTATGACGCTCATTTGTTATTTGGAGATAGCTTAGGTAGAACGAGGTGAAAAAAATTATATCCTTATAAGTTTTATTCCAAGTTAGTTAGATATAGTTACATCTGTGAAACAAGTAATAGAAAATTGAAACCCACGGAGGTGGGTAAAGTCTTGTGTAGCTGCGATTTCTAATCGCCTATGGTATTTTTACTGGCAGTTAAGGAATAAATGGTTTTAAAATGGTGCAATCTGAAAATATTTAGGGGTGCAGCTATGTCGCTACGCAATGAGCCTTTAAATTGGCAACTTGAAACCAATAATCCTTATATACCAGTTTATCATCAAGGGAATTTGGTGGGATTTTTTAAACCAGAATATGCCAGTGAAATTATTAAAATTTTAAATGAAGAAGAAGTTTTAAAAAAAGCGCTGAAAATGGCTTGTACTGATTTAATTAAAAAAATCGGCGGCGATACCAGGAAAGTCAATTATTTAATGGAAAAATATGTAAAAACTAGTGAACGTCCCAAGCATGGAACTAGAGCGATCGCAGTTTTACTTCAGGATAGGCAAAAAGAGCTTGATTTAAGTAACCAGGAGTTTGCAAAATTCTGCGATACCTTTAAATTATCTCCTACGGAACTGAATAATATTTATGCCGGAGAAGCATTTGATGATAGTTTATTAGCGCCTCTTTCACGTATATTAGGGATAGCAAAAGAGCAATTACTGAAAGTGCGAGATGGTTGTGAATAACAAAGTAAAACATGAACAGCAAATCAAAATCTTCATGAACTGCACCGGGGATAAATTGTCTGGCAATACCAAAGTCAATTAGCACTGCTTCTTGTTTACCCGCACGCATCATAATATTACTCGGCTTTAAATCCCGATGCAGTAAGCCGCGATCGTGAACTACAGTTAAAGCGTCGCCAATTTGCCTGATGTATAGCAGTGCTTCTGCTTCTGGTAAACTACCTTTTTCGGTTATGAGTTTACCCAAATCTTCACCTTCGATGTACTCCATTGCCATACATGGCAAATTAACCTCATCAAAGACGTTTTCTACCTGCACAATATGAGGATGGCGACACAAAGCCAGTCGTAAAGCTTCATCCCGAGAGTCTTGCCGTAATTTATCTTGCTTATCCAGGCGGGATGATTCAGGATTTGTTCTCTAAGGGTTTTGATGACTCGCAATTCACCGCGTTGATTTTTTGCCAGATATGTTATGCCAACTCCACCTTCGCCTAATTTTCTGGCACAATTCCTGCTGCCCGCAATTGTGCTGCTAGTCGTTCAGCGCGTTGGCGTTCTTGTTCAGCTAATTCTATTCCCCAAGGTAAAAGGTTTCCTTGTTCATCCCACCATCGTAACCACTTTCCTGTGCGGTTTTCACGAGTACCTTGGGACACTCCAAGGTAAAGATTGATTTCGGCTATCCAATAGCGTTGACTTTCATCAGGCTCTTGCAAAATGTACTGTTCGTTTTGTAAGCGATACATCTCGAAACTGCCGCTATCTGGTTCAAAGATGATGTAGTTTGGTACTTTTAAAATGCGCTCGTAGAAAAACCATTTTCCTGGGGGATATGTTGCTTTGATAGAATACTCTGTCTCCTGTGTATCGGAAACAAATTCCATGACAATTACGGGAATGTCACCCTGTAGTTGAGGTGTGTAACTGCGTATTACCTCTTCTCTACTAACATTAATTTTGGCAATGAAAGCCCAATCAGGAGCTTTAATGACTATTTTTTTGTTTAGAGTGGCACAAATGCCGTAATTAGTTGTTGTTAGAGCGTTAGCTGAAATTTTTCCGGCTAATTGTAGGCTTTCTGTGAGTGCAGCAGCTAAGGCTGGTTGGTTGATGTTATCCACTGGATCGTCTGGGAGTTTGTAATCATCGGGTAGTTTTTCCCAAGTGATTTGGTAGTCTTGGGTGAGGGTTGTCATAATGGGTTTTCCTTTAGTAGTGCTGAGTGCTGAGTTAAGAGTTTTGTTTATCTCCTTGTCCCCTTGTCTCCCCAATAGTTACTCATCTTCATCGGGTTCTAAATCGTCGGCTGTCAATTCCTGATGCGGGATGGCGGCGATAATCGCATCTATGACTTTAGAGACTGGTAATATCTCAATATTTAAATCGGGGAATTTTGTCCCTTTTGGGACGATCGCTCTTTTAAATCCCAATTTAGCAGCTTCTTTTAACCGCAGTTCCATTTGGGAAACCGATCGCACTTGTCCACCTAACCCAACTTCGCCGATCAATACTGTACCGGGATCGACGATGCGATCGCGGAAACTAGCGACAATTGCGATCGCTATTCCCAAATCTACCGCCGGTTCTTCCACATTCAACCCACCCGCAGAAGCAACGTAAGAATCTAACTTGGACATCGGAATTCCCACTCGTTTTTCTAAGACGGCGAGAATTTGTACTAGGCGGTTGTAGTCTACACCAGTTCCAGCACGACGGGGTGAGGGGTAGCTGGTAGGACTCACCAAAGCTTGCAATTCCACAACAATCGGGCGAGTGCCTTCACAAGCAACCACAATGGCCGTACCTGGCGCTGGATCGTCACGGTTGCCTAAAAATAGCTCTGAGGGGTTGGAGACTTCTCGCAATCCATCTGTCACCATTTCAAAGATACCGATTTCGTGAGTTGCGCCGAAGCGGTTTTTAACTGTGCGTAATAACCGATGGGAGGCAAAGCGATCGCCTTCAAAATACAACACTGTATCGACTAAATGTTCTAAAACTTTTGGCCCGGCGATCGCTCCTTCTTTGGTAACGTGTCCCACAATCAGCATGGTGACATCTTCGTGCTTCGCCACCTTCATCAATGCTGCTGTACATTCCCGTACCTGAGCTACTGAACCTGGTGCAGAAGTCAGCGCCGGAAAAAACACCGTTTGGATACTATCAATCACTGCCACGTTTGGCTTGAGAGAGTCTATTTCCCGTAAAATTTCTTCTAAATCTGTTTCTGGCAGTACGTATAAATCTGCACCAATACTGTCAGGATCTATGGGAAGTGCCGGATCTACTACTACCTTAATATTCTCCTCATTAACCACACTTAGGGGTTTTGATACTCCTAAACGGGAAGCTCGTAACTTTACCTGCTGTCCCGATTCTTCACCGGTTACGTAAAGGATGCGGTATTTTTGTGCTAATTGATTTGATACTTGCAACAATAAAGTCGATTTACCAATACCTGGATCGCCACCAATCAACACCATAGAGCCAGGGACAACCCCACCTCCAAGCACCCGATCTAATTCTCCATAACCAGACTCCCAGCGGGCAATTTGGCGATCGGTAATTTGATCGAATGTTAAAGAGGCTCGTGCTTTAGCTGGTTTATTGTGAGATTTGCCATTGCCTTGAGCTGATTGCCAACTACTCACTCCCCCCCGACTGGGTACATCTACTGAGGATTGAATCGAAATTTGTTCTTCTAGGGAGTTGTAAGTACCGCAAGCAGGACACTTACCAAACCACTGGGGCGATTCTGCTCCACATTCATTACAAGTGAAAAAGGTTTTTGGCTTTGCCATTCTTAAATCTTATTAAATAATCTTAATATTTACTTAATTCTTGAAAAAAACTAGAAACTAATAATAGTGGTATTTAGAGCTTTTTCCAAATCAATTCATGGAATGATATCTTAATATTATGGTATTAAAAATTAATCATGTAAATTTTTAGTCAAGGAGCCTAGAGAAACTTGGAAAGCCATAAAGAAAAAATCTTGGTGGTAGACGACGAAGCCAGCATTCGCCGGATTTTGGAAACGCGCCTTTCCATGATTGGCTACGATGTAGTTACGGCTGGCGACGGGGAAGAAGCTTTGGAAACTTTTCGCAAAACTGAGCCTGACCTGGTAGTTTTAGATGTAATGATGCCAAAGCTGGACGGCTATGGTGTATGTCAAGAATTACGAAAAGAATCAGATGTCCCCATTATTATGCTAACAGCCTTAGGTGATGTAGCTGATCGCATCACCGGATTAGAATTGGGTGCTGATGACTATGTAGTTAAACCATTTTCCCCCAAGGAGCTAGAAGCGCGGATTCGCTCGGTGCTGCGGCGAGTAGATAAAAACGGTGCTTCTGGCATTCCCAGTTCTGGGGTAATCCATGTCGCTAATATTAAAATCGATACGAATAAGCGACAAGTCTACAAAGGCGATGAGCGTATTCGATTGACGGGTATGGAGTTCAGCTTGTTAGAGTTGTTAGTCAGTCGCTCTGGAGAAGCTTTTTCTCGTTCGGAAATTTTGCAAGAAGTTTGGGGTTATACACCAGAACGTCATGTGGATACCCGCGTAGTAGATGTGCATATATCCCGTTTGCGGGCAAAATTAGAAGACGATCCTAGCAACCCAGAATTGATTCTCACAGCGAGGGGTACTGGTTATCTTTTCCAGCGGATTATTGAACCAGGAGAGGAGTGAGGAGATGAGGCAGGGGAGCAGGGAGCAGGGAGCAGAGGAGAATAATTAATAACCAATACTTCTCTACGAGAGGCTGCGCTAACCACTTCGTTCAGTACAAGTGCCCCAATTCCCAATTCCCAATTTCTAATGACTAAACCTGATCCTAATCGAGTTTTGCGGCGTCTACCTATTGTCGTGGGTGGGCTAGGCGCTGTACTTTTATTGATTAACCGTTTATTAACACCAGAACTAACCCAGTCTCAATCGCGTGGTGATGTAGTGGGTGTAGTTTTGAGTGCAGTGTTAATTTTGACGGGTTTAATTTGGCAGCAAGTTCAGCCGCGATCGCCTGATATCGTAGAACTAATTGGAGAAGAAGGTTTTGTACTCGCAGCAGATTTACCCGAAGCCGTGAAAACAGAGCTAGCCTGGGCATCTCATTTATTGTTGACTAATACAGTAACGCGATCGCTTGTGGTTTTTTATCAAGGTAAAGTTTTGTTGCGTCGTGGCATTCTGGGTACGAAATCTGAAGTTGTACCAGGGGTAATCTTAAAACAAGTACTCGAAAAACAAAAACCGATTTATCTAGTTGCTCTCAAAATCTATCCAGGTAGGCTTGAATTTGATTATTTACCAGAGAATACTCAAGGTGTAATTTGTCAACCTATTGGCAATCAAGGTGCGCTAATTTTGGGAGCAAATGCTCCTCGCAGTTACACCAAACAAGATGAAAACTGGATTGCGGGAATTGCTGATAAATTAGCCGTTACTCTTAGTACTTAGGTTGTTCGATAGTTTAAAAAGTAAGCCAATTTTTGATTTTAGATTGATGTCAAGTTCGGCTAACCACTTATCATTAGAAGCTATCTGCGTCCTCGCATTAGTCTAAGAGGCTGTTTGAAAAGTATTAGGCGAATATAATAACTCTGTTGGCAAATTGCGTAGGCGCAGCCCACCGTAGGTATCGCTATCCTCAAAAGCTTGAGATGTTGTAGTGTCTCACCCCAGAAATTGCGGTTTACATGAATTCGCCAACAGTCTCGTTTAATTCACTACTACACAAACCAAGTCAACCTCCGTGGAAAGCATGAAAAATCAAGGATTTTTAACCCACGGAGGTGGATTTTGTCTGTGTAGCCGCGATTTCTAATCGCCAAGGCTATTTAATCTAAAATCGGGCAATCCAAAATCTAAAATCTAAAATCTAAAATTCCATCACCAAGAAGTCAAAAAATTCCACCCTTCCTTTTCCTCTGGTGTCTTTTCTTCTTTTGCTTCCGGTTCTTCTGGTGTCTTTAAATTTATCTGTTGAATTAAATTATCATATTCTCCTGAATCAACCCATTTCAATAACTCACCCGCTCGCATAATTACCCAGGAAAGCTCTGATTCTGTATAGCTTAATATTTTTGTGACCTTATCCACACTATCTAAGTTATTAGATGCAAACTCACGGGCTTGGACGAGAAAATCTTCGATTACAGCAGTAGTCAAGTACTCATCTGGTAAACCCGCAAGTTTCATCAGTGTAGTAGTTGCTACGTCAATATCCTGGCAAGCAAGCATTGCAGCCCGATCGGCGGTGAACCGAGCCATCATCCGCCAATTATACAAACCTAGTTCCATACCACCAGCTACTAAGCCACCGACTCCCAATGTGGTACTGCTCAACAAATTTTTCAAAGTTGGCATAACAATTGCCATTTGGTGATAAATCATGTGCTGACTCTTGATGCGAGCGATTTCATGTCCGAAAACGTAAAGCAACTCATTTGCATCAAGCCACTCCATTGCATCTAAATTGATACCAACAAGGGGTTTTTCTACCCCAACAATATAGGTTTCAATGTGACCTGTACCTCGAAACAGATACAATTCAGGGAGTGGAGCAACATCAAGAATTTGGCAAGTTTCTACAAATGCTTGATGTAATTCAGGAAAATTACGGGGCGAAATTCTGATTTCACTACCAAGACTTTGCAATCTAAGTAAGCGATCGATACCGTATTCGTTAACTTTTTTGAGTAGTAAGGAGACACCGGGCATCTTTTGCAAAGAAGCCAAGGCTTTGCGATCAAAAGGGTGTTCGTAAGCTTGAGAACTTAGTCCAGTTAATATTTTTCTCGTCATACGTTTTGAGCTTTTAAATAGCAGTTTAGAAGTATTAGGCAAACTTTCATCACATTGTAGTAGGCATTTGTCATCATCCATTGGTGTCAACTTAACGTGAAAGCAAGTCTATAACTAGCTTTTAGATTGCCTCGTTCCCAGTCTCCGATTGGGAATGCTTGTCTTTGAGGCTCCGCCTCTCTTTACTGGTGGCAGAGCCACCAGCAGCAGCATTTCCAGCCGGAGACTGGAAACGAGCCTTTAAAGGAGTTTCAGCTTAAGTTGACACCAATGGTCATCATCTTACCCAGATAGAATATACAGTAGGGGCGCATATCTGTGTGCCTTTATGAGGAAATTGGAAACTTACAATTGATCTATGCAAATTATTTATTGGCTATTGATTGCCGTAATGCTTGTGGGTATTATCGGTGCAGTAGTTCCTGCCATTCCTGGTAGCAGCTTAATTTTAATTGCAATTATTGTCTGGGGAATCGTTAGTAGTTCCTTTGCAGCTATCAAGATTCCCCTAATTGTCACAATTATAGTTTTACTGCTCAGTGTTGGAGTAGATTTTTTAGCTAGCTATGTGGGAGCAAAACAAGCCGGAGCTAGCAAGTGGGGGCAAATTGGCGCAATTGTCGGCTTGGTGGTGGGATTTTTGGGATTATTGCCAGCGTTACCTTTTGGGGGGCCACTGTTAGGAATTTTACTAGGGCCACTTTTAGGAGCAATTATTGGTGAGTATCTTTACCGACGTGAATTCAGGTTGGCGGTTAAAGCGGGTATCGGAATTGTAGTCGGATCTTTGGTTGGAAATTTGATTCAAGGATTGTTAGCGATCGCAGCCGTTGTAGTTTTTGTTGTGACAACTTGGCCACAGGTATTTGGCTCTTAGCATTTGAAAGCTTTGAAACATTTCATAAGAGTGCTAATAGCCAGCAGTTAGCCACCTGTCGCAAAGACTATCCATATTAAACAAATATAGTGGTTCCTTTCATTTGCGCTATGAGAGGAACCGTTTCACTAAAAATGATTAACTGAAGAGAAAATAGATACACTGCATACTCTATTTATCTAAAAAATGGTTGAGCAATATTATGTATTAATAAATACTTTTATATTTATCTTACGTAAGCTAACTTTCTTCAAATCAGAGCCATTGGCAACAATTTAAAGCTTGTTAAATAAAAGATATACAAAGTGCGGATATATGACGAATTAAGACTTCATGAAGGACAGTAATCTATTAAAGATGTAGTGAAGACCACTCAGTAATTCTTGCAGGCTCTAAGTCTATGTGATTTCATGGAGATAAGAAATACATCACGCAAGTTTCGCTTTCACTGACAGTATTTTCTATAAATTACTGAAATTATAAGTAAAGCAATTGCTCTGATTTAAGGTTATTACTAGGAGCCTCAAACAACAATGATTAGTTTTAAATCTAAATTACTCAATGCAACTTTAGCATTTACTGCTGCCATTCCCTTAGCTACTGCTGGCATGTTTACCTCTGCTGGATCTGCACAAGCTGCTGCACTTAGTGGTGAGATTCAGTTTAACGGTGGCTTTACTGCTCCCTCTGGTATTAGCCAAATCACATTTTCTCAAGATGCCCTAACTTTTACTCCTCAGCCAATCACTCCAATTGGAATTGGTTCTACAACAGGAAACTTTTCAGCATTTAACTCAGGCAATATAGGTAACATCATCTCATTTTCATCAAAAGTTGCAGACAATCCATTTATTGACTTTGGCTCTCTTACTTATCCCGGTTTCATTTTACCTGGAACAGATACTAGTTCAATAACAGATGGATTGAATACTTTTACTTTGACATCTTCTAGCTACAAGCTAAATCAAGATGGTCTTAATGTTGGTATAGGTGTTGCACTTTTTGGATATTTTACCAGTGCAACTGGAGAAATATCTAACGGAGGAGGAAACTTAACTTTCCAAGTAAACAATGCAAGTATTGCTAGCGTCAATTCAATTCTTTCTAGTGGTGGTTCAATTAGTAATTTAACCTTTTCTGGTGGTACATTTGCCACTGTTCCCGAACCAACGACTCTACTAGGCTTAGGAATAGTTGGTGCAGGAATGGTTATGTCTCGTCGCCGCAAAACTGTAGCTTAGTCAATCTTTTTTATATAAAGAATTGACGTTGAAGAACTAGAGATAATATATTTCTGTTCAAATAAGCGTGATTGCAGTCGTAATAAATTAATCCCAACAACCTTGCGATTAAATAGTTTTGCTGGACATCATAATAAATTAATTGTGTCTTCAACCTATCTGGAATGTAAATTTTTTCCAGGCAGGTTGAATTTTGTTTTTAATTTGTTATCTGTCACATACCAGATTTAGGCTGACTGCAAAGATTGTTTCGCTTCATTGGCGATCGCTTCTACTTCATCATTAGCCAGAGTTTCTAAGATAGATTTGGCTTCTGGATTACCCAAACGAGTCAAGGCTTGTACAAGTCTGTAACGAATTTGCCAATCTGGATTGGTAGCATAGGGAGCCAACAGGGAAACTGCTTCTACATCTCCCAAGTCACCCAAAGAACTAATCGCAGCAGTTTGGACTAATTCATTTTCTGATGAGAGTGCCTCTTTGAGTAGTTCAAAAGCTCGTGGATCGCCCAACTCTCCTAATGTCGCAATAATACTGAATTGTATTAGCCATTCACCAGTTGTATGATAAAGCTGCTGCAAATCTTCAAAAGCTTCGCGTAACTTCAGAGCGCCCAAACAGTCTGCTGCTGCTGCTTGTACATCTACTTCGGAGTCATGAAGCAAGCGATCGCGCAAAATTTCTAAGGATAGCTGTAAATCCTGGGTTCCGAGTGTATCCATTTGACTCACCGCTGAGTAACGGACACGGGAATTGCGATCGCCAATAGCGCTTTGAATTAATTCAAAGCCAATCGCCGGTTCCAATTCGCGGATTTGATTTACTGCACGTAAGCGATCGCCTAAATCCTCAGAACTGAGCAATTGCCTAACAGACTCCGGAGTAATACTCATTTAGTTATCCTTGATTTTCAAATGTATAAAAAAGACAGACGCGATTAATCGCGTCTCTATTTTTGACTAATCTTGACTAGCAGCCATTGCCCGAATAATATCACCACGAGTGAGGATGCCAATTACTTGGCCGGTGCTATCAAGTACTGGCAAGCGGTGAACGCTGCGATCGTGCATGATTGTAGCTGCTTCTTTTAGAGTTTTATCAGGGGAAATAGCGATCGGGTTTTTACTCATTACCTCCCCAACGGTTTGCCCTAGAGCCTTGTGCAAATCACGTTCATAAGTAGCAGGATTTTTTAAATAGATAACACTATCAAGAAACATAATGTACGCAGGTGGAGTAACACCAGTTTCCTGCCACATCAAATCGGTTTCTGAGATAATGCCCACCAATTTACCGAGATCATCCACAACAGGTAGTCCGCTGATGTGGCGTTCTGCGAGAATTTGGATAGCTTCCTTCAGTGGAGTTTCCTCCCGGACAACAATAGGATCGCGGCTCATCACATCGGTAACGGTTTTAGGCATTTATATTGCTGACACCTTAAATCAAAGTCCCTGCGCCTATTGTAGAAAATTGCGGGACTCAACCTGATGCAATTAATAGATTGTTACGGGATTAGTCATTGGTTATTAATTATTCTCCTCTGCTCCTCTGCTCCCTCTGCTTCTTTCCTAGCCCCCAGTCCCTTTTAATGCAGCAATAATTTGAGTATTTGCTTTCGGAAAATTAAACTGCTCAAGTTCTGCCAAAGTTACCCAGCGAATTTCATCGGATTCTAAAGGTTGGGGAACGCCTGTAAGATGGCGGCAGTGATGTACTGTGAGGGTAACGCGCAAGTTTGTATAGCTGTGGTCAATAGTAATCAGATGTTCTCCCACTTCAATTACTATTCCTAGTTCTTCGGAAATTTCCCGTTGAATACACTCTTCGATAGTTTCACCAGGCTCAATTTTACCACCAGGAAATTCCCATAAACCACCCATAGCTCCTTCTGGACGACGGCGATCGATTAAAATTTGCTTTTGGTCATTCCAAATTACTGCAACACCAATGATTTTATGGGGTGGAAAAGAACTGGTTTCACTCATAGTTGATTGGATAAATGGGGAGTAGGGGAAGAATTATTGACTCTTAACTAATAACAAAACTCGGCAGAGTAGTTTTAACTCTGCCGAGTTTAAATTTATTGCGAAAATCGCGAAAGCCGTCTAACGCTGTTAGTTTATCCACAAATGTGTATTAATCATTTAGCAATACGCCTCTAGTTAAACTAATTACCAACTTATAGGAGTTCACAGATAACCAAATCCAAAAACTTTGCGTTACTCTGCCCTAACCTCCGCGTTCCTCTGCGTTTAAATTTCAACCCTAATCAACTCATTGCCGTAACTGTAACTCGCTATCAGCCCAAGAATATTTAATTTCCCAAACCAAATTTTATATTTCTACTCAACTTCGCTGTGATTCGTTTCAGAGCCTTGTAGGGCGATTTCAAAATTCATTCTTTGTTCAGCGTTACGCAAGAAATAACCACTAATCATCGCAGAAGCCAGAAGCCGACCCAGATTTTCCCGATTTGTGGTTACAGTAACACCAAAGTGTTCTGAAGGTAGATTACCCAAAAGTCCTGTAATATTCCGTTCCATCACCTGAAACACTTCAGCAGATGTGGGTTTAGATAGCTGTGTAACTGTCTCTGGACTCAAGGATTTAACGTACTGCCATAGTAAATCATTAGTTTCTGATTCGCTATTAAAAAACTCTGAGACACGATTGGATGGGTTACTCATTTTTTAGCTCCTTAACTACCACTATTGGCTGCGGTGCTTGTGATTTAAATATTAAATGCCTGTTTTGGATTTGACTTAGTTATTTTGTCTTCCTGTCAACTAATGTAACAGCCTAGCTGTCTAGTGGAAGTAGGTGTAACCGTACAAAAGCCAGCGTATTTTCTCACCCCAATAAATAAAGTGAGGAGTGAAGAGTTAATTAAAAACTCATCACTCCTAAATCTTAACTCCTAAGTTTCCCCTAACTTGCCAAATATTCATCCATATTGGCTTTAGATTTACGAAGTTTAGTTAAAGCTTCCCGCTCAATTTGCCGCACTCGTTCTCGACTGATGTTCAGGATTTCACCAATTCTCGCCAGAGTCAGCGCTTGCCCATCAGTTAACCCAAAGCGCAGTGTGATTACTTCCCTCTGTTGTGGCGTTAGATCGCCCATTAGGCGATCTAAGTCATAAGATAAGGAAGATTGCATGACGAACTCTTCGGGAGATGCGCCTGGATCTTCCAGCATTTCTCCGAGTTCGGTATCGTAATTATCACCCAACCGCAAATCCAAAGAAAGGGGCAAACGCGCCTTTTCTAGATACTCTCGTACTTGTTTGGGGGTCAATTCTAATTCTTCGGCTAGCTCTCCAGCTGTGGGAGCGCGCCCCAATTTTTGAGACAATTGGCGCTGTGCCTTTTTAATCTTATTTAATTTTTCGGTGATATGGATCGGCAGCCGAATGGTGCGGGCTTTTTCGGCAATAGCACGAGTGATAGCTTGCCGAATCCACCAATAGGCATAAGTAGAAAATCTGTACCCTTTGGTGGGGTCAAACTTTTCTACGCCCCGTTGCATACCAATACTACCTTCTTGGATCAAGTCCAGTAAATCGACGTTGCGCTTGATGTACTTTTTAGCAACGGAGACTACCAGCCGCAAATTGGCTTCTACCATCTTACGCTTGGCAATTTCACCATCGGCGATCGCTTCGTTCAACTCTGCTGGTTCTAGGTTTGTCGCTTTGGCCCACTCTTCTAGAGTCGGTTGACGATCTAGCTGGGTGGCAAGATTTTCCCTTGATTCGTGCAAAGCGCAGGAACGTTGCACCTGTTTACCATAGAAAATCTCTTCCTCGTGTGTTAAGAGTGGCACACGGCCAATCTCACGCAGGTAAGTCCGCACGAGGTCTGTGGCTGTCTGAGCGGTCTTCATGGCGCTACTCTTTGGTAATGATGGGTTTGGCGGTAGGGTCATTAAGGGATAGATGCTTTATTAGGGTGTTACCCAGTTAACTGGGAACCTATACTATGGTTTGCAACTTACGCGCCCGATAAACTCGGCTGCTCATAATAATCAAATTTAGGCTTCTTAACTGCTAAAACTACAGTTATTTCCTACTTTTCACAAGTATCTACAGTTAGATAAAAGGTTGCTTATTAAACATTTTTTATTGGATTCTTATTAACAATTGTAACATTTATGAGAATGTTTTGGCTAGATGGCGACATTAAATTTCCTGGTTGTTCCAGTTCATGAAACGTCGCCCTCTATCTTAAGGATGACTATAAGTCAATTTAAGAAATTATCTGGTTAACATAAGCTTCCTCATATTTGTTAAAGTATCTCAATGAGAACTATAGTCATTCTCTTATAACAATGACTTAATTTTTTCTGGGAATTGGGTATTGGGCATTGAAAAGAGGCAGAGGGGCGGGGTGCGGGGGGCGGAGGGGAAAACTCTTCTCCCTTCTCCTTGCTCCCCTGCTCCCTACTACCTCGCAATCGGGCAGTACTCTTGGATGGTTTTTACGTCCAAAGTCGTATTTTGTAAGGAACGAATGGCGGCGACGGTAGCTTTGGCACCGGCGATGGTAGTAATGATGGGAATTTTGTAAGCTAAGGCTGTGCGGCGGATTAACCTAGCATCAGTCTGGGCTTCTTCCCCGGATGGTGTGTTGATAATAAGTTGGATTTTTTGGTTTTTGATTGCATCTAGAACGTGGGGACGACCTTCATGGAGTTTCAACACCAACTCAATATTTAACCCCTGTTCAAGAAGAACTCGGCGTGTACCAAGGGTAGCCATCACTGTAAAGCCCAAATCGATAAATTCCTTCACCACACCACTTGCAGCAGCTTTATCGCGATCGCTCATTGATACAAATACAGTTCCCGTTAGCGGTAAACGCTCCCCAGCACCCAATTCTGCTTTGGCAAAGGCCCGGCCAAAGTCGCTGTCAATCCCCATCACCTCACCAGTGGATCTCATTTCTGGGCCCAATATTGTATCAGTTCCAGGGAATTTATTAAAGGGTAATACTGCTTCTTTTACAGCAATATGTGTGGGTATGACTTCCTCGGTGAAGTGTAGCTCCTCTAAGGTTTTGCCTGACATAATTAAGGATGCTAATTTCGCTAACTGTACTCCTGTTGCTTTAGATACAAAGGGAACTGTACGGGAGGCGCGGGGATTAGCTTCGAGAATATAAACTTGGGGAGAATAGCTGCTTGCACCGACAACAGCAAACTGAATATTCATCAAGCCAACGACTGACAGGGCTTGTGCTAGCTGCACCGTCCAAGTGCGAATTTGATTGAGAACTGCTGGTGATAGGGAAATGGAAGGTAAAGAACAAGCAGAATCTCCTGAGTGAATCCCTGCTTGCTCGATGTGTTCCATAATACCACCAATCACCACCCGTCCGCTATGATCGGCGATCGCATCGACATCGACTTCAATGGCGTTTTCTAAAAACTTATCAATCAAAATCGGATGTTCTGGTTCTATGAGTACCGCAAAGCTCATGTAGCGTTCCAACTCAGAATCGGAATAGACGATTTCCATCGCTCGTCCCCCCAACACATAGCTGGGACGCACCACCACCGGATAGCCTATACGTTTGGCAACAATCAGCGCGTCTTCGTAACTCCGAGCGATACCATTGGGCGGCTGGGAAATATTCAACTGTTGGAGAATCTTTTCAAACCGCTCCCGGTTTTCTGCCATGTCGATGGAATCTGGCGATGTACCCCAAATTTTTGTGAGGAGTCCAGAAGTGTTATTGCTAAGAAATTCTTGTAATGGAATAGCCAATTTTAGGGGTGTTTGTCCGCCAAACTGGATTATTACCCCAACTGGATTTTCAGTTTCGATGATGTTAAGGACATCTTCTTTTGTTAAAGGCTCAAAGTAAAGGCGATCGCTGGTATCGTAGTCTGTTGAAACTGTCTCTGGGTTAGAGTTGACCATAATCGTTTCATACCCCGCATCCTTCAAGGCATAAGCGGCGTGACAACAACAATAATCAAACTCAATTCCCTGGCCAATGCGGTTGGGGCCACCACCCAAAATCAACACTTTTGGCTTGGTTGCGGGCATTACCTCTGTTTCTTGTTCGTAGGTAGAATAGTAATACGGGGTAAAGGCTTCAAACTCAGCAGCACAGGTATCTACGGTTTTATAAACTGGGATAATCCCTAGTGACTTGCGGTAGGCGCGAACTTCATCTTCAGTAGTTTTGGTGGCATAAGCAATCTGGCGATCGCTATATCCGTCCCGCTTCACTTCATAAAGTTGCTCTTTTGTCAACTGCTGCAACGGTGTCCGTTTCAGGAATTTTTCGACCTCTAGAAGTTGCTGTAATTTATCTAGGAACCATCGGTCAATACCAGTGAGTTCATAGATTTCTTCAATGGTCATCCCTTGCTGCAAGGCATGACGCACGGCGAAAATGCGATCGGGGTTAGGTGTCCGTAGTTGGGCGCGGATTTGTTCACCACTGGGTAATTTTTCGGCTTTGTCGCAACCCCAACCAGCGCGTCCGGTTTCGAGCGATCGCAGTGCCTTTTGAAAGGATTCGTTGAAAGTCCGCCCAATTGCCATTGCTTCCCCCACAGACTTCATTTGAGTTGTCAGTACTGGGTCAGAGCCAGGGAACTTTTCAAAGGCGAAGCGAGGGATTTTTGTCACCACATAGTCAATTGTCGGCTCAAAGGATGCGGGAGTTTTCTTGGTGATGTCATTTTTAATTTCATCCAAGGTGTAGCCCACAGCCAATTTTGCAGCCATTTTGGCGATGGGGAAACCTGTAGCTTTGGAAGATAAAGCCGAACTACGGGAAACGCGGGGGTTCATTTCAATTACAACCACATCCCCATTCAGCGGATTGACGGCAAACTGAATATTAGAACCGCCAGTTTCCACACCGATCTCGCGGATGATTTTAATTGCCATATCCCGCAGCCTTTGATATTCTTTATCAGTGAGGGTTTGCGCGGGAGCGACGGTAATAGAGTCCCCGGTGTGAATGCCCATTGGATCAAGGTTTTCGATGGAGCAGATAATCACCACGTTATCTGCTAAGTCACGCATCACTTCGAGTTCATATTCTTTCCAGCCGAGTAAAGACTGGTCAATGAGAATTTGCGAAACAGGGCTGGCATCTATACCCACCTGTGCCATTTCTTCAAATTCTTCTTGGTTGTAGGCAATACCACCGCCACTTCCTCCCATTGTGAAGGCAGGACGAATAATTAGGGGATAAGTACCAATTTGGCGGGCAACAGCTTTGGCTTCTTCTAAAGATTCGGCTGTATCGCTGGGACAAACAGCTACTCCAATCCTTGCCATTGCTTCACCAAACAGTTTTCGATCTTCGGCTTTTTCGATCGCTGGGAGTTTAGCGCCGATTAATTCAACACCGTACTTTTCCAACACGCCATTTTTGGCTAAAGCAACGGCGAGGTTGAGGGCGGTTTGTCCTCCCATCGTTGGTAGTAAAGCATCGGGGCGTTCTTTCTCAATGACTTTTTCGACCAATTCCGGCGTCAGCGGCTCAATGTAAGTGCGATCGGCCGTTTCCGGGTCGGTCATAATAGTTGCAGGATTGGAGTTGACCAAAACCACTTCATAGCCTTCTTCTCGGAGCGCTTTGCAGGCTTGAGTGCCAGAGTAGTCAAACTCACAGGCTTGTCCGATCACAATTGGACCAGAACCTAACAGTAGAATCTTCTGGAGGTCGTCACGGCGGGGCATAGTCGTTGCCTTGGAATACGAGAATACAAATCCTGATTATTTTAAGTGTCTTTACCCCCCATCGTGCTTTTTATTATTAAGTTTTCTAAGTTTGATGACAGAGAGGGAGGGGGCAGTGGGGCAATACTGTTCGGTTAAGCATTTTTAACTTGAAATTGGGTTTGGGGAAAAGGTTAAGGGGTAAAGGTTAAAGGTTTTTCTTTTCCCTTTTCCCTTTTTCCCCTTAACCGAAAGGTATTGGGGAGTGGGGGACAAGGGAGCAGGGGAGCAGGGAGCAAGGGAGAAGAGTTTTCCCCTCCGCACCCTGCCCCTCTGCCTCTTTTCAATGCCCAATGCCCAACAATTATTTTGTATTTCTAATTTTATTTAATTGTGATGCTTAAATTTTTAAAGCTTTTGCAAATATTTATTATTTAACCGGATGATGCTTTTCAACGACTGGTGATTTATTGTGGTACATATCCATTTACTTATTTATGCACAGATAGATTACTTAGATAGGAATTTATTTTCACTATCTAATTGCTATGTATTATCAATATTAAATATTGTGTAAATATGTTTACTTAAATTAAAAATGGCAGAGATGTAGTGATACCATTCCCTGCCATTTTTTATAATATTTTAAGAGTTAGTGCTGCCAACTTTTTTTCAGTCTAGATAGATAAATCTAGATTATGAGAGTTTTAGCTTTGAGCAGCTTGGACAAATCCTAAAGTTAAGCTGTCTTTAGCGAGGAAGTGTGACAAATGATAAGCACGTTCCTCAGTTTTCAACAAAATCTTTTCGTACAGATAGCGTGTACCCCGATCGCCTAAACTCTCTGCCTGAGCAGCTTGGCGGCGAATTACGCCAATAATCGCTTGTTCGGCAGCTAGGTCATTTTCCACCATTTGGCGAGAGGAATATACACCTTCAGATTCTTGCTCAAAAACAGTTAATTCTGCTAATTTGCTAAAGGTCGCTACTGGCACACCACCTAGCCCGTCCAAGCGTTCTCCAATTTCATGGATATGGTCTTGTACTTGGTTGTAGCTTTCGTTGAAAAACTCATGCAGAGAATAAAATTCTGAGCCTTCAACTACAAAATGATGCTTTTGATACTGCAAGTATAGTGCCTGGAAACTAGCTAATATAACGTTAAATCCTTCTGTGATTGGAGCAGTTACGCTGTGATCCAACAATACGGGATTGTCATATACATGACCAAAATTTCGTAACAAAGTTTGCGTTTCAGACATTAGTTTTCCTCGCTTTTTAGCAGATGTAGATTTTAACTGCTTATTCCTTACATATTAACATTTTAATAATAAGAGCAAGCCAATCTGCCATCACAATATTTTGTATTTTTACTTACCAAAAATCTCTAGTTTGTTGTTTGGTGGATGATAGTAGTTTCATTAAATTACATATATCTATCATTATCAATCTTGACAGATAGGCTTTAACATGCATAACTTTCAAGACCAGATATGGGAAAGACAAGGTAAAATTTTCTCCTTCATCTCTCGCTCTGCGGGAAGTTAAACCTTATATCCCCAAGTGCTTCGAGAAGTTTCTGCAAGAATTTTGACTTGATTTCTGCCTGATGCGATCGCTAAAAAATTTTATTTTTTCCAAAATTAATGAGAATTGTTTGCACTTAAGCTATGCTGGTTTTAAGAGGTTAGACTTCTAAGGCTTTGAAAAAGCTGGGAGTTAAATTGCGGTGATTACTGCAAGTTTGTTGCACTTTGAGGGCAATTTTCTTGAAATCGTTTAGTTCAGAAATAGAAATAAGTCACCTTGTAGAGGTGAATTGGACAGACCGCTGGCAAGTCTATCAACGCCTAAAGGAGTTAGACATTCCCTGTAGTTGTGCGGCTAACCAGCCATTGAAAGTTGAAATTGGCAATCCGACTGCGGCTGTTCAACTTTGGAGTGTGATACGGCGATTTACAGTCTCTCGTCAAGATCAGATTTGGACTCTTGAGTGTTGCTGGCAGAGTCGCTATCAATAGTTCTAATCTGTGGGTACTGCTGAGAATTTCTTGCTTGATAGCTTGTATTAGTTAAAAGGAGGTCAAAAAATGGGTGTATCTCAAAGATCAGAATTTTGCCTTGAAGGCAGGTTTATAAATTTTGTTATTAAAGATGGGTATAAGCTCAAAGGTCTACTGCTGAGTACTCATGAGGGTGAATGCTACGTTAAACTTGCTAAACATTTACGGGCTGCTTTTGATTTGCGGCTACCAGCAGGTACTTGGCTACAAGTTGTTGGTTATAAAGAATACGATATAAAAAAAGACAAAGTTACACTCAAAGCTGAACGTGTAATGGCGGCGAATTCTGGAATTGCGACAGTTCAAACGATCGCAGCACCACAAGAATCTCCATCTATTGATCATGTCAAGGCAAAACCAGCTAAGACTAAGGCCACCATTTTGGTGTGTCAAAAGTCTGATTGTATGAAACGCGGTGGTAACGGAGTTTGTCAGGCATTGGAGGCGGCTTTAAGCGATCGCGGTTTAGAAGACCAAGTTACAATCAAGGGCACTGGTTGTATGAAAAACTGTAAAGCTGGGCCAAACCTAGTTATGCCAGATAAAACTCGCCATAGCCGAATTCAAGCTTCACAAATACCGGCGCTGATGAATCAGCATTTTGGTGACAAGAACTTATCCGCAAAGCCTGAGAATGTAAGGGAAGTAGCAATATCTAACGGTAAGTTTTGCTGAAAAAAATAGTTAAATCTTGACATTTGAATGAGAAAGCTTAATAATATCTTCATTAAGTGTGTTCCATTAATATCGGCTGTAAAATTTGCTAGAAGTTAGCAATAAAATCAAAAAACTGGCTTTAATTAAGGCCAGTTTTTTGAGTGGAAGGGTTTCTATTGAACAATTTTTAACCGGAATGCTCCGATAATTTGGAAAAATTTAAGAAAACGTGATTGATTGATGAATATGTAGCCTCAGAGAGGCTTTTCGTTAGACATCGCTTACAGTGGAAGCGTCAATCATCAATGACTTAAAAGCAAATGCCACATAACCTTCAGTGGACATACATCGTTTTTTTGACATTTTCCACGATAGTCATGATTTTTCTATTCCGTCATGACTGGAATCGCCTAGCTAAACTCTACCGTACCCAAGAAGCGCCGCCACTAAACTTTTCGCGAATGATAAGCGGTTCTGTGGGTTTGGTGTACTACAAAGGAACTTTAAATGTTGGTATCACTCCTCAAGGGATTTATCTGAGTATTTTTCCGTTGTTTAGCTTGGGACTGACGCCTTTGTTGATTCCCTGGAGTGCCATTAGGAAAATTGAACCTGCTAACCAACTATTTATTCAGCGTTTTCGCTTGCATCTTAGTTCTCCAAAAATCAAGCTGGTTTTAAGCAAAGATATTTTGGAACCAGCTAAAGAATTTTTAGCCGCACAGGGATTTGAGTGGATTTAGGTAAATGCCGTTTTGATCGGGCCGATCGTCTAAAATATAAAATCACTCGTAATCATTTTTAAATTGGTATTAGAACTGCAAAACAGCATTGATTCGTAAGTAGAGAGCCAGTATCATGCTTCTATGACAGTTCCACAAGTTGTCCTTGATACAAATTTTATCGTTGCTGGTGTGCGTTTCAAACTAGGGAGTGCTTTTCGTTTGCGGAGTTTTTGCAATCTATTGGAGCATTGTCATGAGCAACCTCAGCGTCCAGCTTCCTGACTCTTTGTACAAAAGTTTGCAGGAACTTGCCAAACAAGACGGCATTTCTATCGATCAGTTTGTGGCAACAGCAGTTGCGGAAAAAATCGCTGTACTCACAACTGAAATTTATCTAGGTGAGCCAGCAAAGCGAGGCAGTCGAGAAAAATACGACGCAGTTTTAGCGAAAGTACCAGATATTGAACCGGAATCTTACGATCGCTTACCCACACCCTAACAACGTAGTGCAGGTTCTTCACGTTCAGGGGTAATTTTTGCCAAGCTTTTGCAAAAGTTGGGAATGAAGCGATCGCCTACACTTTGTCATGAGTTGGGCACAGTTGTAAAAGCGATCGCTTAATATTTATATGCAATAGTGTTGAGCGATCGCCTGCACTTTGTCATAAAAAGGAAAAATCGCTTAATGCTGTGTCACGCCACTACAAATTCTTAATGTTTGTAAGTCACTTATCGGAGTCTTAACTAGAATCCTCATTCAAGTCTGCTACATTTTCGACTCTTTAAGATTCGCCCCTTTAAGATTTGCACCTTCCAGATTCGCCCTTACAAGAAACGCCCGTTCAAGATTTGCCCGTTCAAGATTTGCCCGTTCAAGATTTGCCCCTTCAAGATTCGCCCCTTTAAGATATGCCCGTACAAGATTCGCCTGTGCAAGATTTACCTCTTTAAGATTCGCCCCTTTAAGATATGCCCGTGCAAGATTTGCCCCTTCAAGATTTGCCCGTTCAAGATTTGCCCCTTCAAGATTTGCCCCTTCAAGATTTGCCCCTTCAATATCTGCTCCTTCAAGATTCGCTCGTACAAGATTCGCTCCTTTAAGATTTGCCCCTTTAAGATTCGCCCTTTCAAGATTCGCCTGAACAATATCTTTAAAAACTAAAACGCAAACTTGTAAATCCAAAAAACTCAGGCAATTCAAGCAAAACACATCAGTATTAGTAGTGATTCTTTGCCCTTGCAAGCGGGAAATCCAGATACCGAAAGCTTCAGGAGTATGCCATTGAATCTTTGAAACTATCTTTGTTACTCTAGCGCAAGCATTTAAGACAGCTAACAACGCTTCTTCTGCATTTCGTGCTTGTCTATTTTCTTCTTGAAAATCAGGTCTTGGAGTCAAGCGTTCCATCGGCATTCCATGACGCAACATAAAACTAATCAGATGACATAATGTCTGCTGCCAATTGCCAACATCCAATGCATTCTGTAAACGCATTTCATCCGCAACAAACTTAAAAAGGTATTCATCTATATGGGATACACCGCAGAGAATTGCCCACCTTTTTAAAGCCTCGCGCTCATCCCATCCTTCGTCTGGATCATCCTGGCGAGCCTTCAGCTTTTTATGAATAAGTCTAACTTCTCGCACAATGCGTTTTGCTGTCAAATATTCACCAAAACTTTTGTGGGTAAATTCAAAAGTTTTTTCCTGTTCCTTCACTCCACTCTCACGAAAATAAAAGGCAATCAAAAGACGAATTACGCCTAATTTTGCACTTTTTTGAGACTTGTCTAAAAGACGTTTTAAATTACTGTTTTCACAATGGGCTTCAATCTCTCTGACAGTTGTTGTCCGTCCATCTCCATGCCAAGAAGCTAAAGCAATTTCTTCCAAGATACGAACAAAGTCTTTTTCCTCAATTCCACGAATAGCCGGATGTTGATAACCAGCCCAACCACGCTGATAAACTGCTGTGAGTAAATTTGCATAAATTGCATTCAGGTTGCCGTCTGTAGGAAATTTATTTTGCTGGTTAAAACTCAATGCTACCAGGTAATTCAGTAAGGGTTGGGCAGTAATTTCTGTAAGGTTATCTTGGTTTAACTCTTCTGGTAAGCAATCATATCCTCGTCCGCTAGCATTGCCGTATTTATACCACCAAATCTGACGTTGATCTTGCTGCAACAAATTTTGATCGTCAATGTGATTTTTTCTCTCATATTCAGTAACAAAATAAGGCAATATATGCAAGATTTGCTGTGGTTGACGAAAGTCGCTAATATTTGCTTGCACAACCAGTTCTCGACTACTGATTAATACTTGTAAGCAATTTTCACGCATATTAAAGCGGTCTACTTTTTTTTGAACCTCACGCACAAATTGTTTAGCAGTTTCAGTAGCAATTTTGCCCTGTATGGCAAGCTCATCCAAACCATCAAATATAATGAGTAAGGGTGAATCAGCCTTATCTTTATCTAAGGGATTATGTCTGAGAAAGCCATCGTCTCGTACAAACTTACTAATTGCATCAACTAAGTCTTCCGAGGGATCAAAATGGTGCAAAGGAATAAATAAAACCGGAATTTTCCCTTTTTCTGCTTGGTTAGCTGCAAAGATTTTAGCAAAAGAAGATTTACCACTTCCTGGGCCACCACTAATCACTCTAATGGCATCATGGCGATCGCCTTTTTCTAACCAAGCTTCCAGTTCAGTTTCTAAGTCAAGAACAATTCGCTGATATTTCTCATCTTCTCTAAGTCGGCGTTCAAATTCTTCTGACTTTTCACCCCCAACTTTCTGCTTATAGTAGGCGTGTAAAGGAACATAAACTTGTTTTAAACCAAAAGCTTCTAAAAGCATCATTGGTTCTTCAACCTGTCTTTGTAGCCAAGCTAAATAACGCTGCCATGACTGTTCCCGTTCATTGGCTTGAGTAAAGGGGGTATCCAGTTCTTCTTTTAAACAAGCATATTTTTCTGGATGTTTTGCCCACTCTTCATGTAGGGCAAACACAAAATAGGTAGGAAGACGATGACTAATTGTTAGTGCCTGTGCTTCATTGACGCTAAAGTATTTTAACCAGTCGGCAAAAGCAATTTTAATCGGTTCCAGAATCGGCAAATCTTTGGGACGGCTAAAAAAATCTTGGTCAATACGCAATTCTATACTTTCTAGAGAATGGTTGAGGCGATCGCACAATAGCTCAAGATCGCTCTCGTTTGGTTTTTCAAACAGTAATTCTTGATTTCCTTTGACCAAACTCACTATTGCTTCTACCAAAGAACGGTAAATTAGTAACCAAGCAACTTCCTCTGGTGCTGCTGACAAACCTAGTGCTGTTGTAGCTTCCAAAGCATCTTTAGCTACCTCTCCCCACTGACCCAAAACCCCATTTATCGCACCTTTTCCTAGTGATTTAAATAGTTCTTTAAAGTCAGCTTTAATGGGTTTATTCCATAATGCAACAGGTTTGCTGACTGAAAATCCAGAGGTATTGCTCATTGCTGCTGTATGATGCTGGTAGATGTACTGAGTTAATATATTTCAACAAGGTTTTATTAAATTTTTCCTGAAAACCAGTAGTAAATTTAACAATTTATCTAGATAAACTTCTAATCTCAGGCTAAAAGGCGCAACTTCGAGGATAAAAGGTGCAACTTCGAGGCTCAAAGGCGCAACGTTGAGGCTAAAAGGCTCAATCATCAGGCTCAAAGGCTCAACGTTGAGGCTAAAAGGCTCAATCGTCAGGCTCAAAGGCTCAACGTTGAGGATAAAAGGCTCAACTGTCAGGCTCAAAGGCTCAATGTTGAGGTTCAAAGGCTCAACTGTCAGGCTCAAAGGCTCAAAAATGCCTTGGCGACTAGAAGTCGCGGCTACACAAATAAAATCCGCCTGCGTGGGTTGCAAAAATTTTCATACCATTTTAATTGATGATTGCAATACATCCTTGGGTAAAGACGCGATTCATCGCGTCTCTACAAATGGTCTATTTGTCGGATTCTTTTTTCAAATTGGTAATTTAGATAGAAAACACGGTAGGGAAGCACAGGTGTACTTCCCTACGAGTAACGTGTATTTTGCCCAAATTTATAACTGCGACGTAGGCGCAACCCGCCGCAGGCATCGCCTATTTTATGCTTGAGCTGGCCGCGGCTTCAGGTTTCTTTTTCTTGGAACGACGGCTGAACCTGCGTCCCATTTCATCAATGACTGCATCCAAACCTGTAACATCACCGCTAGCTTTGGCATAGTTGTAAATTGCCAAGGCTGCTGCATAAGCTTCACTACCAGCCGCAATACAGGTATCATCTACCAGTTCTTGCAGTTGGGTTAGAGACAACAGCACCGGATATAAGTCCTCATATATTTCCAAATCCCGGCGCATCTCTTCCAAATCAAAATAACGAGGCAAAAAGTTAGGGTTCTGTGTTGCCACTTCTAAGGCTTTGCTAACAAAAGCCCGACTTTTATCTCCCATCTTGACTATGGTGCGTCGGTCTTCAGTAGTCAAATCAATCAAAAATGGTAACTTTTCTCTAATTGTAGCGATCGCCTGCATGACCGCTTCTCTGTCTGCTGGGGCTAAAGTGGCACTGATACGATTTTCTGCCATTTTTAATACTCCTTTAGGGTACTTAATTTCAGTATTCCCAAAGTTGTAGAGGCGATCGCATTCATCGGAGGGGAACACTCAAAAATACTTACAATTGTTAATTGCCAATTCTGCCCTTGAATTCATAATTTTTTAAAACAGTGTCTAAAAATATTTGCTCACCCGTCATGTGTTAATTTCAGGGTGACGTTTTGGTGTGCCATACAAGTAATGGTCATGTTGACTTGCCCAATCTTCGGGTGCTTCAACTGTCCCCGTTAAATCTTCTAATACATCCCACACATCAGTCGCTTTAATTTGAGATGAACTAATATCCTCAGAAACAATGCTAATCACATAGCGTTTGTTCGGTTCTAAATCAGGTGGAATATTTGGACGCAAAACAGAACCATCAAATGTAACCGTTAAAATTTTGCTCATTATTCTATTTCTCTTAACCGCTAATTACAGCGATCGCATCAATTTCTACCAATACATCTTTAGGTAAGCGCGATACCTGAACACAAGCCCGCGCTGGGGCTGTATCTTCCGGGAAATATTTAGCATAAATCGCATTCACCGCCGCAAAATCATTCATATCAGCTAAAAATACAGTGGTCTTTACCACATCTTTAAAAGTCGCACCGGCTGCTGTGAGGATGGCTTCAAGATTAGCTAATACCTGCTCAGTTTGCTTTTTGACATCATCAGTGTAGACGACATCACCAAGGCGGGGATCGATGGCAATTTGTCCAGCGATGAATACAAATTGACCTGAAGCTGCGATCGCTTGATTATAAGGGCCGACTGGTGCGGGTGCGTTATCAGTATTAATTACTTTACGGGTCATAGATATTACTTTCCCTAACGATGTTTCCTGTTTACCGATTTCTGCTTCAGCTGCGATCGGCTTGTAGACTTCTCCATCTGGCATTATCGCACCAGTGAGGTCTGCATTTTTAAAGGTTGCTCCGTAGATATTTGCGCCAGTTAAATTTGCCTTCTTTAGGTTTGCCTCGTTTAGATTCGCGTTCATCAAATCTACTTTTTGCAGTTCTGCTTTCTCTAAATTTGCCCCTTTTAGACAGACTTTTCTAAAATTTACGCCTATAAGATTTGCTGAACTTAGATTAGCCTCAGTCAGATTCATTCCAGACAAATCCTTTTCCTGCCAATGAACGCCCCCAATCGTGGCTCCCTGTAAAATAGTGTCTTTGAGTTTCACATAAGTTAGGTTTGCTTGACTCAAATCAGATCCAAACAAGTTAGCCCCACTTAAATTAGCATCACTAAGATTAGCTCTAACAAATTTTGCTTCATTTAAGGATGCGTCGGTTAAGTTTGCGGAATTGAGTATAGCATCACTTAAGTTTGCCTTATCTAGGTTAGCTTTACTCAAGTTTGCTTTACTCAGGTTTGCTTTACTCAAATTGGCATTATCCAGATTAGCGTTACTGAAATTAGCGCTATTCAGGACTGCTTCACTAAAGTTTGTATTCTTCAAGTTAGCGTTACTTAAGTTTCCACTACTGATATTTGCCTTACTGAAGTCAGCACAAATTAAATCTGCCCAACTCAAATTTAAACTAGAACTTTCCAGCAAACCACTTAAATTTGCACCTGTCAAAGATGCCCTGGTGAGATTTGTGCTTTTAAGACATGCCTTACTCAGGTTGGCATCATTTAAATCTACTCCCGTCAAATCTGCACTTGTTAGGTCTATCCCACTCAGATTTGCACCTTTGAGGTCTACACCTCTCAAATTTACTGAATGAAATTTCCGTTCTCCTGCGGCGTATTTCTCCAACAGTTCCTCAGCATCCATAATGCACCTTTAAATACCACTGACACAGTATAATCACAAAAACTTTGTGTCACAGGTATTCCTCTCTTTTCTTCCTTTGCGTCCTTCGCGCCTTCGCGGTTCGTCCCTCCTACCCCAACCTCGGACGTATCCCATAATGCCATCAGATCAGCATCGCGATCGCACTCGTATAATACTGTTACGACAGACTGCAAAATATCATTTATGAATATTAAAGAACTACTACTCCAAGAAATTGAATCATCCTCAGATGTTCTACTAGCCCAAACACTGGATTTTTTGCGTTTTCTCAAAACAAAACCAGTAACAGAGGAAATATCTCTTGACCTGCCAACAGAAAAAAATGATGATACTTCCAATCATCAAACGAAACCGGAAATACAGGAAGCAACACCAATTATTAGAGGCTCGAAAGCAGAAGACTTGTTAAAATTTGCTGGAACCTGGCAAGGAGATGACTTTGAAGAGTGCTTGCAACTTGTTTACGAAACTCGTTCCCCGGCTGAATTTTAGTAATGTACCTCTTAGATACCAACCATTGTAGCCGGATCATTTTTGGAGAAACAAACGTAATTCGTCGGTTACAAGAACACATCGGCTTAGGGGTTGCAACTAGCGTTATCGTGCAAGGGGAACTCCTTTACATGGTGCAAAAATCTTCTCAGCAAGAAGCAAATCTTCCCTTTGTCAGAACTTTTCTGCAAACCATTGACCTTTATCCCATTAATGGAGGAGTTGCCGATGTTTACGGTAGCCTCAAAGCGGAAATTGTCGAACATTTTGGCCCCAAAGACAAAGCAAAGCGTAGAAAGTTTACAGTTCAAGATTTGGGTTTTAGCGATAACGACTTGTGGATAGCATCAACTGCTCTGCACTATAACCTCACCGTCGTCTCAGGGGACAGCGATTTTCAAAGGATACAACAGGTGCAAGCCTTAACATTAGAATCTTGGCTTTGACATCCTCTCCTACCCCAACCTTGGACGTATCCCATAATGCCGATATCGCCAATAATCGCGCAAAATGCGATCGTGGTCAAAACATAAATTACCAGGCACACACCAATACTCAAAAATCCCTACACTCTTAGCATCATCGCCAGCTTTTGGTTCACCCTTAGCTGTCGCCAAAAACACAATACTAATCGTATGCTGACGCGGATCGCGATTTGGGTCAGAATACACCAGTAATTGTTCAACTAATTCCACCTGTAAACCCGTCTCCTCTTGCGCTTCTCGCCGCGCCGCCACTTCCACAGCTTCGCCATAATCTACAAAACCACCAGGAATAGCCCAACCTAAAGGTAGATTATGTCTTTCAATTAACACTATTGGCCGATGAGGCCGATCTACTAGTTCAATGATGATATCAACTGTTGGTGTAGGATTTCGGTAAGTCATAGTTATTTAGTCATGAGTCATTAGTCATTGGTCATTGGTCATTGGTCATTGTTCATTGGTCATTGGTCATTGGTCATTGGTCATTGGTCATTGGTCATTGGTCATTGGTCATTGGTCATTGGTCATTGGTCATTGGTCATTGGTCATTGGTCATTGGTCATTGGTCATGAGTCATTGGTTATTCCCAAAGGACAAATGACAAAAGACAAATGACAAACAAAATGAGTTTACTTGATTTCCCCTGCAAATACCGTTCAGTGATAAATTCGATGCGTTGGCTTTGCCACTGCCCCTTAGGCACTCGCATCGCGTCTCCATCAGACAATTGCTCTCTCTCATAATTAAGGTTACTTATGCCTTTTCCTAGATCCAGTGGCATTTTGCTGCATCCTACTTCCTTTCCCAGTCGATTTGGCGTTGGGGATTTAGGCTTAGAAGCCTATCGCTTCATTGATTTTCTCAAAGAAAGCCATCAACAATATTGGCAAGTTTTACCCCTGGGCCCCACTGGATACGGTAATTCTCCATATATGTGCTACTCAGCAATGGCGGGAAATCCGCTGCTCATTAGCCCAGAAAAACTTCTAGAAGAAGGTTTACTATCTGAAGAAGACTTTGCTAATTTACCAGGATTTCCGGCAGAAAAGGTAGATTTTGAGCAGGTTGTACCGATTAAAATTGGGCTACTCAAAAAAGCCTGTGAAAACTTTAGAGCCAATGCTACGCCGATCCAGCATAAAGAGTTTGAAGGTTTTTGCGACAGTAAAGCCTATTGGTTAGATAATTACGCCTTATTTATGGCGCTGAAAGATGCTAATAATGGAGCAAGCTGGAATACATGGGAGCCTGAATTTGTCAAGCGGGAACCAGAAGCATTAGCTCAGGTAGAAAGCCGACTCAACGGAGATATTTTTTATTACAAGTTCATCCAATTTGAGTTTTTTCGGCAGTGGTCAGACCTGAAAAACTACGCGAACATGCGCGGCATTGACATTATCGGCGATATCCCAATATATGTAGCTCATGATAGTGCCGACGTGTGGGCGCATCCCAACATCTTTTGCTTAGACGAAGAGACGGGAGAAGTTGCCCAAATGGCAGGAGTTCCACCAGATTACTTTAGCGCCACCGGTCAATTGTGGGGAAACCCGGTTTATAACTGGGAGGAACTGCAAAAACAAGACTTTAAATGGTGGGTACAGCGCTTTGAGGCCATGCTGGATTATGTAGATATAATTCGCATTGACCACTTCCGGGGCTTCGAGGCATATTGGTCAGTACCCAAAGGTGAAGAAACTGCCATTAATGGCGAATGGGTAGAAGCACCTGGAGAAGCTTTTTTTGAAGCGATCAAACAGAAGTTGGGCAAGCTACCCGTCTTAGCAGAAGATTTGGGGGTAATTACACCAGGGGTAGAAGCGCTGCGAGACAAGTATGAATTTCCTGGAATGAAAATTTTGCAGTTTGCCTTTGGTTCAGATCCCGCTAATCCATTTTTGCCATTCAATTACTCGCGGAATGCTGTAGTTTATACCGGAACTCACGATAATGACACAACCATAGGCTGGTTCAACACAGCTAACGACTATGAAAAGCAAAACTTATGGCTTTATTTAGGTTGTATAAGTTCTGAAGGCATTCACTGGGATTTAATTCGCCTAGCTTTGAGTTCCATCGCTAACCAAGCGATTATTCCTTTGCAAGATATTTTGGGATTAGGAAACGAAGCGCGGATGAATTTTCCCAGTATTGCTGAGGGTAACTGGGAATGGCGCTATCAAGGAGGAGCGTTGAGAGATGAATTACGCGATCGCTTAAAAGTTCTGACTAGACTTAATGGACGCGCCCCAGAAGCCCAGTGAAGAATGAGGAGTGGGGAGTGGGGGGAAGCAAGGGATCAGGGAGCAGGGAGAAGAATTTTCCCCTCCGCCCCCCGCACCCTGCCCCTCTGCCTCTTTTCAATTCCCCATTCCCTATATTTCAAAACTTAGGCTTGGCAGCAATCCTAACTTCTTCCTCTTTCCCCGGCTCTCCCATTTCTTTAGCCTTCTCCTGATTGACACTCATCAAAACACCGCCAGCATTATCAGTTTTCACTGTCAATTGCTCTTGGGCTTTCCAAATTCGATGAGTTCCCTCTGGCAGAATACCCTCAAACTCGGTTTTGCCATCGGCTACTACACGAATCCAAGATGAGGCTTTCAAGGTGACACCAATCTGTACAACCTGTTCCTTTTGGACGCCGCTCAGGTTGTCGCTGACGGGTTGTACCTCCATTGACTCTTTTACTTGGGCTAATTCTGGTTTGACAACAGATTTTTGTTTGGGATATGGCTGATTTTGGCTATTACTTGCTTGTAGTACCGCGTTATTTAATAACTGAGATAACCCATTTACAGAGCATACTATTAGCAATATGTAAAGAAAGTAAAGATGAATTGGACGTAATTGAGATAGAGGGGAAGTATTCCTAATACCTTGGGAGTTCGCTTGTGCAGAACTGATTGGAAAAGCGCCAGAAAATTCTACTCCATTCAAGCCTAGAGCTTCCGCAAATTGCCTAATCAAACCCTGAATATAGACTGGTTCTGGCAGATCGTTTAAATTACCTTCTTCGATCGCCTGCAATAATCGCTGAGGAATTCTGGTCAATACAACCACTTGCTCTAGAGAAAGACCCTGTTCTTGCCGCAATGCCCAAAGTTGAGCGCCTAATTCTGCCAACTTTTCGGCTCGTTGTTCCTCTAATGAAAGTGATGGCTGGTGATTATTCTTCTTTCTTAGCCATTTCATGCCTACTGACACTCCTTAACTCCGCTAAATCTTTAATAGGTTGCGTTATTTGCCCTTGCAAAAAGTGAATTTCATGATCTTTGAGGGAACGATATTTACCCTCTGACAAAAAGGGTTCCTTTAGAGTTTGTAATTGAATTGGGCCGATAGCAGTCCGATGCAGCTTAATGACTGGGTATCCTAACTGTTGAGCTATGCGGCGAATTTGGCGATTTCTTCCCTCCTGCAAAACTATTTCTAAAAAGCTTTGCTCGGCACGACGTTCGATTAGACGTACCTTAGCAACCCTGGTTTTTCTACCCTCCAACATCACACCCTGACGCCACTTTTGGAGTACTGTTTCTGGTGGGTGTCCTTTGACCAAAACATGATATGTCTTGGAAATACTGTGGCGGGGATGGGTTAGTCCAAATGTCAGTTCTCCGTCATTAGTCAGGATTAATGCTCCTGTGGAGTCTGCATCTAGACGGCCAACTGGGTGAATACCTGAACCCTCGCGTAATTCTTTCGGAAGTAGATCCAGAACTGTTGGTCTTTGGTGAGGGTCGTAGCAAGTCGAAACCACTCCCGCTGGTTTGTGCAGCAATAGATATATTAAAGCCGGACGCTGCTTTTCGGATACAGGTTTACCATCGATGGCGATCGCATCTTTTTCGGGATCAACTTTTTGACCTAAATGTGCCAATACTCCATTGATCCGTACCCGTGAGTGCCTAATCATTTCTTCGGCTTCACGACGAGAGGCGATACCCCACTGAGCAATAATTTTTTGTAACCGTACCTCCATGTGGAAATTGCTTATTTACTGTTAACAATTAAATGATATTTGCATTTTGTAGCGAGTAGGCATAAATGTTACATTTAAGGCTTATTTAATTTCTGTTCAGTTGTTGAACAAATACCCATAAACAGATCGGTTAAATGCCAGAGCAAAATCCCCAAACAACAAATGCAAATAAAATCCGCATAATTACGCAGGTACTAACAACAGCAGTCAAGCTTTGGTTAAGAGCGCAAGTCAGCCAAATATCAGAATTAGAAGTGGAGATCACAGCGAGCGATCGCCAACTTTTCTCTGGGCGCATCCCTTCGGTATCTATTTTTGCCACTCATCCAGTTTATCAAGGTCTCCAGATTACACAAATTAAATTAACAGCAGAAAATATTCGGATAAACATCGGCTCCGTACTCAAGGGAAAATCCCTGCGACTGTTAGAAACAGTACCAGTGGTTGGAGATTTAATCATAGACGAGAAGGATCTCAATGCTTCTCTCTCATCTGACTTATTATCGACTGCTTTGAGCGATTTATTGGTTAAGGTTTTACCAACACATTACCCACAGACACAATCAATTAATTGGCAAGAAATTCTTCTGGGGAACAACCAAATTATACTGCGAGGTTTGAGAGTAACCAATAGTGAAACAACGCCTCTAGAGATTTGTCTGGGCTTACAGTTACTCAGTGGGCATGAGTTGCAAGTGGCACTGATTCCAATCCAGCCTACCCAAGCAGATATGTTAGAGGACAATCATGAGTACAATCTGGATCTTGGCTCAGATGTCGATATCCAAGAGCTAACACTGATCCCAGGCAAGTTGGTGTGTCGTGGAAAGATTAACGTTAATCCTTGATGATGACAGATTTAAAAATATTAGTACCCTATTTTGAATGATCTAGTGCCTCTCAAGGGATGAGGAGGACAAGGGGACAATCCCCCCGCTTCGTTGCTACCCCACCTCGGAATAGAATTCCAAGGCTAATAGCTATAAGTCCTCTCAAGAGGACTACATCAGAATTTTAGTCCACTTGAGTGGACTTGAGCTATTAGCCCGGAACTTAAGTTCCGGGCGGGATATAGGTCAGTGCAATACTTTAACTGTTAACTGTGACAAAAATGTGGTTAATGACAATCCCTACAAGGGTTGGGGCTGTTCTTCTTAGGTATGTATTGAACTCAACTGAAACCGCTACAGTAGCGGCAACAGTAGTGTCACGAAATAATAAACCAAAGGAGCAGTAAAAATATAACTATCAGTACGGTCTAAAATACCACCATGACCGGGGATTAACTGTCCAGAATCTTTAACTCCAGCATCCCGCTTGAGCATAGATTCAGTGAGATCCCCTAAAAGACTAGCAATGCCAATCAGCAAACCCAATGCTAAACCAGTGAAAGGGGAACTTGGCAAGTGGAGATAATAGGCTCCTGCTACAGCTACAGCAACACTTGAAGTAATGCCAAAGACAGCACCTTCTACAGTTTTTTTCGGGCTAATCTCAGACAGACGAGTTTTTCCAAAGAATTTACCAATGGTGTAAGCACCGATATCGGCTGCCCAAATACACAAAAAAGTTAGTAATGTTGCTGTAAAACCTTGTGGTAGAGAAGCGGAATTTGCCTTCTCCCAGAAATCCATCCAGTTTGTGGGCCAGTAACCTCCAAAAAGGAGATTGCTAAAAGCAGCACTATCAATTGCTCGTAACCGCACCCAGTAACTTGGTAAATAACCTACATAAAATAGCCCCATAATGGAAGCGGAAACATCAGCGATCGTGGCAAATTTGGGTTGAAACAGCAGGTAAAAACAAATAAGTGTGCCAGCTATTGGCATCACAGCATCAGCTAAACTGCCATCTAGCGTGCAAATTACCAGCAATACTTGGCTAGCAGCCATTGTGGTTTTAGCAGCAGGAACTATACCTCTGGCTCGCACCAAATTAAAATATTCCTGTTGTCCCAAAAAGACGATAACCGCAAACATGATGGTAAAATACCAACCACCCAAAAGGGTAACAGAAAGAGCAAGAGCGATCGCAACAATTCCACTAATAATCCGAGACCAAGGCATAGAAGTATTTTGGATTTTGGATTTTGGATTTTGGATTAGAGATTAGCTATTCGAGATTAGGGATTGGTAATTGTGGCTTGATTTCTTATGCCCTAAATCCCCAATCTAAAATCTAAAATCTAAAATCTAAAATCTTTTGGATTTAGTCTAGTTTCTCACCACTGAGGATAAAAATGGGATCAACGGCGGTAAAGCTTTGAGAAAAGCCGCGCGTCTCTAGGCGGTTAACCGCAGATTGGACGACTTCGATATTTCTAGCCCTTAACAGAGAAAAGCTCTGAGAAATAGCATATAGACTTTCTAGATTAGCAGCTGTGGCTACAACCCGACCGGATGGCGGCAAATAATGCCAAGCTGCTTGTAGTATTTCTTGAATAGGGCGGCCTCCCTCGATACAAATGCGGTGAGGGGCAACCTTAAGATCGTGTAAACACTCTGGGGCGCTACCTTCAATTACTTCGACATTTTTCACATCAAAGCGATCGCAGTTACGCTTGATCAAATTAGCGACTTCTTCATCCCTTTCGATAGCAATAATCTGTCCACCTGGACACAATAGCCCCACCTCTACCGGAATTGTACCCGTCCCTGCGCCAATATCCCACAACACGGAATCTGATTTTAGTCGCAGTTGCGAAATTAATAGCAGTCGGACTTCTCGCTGACTCAGGGGAATTCCTGGCAAATGTTCAAATAATTCATCGGGAATACCAGGGGTAATATAAGGCCAAAGTTGGGAGGGCATAGAATTACGCAATTATACTAAAGATATCGATTTGCCATATTGAAGAGCTATAAGCTATAAAACTTTTCAACCGTAGCATTATAAGAAAACATAATGATTGGCGAAATATTAGGTGAACGCTACGAAGTTCAGCAGCTATTAGGAAAAAAAGCAGGGCGGCGGACGCTATTAGCTCGTGATTTGCAAACTCAGGAATTAGTTGTCATCAAGTTACTCTCTTTTAGTAGTGACTTTGAGTGGGATTCACTCAAGTTGTTCGAGCGAGAAGCTGAAACTTTAAAAAACCTAGCACATCCCTCAATTCCTGGCTATTTAAACTATTTTGAGGTAAATCTACCAACCATCAAAGGATTTGCTCTAGTACAAACTTATATCCCTGCACAAACTTTAGAGCAATGCTTACAGACTGGGCGGACTTTTACCGAAGCTGAAGTCAAACAGATAGCCAAAGAACTTTTAGAGATTCTCGTTTACCTACATGAGCTACATCCGCCTGTAATTCATCGTGATATTAAGCCTAGCAATATTTTATTGGGCGATCGCTCTGGTAATAGTATCGGTCAAGTTTATTTGGTAGATTTTGGCTCAGTACAAACCGTCTTGGCTACCGAAACCGGGACAAGAACTGTAGTCGGAACTTATGGCTATATGCCACCAGAGCAATTTGGCGGACGCACTGTTGCAGCATCAGACCTTTATAGTTTAGGTGCAACCTTAATTTATTTAGTTACGGGTACTCACCCAGCCGATTTACCTCAAAAGGATTTTCGGATTCAGTTTGAACAAGCGGCTAATTTCAGTCCCAGCTTTAGCAATTGGTTAAGGTGGATGATTGAACCTAGTTTAGAACGGCGTTTGAGTTCTGCCAGTGCAGCACTGGCAGCTTTAGAAAAACCACAACCGAACTTGCCTACTTTAGTTATTGGTAAACCAGATGGCAGTAAGATTCAACTAACCAAAAATGAGGGTTCTCTAGAAATTATCGTTCCACCTGCTGGTTTTGATTCATCAATAGTATTTACAGGTTTATTTGCGATCGTCTGGAATTCATTTATCCTCTTTTGGACACTTGGCGCACTCTCAGCACCTTTTCCTGTCAATATCCCCTTTGCTTTGTTCTCGCTTCCATTTTGGGGTGCTGGCTTGATGATGGTGTATAAATTTCTTTTTAATTTATTTGGACGCATCTGCTTACGCCTGAATCCCGAACAAATTTCCATAAGCTGGGAGTTGTTTGCTTGGAAATTTTATCGTCCCCGTGCATCATCAAGACAAAGTATTACTAAGTTAGTTTACATTCCCAAACATTTTACTAAAGATTCTGAAGGTACTAGAATTGCCGTTCCCGCACAATTGGATATTTGGGTAGGAGTCAAAAAATATCAGCTTGGTGGTAATGGTGGTGCGATTAAATCGGAAGCGGAATTGGAATGGCTAGCTCATGAATTAAGTGATTGGTTAGATTTGCCAATTACCAATCCAATTAGAAGTTAATTGAGCTAGAACACCGATTCATTAATCCTGTAAACCCCGTGTCTATTACGAGGAAGAGCGAAATTTAGTTAGCAAAATCTCTCCAAACCCTCTTGACTTCGTGGTTCGGTTTCCTGAATTATTGCGTAAGTACTAGCCACAATTTTGAATACTGAATCAGTGTTCTAGCGTCACTTACATTGAAAAGCCATAAGAAAAGGGACAGTATTAGGAATCGCCAAGTAAGCACTTAAGAAATCCTTACAAGATAGGACTGGTGTTTTATTTACTCCATACTGTACTAGAAGAATCTTATTTGATTCTTGAAAAAACTCCGTACATCCTACGAATGCAAAATCAAAGGTTGTGTGTCGAATAAACCACTCAAACAGTAATTGCTAATGTGAAAATGGAGGAATTAAGTCACAAAAATGCCGAATCTATGTTTTAATTTGTAACCAAATATAAGACTCCTATTTGATTTTTTAAAAACTGCGTATAACTCGAAAAGGCTGACTCCTTACTCCCTGCCTATCGCGCTTGCCCACTATGCAAAGAAGTTCAGAAATAATCGGATTGCTATAGTATGTTATCCTATGGGGTCGAGCTATTATCAGTGGCGAACTCATCAGATTTGAGCCATCAATGTTTATATTTAATTACAGATGCCTTAGAGGAAATTTATATGTTTGGACTGGGATGGCCAGAAATAGCTGTAATTACCATAGTCGCTATTCTAATTTTCGGCCCAAAAAAAATTCCTGAATTGGGAACAGCACTGGGGAAAACCCTACGAGGTTTTAAGGAGGAGATGAAAACTCCCAGTGAAGAAACCAATCAGGAAGAAGAAAAACAGTAATTAAAGTAGTCACAAGAAGTCAGCGCACTGACTTCTTGTGACTAAGCTGTTACGTATACAACTTGCATTATCAGGGTGGGCATCTTGCCTACCCCACAATCATATTGGAAAAATATTAGTGCAAATTAAAGGCGCAACAGCTTACAACAAGGTATTAACAACAGAAGAAGGTGCGATCCCATTTTGGGAATCGATGACAGTTGTGCCAGCATTTTGTTGGTGTGTCTCTTCTTTCGCTAGACCACGCAGCTTAATTAATTTAATCGCCCGACTAACGCTTTCTGGCAAAATTACCACCAGACTGTTATCAGGAGCCATGTCTAAGCCTTTATTGATCGCTTGGGTTTCATCCAAAATTGATTCATAGCGGCTATCAGGCTTAACTTCGGTGATGCCTTGAATAATCAACTGGGCAGCTGATCCCCGTAGTCTTCCCCGTGTATCATCGTCTTCTTTGATGATGATGTAATCAAAAATTTGTGCTGCTAGCTTACCTAAAGTAACAAAATCTTCGTCGCGGCGATCGCCTGGCCCACCAATTACGCCAATCCGTTGTCCTGTAGTCCAGTTCTGCACAAAGGAACCTACAGCTTCATAACTGGCTGCATTGTGGGCATAGTCTACCAAAGCGTGGTAGTTTCCTAAATTAAATAGATTCATTCGTCCCGGTGTTTGACTAACTGAAGCCCGGAAAGTCCTCAAACCAGCCCGAATCTGCTCAATTGTGACGTTTTGCACGAATGCTGCCAAACTTGCAGCTAAAGCGTTGGCAATCATAAACGGCGCACGTCCGCCCATTGTTAAAGGTATATTTTCGGCTCTTTCTATCCGGTGTGTCCAATCACCTTTAACAATTGACAAATAGCCATTTTCATACACTGCCGCTACTCCGCCCTTTTGGATGTGCTTCCGCACTAATTCCGAGTCGGGGTTCATGGTGAAGTAAGCAATATTAGCCTTAGTTTTTTCTGACATGGCGGCGACGCGGCGATCGTCGGCATTGAGTACCGCATAGCCATCAGGGAATACGGCTTCCGCTACTACACTCTTGAGGTTAGCTAACTGCTCAATGGTATCTATATCGCCTATTCCTAAGTGGTCTGAGGCTACATTCAATACTACACCTACATTTGCGGCTTCAAAGCCCAATCCAGAGCGAAGAATGCCACCACGAGCCGTTTCCAGCACTGCTACTTCTACTGTGGGATCTTGGAGGATGACGTGGGCACTTTGGGGGCCGGTGTTATCACCTGCTTCTACTAAGTAATCACCGATATATGTTCCATCTGTAGTGGTATAGCCTACTACTTTACCAGTCTGTTTATAAATATGTGCTAGTAGGCGGGTAGTGGTTGTTTTGCCATTAGTACCCGTGACGCTGAGAATGGGAATTTGGCTAGATTGCTCGTTAGGAAACAACATATCCATCACTGCGCCAGCGACATTGCGGGGAATACCGACACTTGGGGCAACGTGCATCCGAAAACCGGGAGCGGCGTTAACTTCGACAATTACGCCATCAACTTCCCGCAGCGGACGGCTAATATCCGAGGTGACGATATCAAGTCCGGCGATATCTAAACCGATAATCTTGACAACTCGTTGTGCCAACCAAAGATTTTCGGGGTGAATTTCATCGGTACGGTCTACAGCACTACCGCCTGTACTTAAGTTGGCTGTTGCTCTGAGATAACAAATAGTGCCCTTGGGTGGCACGCTATTTAGGGTGTAACCTTGCCTTTCTAGCAATTGGTAGCTGGTGCGGTCTAGTTCAATCTTGGTGAGGACGTTATCATGTCCTTCGCCGCGATTTGGGTCAAGGTTGGTTTCTTCGATTAGTTCGGAGATGGTGGATCTGCCGTTACCAATGACATGAGCCGGAACCCGTTCGGCGACTGCTACGACTTTGCCATTTACCACTAATACCCTATGGTCGCGCCCAACATAATATCTTTCGACAATAATTGACCGAGAAACCTGTCTGGCAGCTTCGTATCCGGCTTCAGCTTCTTCCCAAGTTCTGATATCAATGGTGATCCCACGTCCATGATTGCCATCTAGGGGCTTGATGACGATGGGATAGCCGCCAACGAATTCAATGGCTTGTTCTAAATCGTCTAAAAAGTTGATTACTGTACCTCTGGGTACTGGCGCACCAGCGGCAGCGAGGATGCGTTTAGTGGCTTCTTTATCGCAAGCTAGTTCTACACCCAGAATGCTGGTGTTATCGGTCATTGTCGCCTGCATTCGCTTCTGGTTGACGCCATAGCCTAGCTGAATCAAAAAGCGGGCTTCCAGCGACATCCAGGGAATACCTCTTTTTTCTGCTTCTTTGACGATCGCTTCTGTGGAGGGGCCTAAGGAAGCGTCACGGGTGAAGTCTTTCAGGTCTTGGATATCTTGCTCTAGTTCTGCCTTAGGATAACGGCCTCGATCAACGATACTCTGGCATAGCCGTACTGCGGCTCGTCCAGCGTAGCGTCCCGCTTCCTCATTCAGGTACTCGATGACTACTTGATAAATTCCGGGTGTGGCAGTTTCGCGGGTGCGACCAAAGCCGACATGCATACCTGCTAATTCTTGGAGTTCTAGGGCTACGTGTTCCACGATATGACCCATCATAGTGCCTTCTTTGACTCGCATCAAAAAACCACCACGACAGCCAGGCGAACAATAGTGACCCTCCAGACTCGGCAGCGCCTCAACTAATCCTTCATAAAAGCCAGGGATTTCATTCGAGGGCATTTCGCCAAGGGTTTCTAAATCGAGGCGCATGACGATCAGTTTGTGGCGTCGAATGCTCCAATAGTTTGGGCCGCGTAAGGTCTGGATCTTGAGGATTCTCATGGGAATAGGTAGATGGAGATTCGGAACCAAAATTCTAGTTTCTTACTGGAATTGACCGCTAAACTGTTCATGAAAAACAGTTTTTTCTTTTTACATGGTATTCTTATCATTTTTCTACGGTAAGAAATAATAAACGTGCGGCCAACCAATTTTGGATTTTAGATTGACATTTTAGATTGTAAAGATACTACTAGGGTACTTAACTTTCTGAATTTTAGATTGACGATAGTGTAGCTAAACCGAGTCATTGAAGGTCTTTTAGATTGGTTTTGTCTACTTTCTGGTAGTATGTACCGAAAAGTTCTTTTAATCTAAAATCCAAAATCCAAAATCTAAAATTTGCGGTCAACTCAGTGTAACCTCAGATACTCTATACCGTCAGCTGGAAATTCGATGTACAGCAGGCAATACAGTCCGCTGGTACAAGTGGAAGCGATCGCCGTAGCTGAGGATATGAAGACGTAAATTATGTACGGTTAACGGTTCATTAGCGCCAACATGAGGTTCGTTGGTGTGGGTCAACTCAGTGGGATCAACAATGGTGACACTGCCTTTACCCATAACTTGTAACCAACCATCACGTTCAAACACAGCACAAGTATCTTCGTCAATGCCAATACCTAAGCGATCGGGATGAGCTGAGATCGCGCTAATCAATCGACCCATCCGATTACGGTTGTGAAAGTGTTGGTCAACGATGACTTCAGGAATAAATCCCAAACCAGTTGCCATATCCACTAGGGAACGATTTGGCGTTTCTCCACTACCGCCGCCAGCAATCATGTGATGCCCCATCACCGCCGCTCCTGCACTGGTGCCTGCTAACGTCAGTTGCCCCGCCCTCACCCGCTGACGAATAATTTCCATAGCTGGCGTATCTGCCAATACGCCACAAAGACGCAGTTGGTCTCCTCCTGTCAAAAATACCCCACTACAGGCTTCTAAGGATGCTTTAATCTGGGAGGCTTCACACTGTTCTCGTTCGCGGATGTCTAAAATCTCTACCTTCTGGGCACCCATTTCTTCAAAAATGCGAATATACCGACCACCGATGATGGCAGGTTCGCGAGAGGCAGATGGAATAATTGTAATATAAGCCTTACTAGCACCGGCGCGTCCAAAAAAAGTTCGTAGGATTTCGCGCCCATGAACTTTATCTTCTGCACCTCCGATAACCAGAACGGCGGTTTTAGTTGCTTGGGGTGTCCTCATTTCTAGCGATTTAGCTTGTAATTGCGGCATTTTGTTTCTCCTGTCAACAACTTCAGGTGAATTTAACAAGGTTCGGAAGCAGCCATGATTTTTGCGCTTTGCAACTTTAGAGAGGAAACTTTTTGGAAGTTTGGAACTGGGCTAGCCACTCTCCAAATTCTCGCCTAATGCTCGCGTTGCCTCAGTCTAAACGTGTTTGTTCCCATTCCTCAAAGCCAGTGCCTTGTTTTTCACCTGTCCACTTGCAGCAGGGCAAAATAGTCTTTGGAGGCTAGATTCCCCCTTTAGTATTGGGGACAAGCATTTAAGACTACGCTTTTTTCTGAGGCCGGCTTGATGCATCCTGGAAGTTGTTAACTTGATATGATTATTAATTTAAATGTAGTTGTGACAACATTTAAACATAAATTAAGTAATTAGAAAAACTTTTGATCCCATCTAAAATCCAAGAGGTCTGGTAGTTTTAGATACTATTGATAAAGTTTAACTGGAGTTTAACCCGACCTTGGCTTGCTGGTGTTTGCTAGACATTCAAATTTAAGATTAGTGTCCTTGAATACGAATAACTGTGCGCTTTGATATAGTTACGCTTTTTCCTGACTGTTTTAATTCTGTTCTCAATTCTGGGCTGCTGGGTAAAGCCTTAGCCAAACAGATTGCCGAAGTGCATCTGGTTAATCCACGGGACTTTACCACTGACAAGCACCGAAAAGTAGATGATGAACCCTACGGCGGTGGTGTTGGGATGCTAATGAAGCCAGAACCTCTTTTTACCGCTGTGGAGTCGCTGCCGATTCTCCCCCGAAGAGAAGTAATTTTGATGAGTCCACAAGGTCAAACAATTAATCAACCTCTTTTGAAAGAATTGGTGACAAATTATGACCAGTTAGTAGTAATCTGCGGGCATTACGAAGGAGTGGATGAGAGGGTGCTACATTTGGTAACTCGTGAGGTATCTTTAGGCGATTTTATTCTGACTGGTGGGGAAATTCCAGCAATGGCTTTGATTAATGGCGTCGTGCGACTAATACCCGGAACTGTAGCCAAAACGGAGTCTCTCACAGCAGAAAGTTTTGAAGAAGGGTTATTAGACTATCCCCAATATACTCGTCCTGCCAATTTTCGTGGCTTGAAAGTGCCTGATGTCTTACTCAGTGGCAATCACGCAGCGATCGCCCGATGGCGTTACGAACAACAAATTCAAAGAACCCGCGATCGCCGCCCCGATCTCCTAGAGAAATTGAAGCAGGGGAAGCAGGGGAGTAGGGGAGCAGGGGAGTAGGGAGAGAATAATAATTTCTAGCTCTTGACTAATGACCAATGACCAATGACTAATAACTAATGACTAAAATTCGTATTGGTAACGGCTACGATATTCATCAACTGGTGAGCGATCGCGCTTTGATTTTAGGTGGAATTCAAATTCCCCATGAACTGGGTTTGTTGGGGCACAGTGACGCTGACGTACTAACCCATGCGATTATGGATGCCATGCTTGGGGCATTATCCTTGGGGGATATTGGTCATTATTTTCCGCCTAGTGACGCTCAATGGGCAGGAGCAGACAGTCTAATACTATTAACTCAAGTAAATCAACTGATTCGCGATCGAGGTTGGCAGGTGGGAAATATTGACTCGGTAGTAGTAGCAGAACGCCCAAAATTAAAGCCGCATATTCACAATATGCGTGACAAACTAGCGGCGGTTTTAGAATTAGAACCAAATCAAATTGGCATCAAAGCTACCACTAACGAAAAATTAGGCCCCGTTGGACGTGAAGAAGGTATATGTGCTTATGCTGTTGTCTTACTAGTTGCTTCAGAGTAACTTTTGTTTACTGTAGCAGTGAAGCTATTTAATCATCGTTATGATTTAAATAAGGTTATAGGAGATAAATAAACTTACCTGATTAGGAAATTAGAGCCATGCAAGCTACAAACTTAGAATTGCAAGATTTAGAGCGCCCTGATGTTGTGGCACTAGACAAAGATGGGAAAATTGTTTTGATAGTTGAAGTTAAAGGTTTTCCATTTGACTCCAATCCAAAAAAGACTAAAGAAAATGCTATCTTACAAATTTTGGACTACCTAAAAGCTTCAAAAACCTTGATTACCTTTGCTATGTTTGTTGATTTGCAAAATATTTTAGTTTTTCAATGGAATGGTTATAATTTGTCAGAAATTCTTAGTTTGAACACTGGTGATATTCTTAGTTATTACGAGCCAGCATTTAATCAAAAACAAATTTTTAATCTTTATCTTACAGGTCTGATAGAAGCCTGGATAAGTGATTTTTGCTATCACTGGAAGTCAAAAATACCGCCAGCATCCAAGGAGATAGCAGAAATAGGTTTGTCACAGTTATTAAAAGGTGGAATTACTCAACCTTAGGTACTATTGGCAGTGATACTTTACGTAGAAACAAACTTTTTAATGAGTATTGCTAAAGGACAGGATGAACTAGCAGAAAATTTTCTGCAAAATACACCTACCTCAGTATCCTTAGCAATACCCAGCATTTGTTATCTAGAATCTTTGGCGACTTTAGAGCAAGAAGATAAATATAACCAGGATTTTATTAGGCAATTGGACATTCAAGTTAACGAGGCTGCAAGAGATAAAACTTCACAAAATGCTAAATTAGTTGTTAATTATTTGAAACAAGCTAAGATTAGCTTTTTGCAACGTAATAATGACACAGAAAAACGCTTTTATATAGCCTTCAACAAACTTCTTGCCAAAGCAGAAGAGATTCCGTTAACGACAGAAATTATTCATGGAAGCCTTACGAGAAATATCCTTGAAAAGCATCTTATGGATAAATTGATTATAGAGTGTATAGTTCACCATACACGCTTACATCAAGATGAAACAAAAATCTTTTTAAGTGCTAATTCTAAAGAATTTGGCAGATGTGAAGTTATAGATGTTTTACGAGATAGTGGCATTCAGTATTTCAATAAAACTCAAAACTTCCTTGGCTGGCTACAATCTCAATCAAATTAATTGCAGGATTTACGTATTGAAAGTATGAAAATTTTTAGACAAATTTTTCTGGCAATTAAATATTTTTGGTTGCCAATAATTTTGACTTCAGCAACAGCACTTACACTTACCGCCTGCAACCCCGCTAACTTTAAAAGTGCAGCCGCTCAAGTACCGCAATTGGTAACTGCTATTCTCAGCGATCCCAAAACCTTTAACTACCCTTTGAGTCAGGAATCTCCGAATGTTTTTCCTCTGATTTATGAAGGGCTAACTTCTGAAAACCCCATCACTGGCAAAATTGAGCCTTCTTTAGCAGAATCTTGGGAAATTTCTGATGACAAATTGCGATTTGTTTTTACCTTACGTAAGGAATTGAAATGGTCTGATGGGGAACCCTTAACAGCAGATGATGTAGTATTTACCTTCAACCAAATTTACCTAAACGAAGCAATTCCCGCAGATGCTAGAGATGTGCTACGGATTGGTGAAAGTCGGGCTTTACCAAAGGTACGAAAAATCGATGCTCAACGAATTGAATTCACAACTCCAGAACCATTTGCACCATTTTTGGGAACTCTAGGACTACCAATTTTACCGGCCCATACTCTAGAACCATTTATCAAGACAAAAGACCAAGAGGGTAAGCCAATATTTTTGTCAAAGTGGGGTGTTGATACTCCTCCAGATCAAATTATCGTTAACGGCCCTTACAAGCTAGAGCGCTACGACACAAGTCAGCGTGTAGTCTTCAAGCGCAACCCCTACTACTGGCGCAAAGGGCCGAAAGGAGAACCCCAACCTTATATTGAAAGTATTGTGTGGCAAATTGTAGAATCAACAGATACTTCCTTGCTACAATTTCGTTCTGGTGGATTAGATACGGTGGGAGTCTCACCAGATTATTTCTCTTTGCTAAAGGTGCAAGAAAAGCAGGGAAATTTCAAAATTTTCAATGGTGGGCCAGCAACAGGTACAACGTTTATTTTATTCAATTTGAATAAAGGTAAAAGAGATGGAAAACCGCTGGTCGATCCAATTAAATCGCGTTGGTTCAATACTGTAGAGTTTCGGCAGGCAGTAGCCTATGCAATTGACCGACAAACAATGATAAATAACACTTTTCGTGGCTTAGGTAAACCCCAAAATTCGCCAATTTCTGTGCAAAGCCCTTATTATTTGTCGCCAGAAGAAGGTCTAAAAGTTTATAACTACAATATAGAAACGGCGAAAGAACTGCTATTGAAAGCAGGATTCAAATATAACAACAACCAACTAATTGATGCTCAAGGAAACCACGTCCGCTTCTCATTGCTCACTAATGCTGGTAACAAAATCCGCGAAGCAATTGGATCGCAAATTAAACAAGACCTGAGTAAAATTGGTATTCAAGTCGATTTCACTCCTCTAGCCTGGAATACTTACACAGATAAGCTGTCAAATTCATTAGACTGGGAAGTTTCTATGCTGGGTCTGACTGGTGGTTTAGAACCAAATGATGGGGCTAATGTCTGGTCTCCCGAAGGTGGATTACACATGTTTAATCAGAAACCCCAAGCTGGACAAAAACCAGTGCAAGGTTGGGAAGTGGCTCCTTGGGAAGCAGAAATTGCTAAGTTATATATTCAAGGAGCAAGGGAATTAGATTCAGCAAAGCGGAAAGAAATTTATGCCGAAACCCAAAAAATTACCCAAGAAAATTTACCGTTTATTTATCTAGTTAATGCTTTATCAATGTCAGCAGTGCGTAATCGCTTTGAAGGTATCCGATACTCTGCACTTGGTGGCGCATTCTGGAACATTCATGAAATTAAAGTAACGGATTAATCATAGGGTATTGGGAATTAGTTATTGGACTACTGAATAAATGACAAAGAACAAAGGGCTAATTACCAATGACTGATGAAAAAACTTTGCGATCGCTACTCGTTGCGGTTGCTAATGGTAAAGTTACCCCAGATACGGCATTAGACTCACTCAAAGACTTGGCTTATGAATCTGTGGGCGAGTTTGCCAAAATTGACCACCATCGTCAGCTAAGAACTGGTTTCCCAGAGGTGATTTGGGGCCCTGGTAAAACGCCTGAACAAATTGCTCAAATTATGGAAGTGATGCGCCTCCGTAATCCAGTGGTGATGGCGACTCGGATTGAACCAACAGTTTATGCCGCATTAGAATCAAAAGTTAGCGGTTTGCGATACTATCAATCGGCGCGAATTTGTGCGATCGCTCCCTTTACCATCGAACCACAATTTCAGGGTGAAATTGGCATTCTTTCTGCTGGTACGGCTGATTTACCCGTTGCGGAAGAAGCTGCTGTCACGGCTGAACTTTCAGGTTTCCGCGTCCAGCGCCTTTGGGATGTTGGCGTTGCTGGGATTCACCGTTTATTAAGTAACCGCCACCTGATTGAGTCAGCATCAGTGTTGATTGTCGTGGCGGGGATGGAAGGCGCTTTACCCAGCGTTGTTGCGGGTTTAGCGAGTTGTCCTGTGATTGCTGTACCCACCAGCATCGGTTATGGCGCAAGTTTTGGCGGTTTAGCGCCCTTGTTGACAATGCTCAACTCTTGTGCAGCGGGAGTAGGCGTAGTAAATATCGATAATGGTTTTGGCGCAGCAGTTTTGGCGGGGCAAATTTTGCGGACTGCCGAGAAATTGCGGTTGGCATCGGCTACATCTTGAGTTAAGACATTGAAGTTATATCCAATATTTCAGTAAATATCAGTACTTTATGTAAAAAATGCACTGATGCTGAAATTGACAAAACCTAACTTCTTAATCACCAAATATGAGCCACTACAGCGATTTGACATCTCAGTTACTTTGGCATTTGCCTGTAAATTTGACAGCATTAGCACAAACAATCACCGATCCAAACGTTATGGGTCAGATGCAAAAAGCTTGGAGCCACTTTATACAAACAGGTCAAGTGTGGGCATTGTTGATTGGTTTATTCATTGGCTATGTCATTCGGAATCTAACTAGCTACGGTTAAAGTAATTTTGGATTTTGGATTTTAGATTTTAGATTAATCCAAAATCCAAAATCTAAAATCCAAAATTGATGCCCCTTCCTGATAATTTATGACCATAAAAGAAACTTGGAGCCAGCGGTTTGAATCAGCATTGCATCCAGCGATCGCTCGTTTTAATGCCAGTATAGGTTTTGATATTGAATTAATCGAATATGACCTCACTGGTTCTCAAGCCCATGCTAAAATGCTCGCTCACACAGGCATCATCTCCCCAGGAGAAGGAGAGCAACTGGTTGTCGGTTTAGAACAAATTCGCCAAGAGTACCGCCAGGGTAAATTTCAGCCCGGTGTCGATGCTGAAGATGTACATTTTGCAGTTGAACGCCGACTGACAGAAATTGTGGGCGATGTGGGTAAAAAAGTGCATACGGCGCGATCGCGTAATGACCAAGTTGGCACCGACACTAGACTCTACCTCCGCGACCAAATCCAACAAATCAAAAGCAATTTGCGAGAATTTCAAGGTGTTTTACTGGATATAGCTGAAAAACACGTTGAAACTCTGATTCCTGGCTATACTCATCTACAACGCGCCCAACCGGTGAGTTTAGCTCATCACCTCTTGGCATACTTTCAAATGGCTCAACGCGACTGGGAACGTCTAGCTGACGTTTCTCGCCGTGTGAATATCTCGCCTTTGGGGTGCGGTGCTTTAGCGGGAACTACTTTCCCCATCGATCGCCACTACACAGCCAAACTCTTGAATTTTGACGATATTTATGCCAATAGCCTCGATGGAGTGAGCGATCGCGATTTTGCGATCGAATTCTTGTGTGCTGCTAGTTTGATTATGGTTCACCTCAGCCGCCTTGCAGAAGAAGTCATTCTTTGGTCATCGGAAGAATTTCGCTTTGTCACCCTCAAAGATAGCTGTGCTACTGGTTCTAGTATCATGCCCCAAAAGAAAAACCCCGATGTTCCAGAATTAGTGCGGGGGAAAACGGGGCGTGTATTCGGTCATCTCCAGGCAATGTTAGTGATTATGAAGGGGCTACCTTTGGCATATAACAAAGACCTACAAGAAGATAAAGAAGGTTTGTTTGATAGCGTTAAGACAGTCAAAGCCTCTCTAGAAGCAATGACGATTTTGCTGAGAGAAGGTTTGGAATTTCGTACTGAGCGGTTAGCATCAGCCGTGGCGGAAGATTTTTCTAATGCTACCGATGTCGCAGATTATCTGGCAGCACGGGGCGTTCCTTTTCGAGAAGCTTATAACCTTGTGGGTAAAGTCGTAAAAACTAGTATTGCCGCAGGCAAACTCCTCAAAGATTTGACATTGGAAGAGTGGCAACAACTACATCCAGCATTTGCAGCAGATATTTACGAGGCGATATCCCCCCGTCAGGTTGTGGCAGCCCGCAATAGTTACGGTGGTACTGGCTTTGTACAGGTAAGCAAAGCACTTATAGCCGCCCGCGCTCAAATTGATCGATAGAGAGAGACAAGGGGGATAAGGGGGACAAGGGGGACAAGGAGAATTATTGAAAATCTCTCCCTTGTCTCCTTTGTGCCCAAAATAAATAAGGGCGTACAAATGTACGCCCTAAAAATTAAATAACCCAAACAATAAGGATTTAGGCAGGCAGCTTATTCAGTGTCAGCTGCTGCTGCGCCTTCTTCTTCCTCACTCTTTGGTGGTCTTTGTTGGAACCTTCTCTGCATTCTTCCTGTCGTAGTTCGTTTACGAAACTTTCTGGCATACGCCTGGTTACGTAGCGCCTTTTCTTTTTTCGGGTTACGGCGCTTGGCCATGTTCACCTCATTAATAAACAACAAAAAAGTAGCAACTAGGCATCACTTAGGCAATATTAGTTACCAATGTTATTGATATACTTGTAGCCTAGTGCAGCAATAAATACGCTTTAAACAGTGTACTAGTCTATCGCATAGAACCTTGATCTGTCAATAAAAATTCTAAATTATCCCTGCCAGGTAGACGAAAAATACCTTTTCTTAGATTCTAATCTGTTAAATAGATTGTAAATTAGCTAACTACTTGTTGTTATTGAAACAAATAAATTTTATCAGGAAAGAATTCAGATTGTTTTTTTAATGTGTGCTGAAAAACTATTAGTAATAGCTAGTTTCAGCAGCAATAATGCTAACGATAAACTGAAATTTTTCCTAATTCAAAAAATATTATGTATATATAAATATAGTGCTTCTCTTGAAACTTGATGTTAGAATCAATAATATTCTACGTAAATCGTGAGAATAAAATCTCAACCCACAAACATTTTTGTATAAAACAAAACTCAACCAAGATTTTATTAGTTGAGCTTATGTAAGTGGTAGAGAACTATAGAATACAACATAGAAAATTTGAAGATTGAACGTTATTGCTTTTTTTCCGGCAGCTGTAGAGTCCACACGTAACTTATGGCGTATTGGACAAACAGTACTGGGTATAATATTTCGTCATCCCATTACTGGCACTAGCATCATCCCAATTTTACCTGATGGTCGAATAGTACTGATCCGGCGGCGTGACGATGGTCTTTGGGCATTGCCTGGAGGAATAGTGGATTGGGGAGAAGATATTCCCAATACAGTCCGCCGAGAATTGATGGAGGAAACTGGGCTAGACTTAGTGAAAATTAACCGTTTAGTAGGGGTTTACTCTGCACCAGACCGCGATCCCAGAATCCATTCAATTTGTATTGTGGTTGAAGCCGAGGTGCATGGGACAATGGAAATTAAGGATACTTTGGAAGTTATGGAAATCCAAGCTTTCTCTCCCAGTTTCCTACCTTCAGGACAGATGTCTCACGACCATACTCGGCAGTTGCAAGACTACTTGAAGGGCTTGACAACATTGGCATAATAATGATTGGTCATTAGTCATTAGTCTTTTATCATTTGCTGCCAAAGTTACGATCTAAGGAAGCATCTCTCCTCTACGAGAGGCTGCGCGAACGGCTTACACTTCTCTCTTTGTAATTTGTCCAAAACTAATAACCAATGACTAATGACTAATGATTAATGACTATTTATTATGGTGCTAAAAGTTAACTACTAAATTAAAATGGATACACTATTCCGCAACTCCCGGAGAAAGCTTTCTCAAGGGTTAATATTCTGGCGTGAAGTCGGTGAAAAAACTCCTATAATTTTTTTACATGGTGCTTGGAATGAGAGTAGCCAATGGTTATCTGTGATGGAGTCTCTTGCACAAGATTTTCATTGTTTTGCACCTGATTTATTAGGGTTTGGTGAATCAGAGAATCCGAATATCCACCATTCGATAGATTTACAAGTTGAGTGTTTAGCTGAGTTTTTGCAAGCTGTCAAGCTAGAAAAAGTATATTTAGTGGGGCATTCTCTTGGGGGTTGGGTTGCTGCTAGCTATGCTTTAAAGTATCCAGAGAAAGTTGAAGGTGTGGTATTGCTAGCACCAGAGGGTGTCGAGATAGCAGGACAAGAACAGCATTGCCGAAAGATGCGGCGATTATTGAATTATCCACCACTAATAGTTAAATTGTTGCGATCGCTAATTCCCTTAACTAAAGTTCTGGGTTGGCAGGAAAAAATTGTCCAGGATTTGCAATTACGTCAGGAATTGCTGCGTTACCCCATAGCTTGTCAGTTACTTTTCAAACGACGACAAGTAGAAATTGAGGCGGAATTAGTGCAAAAGCGGCTTTATATGATAGATGCCCCAGTTTTTATTTTACAAGGTGGCCAAGATACACCAGATGCTTTAGCCAAAAGTCGGGTTTATGCTCAACTGATGCCGAAAGTAGAGTTGAAAATGATTGCCCATGCTGGAAATGATTTACCAGAATCTTCGGCTGGGATGGTGGCGATCGAAATTCGGGAGTTTATTCAAGGTATTTTAAAAAGCCATAATTTAAACGAATTAAACTAGTACAACACGGCGGAAAGAAACCACCCATTTAAAATAGCCAGAAAGCTTACAAAATAAGCATTCTTTCTTTTTACTTTTGCCTTATTGTACTAGTGGTCTGTCCCATTAAATTTGAGAGATAAAAGAACGAACCACATACTCCTACGGAGAAGCAAGCTACGCGCAGCGTCTCGTTAGAGAAGGACGCAAAGAGCGCAAAGTTAAGCTGATACCTGTTGGGTTGCGCTCGGCTCCACCCAACCTAAGTCTCTTCTCTGCTTCATTCTATTCCATCTGTGCTATCACCCATTACTATTTCGCGCATTCCCAAAAATATTAAATTGGGTTCTACAATTAAGTGTTCTGTGATTTCAGGATATAAAACTTGTAAATAGGTTACTAATAAAGTGCGATCGCCACCTTTAATTGCAATGTTACCATCAGAAAATAATTGCAACCATGCCTCAAGAAAATCTTTAATTCCAGCTAATACTGTGTAAATTACTCCACTTTGAATTGCTTCTGTAGTATTAAGCGCAAAACGTGGTGGTAGAGACGCAATATTTTGCATTTTTAATAGTGGTAATTGTCCTGTTTGTTGACCGAGAGTTGCAAATTGCAAACCTAATCCTGGCAGAATTGCACCTCCAACTAGACACTGGTTATCATCCGCAGCTGTAAAAGTCAGCGCTGTACCAGTATCAATCACCAACATGGGAAAACCCCAAGTTTTCCCCGCACCCCACAAAGCTAAAGCGCGGTCAATTCCCAGTGTGGGATAAACATTTTTGAGTGGTACTTGCTCTAAGGTAATAACGCGAGTATTTGGGTAAGTTTGCCAAATAGCAGTTTGCTTGGGAACTACGGAGGCGAGGAGGAGAGGAGGGGGGGATGAGGAAGTATTTTCTACCCTAATTTTCTGATGGGGTGCAGAAATTGCCAGTAGTAAACGATCTAGGGTTTGACATTTAGCTAACTGTTGTATGTCAGACTCAGCTAGATGGTCGCTATCCCAGGCTGAGTAAAGCTTTTTGCCAATAAACAACGCCCAATGTAGCCGAGAGTTCCCAATTTCCAATGCTAGCCAAATTTCCCCCATCTCCAAAATCCCTCAGCGGTTTCACACGTTTATTTTTTTTAAGTAAGCTGTAGGTTTTTTAATAAAAATTAACATTCAAGGCATGTCACAATAAAATAAGAGGAAGAAATACTCATTGTATTAAGGAGGGGAGTTATGGTAGCACTCACCGAAAAAACTGAAAAACGGCTCACCATAGAGCAGGTGGAAATCGCTCAAGAGACGACGGCTATTCGCTCTTTGGATTGGGATCGCGATCGCTTCGATATTGAGTTTGGTCTGCAAAACGGTACTACTTATAACTCGTTTCTCATCCGTGGCGAGCAAACTGCCTTAGTTGATACCTCCCACGAAAAGTTTCGTCAACTATATTTTGATACGCTCACGGGATTAATTAACCCAAAAGAAATAGATTATTTGATTATCAGCCACACCGAGCCAGACCATAGCGGTTTAGTTAAAGATTTGCTGCAATTGGCTCCAGAAATAACCGTTGTCGGTTCTAAAGTGGCAATTCAGTTTCTTGAGGATTTGGTACATCAGCCATTTAAACGGCGGATTGTGAAAAATGGTGATCGCTTGGATTTGGGCAATGGTCATGAATTTGAATTCGTGATTGCCCCAAATTTACATTGGCCGGATACCATTTTCAGTTTCGATCATAAAACTAAAGTTCTTTATACCTGCGATGCTTTTGGGCTGCACTATTGCTCAGATAGCACCTTTGATGAAAACTTAGCGGCTATCGAAGAAGACTTTCATTACTATTACGATTGCTTGATGGGGCCAAATGCACGCTCAGTTTTGTCTGCCCTGAAGCGGATGGCGGAACTTAAAACCATCGGTATGATTGCCACAGGACACGGGCCACTGTTATCTCACAATGTTGAGGAACTAGTTGGGCGTTACCGCACTTGGAGTCAAAGCCAAAGCAAGCCAGAAACAGCAGTTGGAATATTTTACGTTTCCGAATACGGGTATAGCGATCGCCTTGCCCAAGCAATTGCCAACGGTATCAGTAAAACTGGTGTTGCCGTGGAAATCGTCGATTTGGGGTCTGAAGTCGATTTACAAGAACTGCGGGAACTAGTTAGCCGCTGTGCTGGGCTAATCGTTGGTCTAATTCCGGCTTCTGGTGCTGCGAGTATTCAAGCTGCACTCAGCACAGTTTTAGGATCTGCCAAAGAAAAGCAAGCCATCGGCGTATTTGAAACTGGCGGTGGCGATGATGAACCGATAGATCCTTTGGTGAGTAAATTCCGCAATTTGGGTTTGACAACAGTTTTTCCAGCGATTCGGATTAAAGAAACACCTACGGAAAATACTTACAAGCTGTGTGAAGAAGCAGGTACAGACTTAGCTCAATGGGTAACACGCGATCGCAGCATCAAAGCTATGAAATCCCTTAGTGCTGACTTAGATAAAGCATTAGGTAGACTTAGCGGCGGATTATATATCATCACTGCCAAAAAAGGCGATGTATCCAGTGCTATGTTAGCCTCCTGGGTTGCTCAAGCCAGCTTTAAACCCTTGGGATTTTCCATTGCAGTCGCCAAAGATCGGGCAATTGAATCACTCATGCAGGTAGGCGATCGCTTTGTTCTGAACATCTTAGAAGAAGGCAATTTCCAACCACTCATGAAGCACTTTTTGAAGCGGTTCGCCCCTGGTGCAGATCGTTTTGAAGGTGTGAGAACTCAGCCAGCCGAAAATGGTGCGCCTATCCTCAATGATGCCCTAGCCTACATGGAGTGCGAAGTCACCAGTAGAATGGATTGTGGCGACCACTGGGCAGTATACAGCACAGTCTACGCTGGACGGGTTTCTAAGCCAGAAGCTTTGACTGCTGTGCATCACCGTAAAGTCGGAAACCACTATTAATTTTGGATTTTGGATTTTGGATTTTAGATTAATAATCCAAAATCCAAAAACACTCAATTAAGCGTTTGTGCAGTATAGCCCTTCCTACTTAATATCCATAATTATCCAGAATTTGGATGTTTAATTAACAATCCAAAATCTAAAATCTAAAATCTAAAATTGTTTCCGCCATGTCACAAAATAAACCCCGTGATGTTCAAGTTTATCCAATAGCGACAGATACGAGAATACTGCGATCGCGCAGTTGGTCAAGGCTGAGATTTGAAATTGAATACGCTCTTGCTAAGGGTACAACTGCTAATTCTTATTTAATCGAAAGCGATAAAACTGCCATTATCGATCCTCCAGGGGAAACGTTTACGCAAATTTATTTAGAAGCTTTACAGCAACGTTTCCATTTTGAGGATTTAGATTATGTAATTTTGGGGCACGTAAATCCTAACCGCGCCGCAACTTTAAGAGCTTTGTTGGAAATTGCCCCGCAAATCACCTTTGTGTGTTCTAATCCAGGGGCGATAAATTTACGTGCAGCGCTAGAAAATCCAGATTTACAAATTCTTGTGATGCGGGGCGAAGAAACCTTAGATTTGGGTAATGGGCATAATTTACAATTTATTCCCACTCCCAATCCCCGTTATGCAGATGAACTTTGTACCTACGATCCGCAAACAGAAGTTTTGTACACAGATAAGTTATTTGGGGCGCACGTTTGTGGAGATCAGGTATTTGATGAAGGTTGGGAAGTATATAACGAGGATCGACGCTATTATTTTGATTGCCTCATGGCTCCCCACGCCCGTCAAGTTGAAACAGCACTGGATAAACTTGTCGATTTTCCCGTAAGAATGTATGCCAATGGGCATGGGCCTTTGGTGCGCTATGGCTTAATTGAACTGACTAAAGCTTATCGGGAATGGAGTCAACAGCAAACATCAGCTGACTTGACAGTGGCGTTAATTTATGCATCAGCTTATGGGAATACGGCTACATTAGCCCAAGCGATCGCTCGTGGCATCACCAAAGCTGGTGTCGCTGTAGAATCAATTAACTGCGAATTTACTGAACCAGAAGAAATCCGGGCGGCCGTAGAAAAAGCCGGTGGTTTCATCATCGGTTCTCCTACCCTTGGCGGACATGCACCGACACCCGTGCAAACAGCTTTAGGAATTGTGCTATCCACCGCTACTAATAATAAACTCGCTGGTGCTTTTGGTTCCTTTGGCTGGAGTGGGGAAGCGGTTGATTTAATTGAGGGTAAATTGAAAGATGCTGGCTATCGCTTTGGTTTTGATACCATCCGCGTCAAATTTAAACCCGACGATGCTACCCTACAATTGTGTGAAGAAGCTGGAACCGACTTTGCCCAAGCACTCAAAAAAGCCAGAAAAGTGCGATCGCCAAGTCAACCTGCAACAACTGTAGAACAAGCAGTTGGTCGCATTGTCGGTTCTCTTTGTGTTTTGACAGCCAAAGAAGGCGATCGCTCCAGTGCCATGTTAGCTTCTTGGGTATCTCAAGCTAGCTTTAATCCACCTGGTTTAACCATCGCCGTTGCCAAAGACCGCGCAGTAGAAACACTGACACATACAGGAAACAAATTTGTCCTCAATATTCTTAAAGAAGGCAATCACTTGGGCTTGATGAAGCACTTCCTCAAACCTTTTGGGCCAGGACAAGACCGATTTGCCGATGTCGCCACTCAAGAAACTGAAAGCGGTTCTCCCATACTTACGGATGCCCTAGCATATCTCGAATGTTCCGTACAAAACCGGATGGAATCTGGCGACCACTGGCTAGTTTATGCCACTGTTGAGAGTGGCAAATTGTTAGATACTGATGGCGTTACAGCCGTACATCATCGCAAGTCGGCAACTCATTATTAATCAATCATCACCAATTTCCAACCTCAGCCTATTTTTGCGAGTTCGATTGTTTTCCTCCTCGCTTGCGGGGAGGGGTATTTTGCTCCTGGGAATACTTGCTAGGCATCAGATGATGTCTGATAGCGGATTTTTCTTAGCTCTACAAAATATAAAATAATTTTATCATAGCATATATTATAATATAATACTATTAAAATTATAAAAAACTATGTAATTTAAGTCACTTTCAAAATTTTGACTCGTATTGCCTATCTGGAATCGGGAAAATTAAAAGTGGGTTTTAAGAATACGAAAATTTTGTAAGGAGGGAACAATGAAAAAAAAGACAAATATGAGTTAGAATGTAAATAAGAAAAAAGCCCGTGAACTTCATAATTCACGAGCAGTCCAGCTTAAAAAAACCTAAAGCTATTGGTACTAGCTATTAGGTATATTTTTTCGGACATCTTTGTCTTCTATGAGGTTTATTTTTGCTTAATTAGTGTAAGTAATGAAAGAATGGACTTAAAAATTGAATCTGTTGACTTGGCAGTATTAGCTACATTAAGTGAAATGTAAGCTGCTACAGCCAATAACAGGAAAGTCGAAATGAACTTTTCTGGCATTTTTTTAATTTAATAGTCCAATTAAAATCTGTCTAGATGAGATATATCATCTAGCAGATTTTTCATTGGTTGTAATAAGATCATAACACTTCAGTATGGCCTCAGGCTATTAATTTGAGGGAAGTTGGTATTAATAAGAAGAAAAAATGCAAAGTGTGGCAAACTAGCAATTTTTTGCAAAAACTAACTCAACGCTCTCTGTTATAAATTATTGCCATGACGTTATGTGAACTTGAAGATCAAGCACTGAGATTATCTGCCGAGGATCGTTGGCAGTTAATCAATACATTAGTGCGATCGCTCCAACCAAAAATTCAGCCAACATCAAAGCCGAAGGGTTTAGCTGCAAGTTTAATCGGCATTGCCAAGACTGACACCGTGCCACCTACAGATGAAGAAGTGAAAGCCATGCTACATGAGCGGTTGGTGCAAAAGTAAGTATCTATAATGCGAGTTTTATAATTGAACTTCAGTTCCAAAGCGATCGCCTAATTCGCTACACATTTCTATTTTTTAGTCTTAACGGAGCAGTATTGCTTTCAGATTTGCTCATAAGCAGACAAAAAATCCTCTCTTGAGATACCCGCTTGAGTACAAATTGATCTCAACGTCGAACCTTTAATTTGAGAATGATTAGGCATAGTCAATGGAGTTTTTGTTCCATCTTCCTTTTCTCGCTCCATAACAATATGCTCTCGCTCCCTAATAACAGTAAATCCCAGAAATTCCAATGTCTTAATAACTTTAGCTTTAAGTACATCTACTGGGAATTTAACCATTAAATAAGAACCTCAGCTTCCGCCACAAAAGCTTCTAGGACTGGTGATTCCTCTTCTAAAACCTCTTGACCAAATATCTCTATATGGCAGTGGATAGCAGATTTAACATCAGCTAGTGCTTCTTCATAGCTGTCACCTTCGCCAACAACAACCCCTTTTATACCCAAAGGATAGGCTACATAACCATCGTTATGTTTTTCAACAATAATTTTGATTGCTCTCATTGTTATATAAAAGAATGGCTGAAAAGTTCAGGGGGAAGGTAGGACTGACGCACAGGAGACCCTACAACCCCCGTAAAAAGTTAGCTCTTAGGGGCTGTGGCTATTTGCTAAAGCTGTAAATTTGCTGTGTCTCCAAGCGATCGCTAATCGATGAAGGCAGTGTACCATCGGTGAATATCTGCCGATCTAGTTGGACTTGTAAATTACTCAAAGGATCGCAACCAGAAGAAATCAGAAATTCTAGTTTCTGGATGTATGGCAAAGTAGCAAGGTTATCCAGAATTTGAAAGACTGCCTGTACATAAGGATGCCCATCTTGGCGATACCAATCACAGCTAGCAACTTTTGGCTGATCTAAACCCAAGTGTACTGTTAAAGATGGCTCGTCAAATATAGCGATCGCTAAGGGACGCGCTTCTTCTTGCAACAATAAATCATTACTTCTCGCTAAGTGTCGCAGTTTTTCTAAGCGTTCATACCGTTCCGTCACAGCTTCCGGGTCATCTTGCCAGTGGATTGCTACTGTTACTAAATAAGTTTGTAACAGCATGTGACCCAGCTTTTTCGCCTTTGTCGCCAGATAATAGGAATTGTACTCGGTTGCCTCAATTAACAATGGCAAGCGATCAACTACTTCCAACCCATAGCCCTTGACTCCAGCAATTTTACGGGGATTATTGGTAATCAGACGAATCTTTTTTATGCCTAAGTCCATGAGCATTTGTGCCCCCATCCCGTAGTCTCGTAAGTCAGCAGGAAATCCCAAACGCTCATTTGCTTCTACTGTATCCAATCCCATATCTTGCAACGAGTAGGCTTTCAGCTTGTTAATCAAGCCGATTCCCCGCCCTTCTTGGCGTAGGTATACAACTACACCTTGACCAGCAGCCTCAATCATTTTCAGTGCAGCTTGTAATTGCATCCGACAATCGCAACGCAAAGAACCCAAAGCATCACCAGTTAAGCATTCTGAGTGCATTCGCACCATCACAGGCTCATCTTTGAAATTAGCTGGATCGCCCTTGACAATTGCCACGTGTTCTGTATTATCCAGAGTATGGCGGTAGGCGTAAATTTCAAACTGGCCGAATTGACTAGGCAGCTTGGTAATCACCTCACGATACACTAAGCGATCGTGCTGTAGGCGATAACTGATTAAATCCGCAATACTAATAATTTTTAAATTGTGACGTTTAGCATATTCAACTAATTGCTGTAACCGCGCCATTGAACCATCGGGGTTTTGAATTTCACAAATTACCCCGGCTGGGTATAGCCCTGCTAGTCGAGATAAATCTACAGCCGCTTCCGTATGTCCTGCGCGTTTGAGTACGCCTCCAGCCTTAGCCCGAATGGGAAAAATATGACCAGGGCGACGTAAATCGGTGGGTTTTGTGGCTGGATTGAGAGTAACCTGGATAGTGCGGGCGCGGTCTTCGGCTGAGATGCCTGTGCTTACGCCTAATTCTGGCCCGGCATCAATACTGACAGTGAAGGCAGTTTGGTTAGTATCTGTAATGTTGCTTACCATCAAAGGTAAGTCTAGCTCGTCTAGGCGATCGCCTGTCATTGCCAAACAAATCAGTCCTCTCGCTTCCACCGCCATGAAATTAATCGTGTCGGGTGTGGCAAATTGGGCAGCACAAATCAAGTCGCCTTCGTTTTCTCTATTTTCATCATCTACCACTACAATGACGCGACCAGCTTTTAGGTCTGCTAAGGCGGCATCAATCGAATCAAATTTAAAAGCTTGGGTAGTATTAGGCTGTGACACAGAAAGATTTCCAGCTATAAACGTAAATTTTTTTTACAATTTCTCCTTTTAGATTGTAGCTCCTTTATAAGGCAGAGAAGTAGACTAGCAATAATTTGATTGATCGCGTGACAAGAATTTATGTCATTAAAAGTAGGGAATCAAGTGAAGCGACAGTAAAGGATGAGGAGGATGAGGGGCAATACTGCTCGGATAAGCAGGGGAGGCAAAACTCTTCCCCTGCTTCCCCTGCTCCCTCATCTCCCCGTTTGGGGCGTTTTGTACGCTGGGCGGTCTAGTCGCTGATATTGTTGATAGCTGAGAACGAATTAACTATTCATGGGATAAGGATTTCAGATCATGGGCAAATTTAGACGCGTACCCGTTGGGATTGTTGGCGCGTCGGGCTATGGCGGAGTACAGTTAGTACGATTACTGATGGATCATCCAGAAGTTGAACTGGTTTATTTAGGTGGTGAGAGTAGTATCGGGAAATCCTTCGGGGATCTCTACCCGCATCTAGCTCATGCAACTAACCTGCTAATAGAGGCTGTAGAACCAGAAATAATTGCTCACCGCTGTGAAGTAGTTTTCCTGTCTTTACCAAATGGTCTGGCTTGCCAAATCGCGCCGAAACTGTTGGAAAAAGGATGTAAAGTTATAGATTTGAGTGCAGACTATCGGTTTAGTAATTTGACAACTTATACAAATTGGTATGGCATTGAGAGAAGCGATCGCACAATTGCAGCGACAGCAGTTTATGGATTACCAGAACTTTATCGCGATCGCATTGCCGAAGCTCAACTTGTTGGCTGTCCTGGTTCCTATCCTACTGCCAGTCTCCTTGCACTTTCGCCACTCTTAAAGCAAGGTTTAATCGTACCAGAAACAGCTATTATCGATGCCAAGTCCGGCACATCTAGCAGTGGACGACAGCCTCAAACCAACTTATTACTAGCTGAAGCAGACAACTCAATCGCAGCTTTCAACGTCGGTCGTCACCGTCATACCCCAGAAATTGAGCAAATTTGCAGTGACTTAGCTGGTCACGAACTCATGATCCAATTTACACCGCACTTGATCCCAATGGTACGCGGGATTTTGGCAACTGTATATGCTAAAATGAGCGATCCTGGTCTAGTGCGAGATGACTTAATCACAATTTTCTCAGCCTTCTACCGTAACTCTCCTTGGGTAAAAGTCTGTGGTAGCGGTATTTACCCCCAAACCAAATGGGCTAATGGCAGCAATCTTTGTTATATCGGTGTAGAAGTTGACCCGCGCACAGGTCGCGTAATTGTCATGTCAGCAATTGACAATCTAATTAAAGGACAGGCGGGCCAAGCTATTCAGTGTCTAAACCTGATGATGGGCTGGGATGAAACCTTGGGGTTGCCCAAGCTTGGTTTCTATCCCTAAATCAGTTAAAAGCGGAAATCAATTAGGAGTGAATGAGTGATTAGTTTAGTTATGAATTAAAAAATTTTAACTCCAAACTCCTAACTCCTAACTCTCTCTACTTCGGCCCTAAACCCACAGCACCAGCATAAACGGCGCGATCGCCTAATTCATCTTCAATTCGCAGCAAGCGATTATATTTTGCTACGCGTTCGCTGCGACAGAGGGAACCTGTTTTGATTTGACCAGCACGGGTTGCTACAGCTAAATCAGCGATCGTTGTGTCTTCGGTTTCACCAGAACGATGGCTAATTACTGAACGGATACTATTACGAGTTGCTAAATCAATCGTTTCTAAGGTTTCGGTAAGTGAACCAATTTGATTGAGTTTAATCAAAATGGCATTAGCAGCTTTTTCCTGGATGCCTCTTTGTAAGCGGGTGGCATTGGTAACAAACAAGTCATCCCCTACCAATTGCACCCGCGAACCTAACTTCTGGGTGAGTAATTGCCAACTTTGCCAATCTTCTTCGTGCAAGCCATCTTCAATTGACACAATTGGATATTGATCAACAAGTTGTCCCAAATAATCAATAAACTCAGCCGGGGCGTGAGGTTTACCATCGTAAACATACTGTCCATTCTTGTAAAATTCGCTAGCCGCTACATCCAAGGCTAAAGCGACTTCTTCCCCTGGCTTATAACCAGCTTTCTTAATGGCAGCAACCAACAATTCCAAAGCCACCTGATTAGACTCTAAATTAGGGGCAAAACCGCCTTCATCACCCACACCAGTAAGCAAACCCTTTTCATCTAATACCTGACTAAGAGTAGCAAACACCTCTGCACCCCAGCGCAATGCTTCCCGAAAGGAAGTTGCACCAATTGGCACAATCATAAATTCTTGAAAATCCACGTTATTTGACGCGTGTGCGCCACCGTTAATCACGTTCATCAATGGCACTGGTAGCAAATTCGCTAAAGGGCTACCCAAATAGCGATATAGAGGAATTTCTAGAGACTCAGCACCAGCTTTAGCAGCTGCTAAAGAAACCCCCAAAATCGCATTAGCCCCCAAATTAGATTTGTTGGCAGAACCATCGATCGCAATCATTGTGCGGTCTAGCAGTTCTTGGTTGAGGACATCCAAGCCTAACAATTGCGGTGCAAGTGCTTCTTTGACGTTTTGTACTGCCTTGAGTACACCTTTGCCCCCATAACGGCTTTTATCGCCATCACGCAGTTCGTGGGCTTCAAAAGTGCCAGTGGAGGCGCCACTGGGAACCTGCGCCAGTCCGACAACACCGTTGGCTAAATGTACTTCGGCTTCAATTGTCGGTCTACCGCGTGAATCAAGAATTTCACGGGCTGCGATCGCCTCAATGGCAGTATCTAGAAATTTACTCATCTGTACTTTATCCTTTATTCGAGTGTGTTACGCATCCAGTCCAGTTGCCTAACCCAATCGTTAGCATAGGCGGTTAAGAGGCTTTCTTGGCTGAGATTAAAGAAGATTTCCATTATAGGCATAGGGAGTAATGCCAAGAATAGGTAATTGTTTATCCTGTCCTTTAGGCTTTTAATTCTTTCTGTGACGGCATTTTTACCTTAAGACTTTGAGCTAGGTAAAATGTTGGCAGAGAATAACACTAAATCAATTACAGAGAAAAGGTCAATATGCGATTACTACACACAATGCTGCGGGTGGGCAATCTTGAAGAGTCCTTAAAGTTCTACTGTGAAGTTCTAGGAATGAAACTGCTGCGCCGAAAAGATTATCCAGGAGGAGAATTTACCCTCGCCTTTGTTGGCTACGGTGATGAAAGTAACGAGGCAGTGATCGAACTAACGTACAACTGGGGAGTGGAAAAGTACGAATTGGGTAATGCTTACGGTCACATTGCCCTTGGTGTTGATGACATTTACGCTACGTGTGACGAAATCCGCAGTCAGGGTGGTAAAGTCGTGCGTGAACCAGGGGCAATGAAACATGGTTCGACAGTAATTGCTTTTGTGGAAGATCCAGATGGATATAAAATTGAACTGATTCAACTGGGAACTCAAGGGTCAGCAGTCAAACAGGAATCACAAGAGCAACTTGTGAGTCAGTAATTCTTATAAGGTATAAAGGATTTCCAAAAAAAATTATCCGCTAGGGTGGAATATCACTTACCAAGCTGGATTTAGATCCCTGACTCTTGAAGAAGTCGGGGATCTGGGAGCAAGTTTTGCTTAAGAGATATATTAAAAAGTTGAACCAGACGCGGCAAGATTGATTATTCCCGCCCACTGTCGTCTCATGCCAAAACCTCGAAGCGCGAGACTTCCCCTTTTTTGGCGGTTTAGGGGATCTCTTCTGCGTAAATCCTATTAGTATTACCTCCATACTGTCGTTGATGAGTAACACTAATCGCGTAAGCGTAGCCCATCGTAGACATCCCTCCAATCACAACACCATCTGCCAAAGTCCACTCATAACAGTATTTTCGTTTTAAATTAGGAAATAGGTAATCGATTAAACTATCACCAATTACCAATCTAAAATTGCCACCGGAGATACACGCGGACATACGCTGAGAATGTTTGGATAATTAGGGACTGGGAACCAGGAAAAGATTTTTCCAATCCCCAATCCCCAATCCCCAATCCCAAATCCCTAAACTAAAAAATTCAAATTTCAAAATTCTAAAGATGCAACCTACAGATCCGAATAAATTTACTGATAAAGCCTGGGAAGCAATTGTTAAATCTCAGGATATAGTCCGTGCTTATCAACAACAGCAACTAGATGTTGAACATTTAATTATTGCCCTGTTAGAAGAACCCACTAGTCTAGCAATACGCATCCTGGCGCGATCTGAGGTCGATCCAATCCGCTTGCAACAGCAGCTAGAAGCCTTTACCCAACGTCAGCCCAAAGTTGGTAAAAGCGATCAGCTTTACCTTAGCCGCAATTTGGATATTTTACTAGACCGAGCCGAGGAAGCTAGAGTTAGGATGAAAGATTCCTACATTTCCGTGGAACATATACTATTAGCCTTTGCTGAAGACGATCGCATTGGACGAAAGATCCTCAAAGGCTTTAGTGCTGATGCCGCTAAACTAGAAGCTACTATCAAAGCCGTTCGCGGTAGCCAAAAGGTGACAGATCAAAGCCCAGAATCCCGCTATGAAGCTTTACAAAAATTTGGCAGAGATTTGACAGAACAGGCAAAAGCGGGAAAACTCGACCCGGTGATTGGGCGGGATGACGAAATTCGACGGGTAATTCAAGTCTTGTCTCGTCGTAGCAAAAATAACCCCGTATTGATTGGTGAACCTGGGGTAGGTAAAACTGCGATCGCAGAAGCTTTGGCACAAAGAATGGTAAACGGCGACGTTCCCGAATCGCTAAAAAACCGCCAACTCATCTCTTTAGATATGGGTAGTTTGATTGCTGGAGCCAAATATCGGGGTGAATTTGAAGACCGTCTAAAATCTGTTCTCCGGGAAGTTACGGAATCTAACGGTCAAATCGTCCTATTTATTGACGAACTGCATACCGTAGTCGGTACAGGTTCCAACCAACAAGGGGCAATGGATGCCGGAAATCTGCTCAAACCAATGCTGGCGCGGGGAGAACTGCGTTGCATTGGCGCTACTACCCTCGATGAGTTCCGCAAACACATAGAAAAAGATGCCGCCCTAGAACGCCGCTTTCAGCAAGTATTTGTCGATCAGCCAACCGTAGAAAATACTATTTCCATTCTGCGAGGATTGAAAGAACGCTATGAAGTGCATCACAACGTCAAAATTTCTGATTCGGCTTTAGTAGCAGCAGCAACCCTGTCAGCGCGTTATATTAGCGATCGCTTCTTACCAGATAAAGCCATTGATTTAGTAGATGAAGCAGCAGCCCAATTGAAAATGGAGATTACCTCCAAACCAGCCGAATTGGAAACCATCGATCGCCGCCTCATGCAGTTAGAAATGGAAAAGCTGTCATTAGCTGGCGAAGAAAAGGGTACTCCCCAAACTAAAGAACGTTTAGAACGAATTGAGCAAGAAATCGCCAATTTAACGGAAAAACAGCTGACATTTAACGAGCAATGGCAAGGTGAAAAGCAGATACTTGAGGCTATCAGCGCCTTAAAGAAAGAAGAAGATGCGCTGCGAGTGCAAATCGAACAGGCGGAACGTGCTTATGATTTGAATAAAGCTGCCCAACTGAAGTATGGCAAATTAGAAGGAGTACAACGCGATCGCGAAGCCAAAGAAGCGAGCCTTTTAGAAATTCAAAACCAAGGTTCCACGTTACTGCGAGAACAAGTCACCGAAGCCGATATTGCCGAAATCGTCGCCAAATGGACAGGAATCCCCGTTAATCGCCTGTTGGAATCGGAACGGCAAAAATTACTGCAACTAGAAAGTCATTTGCATCAACGAGTCATTGGACAAGAAGAGGCTGTAGAAGCAGTAGCCGCCGCAATTCGTCGTGCCCGTGCGGGGATGAAAGATCCCTCTCGTCCTATTGGTTCATTTTTGTTCATGGGCCCCACAGGTGTGGGTAAAACCGAACTCGCCCGCGCATTAGCTCAGTTTCTCTTTGATTCTGATGATGCCTTGGTGCGCTTAGATATGTCTGAGTATATGGAAAAACACTCAGTTTCTCGGTTAGTGGGTGCGCCTCCGGGATATGTAGGCTATGAGGAAGGTGGTCAACTTTCCGAGGCGGTTCGCCGCCGTCCTTACTCAGTAGTGCTGCTAGATGAAGTGGAAAAAGCGCACCCCGATGTATTCAATATTTTGTTACAGGTGCTAGATGATGGAAGAGTTACAGACTCTCAAGGAAGGACAGTAGATTTTCGTAACACTGTCATTGTCATGACCAGTAATATTGGTAGCGAACATATTTTGGATATATCTGGTGATGATTCCAAGTATGAAACAATGCGGATTAGGGTAATGGAAGCCTTGCGATCGCATTTCCGCCCCGAATTTCTCACCCGCCTTGATGATATTATTCTCTTCCATGCCCTCAGTCGCACGGAAATGCGGCATATCATCCGTATTCAACTCAAACGAGTAGAAAATCTCCTCCGCGAGCAAAAAATCTTCTTTGAGATATCCCAATCAGCTTGCGATCACCTTGTTGAATCAGGTTATGACCCAGTTTATGGTGCGCGTCCACTCAAACGCGCAATTCAGCGAGAAGTAGAAAACCCCCTCGCCACCAAGTTATTGGAGAATACTTTTATCTCTGGAGACACGATTCTCATTGACAAAAATGAAAACGGTCTGTCTTTTAGTAAAAAAGTGCTGGTGAAGGTGTCAGTACCACAGATTGCTACATAGCATCTGGCAAATTCAATGAGAGACATTTTTCTTTAATGTCAACTTACATTGAATCAGTGGTTAAGCTGTTGGACGTTTAATCTGCATATTGCCTGGAATTAAAACTCTTGTGGGGTGGGCATTTTGCCATTAGTGTCAACTTAAGGTTAAAACCCAATACAGTTCAGTTAAGCATCTTTTTTCTCTTTCTTCTCTTCCTTCGCGTCCTTCTCTGACGAGATGCTGCGCTAATGCGTCCTTAGCGGTTCGTTAAAAAAATTGACTTTGATAAAGGGTTTTAGCGTTAACTGAACCGTATTGCTTTATAAATGACCTCTTCATAAAAACAATGTGAACAGCAAAATTCCCGCCTTCTCTAAGAAGAAGTCGGGAATTTTCGCTTAACATCTGATTATTTTGCAATAACTGATATTTTTCTTTTAACAGATGGGTATTATAAGTCTACTCTGCTAACAACATCTTCATAAATTTGCCTTCAAATAAAATACATTTCCGCAATTTTACTGTGACGTTATGCTCTTATTCTTGACCGGACTTGAATTAAATAATTCTGAAAAAATCAGTGTTTACCGGATAAAATCAACAATTCATTAATGATATAACTTTAAACAAATTCTCTTTTGTAATAGCTACTTAATTTGGAATTTCGTAAAACCAGATGCAGTAGTTACATAAATATAGCCTCATCTTATGTCTGTATAAATACTTGACAGGCATAAACGAAAATATCAAAAAAATAGAAAACTCACTAAAGACCACTTGACAGGGAAGCAGCTATGTCTCGAAAACGTCAGCTAGTCAAGGCAATTCAAAAAACCTTCAAACAAATTAGCAAGCAGTTTTTATCTGCAATTAACAAGCAAATTATTTGGCTCTTGCGTGCTATTTTCGGCACTCGAAGAAAACGCGGCTCAGAGAATGCTGGGTTTTTGTTGCCGACAGTGGCAATGGTGTTAATAGTAGTCGTCTTGTTGACCACTGTTATTTTGTTTCGGTCTTTTGAACGCTCCAAAAATGCTAGTAATGTCCGGGTGAATGAAGCTGTACTTAACGCTGCATCACCTGCCCTTGACAGAGCTAGAGCCAAATTAGACAAGCTATTTGATGACCGTCGGCTCCCACGAGCTACACCTTCAGATACAGCTTTAGAGAGTGCCTTCAAAAATTATTTGAATGAATATACTTTTGGGGATGAAACTCAACTAAATCTGAATTATACCGGTCAAACAGCACTACCAACTTCATGGATGTACCCGATTGATACAGATAACAATGGGAAATTTGACACCTATACTCTTTATGGAATTTATTTCCGAAATCCGCCTATAACTAACGGCGCATATAGTCGTGCTAGAAATCCTCTAGAGGCCAGAACTCCGCCCATGACCTCTGGTAGTATAAGCAACGGTTGTCAAGATACTTTGGGAACCAGTGCTACTTTGGTGGGGAGTACGGGCTGGTTTAATATTGCTAGTAAACTCAAAAAAAGCTTTTTTGTTTACACTGCTAATGTTCCTATCACTAACCCACCTACGACTGATTACGAAGCTTTCAAAGGTAATAAAGGTTTTTCAGCTTTAGAGTATCAACAAGATCGCGTACAACTACCCCTAGTTAACAATGCGGTGGTTTATGAAGATGATATAGAACTTACCCCTGGTCCTGCATTTAACCTCAATGGACGGATCTTGACTAATAGTAACTTCCTGACTGGTAGCGGCTTTCAAACTGTTACACTTTATCAGGTTAGTAGTAAAAATTCCTGTTTTTACGATCAAGACAATTCCAAAATTATTGTCGGTGGCAATTTAGCAGCAGGTGGTTTCACAGATAGTGGTGATTTAAGTAACAGTGCTGGAGTTCATTTATTCCAAGGGCAAGGATCTGATCCTAATACCAGTTATGGTGTTAAAGATAACAAATCAGTTGCCGGAGTACCGACTAATATTGCCTACAATAGTTCCGCTTATGTACAGCGCATCAATCTATTAGTGCAAGCGCAGGCATCTTACGATGCATCTACTGACCCCCAGGAAGTCAAAGATGGCATTACACAGCAACTAAAAGTATTAAATCTAACCACTTCAACTGCCTCTACAGCACAACAAGCTAGTATCCGTAATAACCAGCTAGGACTCTACTTTAAAAAACGTACCCGCCGTGTACCCTATAATGAAATTCCTTCTGGTACAGATGCGGCAGGAACTTATAATATTACTGATAATAAACCCCTACAAGGAAGTGGTGACTCACTGCGTCCACCAGACACTTGGGTTTATCCCTTTGATCCTAGTGATGGTAAAACTAATACTAATTATGCCAAATTAACGCTCAAACTTAATAGTTCTGATAGTACTAAGCTTTTACCTAGCGCTACAGAGACAACTAAGCAGCAACAATTAGGTAAAGAACAATACGTTGGCGATCGCGTTTTGCTTGGTAATAATCTACCTGCATTGTGGTGGAACGGAACGACATTTATTGGTTCAGACAGCACAGATACCCAAAATATTACAGGTATTGTCTGGGACGACGGAACTGGAACTCGCAATCGTCGCAGTCGTGTACAGCAACTAGCTGATTTAGGAACTGTTGACCGAGATGGAGACTGGGAATCAGCAGCTTCTAAAGTACCAACTACTCCCCAAGATCCTGTAGGCGGCTTACGGGTAATCACTGGTGCAGGGATTTATTTGCCTAAAGATTACACTGTTAGTAGTAGCCAAGCTGATTTGAACACAGCGGCAGCAGCTACAAATAGAATTTGGTCAGATATGATGCCTGTACCTAATAGTATTGGTATCAATGCGAATAAATCAATCCAAGATACCCAAAATAGCAATATAGTATTACCCAATACTACTTATACACCCTATCTACGGATGCGAGCTACAGCAGTTTATCACTACCAAGCGAGTGGTTACGTTGCGGCAACCCCTACACCTATAGCTTGTATAAGTAGCTTCTACGATCCCACTAATAGCACTACAGCTAAGAACCTGAATAGTCTTCCATCTGCGACAGGTTTTTTCTATGACAAAGCCACAGGTGGTAAATCCCATAATGGTATTGTCTACGCAGCTCCAACAAAGGGGGTTTCTGACTATTCAGATTTACTAAACTACCAAGCTAGTTTAAGGTATCCCAATGGGCGGTTGGTAAATGAAGTACTCAGCACCGCTTTATCAAAAGCAGCTGCTTCTCGGACACTCTCAGAGCAGTCTGCTATTGATGCTGCTATCTGTGCCATCCAAATATTAGACGGTACTATCGGCGATCCAAGTAATACCGTTATCCCTCACGGTGCAATTTACGAAACTGCTTTTTTAGATGGAAGGCAGATTAAGGCAATTCATAAAGACGCGACAACGGCACTTGGTGTAAATACGTTTACCAATCCTGATGGTGTAAATGGAGATGGAACTGGGATAGTAGGAACCTTGACGACTTCACCCTACGAACTCGCCAAAGAAACCCGCCAACCTCTGGAAATTCGCACCACTGTATTAGACATTAGTAAGTTGCGAACAACAACTTATGGCACTGCAACAACACAAGAATACTTAATCCCCAATAGTGGTATTGTTTACGCCACACGGGATGATGCACTTTTAGATTTGAGTGCTGCTTCTGGCATTACATCAACAGACACGGATACACAAAAACAGAACAAAAAAGATACTCAAAAATCAAGTAGCCCTGTAGACTTTATACTTGACCCAACTCGCCGTCCTAACGGCATCATGTTAATCAATGGCGATCCACTCTGGCGTGTTCAAGCTTACAGAGATGCAGAAAAAGGCTTGATTTTAGCCTCTAACTTGCCTGTATATATTCAAGGTGACTTTAATAAACATACCGGAGAAGAATTTAACACAGCTCTAGCTAGTGATTTGAGCAATTTCTACTCTCGCACTGCATCAGACCGTAATAAAAACTTTGCTTGTCGTACTGGTGATGCTAGACTACCAAACTGTACCACTGGGGACGCATGGCGACCTGCCAGCGTGTTGTCAGATGCCATTACACTTCTTTCTAACAACTTTCAAAGGGGCTACCGGAGTGATGGAGACTATGACCTAAATAATAATTTAGGGGATACTAATTCCATTACCGCATTTCAGAAAAATGGGTTTGCTTTTATCAATAGTAGTAATGCTGTAGTTACTACTAACAATAGTAATACCATCAATGCTGCCTGGTATGGTACTGACGGTTTGCCCAAAGACCTTGATACTACTACTACTGGTACTCAAGGTAGCTCTTATCTTAATAACTTTGTTACACCCATCCAACGAAGGAAAAATGCCCCAGAATATTTAATGGAGGTCTGTCCGAAACTACCTGTTTCAGCTTGCGATCCAGGTACTGATTGGTACGTAACAGTACCTGCTGATGGTGGTCTAAAAGCTTCTGATATTCCTAATGATGGTACTGTAAGTTTTTCTCTTGCTACCCATTTAGCAGGTACAACAGCACAATCACAATCACCGACTGGTTCTAATTCTAAATATCTAGGCTATCCTCGGCGTGTTGCCTTTCTCCGTAATGCATCTGGAGTGCTTACGGTTGATGCTAATAGTAAACCAACCATTATAGGTATCAAAGGCGGGAAAATAACTCAATTTCCATTAGCTAGTTTTGATTCTACTAATAGACCAGATTCCCAAAATAATGCTCTATGGTTCCGAACAACTACTGCTAATGACGATACTAAACCGCCAAAGTTTACTCTAGGCTCAGGTACAAGCGATCAACCAGCTTTATCGCCGGTTTTACAAATTCAAGTGGCTTTTGGCACTGATGAAACTACATCACCAACATCAAGTAGCAGAATAGGCCCTAGTAATACACAAGATAGTAACTGGCTGCAACAGGCCACAGCTACCACCTTTAATTTAGCCGCAGCAGGGGCAGACACCCCGGCTCGTCCGACAGAAGATAATGGTGGTTTACACAACTTTGTCCGCTTACTGGAAAATTGGAACCCAACTAGCGATTTAAATGCAGCTATTGCAGCTAAAATTAACGGCTCTTTTATCCAAAGAGGCCGCAGCGTCTATGCTACTGCACCATTTGTAGCATTCTTAAATACTTCATCTAGCGCAGTATATCCGATCGCTAACTCTAGTGGTCTAGTACCTTTTTATCTAGCTCCTAAACGGCAGTGGGGTTATGATGTCGCCTTGCTGTCGCAATCACCAGATGCATTTTCGCAAAAATTAGCGATAACGCCAGATGACAAACCCAATGAATACTTCCGAGAAGTTGGCCGAGATGATACCTGGGTGCAAACCTTATTATGTGCCACAAAAGCCTCAGATAGTAGTTACGCCGTCGATGCCGATCAACGTCCTAGCTGTAGTTAATCTTTAATTTCTAGAAACTGGTTAGTAACTATGATTAAGCTCAAACCACAGCAAGTAAGTCAACCATCTAGTGAGTCTGGTTTTACGATTATTGAGTCATTGGTAGCAATGCTAGTAGTTGCTATTTTACTAGCAGCGATCGCACCTACCATCGTCATTGCAACAGCAACTCGCGTCCAATCAAAACGCGTAGAACTAGCTACACAAGCTGCCAGAACTTTCATTGACGGCGTGAAAACGGGAGCAGTGACAATTCCTGCTACCACTACTGCACCCACTGGAACATTAGCTGGCAATAATTTACTTAATACTACAAGTATGCCAGTTCCTCAAACAACAACATCGCTAACATCGCTATATTGTGTGACAAAAGATACAAACAACAGTCTGGCTATTACTAACCCAGATTGTACAAGCAACACAAGCAAAATATTTTACATTCAGGCTGTAAGAATTACAGCAACAACAAGCACCCCAACTGATAGCACAGGTCTACCAAAGGATGGCTACCGTTTGGCAATTCGGGTTTATCGATCAGATATTGATGTTACTAAAACTGTCTACGCTGGTCTTAGCGATAGTAGTATCAATAAAAAACAAAACGCTTTCACTGGGACTTTGGGAAATACCCAGTCCCCACTAGTGGAAATGACCACTGAAATTGGTTCTAGAAATACTTCCTTCAATGCTCTGTGTCAGCGTCTTGCTATTACTGGCAGCACTACTAGTAACACCACTTGTAATTAGTGACTTCCAAATAAAAAAATACTCAATTACTTATTGTGGGGTGGGCATCTTGCCATTGGTATCAACTTAACGTGAAACTGCTTGTCCGCCGGGAATTGAAATTCCCGTCTCATAGCTAAAGTCATCTGAAGATGACTAAAATATGGCCAAAAATCTCTAGTCTACTTCAGTAGACTTTAGCCTATTAGCCCGGAAATTTATGAAGAAGGGGAAGGGGGAAAGGTAAAAACCTCGGCCGCAAGTGGTGCGAAATAATTCAAATTTTATGAGGAAGGTAAAAACCTTACTGCGTCCCGCTCCGCTAACGCCCGCAAGTGGCGCGACCTGTTCATCCCTTTCCCCTTTCCCCTTTCCCCTTTAACCTTTTATTTCCGGGCGGGCATGGAAGCCAACAGTTAAGCTATTTCCAGCTTAAGTTGACACCAACGGCATCTTGTCCGCCTTTGGCTACGAGTAGGCAAGATACTCACGCTACAACATTGGATATCTACACCATCATTCACTATATGTATTTCTATCACTAAGGGGCATACCGTAGTTATGAAGAATGTACTCAGATTTCTTCTCAGCATTCAGCTGAAACACTCTAAGTTTGTTCAGCAAGTTCATGGTTTTACCCTGATAGAGCTTTTGGTAGCCTTGTTGCTGGCATTCCTGGTAATTACACCACTGCTAGGATTCATGGTTAATATTCTCAGTACAGATCAGAAAGAACAAGCAAAGGCAAATTCTGAACAAGAAATCCAGACAGCAATTGATTACATTGCCAATGATTTACAACAAGCTGTCTATATATACGATAGAACTGCACTGACTACCAATTCAAACACTACCCCAGCAAACTCAGGAATTCAAGACCAAATACCCCCTGTTAAAAGTGCTACTGGTTGTAGTTCTACTGCTACTTGTAAACCAATTCTCGTGTTTTGGAAACGCAAGTTTATTTCAGCTGCGATTACCGCTCCTGGCAGCACTACAGATGACACTTTTGTTTACTCACTAGTTGCCTACTATTTAATCAAAGATAGTAGTACTACTTGGTCAAACGCGGCTCGTATTGCCAGATTTGAAATTCGTGATGGAGTTCTGGCTTCTAGTGGTAGTAATGGAAATTGTGGTAGCGACTATCCTAATGATACATATATTAACACCACCACCTACTGTCCCGATGCAGGTTTTCAACGTTTTAACTTAAATCTACCAGGTGCAGCAGGTATAAAGAATCAAATGAATTCATGGAAAACAGCCTCGTCAGCTTACACTCAACAAGCTTCGGTACTAATCGATTTTATCGATCAAACCTCTATTGCTTCAACTCCTACTTGCTCTACTGGAACACTTAGCTATGGTAGTTTTATGGGCTTTTATACTTGCGTTGATGTTGCCAACACAACAGCACAGGTGTTTTTACGAGGCAATGCACTAGCTAGGTTGCAAAGTAGCAATTTTGATTACTCTTCAACTAACCAAACTTACTTTCCGACGGCAAGTGTCCGCGTGCAAGGACGTGGATATTTATATACTAAATAAACTTCACAATAAACAGCACAACTAATAGTGGGGCATTATGGGCAACCTAACTTTAAAGTTATTCCACACTAGGATGTGTAATAAAGACACCGAGAAGCGATTTAATCCTGAACACAATGCTGGTTTTACTTTAATAGAAGTGCTTGTTGTGGTGCTAATGATCGGAATTTTATCAGCGATCGCAGCTCCTAGTTGGCTTGCCTTTATAAATCGACAGCAAGTAAATAAGGCTAATGACGCTGTTTTAGCTGCATTACAAGATGCACAGAGCGAAGCTAAAAAAAGTAAACTTAGTTATACTGTGAGTTTCCAAAAAAATACTACAACCCAAAATGTAGAGGTTGCTGTTTATCGTACCAATGCTGGAATCCCTACATGGAAACCTTTAGGGGCAGATATAGGCGTTAGCTCTAATAAATTACTGCTAGGTGCAAATCTCAGTAGCGAAAACGCTGCTAATTCTACTGCTAATTCTCCTGTATCTTACCCTCCTTCAAGTACGCCAACAAAAATTACCTTTGACTATATGGGGGCTTTACCAACTTTACCAACTCCAAACCTTGGAACAGGTAATCCATCTGGGTTAAAAATAGTAGTAGCTGTACCAAGCGCTGCAAATTCTACATCCCCTAGTAGCGTAAAGCGATGCGTCATTGTGACAACTCTCTTAGGCTCAATGCTCACAGCAAAAGACGATAAATGCAATTAGGTAGTTTATGTAGTAATCTTTATTTAAAAACACGTAATAACACTGTACATAAAACTGCACGTTGATCGCAAAATTAAAACATCAGGTGCAGTTTTAATGTTTGATAGATTTATTTAAAAGTCTTTGATATAGCATTTATCAGACGGCGTAGGACATTGGCAAATAGCAAGAGAGCGGCTCTCACAGCTATCCATACCAGATTTGTCCTAACCAATATGGCAGGCGCTATAAATCAGCCATTGGCTGAATAGATAAAAAGCGTCCTAATCAAAATATTCTTTTCAGAAAATGACTGAGAACCTTGACTTTACTGTAGCTATCCCAACTTATAACGGTGAAAGTCGTTTACCTGAACTACTAGAGCGACTACAAAATCAACTTCACACCGAAAATTTATCTTGGGAAATTATAGTTGTAGACAATAACAGCACTGATAACACGGCTAAAGTTGTTCAAACATATCAAAAAAATTGGCAGTGTCCTTACCCTTTAAAATATTGCTTTGAAGCGCGACAGGGAGCAGCTTATGCACGAAAAAGAGCAGTCGCAGAAGCTAAAGGTAGACTTATCGGTTTTCTAGATGATGACAACTATCCAGTATCAAATTGGGTATCCGCAGCTTATGCTTTTGGTGAAAAATATCCGAAAGCCGGAGCTTATGGCAGCCAAATTCACCCTGACTGGGAAATAGAACCACCAGAAAACTTTCAGCGAATTGCTCCATTTTTGGCAATTACAGAGCGAGGTAATTTACCACTATTATATGAAGCAGCGAAAAAACTACTACCTCCTTCTGCTGGACTTGTTGTCCGAAAACAAGCTTGGTTAGAAAGTGTACCAGATAAGCCTATTTTAACTGGGAGGGTTAAAGGCAATATGCTCACCAGTGAAGATTTAGAAATGTTGTCTTACATCCAAAAATCAGGATGGGAAATTTGGTATAACCCCGAAATGGAGATTTCTCACAAAATCCCAAAATTTCGTTTACAAAAAGATTATTTAATTCCGTTTTTTCGAGGTATTGGACTTAGCCGCTATGTAACTAGAACGGTAAATATAAAAAATGTGTATAGACCAGTTGCTCTTTTATCTTACATGATAAATGACCTTCGTAAAATCGCTTTACACTTAATAAAATATAGAACTAAGGTCAAAAAAGATTTGGTACTTGCTTGCGAAATGGAACTCTTTGTAAGTAGTTTCATTAGTCCTTTTTATCTATGGAAAAATGGATATTTTAAAAAATAAATTATCAAAGCCTTAAGTATTATGACTGAACTACCAATTGAAAAATTAGATATTAGTGTAGCCATCCCTGCATATAATGGAGCAACTCGTTTACCTAAAATTTTGGATAAAATCTTAACCCAGACAGGAGTAGAAAAACTTAACTGGGAAATTATTATTGTGGATAATAATAGTTCTGACAATACATTTGAAGTAATCGATAATTATCAAAAAATATATGATGGAAGATTTCATATAAGATATTTTTTAGAACCTGAACAGGGAGCCGCTTTTGCACGATTGCGGGCAGTGCGTGAAGCTAGAGGGCAGCTAATAGCATTTTTAGATGATGATAATTTACCCGATCCTAATTGGTTATCAGAAGCATATACTTTTGGATTAAATCACCCTCAAGCAGGTGCTTGGAGTGGACAGATTCATGGTGATTTTGAAGTAAACCCACCAGAAAATTTTGAAAGAATTCAAGCTTTTTTAGCTATCAGAGAACATGGTTCAAATCCACATTTATTTGATGCGGATAATTTAAGACTTCCTCCTGGTGCGGCACTTGTTGTTCGGAAAGAAGTATGGTGTAAAAATGTACCTCTGCGACCTAATCTAAGCGGTAAGTTACCTGGTATTTTGGTGCAGGGTGATGACTATGAACCATTGCTTTATATACATAATGCAGGTTGGGAAATTTGGTATAACCCCACCATGCATACTTATCATCAAATACCACGTTGGCGATTTGAGAAAGATTATCTTCTAACTTTGGCACGCGGCTGTGGCTTGTGTATTTTCCAGTTACGCTTGATAAATACTAAAAATTGGCAAAAACCAATAGTGTTTGTGAAAACTATTTTAGGTAATTTACGCCGGGCATTACAGCATCTCATTCAATATAGAGGGCAATTGAAAAGTAATCTTATTGCACTTTTTGAGATGGAGTTTTACCTGGCTAGTATGATGAGTCCTTTTTACTACTTAAAATCTAATGTACGTAGAGTATTAAAAAATAAATTAGCCTTATAAAATAATGAAAGCTAGAAAAAAATTACCAAAAATCTCTGTAATCATCCCTGCTTATAATAGTGAGAAGACTATTAAGCAGACAATTCAATCTGTTTTAAATCAAACTTTTACTAATCTAGAATTAATTGTAATTAATGATGGCTCACAAGACTCCACATTAGAGGTTGTTACACAATTTCAAGATTCACGAATAAAAGTATTTTCCTATGCCAACGCTGGGGGTAATGTCAGCCGTAACCGAGGGCTAAACCATGCAGTTGGAGAATTTGTCAGTTTCTTGGATGCAGACGATCTTTGGACACCTGATAAACTTCGATCTCAGTTAAAAGCTTTGCAAGCAAACGTTACGGCAAAAGTTGCTTACGGTTGGACTGATTACATTGACATTAATGGTAAATTTCTCCTTTCAGGCAAGCGCATTAATTTAAATGGAAATATTTATGAAGAATTATTACTAAATAACTTTTTAGAGAATGGTTCAAATCCCTTAATTTGTAAAAAAGCTTTAATTACATTAGGTGGCTTTGACGAATCTCTAAATGCGGCTCAGGATTGGGATATGTGGCTGCGATTAGCCTCTAAGTTTGATTTTATATGTGTACCATCTGTACAAATTTTATATCGGATAAGTGCTAATTCAGTTTCTTCCAATCTTGCAAGACAGGAAAAAGCCTGCTTGCAAGTGCTTGGGAAAGCATATAAAGAAAGACCTTCAACGGTTAGAAATAGTTGGAGTATAAGTCTAGCAAATTTATACAAATACCTCGCCTGTAAAGCTTTGCAAAAGCCGTTTAATCGTCAAAAATCTCTATCATCTGTTAGATTTCTATGGAAATATTTTCTTAACGATCCTTCAAAACTTGAGAATATCAATTTCACCTTAAAATTATTCTTGAAAATTGTCATAATTTTTATCTCGCCGACCTTGTTCTACGGTATTATTAATCGGCGCAATGCAAGAAACCAAGAGCCTGAAAGATTGCTCAACATTTGGGTAGTTGAAAATCGACCAGAAAGAAAAAATGTATACCCAGGTGCATTCACGATTTCTAGCTAATACAAAGAATCTCTATGATAAGCACTCTAACAGTGGTTTTACCTTATTAGAGGTGTTAGTAGTTGTTGTATTAATCAGCATATTAGCCACATTGGGAATATCCAACTGGCTGGCTTTTGTGGAGACTCGCCGTCTCAATGCTGCCCAAAACCAGGTTCATTATGCTATGCGCCAAGCCCAAAGGCAAGCCACTAAGGAAAAATTGACTTGGCAAGCCAGCTTTCGTGAACAAAACAGTATTGTTCAATGGGCGGTTCATCCTGCTACAGTAAACCCATCTAACGTTAACTGGAATAATTTAGATTCCAATGTGCGCTTAGATGAGGAAACAACCTTATCAGAGTCAAATGGCATCAAGCAAATTCAATTTGATTACAAGGGTAGTGTCACTAAACCACCATTGGGACGGATCACTATATCTAGCAAGTCTGGTGGTAAAGTTAAACGTTGTGTCATAGTTTCTACAATTCTAGGAGCAATGCGAACGGCAAAGGAGCATACTACAAGCAGTAACGATAAGTATTGTTACTAAAATATTTTTAGTTTATCGAACAGAATTCAGGAGTCAGAATTCAGAATTAATTCTGTATTACTGGCTGATAGCGCAGCGTTAGCGAGTCTGCGATAGCGAAGCGTTAGCGAGTCTTGTCTGCGACACGCTAGCGTCGCGTCTTGATTCTGACCGGAGGCGGAGCGTCTCCGGCTCCGCTCCTGAATTCTGAATTCTTCTTCAATCAAAAGACAAGGTATTCTGTGCTGAACTTACCAGGAAACCCAAAACGGCATCTGATTATTTTTACTCGCTATCCAGAACCAGGTAAGACAAAAACCAGATTGATACCTGTTTTGGGAACTGTTGGTGCTGCTAATCTTCAACGCCAAATGAGTGAATATACAATATTTCAGGTTCAAGAATTGCAAAAGGCTATTGACATATCTGTAGAAGTGCGGTTTACGGGTGGCAATTCGCAACTCATGGCAGACTGGCTGGGGTTGGATTTGGTTTATCAGTTTCAAGGTGAAGGGGATCTAGGTTCGCGGATGGCGCGATCGCTTTTCGATGCCTTTCAATCTGGTATGGAACAAGTAATTATCATCGGTACAGATTGTCCTGGATTGAATGCCCAGATTCTCGCGACAGCTTTTGAGAAGCTACACGCCTCTGACTTAGTACTTGGCCCTGCGATCGATGGTGGATATTACTTAATTGGTTTGCGTCAACCCATCCTGGGGTTATTCGTTAACATCGACTGGGGAACCGATGGAGTATTCCAGAAAACCGTGGAAATTGCCCAGAAACTTCATTTATCATACGTGAGCTTGTCGCCTTTAGCTGATGTTGACCGACCGGAGGATCTACCGATTTGGGAACAAGCCATTGCAAGTCAAATGGAAAAATGAAGGAGATGAGTAGAGATATAAGTCAATACTTGTCGGTTAAGGGGAAAAGGGGAAGGGGGAAAGGGGAAAGAAAAAACCTTTAACCTTTACCCAAAACCCAATTCCGAGTTAAAAATCCACAAAGCGAGCAGTATTGAGATATAAGTAGGTCGGCGTAAATAATTATCGTTGGGAAAGGAAGGGGGCAGGGAGCAGGGGGAAAGAGAGTTTGAGCCTTGTTTACTTTTTTTTACACAGTTTGGTTTCATTGTGCCGACTTACTTAGCAATTTTTGTATGGATGCAAGATATATGAAATCCCCGAATTAATTTCGTATCTTAAAACACCAGGGATTTCCTGAAGACACTATACATAACAAATGTTACTGTGGTCTAGTTGAAAACCAAGAGGCAGATAGCCTTTACCACGATTGAATCTGCTTTGTGTTTTTACACAATAGTCACGGTCATGGGCACAATATTCAAGTAGCTTGAAATATGAAAATCACTCGTATTCACCGCCAGTTTGAAAAACTATGGTTAACCGTTTTGCTTCCGTAAGTCCTGCCCTCACACTTAAGGTAGTTGGCACAATCTGCATTTTGTCTTTTTTCGTTGACTTTTTGATTCTATTGTTACCCTTTCAACCGACTGATCGGGTATGGCAAATCAACTTGGCAACAGCACTCGTCGATCGGGGAATTGTTCCTTTAGTAGGTTTAGGGCTTCTGTTTGCTGCCTATTGGGTTGGTAATGCTGATGTCGGAAGCGATCGCCCCCAAGGTATCGATTTAAGATTTCCCGCCCTGATCCTCTCAAGTATTTTAGGGTTGATGTTCTTGCTGATTTTTCCGCTGCACCTGAATAACGTCAATCAAGCTAAGGCTCAAACACTCAATCGCATCACTCAAGAAGCAGATCAAGCAGAAAATCAACTGAACACTCGGTTATCGCAATTGCAAGCACAACTGAATACTGAGCAAGGAAAAGCCCAACTAGAACAGCTGCGAAACCAAACCAAAGCTCAGTTTAGTGAAATCCTCAAAGATGACCAAAAATATAAGCAAGCACTTGAAAGCCCTCAAATTCCTGCAAACATTAAAGAGTTACTGAAGAAAGCTAAAACAAATCCCCAAGCACTCGACAAAGCTATCGAACAACAAACAGATATTCAAACGCTGCAAACTCAACAACTGAGCCAAGTTCGCCAGCGCAGAGACGAAGCGCTGCAACAAGCTAAAGATACTGCTTGGAAATCTGGACTGCGGATTGGGATTAGCAGTTTGCTGTTGGCTATTGGTTACATTATTATCGGCTGGACAGGGTTAAGAGGTAGGGGTGCTGTACAAGGTGGTAAACCTAGAACTGCCGCACGCTAATCCACTATTGGCATGGCAGTAATAACGGATCTAAACATTATTGACGGCTGATACTGCCATGCAGCTAATAGCTCATAACAATAAAAAAGCAATTATCACTGAGTAAAATTACTATAAAACTTGGGTAATGTTCTCAATTTACATACTGACATATAACGAAGAAATAGATATTGCTGCTTGTATCGAATCGGCGATGCTATCGGATGACATCATTGTTGTGGATTCATGCAGTAGCGATCGCACTGTGGAAATTGCCAATCGCTATCCCATCCGAGTTGTCCAACACGCTTTTGAAAGCCACGGACGCCAACGCACCTGGATGTTAGAGTCTATTACCCCGAAGCACCAATGGGTTTACATTCTCGAAGCTGACGAGCGGATGACACCAGAACTGTTCGCGGAATGTGAAAGGGCAAGTCAGAATCCAGACTACATCGGTTACTACGTGGCTGAACGTGTGATGTTTATGAATCGTTGGATTCGCTACAGCACACAGTATCCCCGTTATCAAATGCGACTCTTCCGCCACGGTAAAGTGTGGTTTACAGACTATGGTCATACTGAGCGAGAAGTTTGTGAGGGGGCAACTAGCTTTTTAAAAGAAACATACCCACATTACACTTGTAGCAAAGGCTTGAGCCGCTGGATTGACAAGCATAACCGTTATTCTACAGATGAAGCTCAAGAAACACTGTATCAACTAGAACAGGGAACGGTTAACTGGCGAGATTTATTCTTTGGTAAATCGGAAGTTGAAAAACGTCGCGCCTTGAAAGATTTGTCTTTGCGTTTGCCCGCCAGACCGTTGCTACGGTTTATATATATGTATTTTATTTTAGGCGGATGTTTAGATGGACGGGCTGGAGTCGCTTGGTGTACATTGCAGGCATTCTACGAATATCTGATTTTGCTCAAAGTCTGGGAAATGAAGTATCTACCAAAACCTAATTTAGACGCAACAGCAATTCTGGCACAAGAGAGTACACAACAGTTACAGTGCAGGGATTCTGAAAGTACTCATGTTGATGTGGTGTAAAGGGAACTAGAGATTAGAAGGATTCCTAGTAAGATCAACAAGCAGCGAGGGGGTGCGCGATCGCAAAATCAGAATGCCAGTAGGGTAGCATAGCTAGCTCTACTACCCTACTGGCATGTCAAGGCTAAGTTTATTCAGACGCTCGCAGACTCGCTCTAAACGTTCGCGGTAGCGTCTCGTAGAGAAGCCATGCCGTTGGCGGAGCCTCTTGTAGAGAAGGCTTTACGCTGCGCTATCCGCTTTTTCGTTCAGAATTCAATTCTGAATTCTGACTCCTGAATTCTGTTTTGATAAATTAATATTTTAACAGAACATTTTCATAAAAGCCGCTCCTGCTTAAATGTGACTGGCCAGATAAAATAATTCCTTAGTTTACCTGGTGAGACTTTCACAATCATCAGCAGCTTTTGATTAAGCGCGGTAGATTAGTAATAACCAAGGACTTGCAACAATCATTTACAAGTCTGACAAAGAAAAGTAACATCCTCTAAGATAACCAGTCGCCATCGAATTGGTTAACGTCTATGTGTATGCTTATAAGAAAATAGCTGATTTTCAGCAACAAATACGTATTTTTGCGGCAGCATCCAAGCTGCTAGGGTTTTGGAAGTTACTTGCGGCATAAACGCCTAAAGTTAAAGTCTTCGGAATTTGAAGAATCTGCTGGTATGGATACCGATAACAAAAGTTCCTCTAGCTTAAAACAGGAGAATCGGGGCTTGGTAATCGATCGCCTAAAACAGGATTTAAAAAACGACCTGATTGCTGGTTTATTGGTAATAATTCCCCTAGCAACCACTATCTGGCTGACAATTACCATTGCTAATTGGGTAATCAACTTCCTCACCCAAATTCCCAAACAACTCAATCCCTTTGATGGCTTAAACCCAGTTTTAGTAAATCTACTGAATTTATTAGTAGGGTTGGCTGTACCTTTACTAAGTATACTATTAATGGGCTTAATGGCTCGTAATATAGCTGGGCGATGGTTGTTAGATTTTGGTGAGCGATTATTACAGGCAATTCCTTTAGCAGGACAGGTATATAAAACTCTCAAACAGCTTTTAGAAACAATCCTAAAGGATTCTAATGGCAAGTTTCGCCGCGTAATTTTAGTAGAATATCCCCGCCGAGGAATTTGGGCGATCGCTTTTGTTACTGGTGCAATCAGCAGTGATATCCAAGCCCAGATGCCCCGCCCTGTGCTAAGTGTTTTTATCCCCACCACCCCGAATCCAACTACTGGATGGTACGCAGTCGTTCCTGAAGACGAGGTGGTGAACCTCTCCATGTCCATTGAAGACGCTTTTAAAATAGTAGTATCAGGTGGCATTGTCGCTCCCAATACACCCTTGGTTTTCTCCAAAGAATCCACACTAAAAGTCACACACGAAGAAACCAAGCAGCAGGTTATTACTGAATTTGGGACTGGGGACTAGGGACTGGGGACTCCTGGATTTCTCACAAGTGAGAAATCCAAGGGGTGTGGGAGGTGTGGGAGGATGGGGAAGAAGCAAAGTCACAAGTAAATGCATAATTTTGTTGTTTTACTGTGCCAAAATTGGTATAATTACAAGTTTGTCCAGCCTAGTTAAGCTATTCTCGCACAATCACCCCTAATTTTTATGCAACCCCGTAAACCCCAGCAAATTGCTCGTGAATTGGCGCTTCTAAGCCTTAGTCAATTGCCAGTCAACCCCAAGAAATTAGATAAATTGGAAGACGATCAACTAGTATCCAAGTTGGTACTAGGAGCAGTACGGACTCTGACCTCAGAAGTGCAAGATACCCTTGATAATGCCGCAGGTGAACTGCAACGCAGTAACGATCGCCTCTTAAGCAGTCAAACTCGTGCTTCTGACCTCAATACTGCCAGAACGATGCTTCAAGAAGCGATCGCCTGTACCCAAACAGCAATCAATCAGTTGGGTACAGCAGTTGAGTTCCCAGTATTGATTCAGTTAGCTAATCAGGACAAGGGAGTTCGGAATTACGCTAAAGAGCTTGTGATTACCGTCAACGAAAATAGACACATTATAGATCAACTCATTTCTAATGCCTTAGTAGATTGGCAAGTAACTCGCCTCGCCCAAATTGACCGCGATATCTTGCAAATTGCTGTGGCAGAAATGAAGTTCTTAGGAGTTCCAGATAGTATTGCCATAAATGAAGCTGTGGAATTAGCCAAACGCTACAGTGGTGACGATGGTCATCGGTTTATTAATGGTGTTTTGCGCCGAGTCACTGAGCAGAAACAAACAGCATAGCCTTTTATACTTACTTCCAAAAATGAGCAAAATGAGGGGGATAAAGGAGAAATAAGCAATGCCTCATGCCCCAAGTTAAATTAAACTCATAACTCATAACTTATAACTCATATAACCAATACTGCTGCAATGGTTTTTAATTGGTTCCGTCGTCAACATAATGATTCCTCTGATACTCCTTCCGAGCAGAAGCAGGAAGAAACTCCTCCTGTACAAGAACCCCAAACAGAGCCAGTCGAAACTGCACCAGATACAACGGCAGATTTGTTGGCATTTGCTAAAGCTGCCTACAAAAATATTCAGCAAAAACAACAAGCCGAGGTAGTAGAAACCCCACCTGATTTAGCAGATGCCCCAGTACCATCAGCTCAACCTGAAACCGCAGAAACGCCAATTGCAGAAGTCACTGAACCAGAAGCAACTGAGGAACCTGCTAGTACAACCGTAGAAGCTGCACAACCAGATGTAATCCAAGCTGCTACTGAGGGAATTACAGAAGATTCATCAGTGGCAGCAATTACCGAGCAGCCAGATGTCTCCAGCCCAGAACTCACAGCCAGCAAAGTTGAACCAATACCCACCGAACCAGAGGCAGCACCAGTCGCCTTATCCTTCTTAGAACGGGCGGCGGCAGAACGGCAAGCCAAACTGGAACAACTAATAGCCACCGCTATTGAAGTCCCAGAACCGGAAGTAGCACAGCCAGTAGCTACAACATCAGAGGTGGGAGAGGATATTCTCGGACTGGAATTTGATGATGGGTTTGTCTGGTCGGCGAAAGTCCTGGCAGCTCAAGGTAGAAGTGCAGAAGACGTTTCTATTGAAGAAATTACCTGGCTGAAAAAGCTCCGGCAAGGGTTAGACAAAACTCGCCGTAGTATTCTCAACCAACTGAAGGCGATCGTTGGTCAAGGGCCGCTTAATCAAGCTGCTGTGACGGAAATTGAGGCATTACTCCTGCAAGCTGACGTGGGTGTAGAAGCGACAGACTTTATTATTGATGCTCTACAGAAAAAACTTCGAGAAGAAGTTACTGCACCTGAAGAAGCCATCGCTTATCTGAAAAAAATCCTCCGGGATATGCTGGATGCGCCAAGCAAAACATCCCACAAAAATAGCTTTACCCCAGAAAAAGAAACCTTGAATATTTGGTTAATCACTGGGGTAAATGGTGCCGGTAAAACCACCACCATCGGCAAAATTGCCCACCTCGGACAAAAATCTGGTTATAAATGTTTGATTGGGGCAGCAGACACCTTCCGCGCCGCTGCTGTGGAACAGGTGAAGGTTTGGGGTAGTAGGAGTGGTGTAGAAGTAATTGCCAATCCGGGAAAGAATACAGATCCGGCAGCAGTTGTATTTGATGCGATCGCAGCCGCTCAAGCGCGTCAAACTGAATTACTTCTGGTAGATACAGCTGGGCGACTGCAAAACAAGAAAAATTTAATGGACGAACTCGGTAAAATTCGGCGAATTATCGACAAAAAAGCCCCAAATGCCAAAGTAGAATCTCTTTTGGTTCTAGATGCCACTTTAGGGCAAAATGGACTACGGCAAGCTGAAGTTTTCTCTCAAGCTGCCCAACTCAGTGGCGTTGTCTTAACTAAGCTCGATGGTACTGCCAAAGGCGGCGTTGCCCTGGCCGTTGTACAACAGCTAGGTTTACCCATTCGCTTTATTGGTGCTGGCGAAGGAATTGAAGACCTGCGACCCTTTTCGAGCTATGAGTTTGTCGAAGCTCTCTTGAGTGGCTAATTGAAAAATTTAGGGTCAAAAATTTTTCTTGACAAACTGATAAATTTAGGGATAACTGATCTGGTATTATCACTTGAACTAACTAGAAATAAAATGCTGGAAACGGCTCAAGTACTAAAACCATAACTTTGTAACATTCAGGAGGCACTTTCCTCCTGCCTCTTACCTTCTCTCAATAAATGGGTGATTTTTGCTAACAAGCGGTTCCCACTCAAATGCGGTACAAAATTATATCGCAAGGCGTAGGGGCAATTCATGTAGACGCGTAGTGGTGAAGCAGCGCGAGAGTGCTGTTAGCGCAGCGTTAGCGAGGCACGAGCGTCACCCGAAGGGCTTGCCGCAGGGTATTGCGCCTACGTGTGTACCTCACGTGAATGAGAACCGCTATATACAAATTGTTGCTTCTGCTTAAGCAGTCACTCTGAAAGCGTTATAAATTATTCTTTGAATAAAGTATTTTTATGACTTTAGAGATATGCTTTGGAAATTAACTTATGAAAAGCTTTCTGAACGATCGCTGAAACTAGTAATTTTTATGGGTTGAGTTTGGACTACAAATACATGATTTTAAATGACTAAACATTTTATCAAAAATAGAATAAGCAAATAGAATACTGATGAAATTTGCCTGTTACGTCTTTATACTCTTGCTAAAATGACAAGTCTTGTCTAAATATGGTTTAGCAATGGCAAAGCCAAAAGATTTATAAGTAATCTAAAATCCGCCAATATTAAAGTGCAATAATACCCGTACCTGTGTCTCAACTTCCCTCTCAACCCACTGATAACAATAGTAGTGCCGCAACTGATGTCACACCAGTCGTGGCACTTAAAGAACTCGTGGCAAGGTTGCACCGGGAACAGAACAAAATTCAAGATTTGCTAAGTTCTTTAGGATTTGCCCTGAGAAGTTTCAATAATTTAAATCAGTTTTTGGAACTGATACCGCTGATGGCAACAAGGGTGACAGATGCAGATGGTAGTGCCCTGTTTCTCTATAAACCTAATGGTCAAGTTAGGTTAGAGCAGTTACATTGGCAAGATAGTCGCCAGCGAAAGAATATCCGCAAGGCGCTAGAAATAGCTAGCAGCCAAATCACACTTGTACCCAATGCTGCCCCTTTAGCAAATGCTACGGGAATTTTGGATGACCAAATGCATCGCTATTTGGGGCCAGATGTGCAAATTTTTGGTACAGCGATTCTGGTGAAGCATACAGAACGGGGATGGCTCTATGTCTTGAGTCGTGATCCAGAATATAGTTGGACGGAAACTAGGCAAAAGTTAGTTAGGTTAGTGGCAGACCAAACAGCAGTAGCGATCGAAAATGATGAACTAGCTGTAGAACTGAGAAAAAAAGAACGCCTAGACCAAGAATTAGAAATTGGCGCAGAAATTCAACGGCGACTTTTGCCACGTCAATGTCCTACAATCCCTGGCGCAGTTCTGGCGGCACGTTGTAAACCTGCCAATCGGGTTGGTGGAGACTACTACGATTTTATTGCTACCAGTAATAATAAGATTCAGCCCAAAATCAAAGCCAGTAAGGAAAATAGTCGCTGGGGTTTGGTAATTGGAGATGTCATGGGCAAAGGTGTCCCTGCGGGGCTGATTATGACGATGATGCGGGGAATGCTACGGGGAGAGGTGTTACATGGTAATTCTCCGGCTGGGATTTTGCAAAACTTAAATAGAGTTATGTATGCGGATTTGGAAAATTCCCACCGCTTTGTAACGCTATTTTATTCAGAATATAATCCTCATAGCCGAATTTTGTCTTATAGCAATGCGGCACACAATCCTCCTTTGTGGTGGCATGCAGCGACAAAAACTGTCAGCCGTTTAGATACTTTGGGAATGCTAATCGGTTTGGATGCTAACAGCCAATATGAAGATGCCCAGGTACAGTTAGAGCCTGGGGATACAATTATCTACTATACAGATGGTTTGACCGATGCTGCTGCCGCTGGTGGCGATCGCTTCGATGAAGATAATTTTGTCTCTAGCTTCAATACCGCTTGCAAGTACTGCAATGGGCCACAGGAGATTGTGGATTACCTTTTTGACCAAGTTCAGCAATTTATTGGTGATGACAGGCAAAACACTGATGATATGACATTAGTTGTTTTGCAAATTTCATAAGAGGAGGCAGGGGAAAAATTATGAATGAAAACTTTCCTTCTCTATGAGAAGCTGCGCCTAAGTTATGGTGACAGGAAATTCACTACAGTGATTCTACTAAATTTAATTTTTTATTTATTTTTTATTTATTTTTCCGTAGCGATCGCCTAAATAGTCTTACATCAGCCTTTTTTGGTGACTTGTTTGTATTTAGCCTTGAGGATGATACATAAAAAATGATCCTTAGAATACTTTTCTACTCAAGTAAAAACTATATATTTTGCACATCTAGCACAGTAGGAAACGTCAAGGGGGAGAGCAGGTAAAAGGTAAAAGGTACAAGGTAAAAAATAAAAGGTAAATTTACTTCTTCATTTTTGCTTTCTTTCTATCCTTGTGACACAAGCATTTAACCTGCTCCCTCTTGGCGTTTTAATTTTTCTTTTCTCCGCCGTAGCAAGTTCACAACAGTTACGACGGAGTTTTGCTTTTGTTTGTTTCTTCGGTCTAAACTTGGTTGTTTTAAACTTTCTTGGTATCAAGATTGTTTAATCTTCATTTAATGATTTGTCAAGATTTTTCTGAAAATATTTTAGATGAAAAATTGCGATAGTTATTCTTGCGCTCCAGCTTTTTGCAGATTCCGCACCACATTCTTATAACCATTAAATTCTGCAATCATCAAAGCCGTATAACCGCCCCGGTTTTTCAAATTTACATCTGCCCCAGCTTGCAGTAATAACTGCACAATTTCGTTATAACCTGCTGAGGCAGCCCACATTAATGATGTTGCCCTCGCTGAGTCTTGAAAATTTACATCTGCCCCCTTTGCTAGCAACAAACCTATAATCTCTGTGTGCTTGCGTTCGGTTGCCTTGATCAAAGCAGTTTTACTATCATCCCCCGGAATGTTGGCATCAGCACCGTAGTCTAGCAACACTTTCACTGTTTGGGTGTGTCCCTGTGATACCGCCAACGTTAAAGGTACTTCACCAAGATTTTTCCCATTAATATCTGCCCCAGAATACAGCAATGCCTCGACAATTTGGCTATGTCCCTGTAATGCTGCTACAAGCAGTGGTGTATCACCCAGGTGGTTCCTAATTTGGACATCTGCGCCCCTGTTAAGTAAAACTTTTACGACATCAATGTAGCCTTCCACAACGGCAAGATGTAGGGCAGTTTCACCATCTTGGTCTTGGAGATTAATCTCGGCACCTACGTCCAGTAAAGCTGATGCGATCGCACTGTGTCCAGCAGCGGCGGCGGCTGATAGGGCAGTTCCACCATCAGGGTTGTTCGCATTCACGTCAGCCCCTACTGCTAACAATGCTTCCACAATCTTCAGATATCCCAAGTCTGCTGCCAGCATTAAGAGTGTCTCGCCCTCCTCATCTGGGATATTGACATCGACACCAGTTTGGAGAATTGCTTCTAGAACTTCTATTTTTCCCTGCTTAACAGCGAGTTTCAATGCCGTATCATCATCTTTATCGGCGATATTAACTTGGGCACCAGCAGCTAATAAAACTCTCACTACATCGATATGACCTTTGAGGACTGCTGCCATTAAAGCTGTGCTGCCATCTTCATTCGTGGCATTGACATCAGCACCTCTGGATAGTAAAAGCTGCACAATGTCAAGTTGTTTGGCACTAGCCGCCAACATCAAAGCCGTCAAACCATAGAGTTTTCTGGGCAAGTTGATATTTGCGCCAGCATCCAGAAGCGATCGCACAATTTCGGTATAACCTAAATTAGCAGCAAACATTAACGCTGTGGTGCCTTGGCGATCGCACGCGTCCACCGCCGCACCAGCAGCCAGCAGCGCACACAGCCCCTTGATATCACCACTTTTAGCAGCTTTTAGCAGCAAAGTATCGTTGTTTTCAGTCATGAATGAGATCCCACGCTGGGGGTTTTGTTGTATCCCCTCAAAATTTAGTCTGAGATTGTTTATCCACTTTGGCAAGGGGGTTATGCAATTCAAAATTCAAAATTGCAGTCTTGGCAAGCATTTTATCTCTTTACTGGATGCAAATTAAAGTAAGTGAGGCTTTACTCTTGTCTTCTGTCCTGATTCCTCAACCTCTTTTAATTTGAGCAACATTAGGCACACAAAATAGAGTTATGCTAATTTTTATGAAGATTTAAGAATTAGGCGAGAACACAATGAGTCTAGAACTTTCTGCGTCGGTGAAATATTGGTTGAACTTCTTCCATCCGGTGCTGATGTGGGCGCTATTAGCATTCTCAATTTATGCCGCCTACTTAGGGCTGCAAGTACAGCGTACCAGAAATGCTCAGGGAGAAGAAAAGAAAGAACTGATTAAAGGTAGATATAACGTCAGACACTACCAAATCGGGTCTATACTCCTAGCTTTGATGGTGACAGGTGCGATCGGTGGGATGGCTGTCACTTACATCAATAATGGTAAATTGTTTGTCCAGCCTCACCTGTTAGCAGGACTGGCTATGACAAGTCTAATAGCATTTTCTGCTGCTTTGTCCCCCTATATGCAGAAAGGGGCAAATTGGGCGCGTGCAACTCACATTTTGATAAATTTCACCCTTTTGGGACTTTTTGCTTGGCAGGCTGTTACTGGTGTGCAAATTGTCCAAAGAATTCTTACTAAAGCATAGTTAAGTAGTTAGGAATCATGTGAAGCCTAGTAGGTAATGTGGTAATAAAAAACTCCATCCCCTTGTGGTGGAGTTTTTGGTTATGGAAAATGGGGAAGAATTAACAAAGATATTTAGAAATCGATTGCCCAAAAAATTATAGCTGCAAATGCTGATTATGTTTTGAGCCTTAAAGATAATCACCCCACACTGCACCAACAAGTAAAGAATAAATTGCAGATAATGCATTAAATAAATGTAAAGTATCTGAACTTTAATCTTGAATTTATAAATGACCTGCAATTCACAAATACCAGAAGGTTGGCATGGCAAACTTAATTTAGTCTATGCCGATCGCCAGGGTAAAACCCAATTAATTTACAATCACCAACAAGCGCCACTGAAGGTACAACGCCCATTCTATCCAGAAGGGGAAAAAGTTTGTCATAGCGTAATTTTACACACAGCTGGGGGAATGGTGGGAGGCGATCGCTTATCCTCTAATATCCATCTCCAACCCCAAACCCAAGCTTTAATTACCACGGCGGCTGCAAGCAAAATATACCGCAGCAATGGCTTACAAGCTAGACAAAACATCCAGATGCAGGTTGATGCTGGTGCTTGTTTAGAATGGTTGCCGCAAGAGACAATTTTATTTAACGACGCGATTTATCGGCAAGATTTACGGGTAGAATTAGCAACCGGGGGCAGTTGGTTAGGCTGGGAAATTACCCGATTTGGTCGTAGTGCTAGAGGAGAAAAATTCTTGCAAGGAGAATGGCGATCGCACACGGAAATATGGCAGCAAGGTGTTCCCTTATGGATTGATCGCCAATACTTACCCGGTAGCGAAGACATTTTCCACACTCCTCACGGCTTGGCTGGAAAACCAATCGTAGGTAGTCTAGTTTGGGTTGGTGGCGCAGTTTCAGGAGAAATTGTCGAAAAAATGCGAAATTTATGGGATGGGCAGGGGGAAGCGGGTGTTAGCAGGTTACAACATGGATTATTGTGTCGATATCGCGGTGCTTCTACATCTGAGGTGAGAAACTGGTTTATTGATGTTTGGCAATTGCTGCGAGTTTCTTTTTTGAATCGTGGTAATTGTATACCAAGAGTGTGGCAGCTTTGAACGAACCACGAAGGCGCGAAGGACGCGAAGGAAGAGATAAGAATGCAACTTACGCCGCAGGAAAAAGATAAGCTATTAATTTTTACTGCTGCTTTATTAGCAGAAAGACGTAAAGTAAGGGGTTTAAAACTGAATTATCCTGAAGCAGTTGCTTATATTTCTGCTGCCATTTTAGAAGGGGCAAGAGATGGGCAAACTGTAGCTGAATTAATGAGTTATGGTACAACTCTATTGACACGGGATGATGTGATGGAAGGGATACCAGAAATGGTGCATGAAGTGCAGGTAGAAGCAACTTTTCCTGATGGCACAAAGTTAGTGACAGTACATAATCCAATTCGTTAATTTTTGAATTAATTATGATTCCTGGAGAAATTATCACACCAGCAGGTGAAATTGAACTAAATGTTGGTCGTCCAACTATAAAATTACAAGTGTCAAATACAGGCGATCGCCCTATACAAGTCGGTTCCCACTATCACTTTTATGAAGTTAACAACGCCTTAAACTTTGACAGAGAACAAGCGCGAGGAATGCGTCTCGATATCCCCGCTGGAACCGCAGTCCGCTTTGAACCAGGCGATGAAAAAGAAATAACTCTGGTCTCCCTCGTTGGTACTCGCCAAGTCTACGGCTTCAACGCCAAAATTAACGGAAACCTCTAAAAACCTCCGCGTACCTCTGCGCTTCCCTCCACGTCCCTTTGCGTTAAAAAAAGGATTTTATATGCCTTACAGAATGGATCGCCGTGCCTACGCCGAAACTTATGGCCCCACAGTAGGCGATCGCATCCGACTTGCAGACACAGAATTATTTATTGAAGTTGAACAAGATTTCACCACCTACGGCGATGAAGTGAAATTTGGCGGCGGTAAAGTCATCCGCGATGGGATGGGACAATCCCCTATTTCTAACGCCGATGGTGCTGTAGATTTAGTAATTACTAATGCCTTAATTCTCGATTGGTGGGGTATTGTCAAAGCAGATATCGGCATTAAAGATGGCAAGATTTTCAAAATTGGTAAAGCCGGAAATCCTTATATTCAAAATAATGTAGATATTATTATCGGCCCTGGAACCGAAGCCTTAGCCGGTGAAGGAATGATTCTCACTGCTGGCGGTATTGATGCCCATATTCATTTTATTTGTCCCCAACAGATTGAAGTTGCGATCGCTTCCGGGATTACCACCATGATCGGCGGCGGTACTGGCCCTGCCACAGGTACAAATGCCACTACCTGCACCCCCGGTCCTTGGAATATTTACCGAATGTTGCAAGCTGCTGATGCTTTTCCTGTCAACTTAGGCTTTTTGGGCAAAGGTAACGCCAGTCAACCTCAAGGACTTGTAGAACAAGTAGCCGCCGGTGCAATGGGGTTAAAACTACATGAAGACTGGGGAACTACACCCGCAGCAATTGATACTTGCCTCAGCGTTGCTGACGAATATGATGTGCAAGTAGCGATTCATACTGATACCCTGAACGAAGCCGGATTTGTCGAAGATACGATCGCCGCTTTCAAGAATCGTACCATCCACACCTACCACACCGAAGGCGCAGGTGGCGGACATGCACCAGATATCATCAAAGTCTGTGGACAAGCCAACGTTCTGCCATCTTCTACCAATCCCACACGTCCCTACACCCTCAACACCTTAGATGAACACCTGGATATGTTGATGGTATGCCATCACCTTGACCCAGCGATCGCTGAAGATGTCGCTTTTGCCGAATCTCGCATCCGTCGGGAAACCATTGCTGCGGAGGACATTTTGCACGACTTAGGCGCATTTAGCATGATTTCTTCCGACTCCCAGGCAATGGGAAGGGTAGGCGAAGTGATAATTCGCACCTGGCAGACATCTCACAAAATGAAGGTGCAACGGGGAAGTCTTAACCCAGAAGGAACAGAGCAAAAAGCAGATAATTTTCGGGCAAAAAGGTATGTTGCTAAGTATACGATTAACCCTGCGATCGCTCACGGAATTGCTCAATATGTGGGTTCAGTAGAAGAGGGAAAATTAGCAGATTTATGTTTGTGGCGTCCTGCATTTTTTGGCGTGAAACCAGAGATAGTGATTAAAGGCGGAATGATTGCATGGGCGCAAATGGGCGATGCTAACGCCAGTATTCCTACACCGCAACCAGTGTATATGCGGCCGATGTTTGGTAGTTTTGCTGGGGCGCGTCATGCCACATCATTAACTTTTGTTTCTCAAGCAGCTTTAGAGAAAGAAATTCCCAGCCAGCTAGGTTTACAAAAAGCAGCAGTTGCCGTTTCTGGGACACGCCAATTGAGTAAGCGGGATATGAAGCTAAATGATGCACTACCCCACATTGAAGTAGATCCAGAAACATACCAAGTTAGGGCAGATGGTGAGTTGCTGATTTGTGAACCTGCGACAGTTTTACCAATGGCACAGAGGTACTTTTTGTTTTAATTCATGACCGAGCAACTTACTGATTACGATAGTCCTTGGAAAGAAGTTATTGAGCTATATTTTCCCCGCTTTTTGGAATTCTTTTTCACCCAAGCTTATGCCGAAATCGACTGGACGCGACCTTATGAATTTCTGGACACAGAACTGCAACAACTAGAACCGGATGCAGAAATTGGGCGGCGTTTGGTCGATAAAGTTGCAAAAGTTTGGCTACTGGATGGAGAAGAAGCTTGGGTATTGGTTCATGTGGAAGTCCAAGGGCAATATGACAGCCAATTTGCCGAACGGATGTACACATATAATTACCGCTTATTTGACCGTCATAAAAAGCGAGTCATCAGTTTAGCAGTGTTAGCAGATGAACAAGCGAATTGGCGATCTTCCAGCTACAGCTATCAACTGGGCGGATGTCGCGTCAGCTTAGAGTTTCCTGTGGCGAAACTGTTGGACTATGAGCAAAGGTGGGAAACCTTAGAGCAAACAACCAACCCCTTTGGTGTAATTGTGATGGCGCATCTCAAGACCAAAGCAACGCAACGAAACCCAGAAAATCGGCTACAGTGGAAACTAAGCCTAGTCAGACGGCTGTATGAACGGGGATATAGCCGAGAAGATATTCGGGAACTATTTGGGTTTATCGACTGGATAATGGTTTTGCCAAAAGAGTTGGCACTTAGTTTTAAAACAGAAGTAAGAAGTTACGAGGAGGCAGATAGAATGCGGTACGTAACTAGTATTGAAAGGCTAGCAAAAGAAGAAGGAATTGTCGAAACTGCGAGAGAAAGCATCATTACAGTCCTAGAAACTCGATTTGGAGAAGTGCCAAGCTCCATTGTCGAAGTTATCAATAGGATAGAAGAACCATCTGTGCTAAAAATGCTTCACAAAAGTGCGATCGCAATTCCTTCCACAGCAGAATTCCAGCAAGTTTTAGATAATCTCAACTCTGGGGAATGAGCATAGTGGCTGGTTGCCAGATGTCCGTTGTTTTATGATAAGGAATGGTTTCTTCTTTCCTTGTTGCACACTCCGTTTCATCAGAAAATGTGGAAAAAACTTTCAAATGCAAAATTAGAAAATATCTTTGTTATTTTCCGTTTCTAATTTACTTATTGGTAATAGCAAGTTATGCTCAATTTCTTGTCTAAGTTTCTCACTAATATTACAATCGCTGTCTAAGCAGTTTACCAGGAGTTTGTTACTATTATAATACTGCTTTAGTAGTTTAGCTTGTCTATCACTGAACTGCCAGTTATGACCAATATTACGATGTTCAATCATTAAAGCTATTAACTGCTCAGTCCAGACTTGACTATTTTTCTCCCACCATTTTCCAAATCCTTCTAGTTCTTCAAATAGGTTTTCCCATTCTGGTATTGCCTCATTAAGTTTATCTCTTAATAACTGCAATGCCGTCTTCAATTCTGATTGAAAAGAAGAAGCTAAATCTATAGCATTTATAAGAAAATCATCAATATCAGCTATATTACACCAAGCATCATCCCGAGCAACTAACGCTTGTCCACGAGATGATTTATCAATAGTTTCATCAAGAATATCAGTAGCATCAAGACCTTGAAAAAAAGCGTTAGCTAAGTCATCACTAAGAACAAGAGTATTTGTGAGAGCATGATTGAGTAACCAATCTATCTCTATATCATCTAAAGTATCTTCTGAATCCCATCCAAGAGCATTATCTAAATCATATAAAGTATTTCCTGAATCCCCTTCAAGAATATTATCTAATTTATTTTGTTCACTATTTAAGGTCATTTCAAAATATAATGCTCTTATAGCTGCTGGCTTGTAAAAAGATTCAAATGAACTAGATTTATGAGCAAGCCATTCTAAAAGATGCTGTAATTTTTCATCGGAAGCGGCTAATTTATCAACTTCTCGCTTCATTAACAATGCTAAACTATCTGCTTTTTCCATAACTCCAGCAGTTAGTAAAAACACCTCCTGCCACCGTTTTTCAGTGATATGTTGTACTAACTTTTCATACGCTAAAGTAGATACGATTTTTCTAGCACAGAAATACTCTTGAAAAGTCAGATGTGAAAAAGAATAAATTCCTTTTGCTCTTTCTACCAGTAAACCATGCTGGGCTTCAATAGATTTCAAAACAGCTTCGCTATCAAGTTTAAAAACTTCTGGTTCTAAATTAGCAACTTGTAAATTACTGATAAACTCGGCAATATATGCCTCTACAGTTTTTTGTTTAAAGAAATAGTCTTTCTGCTCAAAGGTAGTAAAAGCAATCTCGCTGAGTAAATCTTCTTTATAGTCCAACGATAAATTTTGATAAACTTGATTACGCTCAATATTACGTTTAGCATCCCATTTCTTAAGCAATATATCCAACCCTTCTTTATAAAGTTCTGAACGGTTTGCTGGAAAATCTTCGTTTTCCTCAAATACCAAACACAGCAAGGTCAGCAATAGTGGATTAGTTGCCAGATCAAAAATCCGTTTGTTGGCTTGTAGTTTTTCAATAAATCTTTTAGCTTTCACTTGGCAGTTTAAGCGGAACCAGTTGTGAGCAAAAATAGCAATCTGTTCTTCGTCAAAATCTGCCACTTCCACTTCAGTAAACTGTTCAAAGGTGTATTCTTTGGCAGCTATCCGACAGGTTATAACAAATTGATTGGTGTGGAACTGTTCGGAAATCTTCCGAGTTTGCCATAAAATACGCTTTGTATCCTCTTCTCTAACTTCATCCAGACCATCCAGTAAAACCAAAAATTTACCCTGTCTCAACAGTTGCTCTGTTTTCACACTGCTATTGTGGATACCACAGATAAATAATTGTTGAGTAATGTACTGGAGAATATCTAGCTGTTTAGGGTCTTGTGCGAAGTCCTTGAGGATGATAAATACGGGAACTCGGTTTGTCAAAAATTGCCCTTCGATGCAGTGCATTGCTAAATACTTCAAAAATGTAGTCTTTCCCGCGCCCGGTTTACCTAAAACCATTAGTTTTTTGTGATGCTGCACTGCTTGAAGCCCTGGTACTCGCTTCTCACTGGCTTCGTGAAATCCAAAATGAGCAAAGTCCTCCCGATCCAACTTTGGCGACAGTTGCTCAATTTTCACTCGCCTGCGTTTTGTGGTTTTCTCCAGAATGTTGACGTTAGTATAGATACCTCGCTCTCCAGTTAGCTCGATAGGTTGATCCATATCCAGTACGCGCATCGTTCCACACTTTTCTTTGATGCTGGGTTTAACCTGTTCGCGGATTTCTTGAACTAAAGCATCAATATCATCCTCTGCAACGTCAGCAGTTGATCTACCAGAAGGTTTCTGCTGGGAATATCGCTTTTGCAGATACTCCCGCAAACGGGTTTCTTTCACAGGCCCGCTGCCACTGATACTGAACTTCTTGTAAATACCTGTCAGGCAACTACTTAGATTGCTCTCAGAGATGTGAAATGCTTGTGTAACTTCAACTCGGCTCTTGCTATTACCAAAGATTTCCACAAAAACTGCCTTTTCTCTATTTGACAATTCGCTGTATTGCTCTAGTTGTGTAAAGAAGTCTTTTGGTAACGACATATACCTATTGTAAAATCGGCTTCAAGTTCAGTTTAGCGTGCCGTGTGTTTCAAGCGAATTACGGCAAGTCAATGTAAGTCACTACAAGTCAAATAAATAACTACAAAACAAAATTGCGACATTTAACTCAGTCAAGCAACTGAGGCGATCGCAATGTTAGAAATATTAATTACTCTGATTCTCAAGAAATCTATTGAAGTTATCCTAGTGCTATTGCTGAAAAAAATCTGGGCATGGCTGCTGAGGGATGAAAGCTTCCAATGTCTCAACCACTTTCTGAAAATGCAGATTCTTATACTCTATCTTGATTGGATTTTGCTCAAAACATCTCTAAAGTCTCTGCCTGAGCCAACAAAAGAGAACGATTCACACACATATAGCTAGACAAATTGTTACAAATACAGCTAGTCTTATCAAAAATTTACTTTTACCCCATACCTTGCATCTATATGACTTCACAATCTTTTCGTTCTGACAAAATTTTAGTTGTTGATGACTCTCCTGATAACGTGTTTTTGATCAAAACTATTTTGGAGGAAGAAGGTTACACAGTTAGCACCGCAGAAAATGGGATTTCGGCCTTGGCAGAATTGAAAGCTTCTGCTTGCGACTTGGTTCTGCTGGATCTGATGATGCCAGATATGGATGGGTACGAAGTCACCAAGCACATTCGTGGAGAGATGAAGTTGCCACAATATATCCCCATACTGCTAATAACTGCCCACGATGCGCCTAATGTCGCCCACGGATTAGACTTGGGTGCTGATGATTTTATCCGCAAACCTGTAACAGTAGATGAATTGCTGGCACGAGTGCGATCGCTCCTGCGCTTGAAGCATAGTATGGATGAACGTGATGAAATTGCCCGCCAGCGAGAAGATTTTGTCTCCCGCCTCACCCACGACTTACGCACTCCCTTGGTAGCCGCCGATCGCATGTTGATGCTATTTCAGCAAGGCGCTTTGGGAACATTATCAACGCAAATGCAGGAAGTAATCGCCATCATGGCCCGTAGCAATATCAACCTGCTTTCTATGGTCAATACTTTATTGGAAGTTTATCGTTTTGAAGCGGGTCGCAAAAGTTTAGCATTTCAAACAGTTAATCTGAGCCAATTGCTAGAAGAGGTAACTGGAGAATTATCACCCTTAGCTCAAGACAAAGCACTGTCGCTGAGTGTGGATTTTACCGAAGAATCAAACACAGTCATGGGCGATCGCTTAGAGTTACATCGTCTATTTACAAATCTTATCGGTAATGCGATCAAATTTACCGACTCTGGTTCTGTGACTATTCGTTTTACTTCTCAACGCCAGTCCGACAACAGTAGTCAATCTCAGTTATCTGGAAAGTCCAATTCTGTTGACTATATTAGAATTGAAATAGCGGATACAGGCCCAGGTATTCCTCCTGAAGAACTAGCCACGATCTTTGAACGATTTCGCCAAGGCAACCATAAGAGTTCTGGTAGTGGCTTAGGACTGTACCTTGCTCGTCGAATCGTTGAGGCACATCAAGGCATTATTCTGCTTAATTCTGAGTTGGGCAAAGGTAGTGTATTTATTGTGCTTCTACCCACCAAAATCTGAGAAAAGTAGTAATTGTAAATTATGAATTGTAGAGCTTTTTATCCTGAAAATTCATAATTTATAATTACTATTATTTACCAATAAAAGTTAAATATTTCCATTATAAAATCCAACACTAAAATTGACGATTTTAGTATGGTTTGTCTAACAACATTAGCATTAAGTAAATAGTTTTTGAGAGGACAAAATAATGATTACTACTGAATTATCTAACGTTGGCAATATTCTCCATAATCAGCGAGAGTTTTTTCAAACCGGAAAAACTAAAGATGTAAATTTTCGCATTGAACAACTTCAAAATCTTAAGCAAGCAATCATTAAGTATGAAAAGTCAATAGTCGAGGCATTACAAGCAGATTTACATAAACCAGAAGTTGAGACTTACATTACAGAAATCAGCGTAGTTAAAGAAATTGATTACACTATAAAACATCTTCAAAACTGGAGTAAGCCCAAAAAAGCAGCGGTTTCTTGGGACTTTTTTTCATACTCAGCAAAAATTTATCCAGAACCGTTAGGGGTTGTCTTAATTATTGGGCCTTGGAACTATCCATTTCAGTTAATTATCTCACCGTTAATAGGTGCGATCGCAGCCGGTAACTGTGCAATTATCAAACCTTCAGAAATTGCTTCTCATACTTCCCATATCATTGCTGAAATTATTGCCAAACATTTTGATCCTGCTTATATTGCAGTGGTTGAGGGAGGTGTGGAAGCAAGTCAAAAACTACTTGCAGAAAAGTTTGACCATATCTTTTTTACTGGTGGTACAGCCGTCGGCAAAATCATTATGTCAGCAGCGGCCAAATATCTCACCCCAGTGACTTTAGAATTAGGTGGCAAAAGTCCTTGTATCGTAGATACTGACATTAATCTGGAACACACTGTTAGACGAATCACTTGGGGCAAATTTATTAATGCTGGACAAACTTGTGTCGCCCCTGACTATCTTTTAGTCAATAAAAAAATCAAAAAAGATTTAATAGATGGTCTGGAAAAAAACTTAAAGGAATTTTATGGCGATAATCCGATAAACAGCCCCGATTATGCCAGGATTATTAGTGAAAAACACTTTGATCGATTGGTTAGCTTTCTCAAAGATGGAAAAGTTATCATCGGTGGAAAAACTCAACCTTCAGAGCGTTATATCGCCCCAACAGTGATTGATAATGTCTCCTTAGAAGATTCGGTAATGCAGGAAGAAATTTTTGGGCCGATTCTACCCATCATTGAATATACTGACATTGCAGAAGCGATCGCCTTGATTAACTCTAGACCCAAACCATTGGCGTTATACTTATTTTCTCAAGACAAAAACCTGCAAAAGCGAGTTTTACAGCAAACTTCCTCTGGTGGAGTCTGTATTAACGACACAGTTATGCAGGTTGGTGTCTCATCTTTACCATTTGGTGGAGTAGGAGATAGCGGTATTGGTAACTATCATGGTAAAGCTAGTTTTGACACATTTTCCCATAAAAAAAGTGTGTTGCAAAACTCTTTCTGGCTTGATTTAAAATGGCGTTACGCTCCATATCAGGGCAAATTGCCCTTCATAAAGAAACTTCTAGGTTAGAAGTTATCGAACAGAATTCAGTAGTCAGGAGTCAGAATTCAGAATGAATTTTGTACGATTGGCGGTGCTTCGCAGCGTTAGCGAGTCAGACGCTCAAGGATTCGCTAACGCTACACTATCGAGCGTCTTGATTCTGACCGGAGGCGGAGTGTCTCCGGCTCCGCTCCTGAATTGTGACTTCTGAATTCTTCTTCAAGAGTTATGAGTTATGAATTTTTAACTCCTAACTCCTAACTCTAAACTTCTAACTCCTAACTATCAAATCCCAAAAGCGTTGCTGTAACGCTCCTCAGCCCAGGGTTCACCACGGCGATGGTAGCCATTGCGCTCCCAAAAACCAAGTTCTTCGCCGGGCAAAAATTCCAAGCCATTGATCCACTTGGCACTTTTCCAAGCATATAAATGGGGAACAACTAGCCGCATCGGGCCACCATGTTCAGATGGAAGGTCTTCACCAAAAACTTTAAAGGCAAAGAAGTTTTCTTCGCGGATAAAATCTTCTACAGAAATATTGGTAGTATAGCCGCCATAACAGTGTTCCATAATGTGGGCTGCCTTGGGATCTACTTCAATCAGTCCCATAAAATCTATAACTTTAATGCCAGTCCATTTGACATCGAGTTTAGACCAACGCGTTACACAGTGGAAATCAGCTGTGAATTCGTGTTGAGGTAGCGCCATAAAGTCTGACCAACTAAAGGTAGCAGATTTTGCTAAACCCCAAACTCGAAACTCCCATTCTTCAGTGCTGACTTGGGGAGTTTCACCGTAAGTTAATACAGGGAAACCTTTAGCTAAGTGTTGACCAGGAGGGACGCGATCGCCCTCTTCTTTCGCTGGTTTCTGAAAAAATTTTCCTAGCATAGTTAGAGAAAAATCAGTTTTCTCAAGATGTTTACAAGCTTTTTTGCTGAGTTGCCAACAGTATCAGATGTTTTACTCTTTATATGAACTCTTGAATGATAGGTAATGGGTAATGGATATTTCCAATTACTCACTACCAATTTTTTTCGATCTAATGAGCTTATGTAGAGTGTCTATGATTCATAATGCAATCAGGAAAGCTAAGAAAAAGCATTTATCTAGCGATCGGAAGTTTGATTGTTGAGTTTGGCAATCAAATCTATCGGTGCTGTTCGTGCTTTTCCTGACTGAGAAATTATGATTCTTCTTCCTCTTCTTCAGCAGTTGGATAAACAAATGTAGAACGTCCAGTCAAAATTGATTTGCCTAGAGAAAGGGCTTTCTGAGCTTCGACGACAGCTTTGTGTCTCCAGGTAGCTCGACGTTTATCTCGTTTTGATTTTGAAGTTTTCTTCTTAGGAACAGCCATGTCAGCAGATATCGCGATTCTTGACAACCTTCTTATTCTAGGCCATCCACTGACGCCAAAGACAACAGTTGAGTCAGGAATAAGTAAGTTGGGTTAAGACTGACGCCAGGAGGCGGGAACAGAAACAATGACTTTCTTTAAATCCCCCAAGGTTCCGAGCCAAGAAAACTTTGGCTCGGACTTCTAGCTCAACCCGTCATTTTGGGGTTGACACAGGGCTAGCTGCTGGAACTTTATTAGAGTTATTTTCAAAGAAAAGTAAAGATCGCGCAGTTTTGAAGTAAGTGGCCCAATTTTGAGCATCGGGGCGCGATCGCCATTGAGGACGACTGACATCTAATGTCAGGACTGGTGCGATCGCTCCATAATTTTGTACGGACACAATAATGGAAACATCTGTCACCAAGATATCTTGGTCGAAGCTCCTTTGAGCAGCTGCCCTTGCAGCCGCTTCCGCCCTTCTGAGAACGGTTTCATAGTTTTCTTCTGGCAGGCGGTCAATAGCTAGATCGACTCTAGCGGTGTAAGCTCGCACAACCTGCGGTGCGATCGCTTCCATCAAAAACCACGCAGGGACAGTAGATATAAGCAAAACTACTAAAGGAATTATCCGGATTCTTCTGGCAATTTGGCTAATAACTGAAAAGGGAGTGATCCATGATGGTATGTGAGCAGAAATCTTGCTCATGACCTTCTATCTCCTTAATGATGATCTTTTATTGAAATTAGGTAAAAGGTATTTTCCGGCTAATTAACGTAATAAAAATTACATTCTAACTGAAGATTCAATTAGAATCCCCTAGACTATAAGACACAGGTTAGCTTTGTTTTTTTGGCAAAGCCAACCGCAATTTTAAGACCAGCAAACAATAACTGACAAAGAGCGGGATGGCAAATTACTGGGCGATCGCGATTGGCATCAATCAATATCAGTTATTTCAACCTTTAAGTTGTGCCCAAGCGGATGCTGAGGCACTAGACGATTTTTTGGTGACAGAGGCAGGTTTTCTCCCCGAACACTGTCTAGTTATGACAGATACTTCGCCACCGATTGGAAATAGGTCAACTTACCCGACGAAGGAGAATATTTTACTGCTGCTTGAAGATTTAGCAGCAAGAAGTTGGCAACCAGAAGACTATCTGTGGTTATTCTTTAGCGGTTATGGAGTCAACTACAAGGGCAAAGATTACTTAATGCCAGCAGAGGGCAACCCGGAACTCGTACAAGAAACTGGCATAGAATTGCGATCGCTGATGCAAAGTCTACAACTTGCTGACCTGAATGTACTGCTACTACTCGATATCAACCGCGCTTTTGGCACTCAAGCGGATGCTCCCGTTGGTGAAGAAACCATAGAATTAGCCCAAGAGCTACAACTGGCGACAATTCTTTCTTGCCAACCAGAGCAATTTTCCCATGAGAGTAGCGAATTAGGTCACGGATTCTTTACAGCAGCTTTGTTAGAAGCTTTGGGTTCTGGTAATGGTAGCAACTTGGCAGATTTAGAAAGCTACCTCAGCCTGATCGTGCCAAAATTATGTCACCACCACTGGCGTCCTGTCCAAAACCCTGCCACTATCATCCCATCAAGGCAGCAAGTAATTTTGCCAGAATTGGCAGTGGAAAGCGACTTTCAAGCAGAATCGGTGATTTATCCCGAAGAATCTTTTGCTGTTGCCCTTGCAGCTCCTCCCCTTGATGATTCCTCTAGAACTTCAGCAGATCGGGGCAGACGGGGAGAAGCTACTGTGAAATCTTCCCAACAGGTGAAGGGTCAAAAAGTCCAGGAATCAAGTGGCAGCTTAGTTGCCCAGCCAATGGCGGAAACTTCTTTAGGAGTGAGTACCAGAGGAAGATTTATCCCCAATTCTTCAAAAGGTTACGTCTCTCGATTGCCAGCGAATCAACCAAGCATCCCTTTTTGGAAACAGTTTATCTTGTGGGGCGGAGGCAGCTTGCTAGTAGCAGGTTTAATCGCTGTAGTTTTTCTCCGTAATCAAGAAACTTTCAGAATTAAGCAAATATCAAGCACATCACCCAATACTAATGTTAGCGATCGCCAAGTTATTGAGAATTTACCCAGCGATTCCACTCCACCAGTGAGACTCAAAAATCAATCTAGCGCCCAAATAGTCTCTAATTCCGAGTCAAAAAAGCGGAATCAAGCAGTATTAGACCTGGCGAAAATGTCGCTCAGACAAACTCAGGCGAGCGATTTGAGCATGGCGATCGCTACAGCTCGAAAAATTCAATCGGGTGAACCACTGTACGAACAAGCTCAAGAGAATATTCAGATTTGGAGCCAGATGATTTTAGATTTAGCAGAAGGTCGTGCTAAACAAAGACAGTATGCCAGCGCTATTGCTGCGGCTCGATTAATCACCAAAGACGAAGCCCCCTACGCCAAAGCACAAGCAGCAATTAACCTGTGGCGGCTAGAGGGTAAACAGTATGTGAGTAACAGAACTCTTCTAGATGCAGCTAATGCCTTAATTAAGCCTGAGCAGGCATCTACCTATAATCGAGCGATCGAAGTTGCCAAGAAAGTACCAGCAGATCAACCAGGCTTCGATACAGCCCAAAAATCGATCAATAAATGGAGTGAGAAAATTTTAGACCTGGCCAAGCGTCGCGCCGCCGAAGGAGAACGTAATGCCGCAATTGCGACCGCTGCTTTAGTGCCAGAGGAAACAGCCGCTTATGAAGATGCTCAGGATGCCATTCAAAAATGGCAAAAGAAATAGTAAAAAAATAATAAAAAATGGTTAGGAGTTAGGAATTAGGAGTTATATTATTGATCCCCGACCAGATTACTCCTGACTCCTAACTTTTTCCTCAGCGTTCATATCTCAGTATTAGCAGTACTGCGATACATCTTCGCCGCACTCGTCGGCTAGATAGCACAACGCTCGGAAACGTAAACCAACCACTTCTTCATATAAGGGGTTGAGCTTGCACATGGGTGGGATGTGAAACAAGGTCTTCCCAAATAATTTGACATCGCGCTCAAAGGGGCATTGAGATGGAATCAGTTTGCACAAACGGTGAGCTAGTTGGCGATCGCGGACTTGAATGTTTTCTACTCGCTGCCGTAGGGGTTGGAGAATATCCCAGTAGGGCTTGGAAGGAGAATGGTTAAGCTGGGTTGCTTTATGCTCAGTAGTTTCTGCTTGATTGATTGATACCCAGCTAGCCAGAAAAATCTTTTTAGTGGTATTGTCGAATACCTTCATGATTAACCCTCTGTGTTATTGAGGCTATTCACCTTTTTGATGAATATATACAACGTGGCAACGAACTTTCCCGGAAAAATCGCGTTCTGACTGCGATATAATGTAATACCTGATTAGCCACTTAAGTCAGAACCTAATTTATTACTACGTCAAGTTAATCGCAAATTTCTGGGGATCGGTAGTGTAATATTACGATCTTGTTCATAACTTGACACAGTTTAAATTTTAATAAAGACATCCATCATTGGATAGGTTTTAGTGTAACATTTACAGAACTTAATATAAGGTCTTTCTGAAAGTATTTTTGCTAAGTATAAACATCAGTAATATCCTAGAAGGCATTTTTCCTCTCCGTGTTCCCACTTTCTCACGTAAGTGTGTCCTGTTCATCGCTGGCTGAATGTCGTAGAAGCACTGATTTTGAATAGAGTAGAATCGATGGCATTTTACAAAACTTAGGTTGGCAGTGGTAATTTGAGAGTGATATAGTCTGAAGCGTTAACATCAGATGAACTTGCTTATGGGTGTTTCTGTACTCTACAACGCAATTCCTCCTAGCAGTACGCTGTATGCACGCCTTCAATCTGAAAAAGTACTCAGCATCCTTGTAGTTTCTCTTTTCCCTCATGGTTGCGGCATTTTCCGCTTTTTTGAGATTGATCCTGAAGAGATTGATGAAATCCTGGAATATTTTATCGAAACACACCAAGAGATTTTTGGATCTGAGCTAGAAGCAAATCGGGTAATTGCTGAATTGCGGTCTGAGTTAAGGCTTACTCGTCAAGCCTATCTGGGGATTGAAGATAGAACAGCATCACTAGAAAAATCATCTGTTGAGATCAAGGAACGTTTGTCGCAAGAACTATCGAGAAGAAAGTTTGCGAATGCCCATAAGATTGTTGAAAAGCTCATGTTCGGAGATCAAACTTTTGCTCCAACTCTATTGTCAGCAGAGGAGTCATTGGGACTGATATCCCGTGAGCTAGTCAGTGAAGGAGCCAGCATTTTGCGACAGATCGATCCTGAAACACTGTTTGCAAGAGATGAAGATCAGGAAGGATGGTATCTTGACCACTTTAAGCAGTGGAGAGATTTGTATCTTTCAGCAGACGAGAATAATGAGGAGATATTGGTTGGAGTTGCTTGAGGCGACAGCAACCTAACAAGTTAGATCGCTCTGCCGATTTGAACATTGTAAGATTTAGGCGATCACCTTCAAGAACTATAGATAATTTCTATACCCATTACAAAAGAAAGCGCAAAGACGTTCAGAAAAATTCTGTGTCTTTGCGCCAATCGAAATTTGAGCGGTGAAAGCCACTGCTCAAACTTCTCTCTGTATGAGATTTTTACCTGAAATTTTCTATGATGCTACCTGAGCAGCAGTCCGAGTCCGCCGTCTTCTCCCGTCAGCAACTTTTACAGGTGGCTCATCAGGGATTTGCATTAACAAAGTCACAGATGGTTGACATTGCAATTCCCGACGGATGGAACGTTGTAATTCTCGTTCTAAAGTACCTTGCAATCCACCCCAGTCTACATCTGCCGCTTCACCACCAGGAGCAAATTCTGTCCAGCGCACAGTGAGGATTTCTTCAATGCGTTGTTTTACCCAGGTTTGTAACAGCGATCGCTCTACACTTGTTACTACACCCCGGAGGTGAGTTTCTGGTTTTGCCAACAGTTTACCATTCCAATCAATGGCAGCTGCGATGGTGATAATGCCTTCAGAAGCCATGCGTTGCCGTTCTTGCAGCACTTTGGCACTTACCATACCCGAACTAGTCGTATCCACCAATTCGATACCAGATGGCACTTTACCAGCGACGCGAATGGCATCTTCTGTCAGTTCGACAATATCACCATTCTGAATAATGATCATGTTTTCTGCGGGAATGCCCATACTCTGAGCCGTTTCTGCGTGCTTCACTAGCATCCTATGTTCGCCGTGGAATGGCACAAAGAATTTGGGTCGAGTTAAGGCAATCATCAGTTTTTGTTCTTCCTGACAGCCGTGACCTGAGACGTGAATCCCTTTATCCCGTCCATAGACCACTTTTGCACCTTGAATCATTAATTTATCAATGGTGTTGACTACTGCGATCGTATTTCCGGGAATTGGGTTAGCAGAGAATACTACCGTATCTCCTTGGCGGATTTTAATGTGAGGATGTTCTTTGTTAGCAATACGAGTCATTGCTGCCATCGTTTCACCCTGAGAACCTGTAGTTAAAACCAGTACTCTTTCATCGGGTAGATTGCGGACGGCGTGCAATGGTTGCAGCAGATTATCTTCACATTTGATGTAACCTAAATTGCGAGCATGAGCAATCAAGTTCAGCATGGAACGCCCCACAACCGTTACTACACGGTTCTGCTTCTTGGCGATATCCAAAATCATGTTGATGCGATGGACGCTAGAAGCAAAGGTAGTGACAAATAGTCGCCCAGTAGCTTGACTAAATACTCTCTCCAGATTTGGATAAACTGAACGTTCTGAAGGTGTAAATCCTGGTATCTCAGCGTTAGTGGAATCACTTAGGAGGCAAAGAACGCCTTTTTCGCCATGTTCTGCTAGGCGTTGTAAATCAAACTTTTCACCATCTACTGGGGTATGGTCAATTTTGAAATCCCCTGTGTGAATGACTACACCAAGAGGAGTATGAATGGCAACAGTGAAACTATCAGCGATGGAGTGAGTATTGCGGATATATTCAACTAAAAAGTTTTTGCCAATCCGCACCACATCACGTGGTAGAACAGTTCTGATTTCTGTGCGATCGCGGACTCCTGCTTCTTCTAATTTACCCTCTAGCATTGCCATTGCTAATCTGGGCCCATAAATCACGGGGATATCAAATTGCTTGAGATGAAAAGCAATCCCGCCGATATGATCTTCATGACCGTGAGTAACGATCATCCCTTTAATTTTGTGGCGATTTTCCCGCAGATAGGTCGTATCTGGTAAAACAATATTTACTCCATGCATTGCCTCTGTAGGAAAAGCCAATCCTGCATCTAACAGGATAATTTCATCGTCATACTCAAAAAGACAGGTATTTTTCCCAATTTCATGCAAACCGCCCAAAGGAATAATTTTCAAGGCGGAATTATTAGCTTCGTTTTTAGCCATTTTCTCCTTAGATTGTTACTTGTGGTTAATTAAGTTGATAGTTAACGAACTTGCATTTAAGACATCATCTGTCTCTTAAGTCAGTCTGAAAGCAATCAAGTTTTAATTGAAGATTTCAATTTTTTATTCAATAAAATCGACTGTACACTCAAGGATTCATAGTATATCTATCAGTCCTAGCACAGGTTTTTAAATTGCAACTTATGAACAATTATGATCGTTGTTTATATGTATCCTTGGTAAGGAGTAGATTACCAATGCTTAACTAGTTGGTGACTAGATTAAACTAAGTTCTTTCAGAACCGCTTCTAATTTTTGACTGACTTCTACATCAGCTTCACATAGCGGCGGACGAGTTGAACCAACCTCCCAACCTTGAAGTTTCAGTGCTTTTTTCACTGGAATGGGATTTGAAGTGAGAAATAGGGCTTTAAACAACGGGAACAGTTGGAGATGAATGTCGCTTGCTACCTCAATTTTTCCGGCACTAAAAGCTTGGATCATCTGCTGTAGTTGGTTTCCTACCAGATGAGAAGCGACACTTACCACACCCTTTGCCCCGATCGCTAACAAGGGCAAAGTCATATAATCATCACCAGAATAGATGTGGAATTCTTTTGGTGTCAAGCGACGAATTTCACTTGCCTGATCTATACTACCAGTGGATTCTTTAATCCCGACAATATTGTTAACCTCAGCTAACCGGGCAACTGTTTCTGGCTGAAGGTTTTGTCCGGTACGACCGGGGACATTATATAACAACAATGGTAAGTCGGGACAGGCTTGTGCTATCGCCTTAAAGTGCGCTTCCAATCCCGCTTGTGGCGGTTTGTTGTAATAAGGAACAACTTGTAAGGAACCATGTACTCCTATCTTAGACGCTTTTTCGGTGGCTGCGATCGCTTCTTTAGTGGAATTTGATCCACAACCTGCGATTACCTTGGCTTTTCCGGCCACGGACTGCAATACTTCAACAAACAACTGGTATTCTTCATCCCAACTTAGTGTCGGGGATTCTCCTGTTGTGCCACACATCACCAATGTATCTGTACCGTTGTTAGCTAGATGCGCCGCCAGTTCTGCCGCTACATCATAGTTGACACTACCATCTGCTTTAAATGGTGTAATCATAGCGGTTAAAACATTGCCAAAATCTCCCACCCTTTTTTCACTCCTGATTACCCATGTTTTTATTTCTTGGTGGTTCTCTATTGTAATAACCTATCTGCAAATTGCTTTCAAGTGTCATTAGTCTTTTGTCACTTAACCAATAACCAATGACCAATGACTAATGACTAATAGCTAATGGTTTGAGTAGATTTTTCTCTACTAACAACTCAGCGATTTGGATTGCATTTAACGCTGCGCCTTTGCGGATTTGGTCGCCACACAACCATAATTCCAAGCCACAAGGATGGGAAATATCCTGACGAATTCTTCCCACTAGAACTTCATCTTGACCTGTTGCTTCAATTGGCATCGGAAAATGGTTAGTTCCCCAATCTTCCACCAATTTTACTCCAGGAGAGGAATTTAAAATTTCTCTGGCTTCCTTCGCACTAAAGGGAGTCTCAAATTCTAAATTAATGGCTTCTGAGTGGGCGCGGAGTACGGGAACCCGTATACAGGTCGCAGTGATTCTGATTTGCTGCGTGCCAAATATTTTTCGGGTTTCGTTGACCATTTTCATTTCTTCCTCACAATAACCCAAATCGTTTAATGGGGAGTTATGGGGGAATAAATTAAATGCCAATGGGTAAGGCAATATTTCGGCAATTGGTGGCTGTCCTTGTAGTATAGCGCTTGTTTGGGTTTTGACTTCTGCCATTGCCCTAGCACCAGCACCACTAGCCGATTGGTAGGTTGCAGCAACGATGCGTTGCACTGGTTTAACTTTGTGTAATGGCCAGACTGCCACAGCCATTAAAATTGTTGTGCAGTTGGGGTTAGCAATAATGCCTTGGTGATGCGCTGCGGCTTGGGGATTCACCTCTGGCACTACTAGGGGAACTTCCGGGTTCATCCGAAAGGCACTGGAGTTGTCAATTACCACTGCACCCTTTTCCACAGCAACTGCTGCCCAAGTTTTGGATGTGGAACCACCTGCACTAGCCAGTACTATATCGATATTTTCAAAAGCGCGATCGCTAACTGGCTCTATTGGTATATTTTCCCCTTTAAAGCGTAGCGTTCGCCCGACACTCCGCTCTGATGCCAATAGCTTCAAGTCAGCAACCGGAAAGTTACGGTTTTCTAATAATTCCAGCAACTCAGTGCCAACTGCACCAGTGGCTCCCAAAATAGCTAAACGATAGGATTTCGACAAACTTGCTTCCTCCTTTGAGAGACTTATCTGCAATTTATTTGAACAATTGACAATTTTTATATAATTAGCGATCGCAGTCTAGAAATAGATTTTGAATAGATTTAGATTTTTTTCTAATTTACTCTGTTTTTATATATTTAATACATTTATTCGCTTGGTTCTTTAATAAGTTAAGTGATGTTGCATTTTACAACAATGGACATGCATTTGTTTTATCGATTTTAACTATATATTATTATACAACAAACTGCCATTTAGCAGAAAAATGAAGATATCTGCACTTAGACGTTTAACAGGCATCTCACCTATAAGTTAAAGCAATAAACGTCTTGGCTAAAAAGCTGTTTACCAAGATGATAAATATACTACTAAGATCGAAATGCAGAAAACTAGCACAAAATAGAACGTTAGCTATGCGTTTAGGTAACATATACGCTTTCGTACCATAACTTAAAAATAGCTAGACACAATACTATAACTTTAACTTGGGGTACTAACCACCCGTTGAGAACTAGGATATCACGGCATTAGCCCACTGAATAATTAATTCCTGAGAGTGAGAGGGGAGTGGAGGAATAATGAGGGAGCAGGGGAAGATGGAAAATAACGAATGCCCAATGCCCCATTAACCAAATTGTTATGAAAGTAAAATGTCAAGTCCTTGATAATTGGCAGTAAACTGGATCTTTGCCCCAGGACAAACATCCATCCTTGGATGTCACAAGACCTTTTGGCAAACTCCCATTACCCCCAAGAGACATCAAGCCATAAACGTAAACAATTATTTTATTGCGTTTTGTGTGTACTCGGAGTATAAAATACCAGAAAACTAGAGACAAAGCATGAAAGTCACCCAGGAAAAACTTCCCGCCAGCCAAATTGGACTGGAAATAGAGATTACGCCGGAAATTACCAAGCAAACTTACGAACAGGTCATTAAAAACTTAGCGAGTACTGCCAATATTCCTGGGTTTCGTAAAGGCAAGGTGCCTCGGCCGATATTATTACAACGGCTGGGTACAACTCGAATCAAGGCAGCGGCGCTGGAAGAACTAATCCAAGATGGCATTGAGCAAGCAGTCAAACAAGAAGCCATCCCAGCAATTGGTCAGCCGCAGTTGCGTTCCTCCTTTGAGGATCTGATTAAGAATTATGAACCGGGAAAACCCCTGACAATTTCGGCTGCTGTCGATGTAGAACCAGAAGTGAATCTAGTGCAGTACACTGATTTGCAAGCCAAAGCCGAAGAAGTGAAGTACGATCCAGAGCGAGTGGAGAACACGCTGGATAAAGAACGTCAAGAATTGGCGACATTGATTCCTGTGGAAGGACGTGCAGCCCAAATTGGCGATATTGCCGTAGTTGATTTTAAAGGTTCATTCGCCAGAGTTGAGGGCGAAGATGAAGCGGCTGAACTAGAACCAATTCCTGGAGCCGAAGCAACTGATTTTCAAGTTGAGTTGCAGGAAGATAAGTTTATTCCAGGCTTTATTTCGGGAATCGTGGGGATGAATCCTGAAGAAACCAAAGAAATTGCGGCGCAGTTCCCAGATCCTTATGCTAATGAAGATTTAGCTGGAAAAGCGGCAACTTTCACCGTGACGCTCAAAGAACTGAAGGAAAAAGAACTACCAGAAATAAATGATGATTTCGCCCAGGAAGTCAGCGATTTTGAAACCTTAGAGGAGTTACGCGCTTCTTTGGTAGAGCGATATCAAAAAGAGGCGGACGACAAAACAAAAACCAATAAGCAGGAAGCTTTGTTAACGGAACTGCTCAAGCACGTAGAAGTTGACTTACCAGCAACATTGATTGAGCAAGAAGTGGATGCAATGCTAACCCAAACAGCAATCCGGCTGTCTCAGCAGGGATTGGATGTGAGAAAGCTGTTTACTCAAGATATTATTCCGCAATTGCGGGAGCGATCGCGCACTGAGGCCATTGAACGCATCACTCGCTCCTTATCCTTGCGAGAAATTGGCAAACGCGAATCTATTGAGGTAAAACCAGAAGAAATCGCAGCCAGAGTCAAAGAGCTTTTGGAGCAATACCCAGAAGAACAGGACGTTGATGAAGATAAACTGCGGTCAATCGTGGAAAACGAACTGTTAACCGAAAAAATCATCGATTGGCTCTTAGAACACTCCTCAGTTGAACTTGTACCCGAAGGTTCCTTGAGTCCTGTAGAGGAGGAAACGGAAGACGTAGAATCAGATGGTGATGCTGATGCACCCCAGACTGAGGAAGAAAACAGCGAAACTTCCACAGAAGTCACAGAAGGATAATCAAAAATCCCACAGCCATGAATTCACCAGTTCTGAGTTAAAGTACTGGTGAAATGGGTAAGGTAAGAGAGATGAGGAAGAAATCAATTCAAAATGACGCTCTCTACGAGACGCTGCGCGAACGCAGACTCGCTCTAAGCTTCGCGGTAGCGTCTCGTAGAGAAGCCATGCCGAAGGCTTTACGCTGTGCTAACAAAATTCAAAATTAAACAACTTCTGCCTCCTCTTTCCCAATGCCCCATGACAAATAATTAAAGAATTAATGAATTTTCGGCAAATAGTGACATCGGTTATCGCCTGAGCTTGATACTGTGTTACACGAGAGGAAATTATATGAGGCATAATGGTTAACACGTAGCTTATACAAATTCCATTCGTTGAAAAGGCAGCATCGGCTGCTGAAACATTTGTCCTAAATTATCGTCACAGAAAGCTTGTATGCTTGAATCGCAGTCGGGAAATTCCCCAATCAGCAACTTAAGTCGAATAAACATTAACTCCCAGTTAAGCAGCCCTAGCAACATCGTACCGATGGTTATAGAGCAATCTGGCATGGGAGAAAGGGCTTTCGACATCTACTCCCGCCTGCTGCGAGAGCGGATTATCTTTTTAGGAACGCCAATAGATGATGCCGTAGCTAACTCAATTGTGGCTCAGTTGTTATTCCTAGACGCCGAAGACTCAGAAAAAGACATCCAACTGTATGTTAATTCTCCTGGTGGCTCCGTCTACGCAGGGATGGCAATCTATGATACAATACAGCAAATTCGCCCTGATGTTGTTACCATCTGTTTTGGATTAGCCGCGAGCATGGGGGCATTTTTGTTGACAGCAGGAGCTGCCGGTAAGCGAATGTCTCTGCCCGACTCCCGGATTATGATTCACCAACCACTTGGTGGCGCTCAAGGTCAAGCCATTGACATTGAAATTCAAGCCAGAGAAATTCTTTACGTTAAGGCTAAGTTGAATCAGTTAATGGCTCACCATACTGGTCAACCCTTAGAAAGAATTGAAGCAGATACTGAGCGCGACTTTTTTATGTCGGCAGAAGAGGCAAAAAACTACGGTTTGATTGATCAGGTCATTTCCAGGCAAAATCTTCCCGTAGCAGGGGAAAACGTCACCATTCTGAAATAAGAGGCTGGTATGGTTAAGTACGACTCCCATTTAAAATGTTCATTTTGTGGCAAGTCTCAAGAGCAGGTGCGTAAATTAATCGCGGGGCCGGGAGTCTACATCTGCGATGAATGCGTTGACTTGTGTAATGAAATACTAGACGAGGAGTTACTCGATACCAGTGGTGCGGCAGCACAACCAGCACCAAGAGCAGAACCACCTGAAAAACGGCGTACCCACTCTGCTAGTATTTCGTTTAATCAAATACCCAAGCCAAGAGAGATTAAAAAATATCTAGACGAACACGTTATTGGTCAAGACGAAGCGAAGAAAGTGCTTTCAGTCGCCGTTTACAATCACTACAAGCGACTGGCGGTGATTCAGTCTAAGGCCAGTGGCAAACCTGGGTCAGATGATGCTATAGAACTGCAAAAGTCCAACATTTTATTAATTGGCCCGACTGGTTGCGGCAAAACGCTCTTAGCCCAAACCCTAGCGAAAATCTTGGATGTACCCTTTGCCGTCGCCGATGCGACGACACTGACGGAAGCGGGGTATGTGGGAGAAGATGTAGAAAATATCTTGCTGCGACTGTTGCAGGTGGCAGATTTAGATATAGAGGAAGCCCAACGGGGAATTATTTATATTGACGAAATTGACAAAATTGCTCGTAAGAGCGAGAACACGTCAATTACACGCGATGTTTCTGGCGAAGGCGTGCAGCAAGCCTTGCTGAAAATGTTAGAAGGAACGATCGCTAATGTACCACCCCAAGGAGGGCGCAAGCATCCCTATCAAGACTGCATCCAGATTGATACAAGTAATATTTTGTTCGTCTGTGGTGGTGCTTTCGTGGGCTTAGACAAGATTGTAGATCAGAGAGTTGGCAAAAAAGCAATCGGCTTTGTACAACCGGGAGAAGGCCAATCGAAGGAGAAACGAGCAGCAGACACTCTTCGCCATCTAGAACCGGATGATTTAGTAAAATTTGGCCTGATTCCAGAATTTATTGGGCGGATGCCAATGGTAGCAGTAGTAGAACCGCTAGATGAAGAAGCGCTGATGGCGATTCTGACTCAACCACGCAGCGCCCTAGTGAAGCAGTACCAAAAGCTGCTGAAGATGGATAATGTCCAATTAGATTTTAAAGCAGATGCTTTACGAGCGATCGCTCAAGAAGCTTACCGCCGTAAAACTGGTGCGAGAGCATTACGTGGTATTGTCGAAGAGTTGATGTTGGATGTAATGTATGAGTTACCATCCCGTAAGGATGTGACACGCTGTACAGTTACAAGGGAAATGGTCGAGAAGCGATCGACTGCTGAACTGATAATACATCCATCTTCATTACCGAAGCCGGAATCAGCTTAGGGACTTCCAAATAAAAAAATATTCAATTGACTCTTGTAGGTGGGCGTCTCGCCTGCCCAGGCTATATGGCAGGCAAGATGCCCACCCCACAATATTGGATAATTTATTTCTTGGAGTTCCCTTAATGTCAATTGGTCATTAGTCATTGGTCAAAAAATAAGGAATAATAACCATGTAACAGGGACTAATGACAACTGACAAAGGACAATGACTAATGCCTTATATTAATGTTCGTGGCGTTGAGCATTACTACGAATGGGTGAAAAAACCATCCGGTTCTTTGGTAAAACCAGTGATGGTTTTCATCCACGGTTGGGCTGGTTCGGCTAGGTATTGGCAAAATACTGCTAATGCTTTATCAGAACAATTTGATTGTTTACTCTACGATTTGCGCGGATTTGGCCGTTCTCGTGGGAAGCCAACTATCGCCCAAGCAAGTGAAGCTGTTGCTGAATCTGAATCTCCACAGGAAGAATCAGAGGCAATTAAAGAGTTAACCTATGAGTTAGAGGAATACGCTGATGATTTGGCAGCTTTGCTAGATGGGTTACATATTCAGCGTGTTTATATTCATGCTCATTCAATGGGTGCTTCTGTTGCCACTTTATTTTTTAACCGCTATCCCCAACGAGTAGAACGAGGAATTTTAACTTGTAGCGGCATTTTTGAATATGATGAAAAATCCTTTAGTGCCTTTCATAAATTCGGTGGCTATGTAGTGAAATTCCGTCCTAAATGGTTAAGCAAAATCCCATTTGTTGACCGAATGTTTATGGCTAGATTTTTATATAGTTCCATACCACATTCTGAGCGGCAAGCTTTTTTGCAAGATTTTCTGGAAGCAGATTATGATGCAGCTTTAGGAACAATTTTTACTTCAGTCAGTAAGGCTCAATCTGAAGTGATGCCGCAAGAGTTTGCCAAGCTGACAGTGCCTACTCTGCTTGTGGCGGGGGAGTATGACAAGATTATTCCAGCCGAAATGGGCCGTCAAGCAGCTGCACTGAACGACAAAGTGGAATTTGTGATGATTCCCAACACAGCGCATTTTCCCATGTTGGAAGATGTACCAACTTATCTACAACGGGTACAAGAGTTTTTGCAAATTAACACGCCAGAGCCACATCTGGGTTAACTGATTTTTTGGATAGCCTGCACAAATTCAGCAACAGCGTCGTATTGGTCAGGATGCCCGATATATTGCAGCAACAAAGTTGGGTCTAAATTCGGAAAGAAACCACTACGGTTTACTTCTTCATATTCACCACTCGCATTTAAACGAAATATTTTTATCTGGTTAGATTTCCAGAACCAAACTTCAGGCACTTTCTTGGGTTTGTATAACTCTTTTCGGTTAATTGTGCCGCTAGTAACAATAACTTCAATAACAATGTCAGGAACTTCACCTTTTGTGTTGATGCTGTAAGACTCATCGGGTGTGCCAGAAGCATACCCAGGTTCTTCCAAAGTAAAACCACCACGACCGTAAAACCGGATTCCCAACTCTCGCATATAAGCTTCTAACAAGTAGCCAAGAGTTCTTTTTACTTCCTCGTGTTTTTCACCAATGGGCGACATAATTTCTAATATTCCTGACAAATAAGAGAGTCGGACATTGCGGTTGTCCTTTAGCTGCGCCTCAATACCTTTGAATTCCTCCCAAGAAACATCGGCAACGGTCACTAGTTTCTCTTGTATGGGATAGTCCAGAATTGGGATGCTCATATCGCCTCTCAACAGTTTCAGATATACATCTACTTGATTGCTTCCAGCAAACCAATGTAGGGTTGTATTTCCACAATCATAATCCTGAGTTATTTGCTAGGTGTGTCCGTTTATGCGATTCTTACCCTTTGGATTAACTCAAACCTAGTTCTCGTTTCAGCAAGTTAATCGAGTTAGTGCCGATATAATTTTCAACCTTAATTAGCTTTGGTGGACGAATAATATCTTCATCAGATGCTTGCACGGCTGCTTGTACTGCTGCAAAACTGGCTTGGTCGCTAATGATTACCTCAGCTCGTTTAACCATTGCCTGGAGTTTATAAGCATCTTTTGGTTGCGAAGTCATCACTAGTAGTTCATCCCCCCGCAAACCGTGGAGAATGACTTCTGCTGCTCTTGCAATCCCGGAACTGAGGCTAACTATGCCTACACAGTTTTCTTTTGGTAGGGTTTTCAAGATGCTGAGTTCTTTGCTGTAGTCGTAGATATCGAGAGGAATTACTCGTGCAGCTTTTGGAGCTGCGATCGCTTCCACATTACTGATAAAATACCGACTGGTGACTACTGTCGCAGAAGTAGTTTTATCTAGCACAGCTGTTAATTCTTCCATTGCTACCAACTGGACTGGAATTTTTAGCGATCGCTCTAATTCATATACCATCAATTCACCAGCACCCATATCATAAGATGGCACTGCAACCAATACTCGCGCACTACAACGCAAGCGCCAGTCAATTTCTGCTAAAAATAGCTCTCTAGCTTGATTTAGCGAACATCCTTGGGAGAGTAACTCGTCAAGTGCTTGCTGGACAACTTGATATGCATTAGGATTTTGTTTGAGAATTGGTGATTGCAGCCTGCTACCGCCCTCATGACCTTGGGCGCGAACATAAATACCCGAACCAGCCATACTTTCAACAAATCCGTCTTCCTCTAGTTGACGGTAAACCTTACTTATGGTATTACGGTGTAACCCCGTTTGCATTGCCAAAGCCCGTGTGCTTGGCAATTTGTAAGCAGGGGGATATTGTCGAGAAGCGATCGCAAATCGGATTTGATTAAACAGCTGGGTTGAGGCGGGAATTTCGCTGTCTGGCTGAATACGGAATTGAATCATCACCAAACCTCCTAATACTAAGTGCTGTTAGCGGTAGCGGGGCGTTTAGCCCGTGCTGAGTTTTGAGTGCTGAGGTTTGAGTATTAAGTGTTGCTTGCCTACTCAGCACTTTTAACTCAGCACTCTTTCAGGATACAGATGTATTTGCTACATCTCAAATATGTTTATTTACATATAAAGTTTTGCTGATACAAATTTTTAATGCGCTCACTATTGGTAATTGATAATTTAATTAGAAAAAACCTGGGCATACTGGCATAGTTATATCAAATAAACACACGGCTAATTACACGGCACTGGTAAAAATTATTATGACAGAGCAAGCAACAATTACCACAACGGTTAATCTTTTGCAAGATAATATTCAAGTGTCTGCTTATCTGGCAGAGCCAAAAGAATCTGGTTCTTACCCAGGAGTCGTGATATTACAAGAAATTTTTGGTGTCAATGTTCACATTCGGGAAGTTACAGAACGGATTGCTCAACTTGGGTATGTAGCGATCGCGCCTGCTCTTTTTCAACGGATTGCTCCTGGGTTTGAAACCGGATATACACCCGAAGATATTGAAACGGGCAGAAGCTACGCCATGCAAACTCAAGCCTCAGAGTTATTGAGCGATATTCAACTAGCAATTGACTACCTCAAAAATCTGCCCCAAGTGAAAAAAGATGGTTTTGGCTGTATTGGCTTCTGCTTTGGGGGTCATGTAGCATATCTTGCAGCCACCTTGCCAGATATTAAAGCTACGGCTTCCTTTTACGGTGCTGGAATTACCACCCGCACGCCGGGAGGTATAGTTCCCACTGTCAGCCGTACCAGAGAAATATCAGGTACTCTCTATGCCTTTTTTGGTACAGAAGATGCTAGCATCCCAAGCGAACAAGTAGATGAGATTACAGCAGAGTTAGAAAAATATAAAATTCCTCATCGTGTGTTTCGCTACGATGGAGCTGATCACGGATTTTTCTGCGACCACCGTGCCAGTTATAATCCTAAAGCTGCGGCCGATGCTTGGGAGCAAGTAAAACAACTCTTTGGTCAACTAAACTGAAGCATACGCAGCCAGGTTTGTCATTAGTCATTGGTCATTGGTGAATAACAAAGGACAAATGACAAATGACAAATGACAATTTAAACTTCAGTTGCACCATATCAAAATAAAAACTAATCTTCAAAAGTCATGAATTCCGAATCGAAACTTTCTCAAACAGCCAATTCGCCCTTTACAATGGACGATTTTGCCAAAGCACTAGAAAAACACGACTACCAATTTCAAAAGGGACAAGTTGTACATGGCAAAGTGTTCCAACTTGACCATGATGGCGCTTATGTTGATATTGGTGGCAAGTCGTCAGCTTTTCTGCCGCGCGATGAGGCTTCTTTGAGAGCAGTTACCGATTTATCGGAGGTGTTGCCATTGCAAGAGGAAATGCAGTTTTTGATTATCCGAGATCAAGATGCAGAAGGTCAAGTGACCCTTTCTCGAAAGCAGTTGGAAATTCAGCACATCTGGGAACGATTGGCCGAAATGCAGGAGAATGCTCAAACTGTGCAAGTACGGGTTATGGGTGTGAATAAAGGTGGTGTAACCGTCGATATTCTTTCTTTGCGGGGATTTATCCCGCGATCGCACCTGGCAGAGCGTGATAATTTAGAAGCACTCAAAGGTCAAAATCTGACTGTGGGTTTTTTGGAAATTAATCGTAACACTAACAAACTTATCCTTTCTCAGCGTTTAGCAACTCGTTCTAGCAACTTCAGCTTATTAGAACTCGGTCAACTGGTGGAAGGTAAAGTTACTGGCATCAAACCTTTTGGTGTATTTGTCGATTTAAGTGGAATGAGTGCCTTGCTTCATATCAAGCAGGTAAGCCAGAAATTCATTGATTCTTTAGAAAAAGTCTTTCAAGTTGGCCAGCCAATTAAAGCTGTAATTATCGACTTGGATGAAGGTAAAGGGCGGGTTGCTCTTTCCACCAGAGTTTTGGAAAACTTTCCTGGCGAAGTGCTAGAGAATTTCGATGAGGTGATGGCTTCGGCTGAGGCGCGTGCTAATAGAGCTAATAACAAAGCTTCTGAATAGTTTTGAGGTGGGCTGCTTGCACAAAGCATTTAAATCCTCCTGCATTTACGATGTGGGGGGATTTTAAATTTTGAAAAGTTTTCCCAGATTTATTTCTACTTCTGGCTGGAAATGTAGGTAAAACAAGAACTTTAGTCAGCTTTAGATGATTAAAGTTATTAGCCGCAGAATTTATTCTGAGGCGGATGTGTGTGCAATACCAACATTCTGCAATGATGCAAATACCTGAGTTCAGAATCTTACATTTGAACCCATCACCCGCCATAGGTTGGAAACCTACGGCTAATAGCGAAAGTCCTCTGAAGAAGACTAAACAATAATTTTTCTCACTTTAGTTTATTAACTCGTTGAAAACAACCCTGTTATAAATATTTATAAAAGTCTAAAATACTTAAAATGGATCAAGTCGAATTGAGTAAGCAAAATAAGCTTTTACTTTCTCAAAATGACATTTTGCTTACTCAAACCTCAGTTTTCTTTCTAATTTCAGTGTTTTCCGCAAGCAAAATAAGCTTTTACTTTCTCAAACCTCAGTTTGCTTTCTAATTTTGGTGTTTTCCGCAAGTAAAATAAGCTTTTACTTTCTCATTCAAGCATATTGAGAAAGCAATATGCTTGATTGCTGACTCATTTCAGTAATTCACACACCTATGTCAACTATCTCTTTGAGATTACTTCTCTTTATCTTTATCTAATGCTTCTTGGATTGCACGACGGCAAAATTCTGGCGGATCATCCTTGGTGGATAGTTCTTCCTTCATAGTCTTGGTAATGCGTAGGTTAATCCTCTCTGTTAATGATTCTTCTCTATTTGATTTAATTGGTTGTAAATTTTGTGGGTTCCCTTTAGGATTAGGCATTATTTAGAAATATAAACAAGACTTGATTTACTTGGTGCCAAAACAATAAATTGTTTTTGGTGGTTGCTACAACTTGCCGGAAGTACAACCACCAATATCCAATATCAACAATGGACACTACTATTTTATGTTCACGCGTTCCGAACTTGAAATCAAGACTATTAAAGAATTACGCGATTTGTGTCGTAGATACGGCATCAAACCAACTGGTAATGCAGGATACAAAACCTCGTACATCGTAACTCTGATGGCATTTCCACTTTTAGCGCTGCAACAAATGAAGCAAGGTAAAGGGTTAAAATTCCCTAACTTTAACGCTATCCAGGTAATTAGTTCTGCTATAGATGAGATGAATTCACCCACAGATGAGCAAGCAGCACTAATTCGGATAACGCTGGAAGGCAGGAAAATGAGCGATACGATCAGGAGAACCTGCTGAACCTGCACAAGGCTAAGATGTCGCTTGAACAAGCTATCAATTTGTTGAGCCAGTAAAACTAATCTCATTACTCTATCCCCCAGATTTATAAAGATATGGGGGATAATTTTTAGAGTATTAAAATAAATAAGGTGTGACTTATTGGTATGAGAATATCTTGAGCATGGTAACAAAGTATAAAAATATGCTCATATCTCTATTTAAGTATTGCTCAATGAATTTTGAGCATATATCGAGCATTTTGACAACTATAAACGCTGTAATTATTCAATTTAGGTATTTATATGTTTTTGGTAACTGGAGCAACCGGAGGAATTGGTCGCAGAGTTGTGCGACTCTTACGACAACGAGAACAGTCTGTACGGGCATTTGCCCGCCTTAACTCACGCTACAGCGAGTTAGAACACCGGGGTGCAGAAATTTTCATCGGTGACTTGCTAGAGGAAAAAGATATCCAGAAAGCTAGTCGGGGTGTCCAGTATATTATTAGCGCCCACGGTTCTGATAGTGATGCCCTATCTTTAGATTACCGGGCCAATATTGAACTTATTGACCAAGCAAAAGTCAATGGTGTGGAGCATTTTGTCTTTATTTCCGTATTGGGAGCCGATCGCGGATATGAAGATGCTCCGGTTTTCAAAGCCAAACGAGCAGTAGAGCGATATTTGGCAGCTAGTGGCTTAAATTACACTATTTTACGCCCAGCTGGATTAGCATCTAACTTGCTGCCACTGGTAGAACGGTTTCGGGAAACGGGATTGTATTTATTGATTGGCGATCGCAAAAACCGTACCTCGATTGTCAGTACCGATGATTTGGCAAGGATAGTGGTAGATTCTGTGACAGTTGAAGGCGCTCGCAACCAGATTTTACCCGTCGGAGGGCCGGAGATTTTATTACGAGAAGATATTCCCCGGATTTTTGGTCGGATCTTCACCAAAGAACCAGTAATAATTAACTCACCACTATTTGTTGTTGATGGGTTACAGGGTGCATTGGGTTTATTTAATCCCCAAATCCAAAAAGCTTTGGGAACTTACCGTACATTGCTAGCAAATGAATTTTTCTGTACAAAAGATGAAATTGCCAATTTAGAGGCGATTTATAACTTCCAGTTAGAGACATTAGAAAATTTTTTGCGGCGCTATTTAGCAGTTTGAATTAAACACAAGTCATTAGTCATTAGTCATTGGTCATTACTGAATAACCAAGGACAAATGACAAAGGACAAATGACTAATGACAAATAACAAAGGATAAAAATATATGGTAAATGCTGCTCAAGCACGTCAGACAAAAGAGCGATTCGCCCAACCAGAGGAACAACTCACTTATGAATTAGGCAAAGCAGTACAAGAATTACCACCTCTGTACACTAGATTATTAGCGGGAACGATGAGCGTCGTCGTATTTGGAGCGATCGCTTGGGCGTACTTCTCGCAAATAGATGAAGTAGCAACAGCACCAGGGGAATTAATTGCTTCCACACAGGTAAGACCGGTGACATCCTTGGGTGGAGGCTCAATTGTCGCAGTGAAAGTGAAAGAAGGCGATCGCGTTACAAAAGGTCAAGTTCTGATTCAAAAAGATCCAGACTTGAAAATAACCGATGTTTCCCGCCTAGCAAAATCTACCAGATTAATTCAAGACGATTTGCAACGTTTGGATGCAGAACGCACCGGAAGTAAAACTACTGGGACGAAACTGCAAGATGAACTTTTAAACTCCCGCCTGCAAGATTACCAAGCACGTCAAGCAGCAGCAGAAGCAGAAGCAAATCGCCAAATGGCACTTATCGATCAAGCCAAAGTTCGCTTAACTCGATTGCAAGACAACTTAGTTAACGCCAAAAGCAGCTTTATAAATGCTCAAACCAACCTTGCCAACGCAGATAGCATCCGAATTAAAATTGAAAGCAATTTGGCACTTGCACAAGAAAGAGAAAAAAGCCTACGCACTTTAATTACTCCTGGCGCTGTCCCTCGTGTCGATTACATAGATGCTCAAGAAAGATTAACTCGTGCAAAAACAGAAATCACTAAAGCACAAGATGAAGTAACCAATTCCCAGAATAGAATAACAGAGGCTCAAGATAAAGTCACATCATTAGAAAAAGATACTGCCGCCCAAGTCCAAGAAATTCGCCAAGCAGAACAAGCTTACAAAGCTGCACAAAATCAGGTTCAACGTGTAGTATCAGAACGCCAAAGTGAAATTTTGACGCAGTTTAATAAGCGTAAAGAAGAACTCACAACTGTTCAAGGTCAATTAGAACAGGCTAGAAAGCAGCAAGCTTTAGAAACGATTGAAGCTCCCGTTGCTGGTACTATTTACAGAGTCAAAGCCACCAAAGGGCCAGTACAATCAGGTGAAGAATTGGTATCAATTTTGCCGGAGGGAGAAGAAATGCTCCTAGAGGTGAAAGTTCTTAACCGCGATATTGGGTTTATTCGTCAAGGAATGAAGGCAAAAGTGAAAATGGCGACTTTCCCCTTCCAAGAATTTGGCATTGTGGAGGGCGAAGTCGTGCAAGTCAGTCCGAATGCAATTATTGATAAAGAATTAGGCTTAGTTTTTCCGACAAGAATTAAGCTTAGTAAACACTCAGTAAACGTCCGGGGTCAAGAAGTAGAATTTACACCAGGGATGGCTGCTACAGGTGAAATTGTCACTCGCAAGAAGTCAATTTTGACATTTATTACCGAGCCAGTGACACGACGATTCAACGAAGCATTTTCAGTTAGGTAGGTTTATACGCAGTCAACAGCCTACCCGTAGGGGCAATTCATGTAGCCGAAGGCTTCCCGCAGTGTACATTGGTGTCAAATTAAGCTGAAACTCCTTTAAAACCTCGTTTCCAGCCGGAGGCTGGAAATGCTGCTCTTTGCGGCTCTGCCGCCAGTAAAGAGAGGCGGAGCCTCAAAGACAAGCATTCCCAGTCTCCGACTGGGAACGAGGCAATTTAAAAGCCAATACAGTTCAGTTAAGCAATTTTTTCCTTCTCTTTCTTCTCTCTGCGTCCTCTGCGCCTTGGCGGTTCGTTAAAAAATTGACTTGGATAACAGAGTTTTAGCCTTAACTGAACCGTATTGATTTAAAAGCTAGTTCTAGACTTGATTTCACGTTAAATTGACACTAATGATTCATGAATTGCCCCTACACCTTGCTTAACCGAACGGTATTGCAACCCAACCTACACAACTTAAGGCTTTGACACTAACCGAACGGTATTGCTATTAGTTCTGTATTGGAGTGAACTGGAAATTGCTATAAGTTTCAAGCAAGACCAAAGAATTTTCTATACTGTTCTATTTGTTTTTGCATTCCCTCTAGTAGTTTGCCATAATCAATATTATTCTCATCTTCACTGCTATCCACATTGATATTGCCCAGAATTTCCTCATAGTTTTGGAATTGCGACCATAAGTCTGGATTGGCTAATGCATTATTACCTTCGGCTGATATCAGATATTTTGCAGTTTCCGTTATTGCCTGACCAATCACAGGGTTAAAATCAGAATTATTCCAACTAGCGATAGTTTCTGGTGTCAGATATTTTGTAGTTTCTGTTATTGCCTGACCTATTAGAGAACTAACATCGGAATTATTGAAGCTAGCGATAGTTTCTGGTGTTAGATATTTTGCAGTTCCGATAATTGCCTGACCCATTAAAGAACCAAAGTAGGAACTATTAAAGCTAGAACTTGTTTGTGATGTCAGATAATTTGCAGTTTGTCCATAAACCCCTAGCAGATTATTATCAGACATTACCTGCTTTGCCAGAGAACTGACATTAGAAAAATTAAAACTAGAGCTTGTAGTTTGTGTACTATTTCCTGTGGTTTCTGCAATCACCTGACTCGCTAGAGAACTAACATTAGAAAAATTAAAACTAGAGTTTGTAGTTTGTGTACTATTGCCTGCGGTTTCTGTGACAATTTGACGTACTTGGGCATCAGTCAGGTTAGGATTAGCACTAAGCATCAGGGCAACTATACCAGCAACGTGGGGAGTAGCCATAGAAGTGCCGCTATAAGTGGCATATTGATTATTTGGAACTGATGAATAGACTTTAACTCCCGGAGCTGTGACATAAGAGATTTCATTGGTTCCAGAACGGTTAGAGAAGTCAGGCATGTTATTATTTCTATCTACTGCCCCAACGGCAATTCCCGATTTGTAGGCATAGCGCGCGGGATAACCTGGTGATGAGTTACCATCATTACCTGCTGCCATGACGACAATCACTCCTTTGCTGCTGGCATAGTTAATGGCTGACTCTAGAGTACGATTAGAAGATCCGCCTCCTAGACTGAGGTTGATTACATTGGCTCCATTATCTACAGCGTAGTGAATGCCTTTCGCTATGGAACTATAGGAACCAGAGCCAGAGTCATTTAAAACTTTGACAGGCATAATTTTGGCATCGTAGGCAATACCAGTGACACCGTAGTTATTATTTTCTCCTGCGATCGTGCCAGAAACATGAGTTCCATGACCATTTTGATCTAGGGTGTTGTTGTTATTATCAGAGAAATTCCAGCCGGAACTATCATCAACATAGCCATTGCCATCATCATCTATACCGTTACCTGGAATTTCTTTGCTATTTGTCCAGATATTATTACTTAAATCCTCGTGGTTATAGTCAACTCCAGTATCTAAAACAGCGACAACAACACCTTTACCTGTGTACCCGTGTGCCCAAACTTCTGGTGCTTTTACAAGGTCTGCTCCCCAATTATTGCCACCAAGATCGGGAACATCAGCAAAGGTATTTTGACCAATAGCTCTAGCTACTGCTGCTGCTCCATTAATTAAGCCATAGCCATTAGTGGAGTTATAATTCTCTGCACTAAAATCATTAGTAGTAGCGTTACTGGTATTTTCGGAGTCACCATTATTTAGCAACTGCACATCAGCATCAGTTGATTTATAGCTACTACGTCCGCTAAATTTGAGGTTGTAATAATCTTGTGTATGAAAGCTATCTAAAGAAGAGATTGAAGTAGCATTTAGCTGTTTATTTGAGAATACATTGTTATTAGCATCATCAATAGGCATAAGTTTTGGTTCTCAAAGATAGTAATCATTTGTTGACAGATTGAAGCGTTAAAATCTTTACAAGAAAAAGATTTTAAGGTGTGAATAAGCTTCATTGTCAATAATTACTATGTAATCTCAGAACAAAATGCTAATTCTACTACTAAAAAGCATAATCAATAGTGGAATGTTTGTTAATGTCTTAAATTTGTAAGAGTTTAAGTATAAATTGGTGGAATAAAAAAGTAATTGCATTATGCTTTTATAGCATTTCTCGACAAGCGTAAGGTACACCCGTAGGGGCACGGTACTGCCCATTAGTATCAACTTAAGCTGAAACTCTTTTAAAACCTCGTTTCCAGCCTCCGGCTGGAAATGCCGCTCCTGGTGGCTCTGCCGCCAGCAAGCGAGGCGGAGCCTCAATGATGAGCATTCCCAGTCTCCGACTGGGAATGAGATAATTTAAATTGCATAAACTGGGCGGGCAAGATGCCCACCCCACAAGAGTTATGTTTAATTTCTTACTAAAGATGGCTAATTATTTTGAGTATGTTTCTGAGCATTAAGACTTGAATTACCAGTTCCATGTGCTATTTCAGAAGAGCGAAATTGTTCACCGACAAATGTCAGTGAATCGGCTAAATGTTCCCGCCAGTATTGCCAAGTATGACTGCCGGGAAACTGACGAAATGAATTTTGAATTTTGAGTTTGTTTAGCACTTTAGTAAATTGTTCGGCTTCATCAATTTCTTCACTATCTGATGTGCCAGAATCTAGGTAAATTTTCAATCTTTTTTGAGCTTTTAGAGGAACGTTTTTAATATAAGATATTGGGCTATTTGCTGGGCCACTTTTATCATGAAAATAACCACTATGACTAAATAAAATCGAGAAATGATCTACGTTGTGTAATCCGACATTGATTGCACCCCAACCACCAGAAGATAAACCACCTATTGCCCAAAAATCTGGGTTAGTTAGTGTACGATAACGGCTTTGCACAACTTTTACTAACTCATTCCCCACGGCTGTGGAGACTTTACCGTTAGGACCATCGATATATTGGGAGTCCCAGTAGGGGCTGGAGCCGCGTTTGTCGTTGCCATCTGGTGTAATGATGATGCTGGGTGGCAACTTACCTGTAGTATAAAGTTGTTCCACAGTCTTGAGAGCTTGTCCCTTATTCTGATTAAACCAATCATTGGGGTTTCCATGTCCACCGTGGAGAAGAAAGATTACAGGATAGCTTTTTTTTGGGTTTTTTTCATAGCCAGGAGGTAAAGAAACGCCATAAGTGCGACTTCCACCCATTGCTTTACTATCGTAGGTTTCAATTTTATAGGTTAGGAGAGTAGCTTGGGTTGGAATAATGGGAGGCGCTGTTTGTAAATTTTGCGGTTGCAGTGGTTTTGCGACGACACTTTGGGAAAAATTACAACCAACTAGGGTTAATACTGAAAATAGCAAGAGAATTTTAGATTGTTTGTAGTTCATCTTTGAAGGGTGTTGGCCAAACAAGGCATTATTGGGTAGTCGGTGCTTGCCTTCAAAAGCTTATGCAAGTGATATGTCAATGCTGTGTCAACAGGATGGAAACTTTACGACTGGTTGTAAATTAAAAGTCAAGAGTTAGGATAAGTTTCTTCACGATGCTTAAAAAATTGCGACTCAATTTCAGTTCTTTGTTTGGCTTGTTGTTGCTGGTACTTTCTTTATGGGCGATCACTAGCGAATTACGTCAGTATAATTATCGTGATATCCTCAACTCTCTAGCTGCTATTCCCAAAAGTCGCTTAAGCTGGGCAATTTGGCTGACTGCTTTGGGGTATCTAGTGATGATTGGGTACGATATCTTAGGTTTTAACTACATTAATCGTTATTTGAGTTGGAATAAGATAGCTTTCACTAGCTTTATTAGCTCTGCATTTAGTAATACCATCGGTTTTGCTTTGCTGACTGGCAGTGCTATCCGTTATCGATTTTACTCAAGTTGGGGTGTGTCAGCTGTTGCGATCGCTCAAGTAATTGCTTTCGCTAATTTTACCTTTTGGTTAGGGATGTTTGCCCTGGCTGGGTTAATATTTGTTATCAACCCTTTGACAATTCCCACACAACTACATTTGCCTTTTGCAACAGTACGTCCCATTGGTGTAATTTTTTTGCTGTTGATTGCTATTTACTTGTTGGGAAGTATTTTAATTAAACAACCATTAACCATTCGTCAGCAAGATTTTCGCTTTCCTTCTTTGCCAATATCCCTAGCTCAAATTGCAATTTCTAGCTTTGATTGGATTCTGGCTGCGTTGGTTCTTTACGCGATACTTCCTACCAATACACCTTTGTCTTATCTAGAATTTTTAGGAATTTATTTACTAGGGATGTTTGCAGGTGTTGTTAGTAATATTCCTGGCGGTTTGGGTGTATTTGAAACTGTGGTGTTGCTGTTTCTCTCTGATAAAATTTCGGCGGCAGCAGTTTTGGGGTCACTATTAGCTTATCGGGGAATATACTACTTTTTACCTTTGGTACTGGCAGCAGGTCTGCTGGGAATACATGAAATTAGATTTAGAGCAGGTAGTTTAAAAAATATCAATAAATTGTAAAGTTGAGCTTCAGTATGACTACGAAGAACAAGAACTCCGACTTCTTGAAGAAGTCGGGGTTCTGAGCCTTTCTATTTTAATTTAGAGAAACTAAGTAAAATCTGTAACTACTATTTATTTCCAATGCGGAACACTGCGGCACTAACTTCATATACTGCGGCATAAATTCCTAATTTTTGCTGAGGCGATCGCTAATTTAACTCCATAAAAATAGTAACAGTTAGTTGCAAATTTTGAAGTAGATTTCCATAAATCATCATCAAAATTCCGTTTTACTGTTTGAGGAGAGAAATAATCATGAAAAACAAAGTATTGTTTGGCGCTATCTTTATGGCAACTTGGGTAGGGACATTAATTCCTAGCGCTTTTGCTGCCTCACCCTGTTCTGTGGGACAAAAGGCTGAGGTTCTTTGGAAGGAAGCATGGTATCCGGCAACGGTACTTAAAGTTAATAATGATAATGAAAAGTGCTATATTACCTACGATGGTTACAGCAGTTCTTGGAATGAATGGGTTGATGCTGAACGCTTTCGGACATCATTTCAAGCTGGAGATGCAGTAAGAATTTTGTGGAAGGGTAAATGGTATCCAGGAAAGGTTTTAGAAGTTAGTAACGATCATTATAAAATTACTTATGATGGCTACGATAGCTCTTGGGATGAGTGGGTTGAACCTTCCAGAGTGAGCAGATAGAGAATATTTCACATTTATAAGTTTAAAGGGACGATTTCACCTGTTGGAGTCGTCCCTTTAAATTTGTAAAAGGGCGGTTAGAAACCCCCAAGGGGAATCGATGTTTCTGCAATGCGTGCTGAACTATCGAAGTAATCTTCGGTGATTTTTGCCATCAAGTCTCTTTTGCGACTGCCAGTTAGTTTTTTGGCTGCATCTTTAAAGGTAGATTTGATGGTGTCGGTCAGTATGACTTGAGGAATTTCCATTCTAGAATTTAGTGCTGGGGCTGGGAGATCCGCGCTTCTTAAATATTCTAGAATGGCTGGTACTTTATTTTTTCGCAAGTCCCTTAGGCGATTATTGCCGTCGTAAACACTCCCCCTGAGTTCAAACGGATAAATTCAATGGTTGACAGTTAATCTGTGGTTACTCAATTTGAGGTACAATCGTAAGCCTGCGAATTAATGATGATGCTTGCTGACAGGAGATGCTTCTATGGCCCGGATGTATTATGACGAAGATGCCAATTTAGACCTTTTGGCTGGAAAAACTATTGCTATCATCGGCTATGGTTCCCAAGGTCATGCCCATGCTCTCAATCTCAAAGATAGTGGTTTGAATGTGATTGTGGGACTATATCCGGGTAGTAAGTCAGTTGCAAAAGCTGAAGCAGCTGGTTTAACTGTGAAAAATGTTGCAGATGCCGCTAATGCTGCTGACTTCATCATGATTTTGTTACCTGATGAAGTCCAAAAAACGATTTACAAAAACGAGATTGAACCCAATTTAGAAGAAGGGAATGTGTTAGCTTTTGCTCACGGTTTCAATATTCACTTTGGGCAAGTTGTACCACCAGCTAACGTAGATGTGGTGATGGTAGCACCAAAAGGGCCGGGGCATTTGGTACGGCGGACTTATGAAGGTGGTGAAGGCGTACCAGCGCTGTTTGCAGTATATCAAGATGCCAGTGGTCAGGCACGCGATCGCGCCATGTCTTATGCTAAAGGTATCGGTGGTACTCGCGCCGGTGTTCTCGAAACCACTTTCCGCGAAGAAACCGAAACCGATTTATTTGGCGAACAAGCGGTATTGTGCGGTGGTTTGAGTGCTTTAATCAAAGCCGGATTTGAAACTTTGGTAGAAGCTGGTTATCAACCAGAATTGGCTTATTTTGAATGTCTGCATGAAGTCAAGTTGATTGTTGACTTGGTTGTAGAAGGTGGTTTAGCTAAAATGCGCGACAGCATTTCTAACACCGCTGAATATGGCGATTATACCCGTGGGCCGCGGATTGTCACCGAACAAACCAAAGCTGAAATGCAGAAAATTCTTAGCGAAATTCAATCTGGACAATTTGCACGAGAATTCGTTCTCGAAAATCAAGCTGGTAAACCAGGATTTACCGCCTTGCGTCGCAAAGAAGCTGAACACAAAATTGAGGAAGTTGGTAAAGATTTACGCGCTATGTTTAGCTGGTTGAAAAAGGCTTAAGCAAAGAATGTAGAGAATCAAAATTCTACTTTAGGGACTTCCAACAAATAAATTATCCAATCTTGTGGGGTGGACATCTTGTCCCCCCTTGACTATGGGCAGTGCCGTGCCCCTACAGATGTACCTTACTAGGTCGCGAAACACTATAGTTGATTGCCTAATTTACCCAAATCTGCTAATAATGCCATACTGTTCAGTTAAGACAAGAGACGCGATGAATCGCCGTCTTGACAATGATTATATTTTTTCGGTGTCATTATTAATAGACGAATTAATAGTTATATGCTCGATAAAACTTACAGGAAACATAATTCCCTGCTTCTTATTAACAGGATTTAGTGTATTGAATACTCTGTCCCATAATCCCTGAATGCCATAGTTTCCATTAAAGCAAGTGTGATGAAGATCGTGGAAATCTGATGGAATGAAAAATATTGACAAAGAACTATGGCCTTCTAGGTTGTAAGCATTGCCTATAACGCTCCATGCAAGCAGTTGAGTGATGTCATATCCAAATATAAAAATAGGCAAAATATCAGCGATCGCAACAATAATATATTCAAGCAAACTCTTGTGTCCAGCAACAAAACTTGATGAGTCACGAAACTCATGATGCTTAAGATGGATTTTCTGCAAGAATCTTGTGTGCAAAAGCCGATGAGCAACATAAAAACAAAAATCAGCAGCAATTATTCTCATCAAGAACCATCCAAGATTGAGAAGTAAGCTATTTCCTCTATGAACCTCTGGAGCTAAATATAAAATTATTAATGCTGAGAGAAAAGCTTTAATTTCTCCTGTAATCATGCCTTTGAGGCTAAAGGAAGGAAATGGTTGATTTTTGATTTTATTAATTCTTACAGTCAGCTTATCCCTCAAAATGTCGTTGCTTTTGATTCCTTTTTCAATGAGAATACCAATACTATAAAATGAGATAGAACCAACAAGCCAGTACAATAGCACCTGCGTGATAAAGTTGATCTCGATATTGTTTAACAAAAAATAGAATATCTGCTGAACAATGGTGCAACTAATAGCAATCTTTAGATAAAATTCGATCTCAAAACAGAAATTCAAAATCTTTTGCATCTCTGTAACCTTATAGTATGTGACTGAGGCATATTCTGTTAATCTTTAATATCTTGAACAATCCGAAAACCAGCATGCTGATAAAAATTGGGACGGAACCAATTACGGTAATATTTTAAAGCTTCTGTACCATTAGTTATCCAACATCCTCCTAACATCATCTGATGTTGATCGTCAAAAAAGATGGCAGAATTATCTTTATAAAGAAAATGAGGTTGATATCCTGTAAGTGGATTTAAGTTATCACTCAACCATTCCCAAACATTACCCCGTAAATCGTATAATCCAGAGTTACTTTTTGTACTTTCTAACATTCCGACAGGGCTAGGTGAGCCAAATTTTAAATTGAGATTGTAATTTTCTACATTATCTAATAAGCTATTACTGTAAGTTGCTAAATGATATTCTGCTTCACTCATTAGGCGAATATCTTTCCCTTGCCAGCGACAATAAGCCATTGCTTCATAATGGTTTACTTCTACAGGCCAATCTAAGGGTAAATTTATTTCATCAAACATCGCTCGATATTTGTAGCTACCATTTTCATGTAACCAAAATTTGGGGCACTGAATATTGTATCGAGTTTTCCAATTCCAAGATTCTTCATCCCAATAGTCTTGATTTTCGTAGCCGCTAGCCTTGACAAAATAGAGAAATTCGGCGTTGGTTATCAGATATTTACTGGCGAAAAAAGGTGCAACTTCAACAGTGCGATCGCCATAATCAATATCCCATCCATAAGTCGAATCATCAAAGGCTTTACCGAGTTTTACTACTCCACCAGTGACTTCTATCATTTCGTTCTGAGGAGTGTAACCATTAAAAGGGGCATATTGCCAATCTTGGGGACGTTTTACTCTCTCAATCGGTAGTTGGCGAATTAACATCGAAGAGGTTTCAATATGAATACGCTGGTGTTCAATCCCCATCATTAAAGCCCAAAGGGGATGAGTAGGATGAATTGGTAGAGTAATTGGGGTTGTCTTAATTAGTTTGGAAATTACAGTATATGCTTGTTCTCGATATTCCCAAGTCTCTGCAACTTGCGGCCATTGTAAATGAGCGATCGCTTCATTCAACTCCTCTGGAATTTCTGGATCGACCCCAATTTCAAATAGGATTTCATACTCTGGATTGAGGCGTTTTTCTAATAATCCTACCTGAATTAATTTATTGATATAGAAAACAGCCGAATGTCCCAGATAAAAAATTAGAGGATTTCTCAAAGGGTCTGGATTTATATAGAATGTCTCTTCCCCAACCAGACTTTTCAATAACATATCTTCTATCTGCCAAGCATTCTTAAAGTAATCTAGAATTACTTGAGAATTGCAACTATCAAGTTTTGGCGGATAAGTAGATTGAAAACTGTTCATGGTGTAAATTAAATTGATTTTAAAAAATGTACAGGATGAGGAATTATTTTGGAATACAAATTAAATTAGATACAATTTATATCCCTGGTTTACCTCAATTTTGAATAAGTAATAAGCTAATGTACTTTTAATTTGCATAACTAGGGCGGGCAAGATGCCCAACCCACAAGAGTTTTAATGCCAGATAATATGCAAGTTAAATGTCCAACAGCTTATCATGCCCAGCAAATTACTAGTGATATGTTATCGTGAACACAGTTAGAATTGTTCAACTGGGCATGATATAAAATTTAAGATTGACAAAGAATTAACCCAAATAAATGCTTGGGATCTGTCCAAGTCTTAAGTGTTTTAAGTCCGTGTATTTCTAGCTGCTTTTGCATAATGACTAAATCAAACTTACGAGAAATTTCAGTAAGAATACTTTCTCCATCTGCAAAGGAAACTTGTAAATCTAATGCTTTTAAAGATACCTTATGACTTTTTTGGCAATGCAGATACATCTCAATTTGAGCATCATTCTCATTATAAATAGCTTGATGAGTGAATAAATTGAGGTCAAAATTGCCTTGAAAACGCCAATTTAAGTGAGAGAGTATATTTATGTTAAAAGCAGCTGTTACTCCCTGACTATCGTTATAAGCTGGCTCCAAGATTTCCTTGGGTTTTTGTAAATCAATCCCCAAAAGAAAGTAGTCACCTATCTGTAAAGTCTTAGTAATTTGTTTTAAGAAATCATCACATTCTCGTGGATTAAAGTTACCAAGAGAACTACCCAAGAAAAAAATTAGCCGTGATGGTGCAAAAGTAGATTCTAGTTTTATGAGTGCTTGTTCATAGGTTCCTATTAATCCCTCAATAAAGAAAGTCGGATATTTTTGCTGTAGTTTGATTACACTAGATTTAAGGATTCCCCGGCTGACATCAATGGGTATATATCTACAATAACTAGCAAACTTTTGATAAGCATCTAACAAAAACTCTGTTTTTGTAGAACTACCACTACCTAATTCGACAAGTTCACAAGCACCTGTAATTTGAGCAATTTCATCAGCATATTGGCGCAAAATCCATGCTTCTGTTCTTGTTGGATAATATTCTGGTAATTCACATATTTGCTCAAATAATTCTGAGCCACGATCGTCGTAAAAATATTTTGGAGGTAAGGTTTTTGGACTTTGAGTTAATCCTTGAATGACATCTATACCCTCGTTGTTGAGAGATTGATAATGCTCATTAAGAATTTTTATAGATGTCGCTAACATAATGTAAATGCTTTTGCTTTTAAATGAGATTCTTAAATATGACAGATTTACTGTTTAATGGCAATACTTCTTTTTCCGTAATTAGTTTTTCTAATAATACTAAAACTCTATCGATTTAGTGTAGTAACTTATAGGATTTGGCTGCTTTAATATTTATTCAATAATTAAATTATGAGTCAACAATTAATTCAGCACGAATAAACGTAACTATATTAGGTAAAGACTTTTTAGCCTATTACCAATGACAAATTACAACCCTCATTAGTTAGATTTTATTTGTATGAACTGTTTCAATCCCTAATAGAGATTTAGGTTAATTGCAATAGCAGGTTTCAAAGATGATGCAGAAATTATAGAGATGTTTCAATCCCTAATAGGGATTTAGGTTAATTGCAATGAAAAACAGATGGGAGGTTTATTACGAGAAATATTTGTTTCAATCCCTAATAGGGATTTAGATTAATTGCAATTTGAGAGTTACACAGACAATTTAATCTTTGAATTGGGAGACGTTTCAATCCCTAATAGGGATTTAGGTTAATTGCAATTGTATAAATCGAACTATTTCAGAGCCACCATCACAGTTTCAATCCCTAATAGGGATTTAGGTTAATTGCAATTGGCTGTAAGAGATCCAGTCATGGTTAATCGTGTTGCTGTTTCAATCCCTAATAGGGATTTAGGTTAATTGCAATTTCAGGAATCTCAGAGGGTAGAGCAAATTCTGAAGTTTCAATCCCTAATAGGGATTTAGGTTAATTGCAATCATTGACGATGGAGGATAACTCAAGCCCCGATGTTGTTTCAATCCCTAATAGGGATTTAGGTTAATTGCAATAAATTCTCAGACACAGTGGGGATCTGTGTGTTTTGAGTTTCAATCCCTAATAGGGATTTAGGTTAATTGCAATTTCAGCCGTAAAATTTACATTTGTTTCAGTACCAGTTTCAATCCCTAATAGGGATTTAGGTTAATTGCAATTCGAATTCGGAAGCTTACAAGAATCCGAAATTATGTTTCAATCCCTAATAGGGATTTAGGTTAATTGCAATTTCATCTAATGCAAATGTCAGTTTGGGCGATACGTTTCAATCCCTAATAGGGATTTAGGTTAATTGCAATGACTTGTTAATCCAGGATGTCGAGGGGAAAGTGAGTTTCAATCCCTAATAGGGATTTAGGTTAATTGCAATTACGATAATTCCATATAAAAGACTTTTGGCGTATTTGTTTCAATCCCTAATAGGGATTTAGGTTAATTGCAATTAATTTTGTAGCAACTAGTTCGCATTCTTTTTGAGATGTTTCAATCCCTAATAGGGATTTAGGTTAATTGCAATATTCTGATACTTGGTATGAACCGTCTCTTGTATCGAGTTTCAATCCCTAATAGGGATTTAGGTTAATTGCAATATAGCTACGCTTACCCACATTCCCGCACTAATCCTGTTTCAATCCCTAATAGGGATTTAGGTTAATTGCAATCTTTTTTATCAAATCACGAATAGCGTCTGAAACAGTTTCAATCCCTAATAGGGATTTAGGTTAATTGCAATTACCATTAGGTGATACTTTAGAAGTATTACTCCATGTTTCAATCCCTAATAGGGATTTAGGTTAATTGCAATTATTGCCCTTTTCGCCGCAGCAATGGCATTTTTGTTTCAATCCCTAATAGGGATTTAGGTTAATTGCAATTTAATCAATTGGATATATAAGCATCAGGGAGAGTTTCAATCCCTAATAGGGATTTAGGTTAATTGCAATGACGGAGTAGTGTATGCAGATGAATTAGCTAAACGGTTTCAATCCCTAATAGGGATTTAGGTTAATTGCAATCTGCTAAAGTAAAATCAGCATTAGGAGTTCCTACGTTTCAATCCCTAATAGGGATTTAGGTTAATTGCAATCTCTTCCCGCAGGCTCTAATCCAGCATTTAGAAGATTAGTTTCAATCCCTAATAGGGATTTAGGTTAATTGCAATCTTTCGCAAGCAATCAATCCACTCGCAAATCGGCGTTTCAATCCCTAATAGGGATTTAGGTTAATTGCAATCGCTGAAAGCTGAAAGCGCTGCTGTATTTGGTTTTCAAGGTAAGGTTGCGCGAATAAGCAAATCATAACACAGGGAATAGTCATAGCACAAGATATAAATCGCTGAAACGCAGTCCCTATAAGGTGCGCGGATGGTTTAAAGGTATGATTGCCCTCAAAGCCTTGTATAGATGGAGCCTACAGCCTTTTTTGCTCCTTCTCATTTTGTACACCTACCCATCCGCGCATAAGGCAAGGAAATTAGTCTAATTAGCGATCGCTACCACCATTAAAATAAGCGATCGCCTGACACTTAATTTACCAAGTCAGGGAATACCTCTTGTACAGCCGGATGTACTAATTGATGATTCTGCACATTCACACCCTTAGCTAAGGCTGGGTTAACTTCCAGTGCTTTAATTCCCAAATTCGCCAACTGGACAACATAAGGTAATGTACTGTTATTTAGTGCTTGAGTTGCTGTCCAAGGTACTGCACCTGGCATATTAGGAACGCCATAATGCACCACACCCTCTTCAACGTATACCGGATTTGTGTGGGATGTAGGGTGTAAGGTTTCTATGCAGCCGCCTTGGTCTACGGCTACATCAACTATTACTGAACCAGGACGCATTTGTTTGACCAATTCACGAGATACTAATATTGGCGCTCTACGTCCTAACACCAAAACTGCACCGATGAGCAAATCGGCTTCTTTGACTGCGGCTTCAATATGAGCAGAATTGCTGTAAATCAATTCGACTCTAGAGCCAAAGAGGGTTTCTAAGTAAGATAAGCGTTCGACACTCACATCTAAAATCTGGACGATCGCACCCACGCCCACAGCAATTTTAGCCGCTTCTGTACCGACAACGCCGCCACCTAAAATTACTACTTTACCCGGTTGCACTCCAGGAACACCGCCTAAAAGTACACCTCTACCACCTTGTTGACGTTCTAAGAATCTGGCCCCAAATTGCACTGCTAACCGACCGGCAATTACGCTCATGGGGGTGAGCAAGGGTAATCTGTTAGCGCCTGGTTGTTCTACAGTTTCGTAAGCGATCGCACAAGTGCCACAATCAATTAAATGCTCTGTCAACTTGCGATCAGCTGCTAAATGTAAATAAGTAAATAATATCTGCCCTTTTTGCAAAAAATTATACTCAGATGTCAGCGGCTCTTTGACTTTAACCACTAATTCCCGATTCCAAGCCGTTTCTGATGTGGGGACAATTTCGGCTCCAGCACTTCTGTAATCATCATCGGAGAAACCAGCGCCATTACCTGCTTGTGTCTGCACAAAGATGCTATGACCATTTTCTCGCAGCACCCGCACACTAGAAGGACTTAACCCTACCCGAAACTCTTGATCTTTATTTTCCTTAGGAACACCAATTTCCATATATCGCCTCTGATAATTTTTTTGTTTAACTGTAGCCTGCCAATTTCAACCTTGCTACTTTCCTATTGCCGCTGACCTATTACAGATAGCTGCATTAGAGATAATTAATCTGTGTTCAAAGTTTCTCAATTAAATCTGAGTAGCCCCAAACTCTTACCCTTGACTATTGCCCCAGTATTTATACAATATATAAAGAATAGTAACAATTTATTAAAAGAGCGATTGTATAGCTCCCGACTCGGAAGCTTTTGCTGAATTTCTCAAGTCATCTTGGCATTCAAGCAGTGCAATCGGTCTTATAAGTTACCAAGTGTAGGGTAAAAACCCCCACTTTCCCCGACTTCTGCCAGAAGTCTGATATCAATTCCCGTTTGCCGAAAAAAGGTTTCTAAAAAAAATGACACAGACACAACCAACGATTACACCTAAACTAGAAGAGCCGAAGTTTGGCTTTAACGAATATGCCGAACGCTTGAATGGTCGAGCCGCAATGATTGGCTTCGCTTTGCTGCTGGTGATTGAATATGTCACCAATCAAGGGGTGCTATCATGGCTGGGTCTAAAGTAGTGCCATCAACAAGCACAATTTTGAAGTTGTAAGCTAGTGGTCTGTCAAGAACTAATTGACGGATAAATTTCTAGTAGAGACGGCGATTTATCGCGTCTCTCTAACCGCCAAAATGAATTTGACAGACCACTAGTAATTAAAAGAGTTTCAACCAGTTGGAACAACCAGTTGGTTTTGACTTCAATAATTGATAGCGGAGTACTTCGCCCTAGATACTTTAATTAGACTTATTCATAAATAATTGCCCTAAAATATAAGCAAGAGAGGAATCGAAATACCTATTTTTGATGGAAATATCATAGACTTGCAACTAGCTGATGCAAGGCGATTAATGAGTAAACTTCCTCCCCTACTAAAGAAAATCATAAATTAGTGTCTGCCTTGGATGAAAAAGGCAAATTACGGGTGAGGTATTCTTGGTAAATATACACAAAAGGTGAACAGGAACCAACCAAGCTGTGATGAATGCTGTATTACCTCGTTTTTTGAAGTCAACCTACCGAAAAGAGCCAATAATCAGTGTACTAATGACGATGGGCGTTATGGATGCCCTGATTGGCGGATTAAATGATAGCTGGTCGTTGTTTGCTTTTGGTTTGGGAACGGCAGGGATAGCGCTAGGCTTTAAGTTGTGGCGTTTCCAGCAGCGTCGTCCCTTACCAGAGGAACCTGTAGTGCAACATTATTTGCCCTCTCGTTCTTCTTCTAGTACGCCTTTACCAATGTTAAGCGTTTCTAAGAAAAAACCGCCTCTTTAAGAATTTGCAGAGTTATTTGGTAATAGCTCTGCAAAATTAATTTGGGTAACTGTATCTATAAAAAGTGAGGAAAAAGAGTGAGTAGTGAGGGAAGAGGTGGCGGTAATTTTCTGCGGCCGTATATTATTTTGGCATTTATGGCAGCTGTTGCCCTTCCAGTGACTATCTGGAAAGGGTTTTACATTCATCAAGCTCATGCTGCCATTGAAGTAACGCCAAACTCCCAAGCTACTAGCAACTTTGCTAATGCCCAATTACTTTACACACTTAGAGGACATAACGGAACCGTCAAATCCCTCGCTTTCAGTCCAGACAGCAGAATTCTTGCGAGTGGAGGTGCAGAAAACGAGGGTATAATTCGCCTGTGGAATCCAGCAAACGGCAAAAAGTTAGGGGATATTAACAAAGCACACAAAGCAGCCATAGAATCTTTAGTGATTTCGCCAGATGGTCAAACCCTCGCTAGCTGTAGTGATGACAACACGATTAACCTCTGGAGCCTGAAAAATTTTAGATTTAGCCGCTCTTTTGTTGGACATACCAGTAACGTATTATCTTTAGCGGTGTCTCCTGATAGTAAAATTCTCATCAGTGGAGCTTTGGATGGGATTCGTCTCTGGGATTTGCTACAGCAGCGCCCTCTAGGGACTCTAGTCAGCTTTGATAATTTGATTTATACCCTGGCTATTAGTCCTGATGGGCAGACCTTGGCTAGTGGTGATAATAAGGGTGTAATCAAGCTGTGGAATTTGAGTACTGGTAAATTAATCCGTGAATCAGTAGCTCATTCTAATGCTGTTAGCGCTGTTATCTTTACGCCAGATGGAGAAACATTAGTTAGTGCTAGCCGCGATCGCACCATAAAACAGTGGAATATTAATACTGGAGAATTAGTCCGCACCTTCACAGGACATAATAACTGGGTAAATGCGATCGCTATTAATCCCGATGGACAAACCCTTGCTAGTGCCGGCAGAGATGGGATTAAATTGTGGAATTTAACTACAGGTGAGTTAATAAATACCCTGAGTGGACATACAGACTGGGTAAGTGCGATCGTTTTTAGTCCCAATGGTAAAATTCTTGCCAGTGGTGGATTTGATCGACAAATCAAGATTTGGGGGATTCCAATAAAACGTAAATAATCGCGAACACCAGATACCCTACTTCTTAAAGAATTTGAGGAACTGAATGCCGTGTGGTGGAAAATGCGTAAAAGGCGGGCAAGATGCCAACCCCACAAGATTGGGTAATTTATTTGTAGGAAGTCCCTAGCGTGCATTGGTGTCAACTTAACGTGAAAGCAAGTCTAGAACTAGCTTTTAGATTGCCTCGTTCCCAGTCTCCGACTGGGAATGCTTGTCTTTGAGGCTCCGCCTCCAATACTTTTCGGGTTTTGGGAGAAAGGGGAAGGGGTAAAGGTAAATTCAAACCCTTACCCCTTCCCCTTTAACCTTTCCCCAGATCAAAAGAGAGATTGTTGGGTTTATCCGAAAAGTATTTGCTCCGCCTCTCTTTACTGGCGGCAGAGCCACTTTTGAGTTGCATTTCCAGCCGGAGGCTGGAAACGAGGTTTTAAAGGAGTTTCAGCTTAAGTTGACACCAATGCCTAGTAGTTCGCCAAGTGAACTTGGCGGGGTAAAGGGTAAGGGGGAAGGGAGAAAGGGTTTAAATCTCTTACCCTTTTCCCTTTCCCCTTTCCCCAGTCCTCACTTAGCATTTTTGGGTTGGCAGACTACTAGCGTGTCGCAGACAAGACTTGTTTGCGCCAGGAGAGAAGAGCATCTCTCGAGTTTTAGTGATTACCGTCCAGGTTTCTAGCCTGATGGTGATTTTTAGATTGTTTGCTAAAATTTGGTCTTGCCTTTTTAGAGTTGTTATAGTAAACAATCAATCAAGGATCAGATAAAATTTTGCCAAAACAAGCCAAAATTAATGATGCTAGCAACCAAGAGCGATGTCTACGACGGGCTACACTTACCCCAAATGTTGCATAACTGTGAATACTTGATGAAAATACAGCCGAGCTAATATCTGATCCAGGAAATTACTGTAAGTATAAACATAGGGAATTTCAAATCATCTATGCAGCTACTTGCCCTCTAGAACGGAACAAATTCTGAACTTAGACAATCTTAGAAATGGTCATCGTCAGTAAATGCACTCAGGTAAAAATCACTATCTAGGCTGAAGCAAAGGTTTGTAGCGCTTAAGCGCAATTTCAAACATTGGATAACTTGCTACTTAAATAATGTTTAATTTTCCCGAACTGCTTTTGATCCCCATTTCGATAGAATGACTAGGCAGAACCCTAAAACTAAAAACCGCTTTTGACTGCGACGCCCATGAATCAATTGAACAATGGTTTTACACTATTTCTGAGTCTGCTAGTCGAGGCGATGCCTTTTTTGCTTCTTGGGGTTTTATTCTCAAGTTTGCTGCTATTTTTTGTTGATGAGCGCAAACTCGTAGAAAAAATGCCCACAAATCCGCTGCTGGGTGCTTTAGTTGGCAGCATGATCGGCTTTTTATTTCCGGTGTGTGAGTGCGGGAATGTACCGGTAGCGCGGCGGTTCCTGATTCAGGGAGTACCCACACCAGTGGCAATTGGTTTTTTGCTAGCAGCACCAACAATTAACCCAATTGTAATTTGGTCAACTTGGACAGCATTTCGAGATCAACCAGAAATAGTAGTCTTACGAGTCGTATTTTCTCTAGCAATTGCCACAATTATCGGGTATGTTTTCAGTTTTCAAAAGGACTTAAATCCGATAATTCAGCCTGCGATCGCTCGTTATATGAAGTTTAACCCACCCGCGCCGCCTGAAACCAAGCGCCGTGGTCAGCGTTACCAAGCACAAGAGGAAGCAACAGTACCGAATCTCTTGCAATCTGGGACTTATATCTTAGGAGGAAAAGCAGGTATACCTCTGCGGATAGATGCTAATTTAGTACCGTCTACCTCAGCGTCTACGACCAATAAACCGTTAGCAGCGAAATTGCGTCTAGTGGTGGATAACAGCATTCAAGAATTCCGAGAATTAGGCGGAGTCATGGTTGTAGGAAGTGCGATCGCGGCTGCGATTCAAGTCCTCGCTCCCCGTGAATTAATTCTCAGTTTGGGTGCTGGCCCCATTACCTCAATTGTGGTCATGCTGATATTAGCAGTAGTGGTGTCAATTTGTTCTACAGTTGATTCTTTCTTCGCCCTATCTTTTGCCTCAACCTTTAGCAGTGGTTCATTGTTGGCATTTCTAGTGTTTGGGCCAATGATTGACATCAAAGGTATTGGTTTGATGTTATCCATTTTTAAACCCAAAACGGTCTTTTACTTATTTGCTCTAGCAGCACAATTAACATTTGTGTTCACCCTTTTCCTGAACTTGCACGTCTTTTAAAAAATTATTAGTCATTTGTCCTTTGCTAATGACCAATGACTAATGACCAATGACTAATGACCAATGACTAACAAAACCACCAAATCTAAAATCCCAAATCTGTTACTCCCTTGGCTGGATGCTATCGCAATTACAGCTTGGGGCACTTTGATGTTGAGATATTGGTTAACTAACAAGCTGAATCTGTTGATTCACCCAAATTACATTTGGTTCGTGGTCGTGACTGGTATCAGCTTGATTATTATTGGTTTCTTCAAGATGCAGGAACTTTGGCAACGTCGTCGCCGTGATGTGACATCAAACGCCCCGCATATTAGTTTATTTCCCCCTGGTTGGGGTAGTTCTTTGTTATTGACTACGGCGATTTTAGGTTTTATCATTACGCCGCAGGTTTTTGCTAGTGACAAAGCACTTCAAAGGGGTGTAACGACTGATTTATTGGGAAGCACACGTGTCAAACCTCAAGCCTTTCGCGCTACCGTTCGCCCAGAAGAGCGATCGCTTGTAGACTGGGTGCGTACTGTCAATGTCTATCCAGAACCAGACACATATACAGGACAAAAAGTCAAAGTACAGGGATTTGTCATCCACCCGCCGGATATAGGAAAAGAATATTTGTTCTTAGCAAGATTTGTCTTAACTTGCTGTGCAGCAGATGCTTACCCTGTGGGATTGCCCGTCAAACTACAAAATAATCAAGAGGCTTATGCCGCTGATACCTGGCTGGAAGTAGAAGGACAAATGGTCACAGAAAATTTGGCAGGTAAACGCCAACTTACCATCGCCGCCACCTCCCTCAAAAAGATTCCTCAACCCCAAAATCCTTATAGTTATTAGTCATTAGTCATTAGCCCAATGCCCAATTCCCAATGCTCAATTCCCAATGACTAAATCTAAAACATTTATTCAACCACTAGATCGAATCGCGATCGCACTAATGCTACTGCTGAGTCTGCTGATTGGGTTAATCATCTTACAAGGTGATGTGGTAACTGCTCGTGTCCGGGATTTTACATGGCAAAATCAACAAATTGGGGCAGAAGATAACTCTTTCACCCTCACCTTCAGCCGCCCAATGGAAATCAAAAGTGTCGAGGATAACTTGAAAATTGAGCCACCCCTCGCAGGTAAATACAGTTGGGCAGGGCGGCGGATGGTTTATACACTGGTAACACCAGCACCTTATGGCACGAATTATAAATTGCTGTTACAAGGAGCCAAAGATAAGTTTGCGCTGCAAGAGGGTAACAATCGTCTGATACAACCCTTTACAGGTAGCTTCCGTACACGCGATCGCGTTATTCTTTACATCGGCACTGATAAAGAAGAAAAAGGGCGGTTAGTTCTTTACAACTTGACCCAAGAACAAAAAAGGGTACTTACCCCTAAAGACTTGGTAGTAATTGACTTTGAATCATTTCCTGATGGGGAGAAAATTTTATTTTCTGCTCGCGCCGCCAATAATCAAGACTTACTTTCAGCCCAAATATATACAGTGACAACAGGCGTTTCTGCTAAATCTGGACAAAAAGCAGAACCAGAAGGCAAAGTTGACCTGACTTTAGATAGTAAAGATTATCAAAACCTGAAATTTGACTTATCTCCTGATGGGCAAACTATTGTCATCCAACGGGGAAACAAAAATAATCCTGGCGACTTTGGACTCTGGTTTATGCCAGCAACTAGTGACGCTTCCGCAGAAAAACCCGTCCCGAAACGCCTCAAAAGCCAGCCAGGAGGAGACTTTATGATCACGCCTGATAGTAAAGCCGTTGCAGTTGCCCAAGGACAGGGAGCAGCGATTTTACCACTGCAAGGCGATGCAAGTAAACCTTTAGATTTTCTGCCCCAGTTTGGTTTGGTACAGGCTTTCTCTAAAGATGGCTCTCAAGCAGCAATGGTAAGGTTTAATACAGATTACACGCGAGATTTGTTTTTAGTGACAAACCAGGGTGTACAGAAACAACTAGTAAAAACAACAGGCTCAATTGTCAGTTGCCAATTTGACATCGCCTCACCTACCCTCTATTGCTTGCTGACACAGCTAGTATCCAAGGAACAATACATAGAACAGCCTTATGTGGTGGCAATTGATCTGAAAACCGGACAACAGAAACCACTGTTAGTACTGCCTCCCGCTCAAAGAAATGTGCAAATGAGTTTATCATCTGACGGTTTGGGCTTGTTATTTGACCAAGTAGTACCGCAGACAAACACCACAGCATCATTACCCCCAAACACTTTAAAAACTGATGATGGAGATACCATCGCTACCAGTAGCCTGTGGTTAATGCCTCTATTGCCCATCGCTGATGCTACGACTGTTGAAATTAAACCAGAACAACTCCCCTTCGCTGGGTTTCATCCCCGATGGCTACCTTGAGAGAATAATTCGTAAGGAACGTGGATTAAATAAGATACAAAACTTTATCCTGTCTCTAGCTTCTCTCTCCAATATATCGGCTACGGTGTACACACAAGTCGTATCTGCAAGGGTTTCAAGCTTTATAGACCCAACAAATTGTCATTACGAGCGAAGCGAAGTAATCGCATAATCTCGTAGTTAAAGCGATTGCTTGTCTACGACACGCACTTGCGTTCGCTGCGGACAGGCTTTCGGAGCGATCGCACAATCCTATTGCTGGATGACTAAACCAAGTACTAGGGGGAATTTTAAGACTTGTGTGTACACCGTAGCCTTTACAAGGAGAGGGATTGAGGATGAGGTAAGGCCCGGACATAAATTAGTATGTTATTTAATTCTTATTCCTAAGCTCATCCACGCCTGAAAATAGAACCATTTCACAGACATTAGCCATAAAAAAACCATGCCCAATGCCCAATGCCAATTAACAAGTAGCGTGCATCAGACATGGGATAGAGTCTGTTTCACTAGTTATATCTAAATGAAACTCCTACATAACCCAAGACTTATGCACGCTATAAAATAATCAATCAAGTGGATGTACTAGCCAGCCACCGACCAAAAATTGTTATTTAATTCCTGACAGTTGGCGATAAGGTACAGACTTTTCGATATCGATGTTGAATGACGAGATCCGTTGAGGAGCATTGCCAGTTGCATTGATACTTTGTGCCAAAGCCAAGAACAAAGCTGGATCGCCAGCCTTGGGCTTTTGCTCTTGTGGAATGAATCTGCGTACTTCTACCTGCCAAATGATTTGGGGGAAACCCAGTTTGGTACGGTGGTAATCTTCGTATCGCGGAGATTTGATGTTGAATGGCAACTCACCCGCAGATTGAGATGGTAGTATCCGACGGCGTTGATAAGGCACTGTGGAGTATCCAAAATTGCTCAGGTACTCTTCAGTGTTTAGTACTTCATCAACAAAGCCGACAATACCTTTGGTCGCAACTACAATTGACCAAGCGATTTTTTCCCGCTCGTTGTATGGGTCGCGTCCTAGAACCCGCTGGATTACTTGCTCAACAAAGCGATAATTATTGTTGAGGTCGTAGAAGCTTCTCTTAAAGGTATTAGAAAGCAACAACCCACGAATAAAGTCCCGCACTGTAATTTGTCCGTTACGGAGCTGAGACTCTAAATATGTTTCGCGATCGGCAGCAAAGGCATGAAAGAAAATTTGACGATATGCAGCTTCAATCAGATCGCCTAAATCTGATGGAGACAGAATATTGTCTGTATTAAAAATCCTGGGCTGTTCATCACCTGGAACTTCATAAGAAGCTACACGCTGGTTTTGACTTGAAGGTTCATATTCTAACAGAGGAATTGGCACTCTAAAGCCTCCATGTTCTTAATTAAAGTTAACAACTTTTAATCACATATTAAAGGAGTAGTTGGATCAGAACCTCAGAATTCTGATAAAATTTCACGAAACTTAACTAAGAGTGATTTTCAGGATTCGGATGAAATAATGATTAGTCTGCTAGATTCAACCATAGCTAATCAATAAAGGGAGTGGGGTTTCCAGCTTAAATAACTACGTGAATCACTAAACAAACTTATTCACATATTTTAGATTAGGAGATTCAGTTTCACCTTTTTGAACTAGAGCAATAATTTTTAACATTTAGCAAAAGAAATTAATGGGGAATGGGGAATGGGTAGGAATAAGACGGCAGTTTTCAAATAGATAAGGTACAAAATATAGGACTCAAAATCAGACATGAAGAGTTTCTACTTACTGCCCCCTGCCCTCTGCCCCCCTCAGCGACCTATCCAAAATTCCAGGGGATCTATGGTTGATTTACAGTAAGGCCAGCTACGCAAAGTTGCTTCCATTCCTGCCTCCCAGTAGGGTGGTTCCAATCCCAGTCCTAAACATAAATGAGATAGGATGCTAGCAAACTGCTCATTGTGACCAAAGTCTCCTAGATGAGCATGGGCGTATTCATGGACGACTACACCAAACCAGTCTTTAGGTGCAACTCGACCGACATCTACCAAAATAGTGATTGGGTTTGTGAGAATGTTGCATAGCCCATCTATGCCGAAGGATTGAGCTATGGGTACTGCAAAAATTTGGATGTGGCGACGCTCTTGGGGATGAAAGCACTCATGACAAAACCCTAAATAGGTGTTTATCTGAGCGTTTACGGCATTAATATTATCGCCGATCCAAGTGCAAATGGGGATGCGATCGCGCAAGTTATCAAACACATCCACCATACCCGGCTCTAGAGCAAGTCTCTGTACCAGACGCAGATAATCTTGCCCACGAGTAAAAGCGTCACTCTGGTTGAGATAATTCACCACCCCAAAACTGAATAAAACTGTCTTTTTTCCAGAACATCCGACTCTTGACTTTCTGTTACTTCTTTTGTGCTGGAAACCTCAACAGAAGCATCCATGCGGGTCTCAGTACAAAATGATGCCGTGCTAAAGCCGCCAAACCGTTTGACTGTACTGGTTCGCATTCGCATATTTGGGCTGGCAAACCAGAATCGCTCAATGGAACTCATTGTTTCGTATTCGGTTGTCAACACCAGTCCATCTTCATCATCCATGTGAAAAAGACCAACTACAGGCACTATTTCGGCGTAACCCCTTTCGCGGAGTAATTTTCCTTGCCTGGGGTTATCGCCATCAGGCACGATCGCAAATATGGTTTTCCCTTGATGATTCTCCTCACCTTCTCGATCCCAAGCCATTGTCCCTAGCCAACGCACGCGCGAACCACCTATTGAAAGGCTAGGGTCAATTTCATGGTACTGGCACAATTCTATGATTTCGGGATGGTCGGCATCGAGAGTTTCTACCTGTATATCCGATTCTCCTATCTCTGAGCGCTTGAACGCTAGATGATGAGTTGCACGTTGCGATCGCCACTTACCAGCACTTAGCTGAAAAAATTCCATTGCGTCTATCAATCTTCTGACTCCTACTTATTACTCCTGCGGACGATGTTTACCTTGTTTTTTCTTTTTAGAGTAGTTGGTATCTAAACATTCTAAACATTACAGCCATTAGCGGGTCAGCTTCAATAAATTCCCTAACAAGGGAGAAGCAGACGTGTTGTTATGTGATTGTAAACTTTTATAAGCATGATTTGTTATGACTTGACAATGTAGACGTTTTAATATCTCGATGCTAGAATATTGGAAAGCAATTTCTACGACAGCTTGCGCCTTCAAACTAGCGGTAATAAAAAATACCCTTCGATCCAGTCAATCCCAGGAGTGAATGATGGACTTCCCAATCGAACTAACTTTAGAACAACAGTTTCGCTTACAAAATTTGAAAGACCAGGTAAAAAGTTTGAGCCAAGAAGAGGCTCAGGATTTTTTGCTAGAAGTTTTACGGCAGATGATGGTAAAAGATAATTTGGTCAAACATCTCCTAAAACAAGCTTGATCGAGTAAAAAATTAAGATTTTTTCTTTTAAGACTTACGCAGTGGCAGAGTTCCATTGAAATGCGTAAGTCTTAATTTTTTGGGGACTGGGGATTGGGAATTGGAAGAGGTAGAGAGGGGGGAAACGCTTCCTTTGACGTACTCCCCGGCGTGAACACACGTAGATTTTGGAGCAATAAGTAACAAGTAATGAGTAAAAATATTTACTTGTTACTTATTACTCCAAAGCCGTGCTAGAAGCACGGGGCTTTAAACCCATTTTTTCGGTAACTTTCCCCCCTAGTCCCCAGTCCCCGAATACCCAAATTAAATATTACAGATTATTACTTTGTCTCTCATAGTAAAGACTAGGGTACTGTTGATCCCCTATGTTTTTGTTTGGCTACTCACAGTTAACCTGATCGAGAACAAGCCAAAAATAATATCCGCCATTTGTGAATATTAAGGAGAACTCATGGTTCTTGATGCTTTTTCCAGAGCTGTAATTACGGCTGATGCCAAAACCGCTCCTATCGGTGGTGCTGACTTAGCAGCCCTAAAGTCTTTCATTGCTGAAGGCAACAAGCGCCTTGATGCTGTAAATGCGATCGCCAGCAATGCTAGCTGTGCGGTTTCGGATGCGATCGCTGGGATTGCTTGTGAAAACACTGGCTTGCTTCAAGCTGGTGGTAACTTGTACCCCACTCGTCGGACTGCTGCTTGTTTACGTGATGCTGAAATCATTCTGCGCTACGTAACTTATGCACTATTGGCTGGTGATTCTTCTGTATTAGACGATCGCGCTTTGAACGGTCTGAAAGAAACCTACACAGCTTTGGGCGTACCTGCCTCTTCTTCTATACGTGCTGTTCAGATTTTGAAGGCGATCAGCGTCGCTCACATCACCAACACCAACACCGAAGCTAACGCTGGTAAGAAGTTCCGCAAACTGGATACTCCTCAAGGCGACTGCTCTGCTCTAGCTGCTGAAGCTGCTAGCTACTTCGATCGCGTTATTTCTGCTTTGAGCTAATTGCTAATCGCTAACGGCTAAAGCCTATTAGTCAAGCCAACTGAAATCACAACTCGATCAAATCTAATCTGGAGTAAAAAAAGCAATGAAATCAGTTATCACTACAGTTATTGGAGCTGCTGATGCAGCAGGTCGTTTCCCAACTACCTCTGATTTAGAATCAGTTCAAGGTAGCATTCAACGTGCTAGCGCTCGTCTAGAAGCTGCTGAAAAGCTAGCTGCTGGTATCGATAATGTAGCTAAGGAAGCTTATGATGCTGCCTTCAAGAAATATCCTTACTTGACCCAAGAAGGTGAAGCTGGCGCTACCCAAGTCAAGAAAGACAAATGCCTCCGCGACATCAAGCACTACCTACGCTTGATCAACTACAGCTTAGTTGTGGGCGGTACTGGCCCTCTGGATGAATGGGGTATTGCAGGCGCTCGTGAAGTTTATCGCTCTTTGGGTCTGCCAACCGCTCCTTATGTAACCGCGTTGACTTACACTCGCGATCGCGCTTGCTCTCCTCGTGACTTGTCTCCTCAAGCTTTGGGTGAGTTCCGCGCTCTCCTCGACTATGTAATCAACTCCCTGTCATAGTAACAAGGGTTGAATAGACGAGCGATCGTTATACTCTAAAACTCAGGGACTCTCAGTCTGTTGCTTTGCCTGTATCTGGTTGAGTGACTGACCAAGAGTCCCTCAGTTGTTAGTAATTCGTAATTCATGATTGAACTTGGGGGATTTAGACAGGAAAATTTGATTTTATGACAATAGATTCTCTATTTGAACAGTTAAAACACCCCAATCCCAATCTACGGGAACGAGCTATGTGGGAACTGGCTGATGTCCGTGATGAAAATACCATTCCTCGGCTGATGAGTATTTTGGATGAGGAAGATGTCACTTACCGTCGAGCGGCGGTAAAGGCACTGGGCGCTATTGGTACGGACGCTGTACCGCTACTGGTAGAGTCATTAATAAATAGCGATAATGCGACCATTCGGGGTAGCTGTGCTAAGGCTCTGGCACAGGTTGCTGCTAACCATCCCGATGTTCCTTTTCCAGCTGAGGGCTTACAGGGATTAAAAACGGCGCTCAATGACCAAAATCCTGTTGTTTATATTGCATCAGTGATGGCGCTGGGTGAAATTGGTTCTCCTGCCTTTGAGATTTTGACTGAAGCTCTGAAAACAATAGATAATGTGGCGGTGGCTGTAGCGATCGTCAATGCTCTTGGTTCAATGGGTGATATTCGAGGGGTGGAAGTGCTGACAGCGTTGACAAATGATGAATCTGTTGATCCTTATGTTCGTGAATCAGCAGTGAGTGCTTTACCCCGATTAGATCAGGTGATTAAGTACAAAAGAGGGTAGCGATCGCTCTTAAATACTCCTCTTCCGTCTCAATCACCTTGGGAGCAACTTCGACACTCTCAAAATGAGAGGAAGATGTCAAGTTGTAAATGTCCATTGCCCTATTCCCAAGCATCCTCCTCTAATTGTCTCTCAATTTGAGAAATCGCTAGCTTGATAACTGCCTGAACTGCTGCTTCCTCTTCGTTGGTTAATGCGGCTTGTAGGGGTTCTAAGGAAGTGCGATCGCCAATCTTCATCAATGCTAAAGCTGCTGCTTTTCGAGTTTCCCAATCGGTATGATGTAGTAACTCAACCAGATGAGGAATTGCTGGTTGATAGGTGAGACTACCCAAAGCTGCTGCTGCTTCACACCGTACAATTTCAGATGGATCGGTGAGGGCGTTAACTAAAATATTAAATGCTCCTTCTTCGTTGCCTTCTTGAGCAATTTTAGCGATCGCACCTACTACCGCCGCTCGAACTTCATCTGAGTCTGAGTTAATCTCTTGATATAAATACTCTTTGGCGTCTGCCCCAATAAACCCCAACGCCCATACCGCGTGTCCTTTAGCACTTTCTGGATACTCCGTTGACGCTAAGATTTTCAGTAATGCTGGCACAGCAGCCTCACCTATTTTGGCAAGCCCCCCCACCGCCGAGGTTTTGACCACGGTATCTTCATCATTTAACAAGGCGTTGACCAAAGTGGGAACTGCGATCGGGTCAGCAATCAGTGTCAGAGTTTTGGCGCTGGCTCTCCGTACAACTGGGTTTGGATGATTTGCCACAGCTTCCATTAATAAGGGGGTCGCTGGTTTACCGATTTTACCCAAAGCCTCTGCAAAACTCAGTCTAACCATGCCCCGTGAGTCTCCCATACTCTCAACCATTCGCTTTAGTAGCTCTTGGTCATCTGAGTTGAAGGTGTTTAAGCTTAATTGCTCACTCACTACTGCAAATAAAGCATCAGTTTCTACATGGGACAGATTTAACGAATCTACCCCGGATTGAGTTTCGGAGTTGAGCATATAACTTCTGGTTGAATTATCAAGATGACTAGTTGCTGACACTCAGCGCAGCCTGTTGATCGCGGAGTTCCTGGAGGGCAGAATCAATCTTGGCAAGTTCAGGCTCCAATTTTGCCATGACGCTTACTTTCATTAACTTAGCCCGTTTTGCTGTTTCCGTAGTTTCTTGAACTAGACGTTCCCGATATTGCTCAAGTTCTGCAATTACTTCTGCTACATCTTGGGCGGTGACGTTATTGGTTGTTGTCAATTCTGAAGTTTCATCCATAACTTTTCTTTCCTAAATACGTGTTTATATAAATGATGTGTGGTCAGTGTTACAAAGAATGTTTGTATTTGGTTACTTTTAGCTGTTACATAAAATTGAACAATTGGCAAAAAGCAACTAATCAATAGCTGATAATGTATATATTCTGATCTTCTCAGATCGCGTAACCACTGGTAAAGCTTTTTGACAGGAATCTTCAAAAATCCTCTAAAAGCCAGTGCGTAAGAACTTCCAAATAAAAAAATATCCAGTTAACTCTTGTGGGGTGGGCATCTTGCCCGCCCAGTTCATAAGGCGGGCGAGACGCCCACCCCACAATATTGGATAATTTATTTCTGGGAGTTCCCGTAAGCGTAGGACATCATAGATATCGCACTAGCATCGTGCAACAGGATAAGTCGATGTGATGAGTAGCAATCCTTGTATTCAAGCTGTGGTAGAAACTCCGTGGTATGAGGGTGAGCCATTATGGCCGTGGTCTGTTGCGGACTATAAACCGTTCTCGCACATTCAGTTATACGATGAGATGACAGATTTGGAGGTCGGGTTAATATTTGCCCAATTGGTACAATACAACGATTTAGAAAATGGTGGCAATGCCAATGATGTTCTATATCGAGTTATTGAGTCCGAGACACTGATTTTGCCAGGAGGTCTTCAAGTCAAGTCTACTGCTAATGAATTGATCTACCCCAGTTGCTGTTGTGGTCTAGAAGAGTGGCGGGAGTGGCTGGAATTTTTGACTACAGGGCGATCGCCTTGGCTCACGATCCAAGCCCCTGGTTTGAAATGGTGGATGGTTTTGTTCGTATATGGTCAGATGGAGGAATGGATTCAGCAGCCAGTGGATTTCACATTGATTTTGAGCAATCCACCTTCGAGACAGAACTGAACAGAGTGCAACAGGACTTGAGTACCTTCCTGGTAAAGATTGAGGCGTGGGCTAATGGGATAGAGTTTCCAGAACCTCGCAAGCTATCGTCTAAGTTTGACAAATGCTTCGCTATTTCACGTAAATGGCCAGAAGAATACTTAGGGACTTCCAAATAAAAAAATCCAATTAACTCCTGTGGGGTGGGCATCTTGCCCGCCCCACAATATTGGAGTTCCCTTACCAACAGCCTAACTAATTCGTAATTCGCACTAAGAATTCAATTACGAATTATTTTAAGAGGTTTCCTCAAGTGGAAAAATATCTCCCTGCAAGTAGGATTCAAAGTTTTTCTTAAAGTATTGAATGCTTGTCACATTTGGCTCATCACTTTCTGTCGGCGTGAATTCATAAATTGGTACTTTCTCCCTCACCAGTTTGACCAAACTAGGATGAAGCTGCTCAAAAGAATCTACTCTAAATATTGTGGTTTCAAATCTTAATTTCGCTGGATGAGCATATCCTAACTTCATCCAGGGCAACCAAGGACAGTCTCTCGCCCACTTAGCAGGAGGGACATCAGTTGCATCGGGTCGGCAAGTATTTGAGATAAAGTATTCAACTCCCTTAAACTTTTCTCCAGGGCAATAGTCTGAATATTTGCTATCTCCTGCTAAAGGATGCGGGTATTCTAAAGGAATTTCCATAACAGAGGTAATATATCCGCTGCCTTTGGGTATGACAAATTTCTTTGGTTTGACTGAGCCTTGGACAATGCGGTTAGCAATGTGTACTACTGGTACTGGTTGACTTGCTGTTGGTGACTTCCAAAAGTGCAAAATCTCTTGAGTATCTGGGTCACAAAATAAACCCAACTCTCTATTAATGCGATATCCGACTTCGCCGTACTCAGGATCGTGTTTGAGAAATACTTTGGTAGCATTCATCCCAATAATAGAGAACAATTTTTCTTTTGATTTTTCTGGTGTTTCTTGCCACCAAATTTCCCCAGACCAGTTGTAATAAAGCTGTAAACCATGATTTTTTCTATAAAAATCGAGGTTATTAAATTCATAGTCATCTAAATAATCACTCATATTTGTTCCTATTATTCTCAAATAGCTATGTAGACACTTTTGATGCTTCAATCAATACCCAAATAGATCCCAATCCCCAATCCCCAGTACCCAGTCCCTAGTACGATGGTAAAAGTGATCTCTAAAATTATCCAAGAGCAATTTATAGATCAATGGATAAACGTTTTTTTAAAATGTTTGGGCTAACAGAAGAAGAAGCGATCGCAATTATTGATACACCATTAGAACAACTCGAAGATGCTTCTGATAAGTATATTGCTGTTTCCCATCTAATTAACTTTCCCACAGAGCAATCGATCGCGGCTTTGGTACGGGCAATTGAAACCAGTAACCCTGATGAGTTAGACCACCGCATTGTCCGACGCAAAGCTGTGGAAAGTTTGGGGCGATTGCAAGCAGAATCAGCTTTACCTGTCATTCGGCAGTGCCTTAAAGATGATGATATTTATACTGTTGAAAATACCGTGTGGGCGATCGGGGAAATCGGCACGAAAGATCCAGAAATTCTCGAAGAAGTCTCGCAACTGCTGGATAAACCAGGTCAAATCTATCGAGTGATTATTCACACTTTAGCGAACGCTGACTATCAGCCTTCCCTAGAACGTGTACGGAAATTTACCCAAATGGAGGATGAACCTACCCGTAGTGCGGCGATCGCTACAGTTTGTCGGTTCACGGGTGATTATTCCCAAATCACTGAGGTGATGGCGCTGCTGCAAAGTTCCAGCGTCAATACACGGCGCGGTTGTATTCAAGACTTGATTGATTCTCGCTATTACAAAGCCATCCCAGAAATCGCCCGTTGTCCTGTATCTCTGGTGTTTCGCTTGCGAGGTTTGCGGATGCTTTTGGATGCAGGCGTTCCTAGTGGTGAAATTAGCTTCACAGAAATTCAACCTTACTTAGAACAAGTACTCTACGATCATCCCAACGACCTTGATTTAGTGCATGAGTATGATGCTACCCCTGTCCTAGATTTTGTAATTAATGAACTCTATGAAACCGATTTTGGACGATGTTATTTAGCGACAAAAACCTTACTAGATGTCTACCCGCAAGAAGCACCAGTAGCACTTCTAACAACTTATGGGGACAAAGCATATAACGACTATGGCGCTCATTATCATGTCATGAAACTTTTCGGCTGGCTAAAATATGCTCCCGCTTACGATTTATTAATAGAAAACCTGCACAACCGCGAACCCCAGTTTCAGAAATCTCGTGCTGCATGTGCAATCGCTCTTGCTGAATTGGGTGATTCACGAGCAATTTCTGAACTCAAAATTTGCCTAAATACGCCGATTTGGGATTTGAAATACGCTTGTTTATGGGCATTAGACCGCTTAGGAGACTCATCTGGTCGAGAAATTTGTGTTAGCGATCGCGATTGGTTAATTAGGGCGAAAGCGACGATTAATTAATAGGTCAATTTTATGCCCTGGCGACTGGAAGTCGCGGCTACACAAACTTTCGTCCGCCTCCGCGGACTAAGGAAAGATTGAGGGTTTGAAACCCACGGAGGTGGGTTTTGTCTGTGTAGACGCGGTTTCTAACCACCCTTTTATTTACTACTGGTGCTAGTGACTGTCTCGTTTAACACTAACTCTGGTTCTGGAGTCTCCTCTTCTTCTGGCAAACCGTAAATTGACCTGTACAATTTCACGTACTGTTTGGCAGATTGATACCAACTAAAGTCTTGACTCATGCCGCGTTTTTGTAGTTCTCCCCATTGCGGTTTAAAACGGAAGCCTTCCCAAGCCCGAATCATTGAGGTGAAAAGGTCTAGCGGTTCATAGCGATCGAAGCAATAACCAGTACCAGCAGCATTTTCCGGGTCGTGATGGGTTACGGTGTCAACTAATCCACCTGTGCGGCGGACAATGGGTACAGAACCGTAGCGCAAAGCCATCATTTGGCTAATACCGCATGGTTCAAAACGACTGGGCATTAAGAAGGCATCAGTGCCAGCGTAAATCCGGCGAGACAGGGCATCGTTATAAAGTAAGTAAGTTGCCATACGTCCGGGAAAACGGGATGCCAATTGCCACATCTGGGTTTCATAGTAGCGATCGCCTGTCCCCAACAACACAAACTGTGCATCTGTGTAAGATAGGAAGCGATCGAGAATTTGCAATATCAAATCAATGCCTTTTTGTTCCACTAATCGGGTAACAATCCCAATTAAAAAGGCTTTGGAGTTGACTTCTAATCCGATTTCTTGTTGCAGAGCAATTTTGTTGGCTTTGCGTTTATCTAAAGTATCAGCAGTAAAGGTTTGGACAATGTATTTGTCATTTTCTGGATTATAAACTTCGGTATCAATACCGTTGATAATCCCAGATAGTTTTCCGCTAATAAAGGACAGCAAACCTTCTAATGTTTCACCGTAAGTAGGTGTCTTGATTTGCTCGGCATAAGTGGGCGAAACTGTATTTACCTTATTGGCAAATTGCACCGCCGCCGCCATTGTGTTGTGTCCTTGCATATACCAAGGACACCAAGTAATTTTCTCTAAATACCAACGCCACGGCCCTTGATAAGCCAAATTATGAATGGTAAATACTGTGGTGATATCAGGATCTTGGTGCATCCATACAGGAATCATACCCGTATGCCAATCGTGACAGTGGATAATTTCTGGTTTCCAGTAATTCCAGGCAAACTCGGCTGCACCATTAGCAAACAAGGTGAACCGCCAGTCTTCATCATCTCCAGAATAAATATGGCGGGGTAGGAAGGCGGGATGTCCGAATAAGTACAAGGGAACATCAGTACCAGGCAAAACGCTTTCATAAACAGCAAATTCCTGGAACATCGCATATCCCCGCCAGATGGGTTCGTTGGGAATTTCCATTTTGTCTGGCAGGAAACCATAGTAAGGCAAGAATATCCGCACATCATGCCCCATTTCTCTCAGGAATTTGGGCAATGCCCCGACAACATCACCCATTCCTCCTACTTTGGCAATGGGTGCTGCCTCTGCTGCAACAAATAGAATCCGCATGGTAATTTTTGCTTCCCCGAGTCTATATTGTCAAATTAACTTTCTGAATCCCGACCAACGTGATTTGTCGCGTCTGGCACATATTTTGTGCAACGGCGATCAATTCTTATCTAATCACATTGGCTTCACTAATTGCTTAGGAACCGCGCTGAATCACCGCAAAAATTTCTGATAAAATTTCTTGCGCTCCCTGTTGCCGCAAAAGTTCTGCTAGTTCTATACCTAGTGCTTCGGCATTGTTAGCTTGACCAGTGACGGTATCTTTTACCAGCTTTTGACCGTCTATACTGGCGACGATTCCTGTTAAGGTCAAATTCTCACCAGATATTTCTGTATTTACACCTATAGGTACTTGACATCCGCCCTCTAAAGAGCGTAAAAAAGAGCGTTCAGCGAGACAGCGATCGCGTGTTTGGGGATGTTCGATCGCTTTGAGTAGAGATAGCAATTCACTATCATCAGCACGGCATTCTATCCCTAAAGCACCTTGTCCAACGGCGTGGAGGGAAATTTCTTTGGGGAGGATTTGATGTACGCGATCGCTCATTCCCAATCTTTCTAATCCTGCTGCTGCCAAAATCAGAGCATCATATTCGCCTGCATCCAGTTTTGCCAACCGTGTAATTAAATTTCCTCGGACATCCTTAAATGTAAAGTGCGGGAAATGGTGGCGTAACTGTGCTAAACGTCTCAGAGAAGACGTACCAATCACAGCACCTTCTGGCAAGGTATCGATTTGTTTATCTTTGTGTTTTTCATGCACCACTAATGCATCTGCTGGGTTTTCCCGTTCAGTAATTGCTGCCAGTGTTAACCCTTCTGGTAAATTAGTCGGCAAATCCTTGAGGGAATGAACCGCAAAGTCAATCTCCTGATTGATCATTCCGAGTTCAAGTTCTTTAGTAAAAAGTCCTTTATCGCCAATCTTTGCTAACGCTACATCCAAGATTTTATCGCCTTGGGTAGACATGGTGTGGACTTCAAAAGTGATATCAGGATAACTTTTCTGGAGTTGCTCTTGTACCCAGTAGGTCTGAACCAGAGCAAGTTGGCTTTTGCGTGAACCAATCCGAATAGTGCGTGGGGGACTAGAAACAACTGAGGTCATAAAACAATATATCAAACGAGGCGATAAATTCACTCTCATCTAGACTACCGTAGTCAGGGACTCATACAAGTTTTGGGTTTTGGATTTTGGATTTTGGATTACAATTCTTTACTAAAAGCTGGCTCGAGTTCAAGCGAATGAACAACCGCTACCTATAACAGCAGTAGCAAAACGCCTTGGGTATCCTAAGCGAGTTCTTTACAGACATTTCCCAGAGCTATGCCGAGCGATTTCAGCCGAGTATGTTAAATATATGAAAGAATCTTGTTGTATCAAACGAATCGAACAGTTTTGTGAGGAGCTAAAACAAGCTGTTAGGCAAGTTCACACTGAAAGTATTTATCCTAGTGAAGCAGCTATTTCAAGGCTATTGGCTAAACCAGTACAACACGGCGTAAATAAAATACCCATTTACAATAGCCAGAAAGCTTACAAAATAAGCATTCTTTCTTTTTACTTTTGCCTTCTCGCGCTGGGATGTTTTCACAATAAAAAATTCGCGCTGCTTTAAGGGCAGCGCGAACAGAAATTTGTTTGAGAACCATAACCTTGCCATCCTTTATTGGAATCGCAAGCTTACCTTTGCGGCAAAGTTATGGCTAAAGTCACAATGAAGCTTTTCGGTATTTTAGATTTTTAGTGGGGGTGGAGGGACTTGAACCCACACGACCTTTTACGGTCAACGGATTTTCATTCTCCCGCAGTTTTCACTGCTACCTGATGACAATAGCTTGCTCAGATTTTGAGAATTGGACTCTCCCTTTACCCTCGACTTAACGTTAGGGTAGCTCCCGTCGGGTCTCTGCACCTTCCGAACAGTTATGAGTTAGGAGTTAGGAGTTTTAAATTCACTCAGCACTCATGACTCAGGACTTTTTTCGGCTTGGCTCAGGATTGCCATGTCTGTCACCAGATTTAGGTTTCCCTGAGTTTGAGAGCTTCCACTTGAGGGATTTCTCCTTCAAGGCTCAATTATTTAAGTCCGTAGCGTCTACCATTCCGCCACACCCCCGCAGGTGTTTGGCAACTACTAGTATAACTAGTTATTTTGTAGAGGTAGCAAATACCCCCTCATCTATTCCACCATCAATTGTGTCTTTTGTCCAACTAGATTGAAAATATTTTTTCTAGATTGTGCGATCGCTTCCCAAATTTGGAAGTTTTTTGTTTTTTCGTCATCAATCTGGATGAGTTTTCGATCTTGTCTAACCAAAGCATTTGTTTGCTAGTGCGTTTTCGATAATAGCATGATATTACCTTTTGTGATGATATCCGTTAAATTGCCTACTGTAAAAGTACTCCAACCCGCCAAAGCTACGTTTTAAAATTTTTTTGCTTAAGGACTTCCAATCAATAAAAAGTTAAAGGGGAAAGGGATGAACAGGTCGCGCCACTTTCGGGCGTTAGCGGAGCGGGACGCAGTAGGGTTTTTACCCTTCCCCTTTCCCCCTTCCCCTTTCCCTTTCCCCCTTCTTCATAAATTATCCATCTTATGGGATGGGTGTCCCCACCCGTCCCAATTTAGGGCGCTCATATTGCCCACCCCACAAGAAAAGTTGGGATGTTTTTTATTTTTAAGTCCCCAGTCTCTAATCCCCAGTCCCAACGCGACTTGTTAAAAGCATTATGACTATACTTCTCTCTTGTTTGTCTCTTCAGCCTATGATGGAAAACAGATGCTTAAGACTTGAAAGTTATGATTGTCGCCCTGCTGTATCTAATTTTGGCTGGAGCTTACCTTCTGGTAATCCCGATTGCTGTTTTGCTGTACCTGAAGCAGCGTTGGTATGTCGCTAGCTCCATCGAGCGTGTCTTAATGTACTTTTTGGTGTTTTTCTTCTTTCCGGGTTTGTTGGTTCTATCGCCGTTTGTAAATTTCCGACCCCAACGGCGACAAGTTCAGGTTTAACGAGATTGGTAGGTCATAACTCTCATGCGACGGATTGACGCTATTGGAATTGGCTTGGGTGTTTTTATTGCCGGCGGCTTGGCTTATGTAGGATTACAGCTAGTCGGTTTGGATAATCAGAAAGCTGGTATATGGAGCCAAGTCTTACTAGTCAGTGGGTTAGTTGGCTGGTTAGCCACCTATTTTTTCCGGGCGGTGGGACAAAAAATGACCTACCATCAACAGCGGGAACAGTATGAGCAAGACTTTCTGCAAAAGCGGCTAGATGAGCTTACTCCCGAAGAACTAGCACGAATTCAAGCTGAAATAGAACAAGAAGAGCAATCTCAGGTGTAAAGTTATCATTAGTCAGTTGTCGTTTGTCCTTTGTTAGTTACGAATTACCAACGACCAATGACCAATGACCAATGACTAATGATTCTTGACTAATGACTGCGATTTCTGATTGCTTTGAAACCCTTGGGCACAATGGTGAGTGCGCTCTGATTCCGTTTATTACTGCTGGCGACCCAGATTTAGAAACAACGGCAAAAGCGTTGCAGGTTCTAGATCAAAATGGAGCTGACATTATTGAACTAGGTATACCCTATTCCGATCCTCTGGCGGATGGGCCGGTAATTCAAGCTGCTGCTACCCGTGCCTTGCAAAGGGGTACGAAATTGGAGCAAGTGTTGGAAATGTTGCATGAGGTTACTCCCAAACTGCGATCGCCTATTGTCCTTTTTACCTATTACAACCCAATTTTGCACCGGGGAATTGATAAATTTCTTCAGCAAATTGCTGCGGCTGGGGTAGCAGGATTGGTAGTACCAGATTTGCCCTTGGAAGAAGCAGCAGGCTTGCTTGAACCAGCTAAAGAGATGGGAATTGACGTAATCTTGTTGGTAGCTCCCACCAGTGATGCTAAACGAATAGAAGCGATCGCTCATTCATCCCTTGGATTTATTTATTTAGTCAGCGTCACAGGGGTTACAGGGGTGCGATCGCAAATGGAAAACCGGGTGTCCGATTTACTCAAACAAATTCGTAGTGTTACTGATAAACCCATCGGTGTCGGCTTTGGGATTTCCGAAACTGCACAAGCTCTTCAGGTAAGGGAATGGGGCGCAGATGCAGTCATTGTGGGTAGCGCTGTTGTAAAACGGCTAGCAGAAGGGACACCAGAACAGGGACTAAATGCGATCGCCCAATTTTGCCAAAGTCTCAAGGCAGCCATCAAAACCACCAACATCAGCACAAATACCCCTCTTGATTAGACGGGAAAAGTAGATTAAAAAAGTATAACAGTGTAGTTTTTCTATCCTTGTTTAGTAGACAATTTGACCATTATGGTCTTGAATATTAACATCAGATATCATGGTGTAAAAAAACTAGCTGATACAGTAGCTTATAGTTTGAGTATTATGTGAAATCAAGTAGGCATAATTTATGAGTGTGAGAGTGAGTCAGTCAGAAATGAATATAGTTACGTCGCAATCAAGGAGCAAAGGCGATGAGTGAGAGTATGGCGTTTATCGGCGGAGTCGCCGTAGCTGGGCTGGCGGCTCTCGTATTGCTCAAAGGAACAAATACCCCCCTACAACCTAACTTCGCTGTTGCTTCGCAAATGCCAGGTGTAGTAGCGCCCCAAGGAATGCAGGCACCAATGTATCCTTATGCGCCTTATGGGCAAATGTATCCTAATCAGGTTCAGCCACCAACTGCTACCAGCACTGACCAGCGCATTGAGATGGAGAAGCTGAACACGCAGATGCAGTTGGAGCGTTTAAAAAACGATAATGAACAGCTGAAGTTGCAAAATCAACAACTCCAGGGCCAAGTCCAAAATTTCAATACTCAGCAGCAGTGGCAATTAGCCCAACAGAATAATCAACCAAAAACAACAGCACTCCAGCCGCAAACTACTTGGTGGTCTTCGCCTATGCTTTGGGCTGTTGGAGGCGCAGCTCTCACTATTGGCGGTGGTGTTGTCGTCGCTGGGGTATTGGCTTTATTCTCACCACGGCAGCGCCCAGCCCGTACTGTCCAAGTGATTCATCCTTACCAAGGAGCTACACCGCCTTTGGTTCCAGTACGTCGTGCTGAGTTTCTGCCTGCTTCTCGGATGGAAGCAAGACGAGTTGAAGCCCACGAATACGACGAAATGCACGGATAGGGAAAATAAAACCACAGATAAACATCGATTTCTAATCTCGTTTCCAGGTTCTCCCTGGAAATTTTATTTGTTGGGCTGCTGTCACGAATTCAAGAGGCGGCAGCTTTCCTTTTAAGGATTTCCGGGCAGAAGCTATTGGTGACAACTTAAGAAAAAAGTAATGTGTTTATTTTTATGCCTCTCAACTCTCACTAATTATCTCAAACTCTTATCGGTCAATTAGTAAACTATTGAATAAGCGGGAGTAATATTGTGAAATACACGAGGACGCGTTGTATCGTCTGTACCTAAACTATAGAAATCCCTTTTTGAAGGCATTTCTGTCCTTTCCATTACGTAGCAAGGTTTTAGTATTTTTTCAATCCGATCCATATATATAATAAGTCCCCAGGCTTGTTTCTCTGCTCCTTCTCGTAGCCATTTCTTTATGAGAAATTCACTTATTTCCATAGTTTTTTATTTTTTTAATTGGATGCTTAATTTACCATACACAGCAAGCTTACTCAAGATGAATATTCACTTTAGATTTAGGAAGTTTAATCAGAGAGTAAAGTAATAAACTTGTATACAGGTATTAATTAAAAACTGTATACAAAACTCTGTCCTGTTATAATCTAGGAAGAGCCTTATATCCCACATTCCGCACCCGGAACTGTCACAAAAGAAATAGCAAAGAATTGTGGGGTTAGTTTTTGATTTAAAACCAAAATTGGAGAGATGGAAATTTAAAAATCAAACCAGAGTTTGCGAAAATAAAGAATCGGTATAAAAAATGCTGCACTAAAACGTAGAGTTACTAAACATAGAGTGAGTAACTCTTGCAAAAATTAGTAAAAGTAAAGCTTAATTAAAATAATAATCAAACTAATAAATAGTAGCGACGACAAGTACTAGGAAAAAATTGTAATATCCATAATCTTTCATCAGAGAGGTTTGATATTTGTGAAACACTATTAACAATTAATAAATGAATACCTTGGAAACATTGAAATATCCACCTGAGAGTGGGGCGGTCTGTTGGTTTACCTAATTGATTTTTTATTTCCTGGTTTTGAGCTAATAAAATTCCACGTAACTGTCGTTGTCCTAAAGTATAAACCAACAAACATAACCCCATAATCATTGATAAAGCTTCAATGCGCTCCGGTGACTTAATAAATATGCTATCTGTTAAGAATAAAGGGTCTTTTAAGAAAGCAAAGCCTCTTTCACATGATTGTTGAGCTTTATATTCCTTAATCATGTCAGTGTGGCTTAATTGGGATTCATCAATAATATTAGTTGCTAAAATAAATTTTCCCGAAGCGCGATTTTCAAGTTCAATTGCTGCTTTATCTTGCTCTAATTGCGCGGATATCTGATAGTAATATTTCCAGTCATTCTGATTGTTGTTTTTGTTTTTACCTTGAGGTTTTAACTGTTTCTTAGATATTTTAATTTCAGCCAAACAATGATATTTTAATTGCTCTGATAGATGTAATGCAGCTTTCTTGGCATCTCGATGACAAGCAAATTCTTCATTACATAATTTTGTGAGCTTTTGATGAGCATTTATTTGGGCTTGCTGAACACGGCGCATCAGCTGTTTAGAATCTGCTTTTTTCCGTTCTTGGCTTTCAACTATCAGCCATCTTTGCTCGATCCCGGCATAGTTACTAGACTTGACTATATATGAATAACCTGTTATTTCACTTTGGATTAAATCTTTGGAGTCTATTCCTAATAGTATTTGCTTGGCTAACCCCACTGTCAATGGAACTCTGCATAACCATTTGAGGCTTTTCATCAAATTCAGGTTTTCGGCACTATATAATGCGCTGTCTGCTACCATTAACGCATCTATATCAATATTTTCTCGAAAATTCACGAGAGTTTTCGCAAAGTTTTTCGTATCTGATTGATTTCCTGACGCTGCTTTTAAAAAGATGGGAATATCCCCATCACTGCTACAAATTAACTCTAGAATAAATTGTTTTAAGTCTGGTCTATGATCTCTTGAATAACCATAAGTTATATTTATTGGTTGTGGTGCTAACTCTAGGAGCTTATCTTCATTTTCTGTGGGAGCATTTCTTTCAAAGGCTACTTCGGGTAAACCAGTTTTATATTCTCCGTGCAGATGCAATGAAGAAGAATCTAAGTGTAGCGATGATAAATCTACTCCATATTTTTTTACTGCTGCTAACGCTATTAAAGTGAAGATTCCACTTAATCCTTTTAAATATAATTGGTCTAATACTCTTCCTAGTCTGTCGTCATTTAAATGTTCTGGTAATACTCCTTCTCCTATCAAGTGTTCACAGGCATAGCTATCCATATATTTAGGAAACATATATAATGTTCCAGATACAAACCCTAACCCGTTTAGTATCATTGCTTTGACCGCCTGACCCGCACTCACTTTAGACTGCGGGTGCTGTCCAAGTATTTTATTTATTTGGTCTACCAACCCTATTTCATCAATAATTCCTGCTACTATCCCCAGGTGATTTAAATTTTTTACTTCAATGCTCAAAGGCGAATTCATTTTCACACTATATCCCATCAACTATTTTTAGCTTTTCATGATGGAAGCTTATAGAGTGCTAATTTTATTTATTTTTTGACTTTTACCCTGATTCTGGCTATTAACTTTACTTCTGGGTTTTTCTTGTCTCAATTTCTACCAGTAGTTTTAATTTACTTACTGCTTTCTCTGTGTGCCAGTTTTAGGTGCGGAATGTGGGTTATATACAAACAAAAGTTTTAATAGAGAAAAAAGTTGGTTTTTGTCACATTCTAGCTGTCCAGTAGACAGGCAAGACATTCCACTGGAATGCTAAGAGGTAAGAGAGGATTTTTAGTTAAACTAGTCAAAGCTTGAGTGGCATTTATCCCCGAGAAAAGGGGCTTTATGAGCGTTGCACTTGCTCGATTTAGGCAAGGGTAAACTGTGAAGGGCTGGAAGAAGTGGGTGACGAGGGATTTGAACCCGCAACCAATAGATTAAGAGTCTACTGCTCTACCGTTGAGCTAGTCACCCACACGAATAACAATCATAGCATAACTTCTGACAATTTAGCTAGTACCGCACCCAAAAACGAATTAAAAGGGGAATTTGACGGTGAAGGTGGTTTGACCTGCTGCACTTTCTACATAAATTGAGCCGCCTAAATGTCTGACCATTTTCTGCACTAATGCCAACTCCAATCCAGTACCGCTATGTTTCCAAGGATCGTGTTTGGAAAGGTGATAGAAAGGCTCAAAAATCCGTGACAGTTCATTGCTGGTAAGCTCTATTCCCGAATTGGTAATATTAAGCTCGATCGCATCCCCTGTCAGGTGAGCAAAGACTGTGATATATTCACCGGCTGGTGTGTATTTGCAGGCATGGTTAAGCAGTTCGGTGACAATCCGCTCCAAATCAGTGATATCTGTCTCCAAAGGCGGCAAGGCACGATCAACAGTTAGGTTTAACTGCTGTCGCTGGCAGTTGGTGAGGTCTCGAAAAGAATCGATAATCGGCTGAAGCCAGCTTTGAAAGTCAATGGCAATCAAAGTTGGCGGATCGGGTTCGGCTTCGAGATATGTGAGTGTGAGTAGGTCGTTAATTAACTTGCTTTCTCGCCCACACTCGTTATGCAGAATTTGCAATAGTTGCGGAACTATTTCTATCTCTGATATTTCTGCTGGTGTGAGGACACTTTCGAGAGTCTGGACTGCAAGGCTAATGCTTGTTATTGGTGTCCGCAGTTCTTGAGAGAGGGTTCTGAGAAATTGGTTTTTTAGCCGATCGCGTTTTTCTAGTTCTTTTAGCTGTACCTGGTTTTGTTTGTAAAGCTTTGCTTGACGAATGGCGATCGCACATTCATTTGCTATCTGCTGAACTAACTCAATTTCAAATTCATCAAAAGCCTCTTGTGATGGTCTTGTCAACCAAATATTTCCCAAAATCCCTTGAGTATCGAAAATTGGACAAGCCATCTGAGCCATAACTAGCAATTTTGGTTGCCATCCCGGCTGAATTTCTAAAAATTGCAATGGTTGTTTTTGCAATAGCGGCTGATAAACTTCCAGACGGTCTGCAATCTGTCTACTCAATCCTTGACATGAGGGTAAGTTAATGCAGTATTCGTAAGTGATAGTAACTAGAGTTTGGCAGGTGCTATAGAGTTCGATTTGGCAACGCTCAAGGTTCAGTAATTGTGCTAATTCTTGGGTGACTGTCTGCAACACCTGAGTTTCATCTAGACTGTCACGGATTTGTTCTGTCATCCGTCGCACCAAGGCTTCAAAGTTTCGCACCTGCTGCAACTGATTGAGGTGTTTCTGTTTTTGCAACTCCATCTGGGCTTTGAGATCCTTGATCTGCTGATGAAGTTCTGCCTGTTGGACGGCAATGCCGATTTGAGTTGCCAACTGTTTGAGCAAGTCAGTTTCCGTTTGCTGCCATTGACGCGATTCTCGGCAATGCTGGGCAATTAATAGCCCCCACATATCTTGCTCTTGGAAAATCGGCACGACTAGATTAGCTCTAATCTGCAAAGATGCCAGAAAATCTATATGGCAAGGATGCAGTCCAGCTGCATAAATATCTTCGACAACTTGAATGCAGCCTCTTCCGTAGTGTTCTGGATGTTTGCTAGCCAAACAGGGATCGCTGATGTTTTTTCCCAAGAGAGGATTACTGGCGGCTACAGTTGATTCGGCAATGATGATTCCACTACCATCAGCCTCGAAGCGATAAATTAACACGCGATCGCAATTCAAAAACTGCCGGAGTTCAATTGTTGTCTGATGCAGAATTGTCTCTAATTCTACAGATTGATGAATCCTTCCAGCGATCGCTTCTAGCAATTGCTCTCGTTCAACCTGGAGTTCAACGGCTTGTTCTGCTTGCTTCACAAGGGTGATATTGCTGCTAGTCCCAATCAGTCGATAAACCCTGGAGTTAGCATCCTTGAGTGGGGTGAGAGTCGTACTCCACCAAGTAGGTATTCCTTGGAATTGCAAACATTGTTCGTAAGAAATAGTTGTGCCGAAACTTACACAGTCAGCATAACGTTGACGCACCCTAGCAGCATCAACGGGGGAGAGAATATCTTCAGGTTTTTTGCCCCGAAGATCGTCTGAGCAAATGCCTATCCACCGCTCATGAGTGGGATTAAGGGCTACATATCGAAAATCTCCATCCTCCAGAACATCAACTACAAATATTGATGCCTGCACAGAATCGTACATGCTCAATAAAAATTGCTCGCTACTGCTTTTCTCATCTACTTCTGTGCCGAAAAGAATTTGAGGTGGTGATAATTTTGTCAACTCCATAGTTGATTCTGCTGGATTTATATTCATGCGAGAGTCCCTGTCTGGTATTACTGACTCTTCTAGGCGCTCTCTTGTCGTTAAGCTTGTAGTAGTAGATGCACTTTAGCGCCTATAGCAAAGTATTGTCAGCTGTTGCTCATCGAAATTTGGATCTTTCTCTACTTCTTGTCAGAAATCTAGGAAAGCTAATAGGAGTCAGCTTAACAAATCCTGCTTGTTGAAGGTGAAAATACATTTGCAGGTTAGGGCAAACTTACTGAAACTGGTTTTTAACAGTTTTTTCAGATTTTTGCACATATCTAAGTGCAATTATAAGTATATATCAATTAAATTTATAATTCTTAATAATAAAGTGGGGAGTGAGAACTTACAATCGCAATTTGTGGGCATTGATCCCTGTGAGGATAGCAACCAGCAGCCAAGTGATGGCTAAACCGACGACTTCGCCGAAGAATAACTGCGTTAAGTGGCGCAAGATCGCCCCCACAACAGAACCCACAGGAATAGCAACAGCCCAACTTGCCGCAGAGACAAATATCCATCGCCATGCCTGATGCTGGGAAATTGCTAACCATTGTGCTAATCCAATCCCCAAACCGCCAAGGCTACCATAAACCGCCCCTGACAAGATTCTCATGGGAAGAATCTGAGTGCTAGGTACAATCCAACCCACAGCACCAATACCGATCGCTGTGATTATACTCCAACCCAAAAGACTTGCCAAAATCCACCTGATACAAAATATAGGTTGTTTGAGAAGACAACCTTGAAAAAGTGCGATCGCAAATCCCCCGATAGCTGCTTCTACTACCCCAACATCGGGTTTTTCACCGACTTCAATTAAGAGTAAACTCAATAAAAAACCGCCAAAAGTAGCTAAAGTCCACAGCAGTGTAAAGCCAAATTTGGTATTTCCAGGCGCAAATAACATCAAAATTTCTTTGTTTTTCAGGAGGAGGAAGGCAGTTCTTGCAGGAGGAACCCGCGCTTAAAAGTGTGGTACTTAGGCTATGGACGCTTTGTATCTCGTGGCACATTCCATTCTTATTAGTATTTTTGATCAGCTAAAAAACATCTAATGTGCATAATCAAATTAAACATAACTCTTGTGGGGTGGGCAACATGAGCGCCCAACTTATGCAATTTAAATATGGAACAGCTTACTATTGGGCAATAACCTACAACTAAAGTTTCTCGTAATATTTCTTTCCTCCTACCTCCTGCCTCCTACCTCGTGCCTTTGTTTGTAATAGTTTGACAGTTTTAGCATTAAACATATCAAAAAAAGCTTTGCGTCGTTGTTGGGGTGATTCAGGTACAATGTAACCCCAAAGACTCTCCCAGTAGAAAAAGGATACACCATCAAAGTAGCGATCGCGCACTGCTTGAACCTGTTCTCTAACTTGTGCCATTTTCACCGGATTACCTACCGTTCCCGTTGATATACCAATACCTACAGGAATTAAACTTTGAGCCAATTTCACAGATGGTTGTTCTAGTTGAGCGATAAAAGAGTTTTTATCGTTTCGATATACCTGCAAAACTAACTCATTAACTAAACCTTTTTTTATCCAATTTTCCCAATCTTGCAAATAGTATTTGTAGGCAAAAGCTTGATAATTAGGAGACAAAGATATTTTGACTTTGGGTTTGACTGCCTTGATAGCTTGATAGATTTCCGCCATGAAATCAGTAATTTTATCGGCTCGCCAACGCATCCATTCTGGGTTGAAAGGGTCGATAGGGGGACTTTTGCCTTGATGCTCTTGCTGATAGAGTTTAATTGTGAAGCGATCGTAGCCAAACTGTACAGGCATTCCAAAATGATCGTCAAGCTGAATACCATCCACATCGTAATCTCTGATGACTTCTAATATTAGCGATTGAATAAACTCTTGCACTTGTGGATGTAAAGGATTTAACCAAGCCTGTTTGCTCACCAAAACATTGTCAATTTCTTCTGGTGGGGCATCTTGAATAGAGTTGATACCTTCTTGACCAATTGTTAACCAATCGGGATAACGCCTTGCTAATTGTGAATAATGAGGAGTCATGAACCCATATTCAAACCAGGGAATTACTCTCATATCTTTATTTTTAGAAAGTGTTACTATCTTTGCTAAAACATCCTGTCCACCATGCAGAAAGTTGAGTAAAGGTTGAGTATCCGAGCCTGTAGTCATTTTGGCTACGGCACTTTTATAAAAAGTATGTCCTCGGTTCCAAACTACAGGATAAATTGTATTAAAATTGAGAGCCGACAACTGATTTATGGCACGGTTAATACCCCAAGGGACAAATAGTACACCACTAGCAACATTAGTGAGCCAAACGCCGCGAATTTCTGTAGTTAAAGGACTTGTTTTTTGGGAATAAACTGGTAGTGAAGAGGGTAAAAAAACTGTTAAAGCAACTACTAATCCCAAACACAGTAAGTAAGAAAAACAACGGCGAACAACCCGATTCATTTGTAAGCTTAACCTAGTGCGATCGGAATATATATAACTACAAATTAAAGTTATAATCCTCCGGATGATGTAAATAAATGATGATTTAATGCCTAAATATCAATTAATAAATGTGTCTTAGCAGACTAATTCTTATTAGCTGCCGATAATTCTCGATACGTACATAAAATCTTGTAGTCATTTTGGCAACTCCTATTGGAATGCAAAAATGCGATCGCGATATCTGATTGCGTGAAAAACTACTCTCTGCCTATGGCGCTTATGGTGCGAGAAGCGCAGCACGCCAATAAGTTCAAAAATCAAATCGGATTACTATGTAAACTCACTCAACTTTGAGTCAGTCTGATGCTATTTAAGTGTAAATACAGTGTTAGTTCGATTATAGCTTGTATAAACTATTGGTGTTGTATAAAAAACTCCATCTAGAATGTTTTACTACCGATAAGAGAACTTTTCAAACATTTTGTAATGCTTCATGAAGAGTGCTTATGAGGAGTATGGCTGATACCCAAGTAGATCAGTACTGAGAGTAAACAGTGCTATCAATCTAAATCCTTGTAGCTAACAAGTATTTTAGTCAATCCAGAGTTTTATCAAAGGACAATAATGATGACGAAGCAGCTAGGAAACACATCGGTTGGTACAAACAACACCGATTTTACTACAAACTTAGTTCAACCTGCGATCGCTATAGCTTGGGATGATTGGGTAACTGTTCTCAATACAGTTCCAGATGATTTGGTGTTTTATAAATTCAATGATATTAACAGCGATATCATCAACGATCAACTAGTTATTGAGTGGAATAATGTTCATCATTTCAATAACCCAACATCTGGAGACGCAACTTATCAGACGATTTTGGACTTGAATACAGGAACTCAAAACCGGAACATTATTTCTAACTATACCAACCTGAGCCTATAAGCAAAATATGTTATTAAGCCCAGAGATATCAAGCGATCGACGTAAAAATTCGTATCTTTTAATTTGTAACAATTAGGTTAATGCGTAAGTCCTATTTTTAGCAAAACTTAGTTATTAGAGTAATAATACAGTAGCAAATTTTATAGTAATAGCATTATTTTATACTTATTCACAATATGACGTTTTTCTCTTTTACCTCAATAAAAAAGCGAGTATTTTCAAGTCTCGTCAAGATTGCTGACCGGAGCTAACGGAAACGTCTCCGGCTCCGCTCTTGAATTCTGACTTCTGAATTCTTCTTCAACCCCACCCTACTTACTAAGAGTTGAGGGTGGGGAATTTCGTGTTATCTTAAATCCACATTTCTTAGTTAAGCGTTAAGCGCTTCTTCTTGATGGGTTTCGATAACACAGTCAGAAGTAGGATATGCAACGCACGTAAGAACCCATCCCTGGTCAATTTGCTCGTTGTCTAAGAAGTTCTGATCGTCTTGGTTAACGGTACCTGAAATCAGCTTCCCGGTGCAGGTAGAGCAAGAACCAGAGTTACAGGAATAGGGCAAGTCCAGGTGATATTCTTCGTTAGCGATCTCTAGGATGTACTCATCATCAGGGACTTCAATTACGTGTTCACCTGCATGCTCACCTTCTGGGATACGTAATGTAACGTTGTAAGTTGGCATATAAAAATTCCTAACTCAATATAAACTCCATTTTTGATACTACGGGTTTATGTGCTGCTAGTCTAGAGTCAAATGTCGTTAATTAATCTATATCTTGAGGCAGTTAGTGTGAGTTGGAAGTGAGAGTAAAAAATGCTGCGATCGCTTCAGCAAATCCCTGAAATGAACTATAGTCTTTAGACACGATCGAAACATTCATACCCAACTTTTGAGCATTAGCAGTTGTATAAGGGCCGAAACATGCAATAATACAGCCTTGATAATCGCTTTGTGAGTTAACCATTGTCAAAAAGCTTTCTACCTCTGCTGTGCTACTGAAGGCTATTACATTGATAATTCCTTGACGTATCAGATTTAATTCCACACCATAGATACTTTTGTCTAAACCCTGCGTAATATAAGTGGGTACGCGAGTTATTTCTATACCCAATTTCTGCAAATCCTTAATTAAATTGGGTACGACATCAGGCTCAGGTAAACCAACAACTTCTGGAGCAGGTATTAGGACTTTTTTCTCTTGAATTTGCGGAATTTTCGCTAGTTCAGCCACAATTCCGGCTGGACTAGGTTCTGTTGGGATTAAATCTACCTTGCCACAAAAAGCTAATAAGCTTTCTGCATCTTTTCCTAAAGCACATAAGTGACATTTTTGCACTACAGATATAGGAATATTCAAATCATTCATGCGGTGAAAAAATGCAGTGATGCCGTTTCTACTTGTAAAGACAATCCAATCAAATTTGTCTATGTGGTTTAGAGCAGCATCTAACTGATTGTAGTTTGATAAATAGCAGGTTTCGATAGTAGGCATGAAAATAGGTAAACCACCTTGTTTGATGATTTGTTCGGATAACCTATAAGCATAGTTTCTTGGTGCTGTTACTAAAATTCTCTTGCCATCTAGAGGTAATTTGCTAGATGGAGTGAGCAAGTTAATTTCTCTTGATTGGGTGTCCATTTGTTTAAGTCTCGCTTTGGTTAAGTCAAGAGACGTGATGAATCGCCGTCTCTACAATAATTAGTCCTAGCCATTTTTCTAGGATGAATTCTCCCCATTTTTCCGATGCCATCTGTGTTGAAAAAACGGCACGATATGAACATCTAAGAACATTGGCGGAAAAATCTTATGTCTTCATTACTGGCTTTGTCCAACAGTTTAGCTGACACCGTAGAAGAAGCTGGAAGTGCTGTAGTTGCCGTAAATGGAGGTACACGTCTTTCTCAAAGTGGTATTCACTGGCGTAATGGCATTATTGTTACCTCTGATGAGTCTCTCCAGCGCTATGACAACATCACCATTACGTTATCAAATAGTACTACTGCACCAGTAACACTCGTTGGTCATGACTCTAGCACTGATATAGCTGTTTTTAAACTAGAAAATGCAGAAATACCTGTGGCAAAAGTTGGTGATGCCAAAACCCTCAAAGTTGGTCATCTGATTCTAGGACTGGCAAGAGGTAGCGAAGGTGACTTAAGGGCGGCGATGGGTGCAGTCAGCGTGGTTAGCGGTGCTTGGCGAAGTATGAATGGTGGGAATATTGACCAATTCATCCGCCCAGACATCACCCTTTATTCTGGCTTTGCAGGCGGGCCGCTGGTAGATGCTGCGGGTTTTGTGGTAGGCATGAATACATCAGGGCGGCGTGGTACTGCTCTAACAATTCCCACTGCTACAATCGATCGCGTGGTTGATCAATTAGTAGCAAAAGGACGCATTTCTAAGGGCTACTTGGGTCTGGGAATGCAGCCTGTACGTTTACCAAAGAATCTAAAAACTGCTCTCAATTTAAGTTCGGCAACTGGGGTAATTGTTGTCAATGTTGAGGCTGCGGGGCCTGCTGATAATGCAGGTGTGCTGCTTGGCGATGTTTTGGTAACGTTCGATGGCGTAACTGTTGGCGATACAGGTGATGTACTGGCGTTGCTTAATAGTAGCGATCGCATTGGTAAAGCTGTGAACGTGCAACTTGTCCGGGGTGGAGTGTTAATTGAGTTAGCGATCGCAGTTGGCGAACGACCTATTAAGGAGGAATAACAATTCAAAATTCAAAATTCAAAATTAAATTCAGCCACCTAGAAAGGGTGAGGTTTTTACCTACCTTGGGAAACAAGGATTCTTTCTCGTGCGAACGCTTCAGTTCACTAACTTTACTTTGACATAGGGAAAAATTGCATAACATGGCAAACACAGCATTAACTAACATCGCTGCTGAATTGACAGAGGTAGCTGGTAAACTCCGCGATCGCACTGTCAAAGTCAAAAGTGGCTCTTTGGGAGTCGGTTCTGGTGTAATTTGGCAACCGGACGGACTGATTATCACTAATGCCCATGTGGCAACTAGCAGCCGCGCAACTGTGGAACTGGCAGATGGAAGGGTATTTGATGCGGTGCGTACCCAATTTGATCCACAGCAGGATTTAGCAGCCCTGAAAATTGTTGCCACTAATTTAACTGCTGCAACAATTGGTAATTCTGAGGCGCTACGAGTGGGTGAATTAGTTTTGGCAGTGGGTAATCCCTTTGCTGAAAGTGGTGCTGTGACAACTGGAATTATCTATGCAAATAATCCACGGGCTGTTATGGCTGATTTGCAGTTGTATCCTGGTAATTCTGGGGGGCCACTTGCTGATTGTCAAGGCCTTGTCGTGGGAATTAACACGATGATTGTTAATGGTTTAGCTGTGGCAGTTCCTAGCAACACCGTTGAGCGTTTTTTACAGGAAAATAGTCGTCCACAACTGGGAGTTACACTGCAACCGGTGCTTTTAGGTAGGCGTAGCTTGGGCTTATTAGTATTGTCAATTTTACCTAATAGTGCGGCGGAAACTGCTGGTGTGCAAATTGGCGATGTTTTAATTGGAGTTTCGGGGCGATTATTCACTACCATGAATGATTTAAGCAAATATCTCCATGAGAGTAAAGGATCTGTGCCGCTACAACTCCTACGCGGTAGGCAGCAATTCGTGATTTATGTTGCAGTACAAGCTGGGAAAACTGCTGTGGAGGCGACATGATTCGGGTAATGGTTGTTGCCACTTCCCCTGTAGTCCGGGCAGGGTTATCAGCTGTGGTGACAACCAATCCTCGGCTGACGGTTGTGGGGAGTGCATCCGATTTGGATGTATTGGCAAGGGAAGTTGAGCAATTACAACCAGATGTGGTGCTGGTAGATTTGAGTGGTAATCTGCAACAATCGGTATGGGAAAAATTGCTGGTCATTCAAGAACAGCAATATCCATTAGGCACGATCGTCATTGTTGAGGAACTCGACAGCATCGACTTAGAAACGGCATTACATTCTGGTATCCGGGGAATATTACCCAGTACCAGCACGGAGTCAGAAATTGTTGCGGCTGTAGAAGCGATCGCTTTTGGTTTGCTGGTGCTGCACCCGGATGCTGTAGAATTACTGTCTATCCGCGAAAAAGTGGTAACGAATCCCGTACAAACCTTGACACCAAGAGAGATAGAGGTTTTAGGAATGCTTGGATCTGGGTTGGGAAATAAAGCGATCGCTAAAAGCCTACATATTTCTGAGCATACCGTCAAATTTCATCTCTCATCAATTTTTCAAAAGCTCAGTGTCTCTAGCCGCACCGAGGCTGTTGCTGTAGGAGTGCGACTCGGTTTGATTATGCTTTGATCGATCAAATGATGACATACAGCCTCCAATCAGGTCATGGTGTATGTATCAGATTTGATTCATCACTTGTATGAACATTTTAATGCTATCTTCCACTTTTCCCTACCCACCAACACGCGGGGGAACCCAAGTTAGGACATTTAATTTACTTAAGTATCTCAGTCAACGCCATACTGTCACCCTTGCAACTCAACGCGAGGGTGATGTTACAGACGCAGAAATCGCCGGATTACGCGATTGCGTCGATCATTTAGCCATTTTTGAACGCCCGCCAGATTCTCAAACCGCTGGAATATTCCAGAAAATTCAGCGATTTGGGAGATTTTTACAACAGGGAACACCGCCAAGCGTACTTAATCGCTACTCAATTGAGATGCAAACATGGATTAATAACTGGGTGGAAGCGGGAAAATGTGATGTAATTACCTGCGAACATAGCGTCAATGAAATTTATATCCAATCGCATTTTCAGAAACAGCTAAAAACCATAGTTAATGTTCATAGTTCTGTTTACGCTACCTGTCGGAACCAGCTAGCAACAGGCATTTCCGAAAATTCCCTGAGAGATAAAATTAATCTGCCACTTTTACGGCGTTATGAGCAAAGCTACTGCGCTAAATTTTCAGCAATTGTGGCAACAACTGAAGAAGATAAAATTCAGCTACAAGAATTTAACCCCAATAGTGAAATTACAGTTATTCCCAATGGTGTAGATTTAGTTGCTTTCCCCAACCGTACCACCGATCCCGGAGGACATCGCTTAATTTTCATTGGTGCGATGGATAATTTAGCAAATATTGATGCTGTCTGTTTTTTCAGCAACGAAGTTTTGCCAGAAATCCAAAAATTGTATCCCGATACAACTTTCGATATTGTCGGTTCTCATCCAGTTCCAGAAGTTTTAGCACTCGCTCAAAAACCAGGAATTAATGTACTTGGGCGTGTACCTTCGATGGCAGAATATTTACACCAAGCCACTATCTGCGTTGTATCGATGCGGACTGGGTTTGGTATTAAAAATAAAACTTTAGAAGCAATGGCAGCTGGCATACCTGTAGTAGCGAGCGATCGCGGCTTAGAAGGGTTAGCTGTAGATGTTACTAATCATCCACTTAGGGCATTACGGGCAAATAAACCGACAGAATACGTCACCGCTATTAGTCAACTATTCGATCGTCCACATCTGCGTTCAGAATTGTCTCACAACGGCAGACAACTGGTAGAAACAGAATTCACTTGGGATATTGCGGGTAAAAGCTATGAACGAGTTTGTCTTGGGAAAAGTAATCGTAATTCGTAATGACGCTCTCTACGAGACCTTCCCCGCAGGGGTACACGCAATACTGTTCGATTAAGCATTTTTAACTTGAAATTGGGTTTGGGGAAAAGGTTAAGGGGTAAAGGTTAAAGGTTTTTCTTTTCCCTTTTCCCCTTAACCGAAAGGTATTAGGGGTACGCGGACTCGCTACCGCTACGCTAACGTAATTTCAAGCTACAGCTCCCCGAATCTCAAAGAAGTTGGGGATCTTATTTCTCAATAGATAAATTCTAATTGTTCTTTATTGTCAGAATAGGATAAATATGTGGAGAGACGTTGCAATGCAACGTCTCTACATCGGTAGTGCAAATTATCTGATCTAAATCGTATTGGTTTTTAGTTAGCTTTTGAATCAGCACGTTAATTATTGTCAAACCTAGTCGAACACCCTAACACAAGTAATTTCTTCTGCTTCTGGCGCTGATTTTTATGCTTGAGGGTAGTCAAATAATTATCAACGTAGCGAAAAGCAGCTGCACAGTCGTAATCAGCAATGGCTATAGCTTGTAAGAATACCTTTGGGGGAATTTCAAACCCTAAAAATTTGTCTGTTAAAATTAGTAAATCTTCGTCCGTGGCTGGGAACGTAGTTTCTTCTGCCCCTTCTGAATCAGAAAATATATCATCAATTAATGCTCTGTACACTTTGTACCTCCCCAAAAGCATAAGATGCAAAGCCTGTGATAAAGTTTAGCTGCTGATCGCGAGTTTGTAAGTTAACTGGGAGTTCATTACCAGGACATCCGATCTCTCGTAGAATCTCCAAACAATAAGCACCGAGTTGAGTGTATGGAGCTTGCTCCAATTCTTGAGCTACTTCTAGAGCCATCTCCAGATTGACTTGGATAACCGTCTTTACAGGGTTGGTCATAAACACGCCCTAATAAACTGGATGCTCTAAGTTTTGATCACAAGTACGAATAGCGTAACGGTGTTTTTGCGGAATTTATGAAGAAGGGAAATTAAAATATCAGCGCATTTGCGGTAATGTATCCGCAGTTAATGCAAACTAGGCAAAAAACTAGACAATTCCCAGCTAGGTGCGTAGGCGTAGTCCGTCGGAGACATCGCCCTTCCCATTTGCATACCCCTACTCTTAAGGAAACTAGCAAAAGGTGTCGTTGGCGCACCCTCTGTAAAGAATTGCGATCGCTCTCCCTAATACGTATCTATTTGCATAGACGATATAAATCGTACAACATAATTGTTAGTACATCTACTGCTATGGCAACGCGATCGCTGCTTGTGGTGGATACTTATCAACATTAACTAAACATTAACTAACAATTTCACTCAACACTATTGAAAGTTTTTTTGCTGCTGATAACGCTGTTTAAACTGCTGTTGTTGTATTTTATGATCCACAATTGGATCGGGATAGCCAACAGCATGACGTTCTAAAGGTGGAATTTTACCAGTAACTAAATATTCTGTATCTACAGACCGCAATTCTGATACCCATTGCCGAATATATTCGCCATCTGGATCGAATTTTTGTGTTTGACTGGCTGGGTTGAAAATTCGCACAGGTTTGGGGTCCATACCACTAGAAGCACTCCATTGCCAGCCACCATTATTCGCAGATAAATCTCCGTCAATCAACTTCTGCATAAAATATTTTTCTCCCAATTGGGGATTAATTAGCAAGTCTTTAGTAAGAAAACTGGCGACAATCATCCGACAACGGTTGTGCATCCAGCCGCTTTCATTTAACTGGCGCATTGCTGCATCCACAATGGGGTAGCCTGTTCTCCCTTCACACCAAGCTTGGAAATGTGCTTCGTTAGTTTCCCAGGGAAAGTTTTTAAATGTGTCGCGGAAAGCACCATCAGCTAATTCGGGAAAGTTATACATTGCGTGTTGATAAAACTCCCGCCAAGCTAATTCTTGTTGCCATGTGCGGATATTAACTGCTGTTTCTTCACTGCGGCTATTTTCTAGTGCTTCTATAGTGGCTTGCCAAATAGTGCGAATGCCAATTACCCCAAATTTTAAAGCTGCACTCAGTTGTGATGTACCCTCAACTGCGGGGAAATTTCGCTGTTCTTGGTATTCAGTAATCGCTTTATTAGTAAATTCCTCCAGCAGTTCTTGCGCTGCCGCCTCTCCCGGTGAAATAATCAATTGTTCATCCCAAATAAACCCTAAATCTTTCGCTGAAGGTAATGCGATCGCTCCTCCAAGTTTGGCAATTTTCTGTTCAGCTTCCGTTAATCCCTCAACATTTTGTAGTGTTTCTACTGGTTGAACCTTTGGCTTAGTAATCCAATTTTTCCAGAAGGGAGTATAAACTGTGTAAGGACTGTTACCACCCGTGCGGATCTCATCTGGAGAGTTGAGGATTTGATCCCAATTTTGGTTAAGAAACTCAATGCCTTTTTCTTTGAGGGCATTTATAACTGTGCGATCGCGTTCTTGTGAATAAGGTTCTACATCCCAATTCCAAAAAACAGCTTTGGCATTTATTGCCTCTGCTAAAGCTGGTATCACTTGTACAGGATCGCCGCGGAGTATTAACAACTGGCTACCAGCTTGAGCATATCGTTCTTGGAGTTTCTGTAAACAGCCAATCATATAAGTTACTCTCACAGGAGCAACATCATCCCGTTCCAGAATATTCGGATCGAGGCAAAACACGCCCACCACCTTCGGACTCCGCCGTTTTGCCGCAGCTAGTCCCGTATTATCAGAAATGCGTAAATCGCGCCGATGCCAAAATAGAATTAAGTCAGACATTCCATGCTGCATATAGTTCACCCGTACTAGCTTAGATGCTTGTGGTACCAATGAGCATCATTCTGAGGATAAATTTTTTAATGGAGACTGGGCACGGGGCATTGGGTATTAAACATATCCGAAAAAGAATTGTTTTGACGTAGCAGTGCTACGTCTCTACAAGGGTTAGGGTAACGCATCTTTAATTTCTAGAGGTGTCTATTGGCGCGAAGATTTTTTGAAATACTGTGTAGTACAAAAAGGTCGGCGAAGCAATTTTTTCCTAATGCTGGTTCCATTCTCCTCAAACACTATCAAGTGCAATACTTGCTCTAGGAAACGCCGTTTGTCAAAAATACCTTGAATCAGTACCTCTAGTTCAGTTGTGCCCTTGGCAGGAAAGTCCTCGCCATCAATGGTGCGCCAGGGTAAAAACTCCTGCCAATCTGAGGTTAATGTACTCACTCGTGCCCGATTTCCAAAAGTAATAACTAGGAATATATTGTAGGAAAATAGCTTCGGTATTTGTTTGATGTAGGTCTGAATTCGCTGATAACCTTCTTTGAAAGTAGCCTGTTCATCACTGGGCTGAATCGAGACAATAACTGCCAAAGGTAAACCGTTGATAAAGACAACTACATCAGGATGGTGAGCATAATTTCCCTCAACTACAGTCAAGGGATGAATAGCTAGCCAATCATTGTTTACTAGATTAGACGTATCAAGGAGCGACACTGTGTCATGAACTATTTCTTCGTTACATAGGTATTCAACTTCCACACCATTGGTCAATAATTTGTGAAAGCGACGGTTATTTTCCAGCAAGTCAGAACTCAGAATACAAGTAACCTGATGGATAGCTGCGGCGATCGCTTCATCAGGTTTTTTTGGGTTAATTTTCTGCAAAGCCTGATGGAGGCGCTGATACAAAACCACGTCACTATAACTACTCCGCCCGATCTGGTACTTACCCAAAGCAATATCTGGCTCTAATAAAACTGTATAGCCAATAACCTCGAACCAAGTTAGCAAAGATGGTGCGATCGCTTTGCCAGCCACAGGTATCCCTTCTCTACCTTCGTGTCGCTGGCTTTTAAATAGAGGTATCGCATACTGTGTAAGGTAAAAACGGTGGCGAAGTTTTCTTGTAACACGACTCGCTTTGACAGTTATTTTTTTTAGCTGTGCTGGATTCATGAAAAAGCTTGTGCCTAGTTTATTGGCATTAGTTGGTATATTTTCGATGGAGTAAGTAGGTCTGCGTAAAAATTTGTCCTTGGGAGAAGGTAGGAGGCAGGAGGTAGAGGGGAGTGCCGATGAAACAAGTTTCACAGCTTTGTATGAAAGCGGGACAAGGGAGACAAGGAGGACAAATAGTAAATGACTCTTTCAAGTCAGGAGGAAAGAGGGTTTTAGTCTAGTACATAGTTTGGTTTTATTGTGCCAACTTACTCATACGACCTTATACGACTTGATACTAACTATCAAAGCTGAACTCGATCGGCAAAATTGTATCCTGTGCTATATACTACCAATAATACTGGTAGAAATGTCAATGTAATAGCATCGAGGTATGACAAATGACAAAATCCCTCATCACTACTGCATAGTAATTTGAGGGATTTGCATTCTGTTATTTTCTGAGAGTGACAAAAAGGGCTATTCTTTCTAGCTAATTGCCTTCTTTTTCTTCAAGCATCCTCCTAACAACCCAGCAGTTAATACTATTCCTCCAAGAGTCGATGGTTCAGGTACAGTAATAGTCACAGGTTTGACACTCACATTATCCAAGTATAAAGAACCATAGCTAGCTCTACCACCCAACTTTAACTCTGTAGATGATGTTGTCGCTACAAAATTTAAGTCATATTGTGTGAAAGGATTTCCAACAACATTTGTACTATTTATTTTATCAAAAACTTGGTTTCCATCGATAGATGCCTGAAAGATGTTATTAACTTGACTGCCATCTTCATCTGTTCCTAAAAAGAAGCTAAGATTATAATTACTACCGATAGTTGTAGCCAAGTTCTGGGATATATAGGCAGGATTTACAAATGAACCAATCGATAAACCTTGATTGCCACTATCATGCTGAGGAAAATTGTTAATTCTAATCCCTGATGTATCAATCGGATCGCCAGATTTAATCCAGTCTGTAATATTAGGATTTGGAACATTGGGATTGTTAGGATCTACGAGAGGGTCGAGTTCAAAACTTCCATTCCTAACCAGTTCTACTGCTTGTGCTGCGGTATTATAAGTATTGGTAATCACCACAGCGCTAGCTAAGGTAGTAGTCACACCAAAAACAATAATTGAGAGTTTTTTAGTTAACTTCATGAAACTTGACTCCAAAGAATTTCAAATTCTGACAATTCAAACAAGTTGATACTTACATCCATTACTTTGTCAATTTGCCAAGCTAGTTTGAGGGTTTGTAGTAAGCACTTTAGGTCTTATAAAATAAAAGACTAAAGTTCTTACTACGAATTAAACTTGACAGACTTCTACATCAGGTTTAATCATCCCCATCATTGATTACATCATCCCCATAGTTTGCTCCTTGATGTTCAGGTGTAGCTTTCACACTCACATCATCCAAATATAAAAATCCATACTTAGCTATAGAACCAAACTTGATTTCCGTGGATGTTGCTTTTGCTTTAAAATCTAAAGTGTATTGCGTGTAGGGTTGGTAAGGAGTATCCTTTTTCACAGAAACCTTTTTTCCACCGATAAAAACCTTAAATTTATTCTTCAGGTTAGGTGCTTCCTCTATGGATGCAAAATAGTAGGTAAGTTGGTAGTTTTGACCAGGAATTGTAGGGATAGTCTGTGATATGTAGCTAATACCTGAAAATGAACCAAGCGATAAACCTTGATTACCAGTGTGAGGAAAGTTGCTAATCGTAACACCTGATATATCTATCGGCTCACCGGATTTAATCCATCCTGTAAGATTTGAATTCACAATGTTGGGATCATTAGGATCTGCGAGAGGATCGGTTTCAAATCCCCCGTTGATAATCAGTTCTTGTCCTTCTGCTTGTGCCGCCGACTTATAAGTATTGGTAATTACGGCAGTATAAAGGAAGGCAGTGGTTAAACTGCAAACAATAATTGAGAGTTTTTTAGTGAACTTCACAAGACATGACTCCAAATAGTTCAAAATTCACGGCAACGACTACTTAATTGATTTACTTTGGGTAATTAAGGCGCAAGAAACCCATAATTATTTCTGAAGATATTCTGGGCAGTAGTACCAGTTAAGTAGGTAGAAAAACTTTGTGCTGTTGTTAAAACTGTAGTTCTGGTGAGTATACCCAGTGGATAGACAATCGGATCGCTCTCTGTTGTTAAGGCAGTTTCTACTACTCTTACCTTGTTAGAAATGGCAGCATCAGTCTTGTAAACGGCACCTGCATCGATAGTTTTATTTACACCTCCAATCGTGACAGAAGCTTTATTTTCAACAGCAGTTAAAACGTTACGCACATTGCTAGCAAGGTATAACTTAGGGGTAAGAGTTGTGAAAATACCTCGGCTAGTAAGAACTTGTTTGGTATAATTTCCTGCTGGCACGACTGGAGGATTACCTGTGTAGTCACCTATGGCAACACCACTAATATTGGCATTAGTCAAACCATTGAAGCTAGTAAGAGCAGCACTACCAGCACTAACAGGAGGTGTTGTAGGAGCAATCAAAACTAGACGATTTCTGACAATGTTCTTACGGCTACCTGCAACCAATTTACTAGGGGTTGAATTCTGCAATACATCCATTTGGTCGGTAGCAGCAGAAATGAAAATATCTGCTGGCGCTCCTGCTTGTATTTGACTAAGTAAGGTACCAGAAGCACCAAATGTATAAACAATATTGACGCTTGGGTTAGCAGTTTGGTATTGAGTTTTAATGGCATTCAGGGCGTTTGTTAAGCTGACAGCCGCATATACGTTAAGTGTGGTTACGGAGCTTGCTGGTGATAAGTTGACAAACTGAAAGCCTATTACCAGCATCAGGCTGGTAAATGCCGTAGCAATCCAAGCAATAAATCTTCTTCTGTTCATGAAAGTTATAATTGGGGGAAAATATTACCTAAAAGTCTGATTTTTGCCATACCTGACTGACGCACAGGTATGTGAAAAACCAGCCACAGAGATAGCAGAGGATATGGATGAATGGGAGTTAGAGAGGGGTTTAGCGTAAGTTCTACGCATCATAAATTCTTGGAAACAAACGGCCAATTACAATTGCTAAAAGCATTAGCAGTATAATGAGCGGTTTATTATTTCCAAGTAGAATTACACAAACAGCGAGTGAAATGTATTTAGTGATGAAATAATATCAGCTAAATATACTAGTTACCAACTTTTTTGGTTATGAAACTCTGACAAAAAGCTATGGTAGGTACATATAAATCCTGAAAAAGCCTTGAATTCTTTACATAGCATCGGTTATAGATAACATGACCAGATAGCTTACAAATATCTAAAAATTCTCATTTATACCAACAAAATACTTTTAACTATTGTTTTGTCTAACTTTTTTGGTAAAAAAAGTGCTGCTTTGATAGCTAGTAAGCTAATTGGCATTCAAATTGCATAATCAGGGCGCTCATGTTGCCCACCCCACAAGATATCGAGAAAATTTTGAGATGTAAATTTAGATGTGTTTTAGCTTAAGCAGCGATCGCACCCAGAAGTACTTATAACTAAATCAGTACATACAATGCACACATAATTCTTTTTTTGTATAAAAATATATATAAACTTTTATAATATCAATAAAAAAATTGATTTAACATACGCCTAATGATAGATAGATTTTATTAAAAAAACAGTTTAGATTTGTAACAAGTTACACAGAACTAGGTAAAACACATGGCCAACATAATTGACACTGCCACTAACAATGGTTCTTTCAAGACACTGATTGCAGCAATCGAAGCGGCTGGTTTGGAAGATACACTCAAAGGCGCTGGCCCATTTACCGTCTTTGCACCTACTGATGCAGCATTTAATAAGCTTCCAGCAGGTACAGTAGACGCATTACTGAAAGATATTCCTAAGCTCAAGAAAATCTTGACCTATCATGTTGTTTCAGGCAAAGTACTGGCTGCTGATGTAGCTAAATTGAAGACAGCTAAAACAGTTGAAGGTTCAGATGTCAAAATTGATGCTTCCAATGGCGTTAAAATCAATGATGCAAAAGTTGCAACAGCAGATGTTGCTGCTGATAACGGTGTCATCCACGTAATTGACACAGTTTTGATTCCTGCATAAGCAAGCGTCTGAATAGCGAATGCTGTTTCTGGGGCGGCGACTACCTATAGTCGTTTCTTAATTATAGTCTGGTTGGATGTTTTTTAGTAAATACCAACTACCAATAAATCCATCTAGACAGTATCTAGATGGATTTATTGTTTCATGCATCTAGAGACGTTGCAATTGCTAGTTTCTTTTATCCTTATTAGATATAATCAAATTTTTAGTTTTGCCAAACCCAAGTAACGGATACCTTCGGGGGAAATATCAAAACGGCAAGGTAATACTTCTAAACCGAGAGCGATCGCATCCCGCAATAATTTACCATATATAGGATCTGTGCGATCGCCAGGGGAGAACTCGATACAATCACCGCGATTGATAAAGTAAAGCATCACTGCGCGAGTTAAAGGTAGTAGCGCCATTAGTTCTCGCAAGTGCTTTTGCCCTCTTGTAGTCTCCGTGTCAGGAAATAGGGCTAATCTCCCTTCAGAAAAAGTTGTATTTTTTACTTCTAAATAAATCGGGCGTTCTTCATCACTCCCCGTCAAGAAAAAATCGACTCGACTTTTTTTGTCTAGTCCATAAACTACCTCGCCCTTAATTTGACTATAGTCGCCCAATTCTGGGAAAAGGTGTTTCGCCAAAGCTAGCTTTACCACCCGATTGGGCAAAAATGTATTTATACCTACCCAAGTCGGCTCGTTGTCATGTACTTGAATGAGTTCTAAAGTGTAAGCCAATTTGCGGTTAAGATTATCACTTTTGGAAAGCTGTACCGCACTTTGGGGAGTCGATACTCCAGTCATTGGGCCTGTATTGGGACAGTGTGCAGTCACTATCTCGCCAGAAGTAAGTTGAACATCTGCAAAAAACCGTTTGTAACGCTTGAGTAAAATACCAGGATACAAAGGTGGGTACTTGTAAAGCCAATCTATCATTATAGAACCTTGTTGCTACTGGTAAATATATATAGCAATCCTGAATCATTCCTAAAAACAAGATCCCTGACTTGGATATGTAGTTGGCTGTGCAGCCAATGACAATGCGATTGTTTTGACTAACAATGCGATTGTTTTGACTAACAATGCGATTGTTTTGACTAACAATGCGATTGTTTTGACTAACAATGCGATTGTTTCGACTAACAATGCGATTGTTTTGACTAACAATGCGATTGTTTTGGCTGACGTTTGATTCTCAACCAATGTTAGCGTGGTTAGCGCGATGCCTACGAGGGGCTACGCCTACGCTCTTTTTTTCGGTGCGTTATCTTACCTTTAACGCACCTGATGACGCAAAAGCTACTTAGGTAAAACTTGCCGTAGCGCTGCTAAAAGTTGGTCAACACTTTCTTTACGACTATTAAAGCCCATCAATCCGACACGCCAAACAAGACCCGCGAGTTCGCCAAGACCACCGCCAATTTCAATATTATGTTCATTGAGTAACTGTCGTGCGATCGCTTTACCATCTACTCCGGCGGGAATGCGGACAGTGGTCAACGTTGGTAGTCTATATTCTTGCTCAACATGCAAACTCAGTCCTAAATTTTCCAACCCTTCCCAGAGATACTCTACGTTCTTTTGATGCCGCTGCCAAGAATTTGCTAACCCCTCTTCTGCCAGCAAGCGTAATGCTTCCCGCAAGGCATAGTATAAATTAATCGGTGCTGTGTGGTGATAGGTGCGTTCAGTACCCCAATACTTGCCCAGTAACGACATATCTAAATACCAGTTTGCAACCTTTGTTTGGCGCTGTTGCAATTTCTCAACTGCACGCGCACTCATCGTAAAGGGAGAAGCACCTGGCGGGCAACCCAACCCTTTTTGACTGCAACTATAGGCTAAATCAACTCCCCAAGCATCCAAAAACAAGGGGACACCACCCAAACTTGTCACCGTATCCACCAGCAACAAAGTACCAAATTCACGACACAAATCAGCTACCCCTTCCAACGGTTGACGTGCGCCGGTGGAAGTTTCAGCATGAACTAGAGCTAAGATAGCTGGACGATGAGTTTTTAGGGCAGTTTGCAGTTCATCAAGGCTGAAGACTTGTCCCCAAGGTTTGGTAATGGTTCGCACATCAGCACCATAACGTCCAGCCATATCTACAAGGCGATTACCGAAATAACCAGTTACACCAATTAAAACCACATCACCTGGTTCTACAGCATTGGCGATGGTTGCTTCCATTGCAGCTGTTCCCGTACCGCTAACTGCAATGGTGAGTGAATTTTCTGTTTGCCATACATAGCGTAGCAACGACTGAATTTCATCCATAAGTGCGAGAAAAGCTGGGTCAAGATGCCCAACAGGTGAAGTATTCATCGCTTGGAGAACTGTGGGATGGGCATTGGATGGCCCAGGCCCTAACAGTAAACGGGATGGGATTTCTAGCGGTGTGAGTTGCAAGCGCCCAGAGTCGTTAATTGAAATTGTTTGCGTCATAATCTGTCTTCGCCTAGACGATACTTACAGAATCATATAGGAATCCGATTCCTGAACTTACTTGTATAGGGAGAGGGAAAAGGGAATATAGGAATCAAATCGGATTTCTAAAAAAATCTAAGTATATGTCGTGGCATGGCAAGCAAAAAAATAGTGCAATAGACGTAGGTTGGCTGGAGCGAAGCGCAACCCAACAGATATCAGGATGTTGGCTTTGGCAAAGCCTCCAACGCCACTTGCTACAACGCTCTTAACCCGCGCAACGCAGTGGCTACATTTTTTTGCAACATTTTAGCCTTGACACGCCACTACAGTACCTAATTTTGTTCAAAAATCAAATAGTAATCCTATAGATGTGTACTGAGTTTTTTTCAAAGATTTCAGGTACTTTCTATGCCCGAAACTTCTCAATCATCCTCAATGAAATTAGTGTATTTACTGAGGGAAAGGGTTTATTTTATTCCTAGATTGAATGTAACTACCATGAATTACCTGCAAAAATTTTCATTTCTGCTCAATATCAGGGACTCACTATTAGACAACTATGAGAAAGCACACTGCTGTAAACAAAATATCTATAAATATTACTACTAACCCAAGCATCGACTTATATCCTACTCGCCTAGTTTTTATTGACCCACAGGTTGATGACTATCAAAGCCTAGTAATGGGTGTATTACCAGATACCTCTGTTATCGTTTTGGATGCTAACCAAGATGGCATTGAGCAAATTAGTCAAGTGCTGGAGTCTCATCAGGGAATTAATAGCCTGCATATTGTTTCCCACGGCGCACCTGGGTGCATTTATTTAGGTAACAGTCAACTCAACAACCAAACACTCAATCATTACGCAGTACAACTGATGGGTTGGGCAAATGCTTTGAGTGAAGATGCAGAACTACTGCTGTATGGTTGCAAAGTAGCTCAAACAGATTCGGGTGTGTTGTTCATCAGATGTTTGAGCGAATTGACAGGTGCAATAGTAGCTGCCTCTGATGACTTGACAGGAAATGCTGCATTAGGCGGTGACTGGGAACTGGAGGTTTCTACAGCGGCTATTATTCCTGATTTGGCGTTTAGGCAAGAAGTAATAACAGCCTACACTTCAGTTCTATCTGTAGTTCTCGATGCCAGCTTTGATAGTGATGGCAAGGTTACTACTGACTTGGGTGGTGCCGATATTGGTAGAAGCATCGTCGTACAAGATGATGGCAAGATTCTAGTAGCGGGAGTGAGTAGTAATAACTTTGCTGTAGTACGTTACAACAGCAATGGTAGTCTCGACACCAGCTTTGGTATTACTGGCAAGGTCACTACTGATATTGGTAATAAGACGAGCGATACCAGCTACAGCATTGCCCTACAACCTGATGGCAAGATTCTAGTAGCGGGAGTGAGTGGTAATAACTTTGCTGTGGTACGTTACAACAGCAATGGCAGTCTTGATGCCAGCTTTGATAGTGATGGCAAGGTCACTACTGACTTGGGCAATACTGATGTAGCCTACAGCATTGCCCTGCAAGGTGATGGCAAGATTATCCTGGCAGGAAAGCGCGGTAATGACTTTGCTGTGGTGCGTTACAACAGCAATGGTAGTCTCGACAACAGCTTTGGTAGTGCTGGCAAAGTTATTACTGATTTGGGAAGTACTGACATAGCCTACAGCGTTACTCTACAAGATGATGGCAATATTATTGTGGGAGGAGTTAGTAATAATAACTTTGCCCTAGTGCGTTATGACAGCGAAGGTACTCTCGACACCAGCTTTGGTAGTGCTGGCAAAGTTATTACTGATTTGGGAAGTACTGACATAGCCTATAGCGTTACTCATCAAGATGATGGCAAGATTATCCTGGCGGGAAAGCGCGGTAATGACTTTGCCTTAACACGTTACAACAGCGATGGCAGTCTCGACACCAGCTTTGGTGGTGCTGGCAAAGTTATTACTAATATTGGTAGTAATACTACTGATACCGCCTACAGCGTTAGCGTGCAAGCCAATGGCAAAATTATTGTGGCGGGTTCGAGTAGTGGTAACTTTGCTTTAGTACGTTACAACAGCGATGGTACTCTTGACAGTGATTTCAACACTAATGGCATCATCACCACTGATATCGGCACAAAAACTGCTGATAATGCCTATGCTCTCACCCAACACGATGGTACGATAATAGTCGCGGGGGTCAGCGCCAATAACTTTGCTGTGGCACGGTACAGGGTTAATCAAAATCCAGTGCTAGTCAACGAAATCGCAGACAAAGAGACTCCAGAAGACATAAATTTCAACTTCACAATCTCAGATAGTTTCCAAGATCCAGATCCAGGAGACATCCTCACTTACACTGCCACTCTCGAAAACGGTGGCTCTCTACCGAGTTGGTTAAGCTTCAATGCTGCGACTCAAACCTTCAGTGGCACTCCCTTAAATGAAAACGTCGGTAGCCTAAATATTAAAGTTACCGCCACAGATACTTATCTTGCTCAAGCCAGTGATGTCTTTACACTGACAGTTGCTAACGTCAACGATGCGCCAGAAGTAGCAAATGCCATCACTGCTCAACAAGCAACAGAAGACACAGTTTTCAATTTCACAATTCCAGCAAACACCTTCATTGATGTCGATGCTGGTGATAGTCTTACCTACACTGCCACTCTCGAAAACGATGACTCTTTACCCAGTTGGTTGAGTTTTAATGCGAATACCAAAACCTTCAGTGGTACTCCCTTAAATGAAAACGTCGGTAGTTTAAATATTAAAGTTACCGCCAAGGATATTGCCCAAGCTCAAGCAAGTAATATTTTTATACTGACAGTTGCTAACACAAACGATGCGCCAGAAGTGGCGAATGCCATCACTGCTCAACAAGCAACAGAAGACACAGTTTTTAATTTCACAATCCCAGCCAACATCTTCATTGATGTCGATGCTGGTGACATTCTCACCTACACTGCAACCTTAGAAAACGGCAACCTCCTTCCAAGTTGGTTAAGCTTTAATGCGAATACCAAAACCTTCAGTGGTACTCCCTTAAATGAAAATGTCGGTAGCTTAAATATTAAAGTTACTGCCAAGGATATTGCTCAAGCTCAAGCAAGTAATATCTTTACACTCACAGTTGCTAACACAAACGATGCGCCAGAAGTGGCGAATGCCATCACTGCTCAACAAGCAACAGAAGACACAGTTTTTAATTTCACAATCCCAGCCAATACCTTCATTGATGTCGATGCTGGTGATAGTCTTACCTACACTGCCACTCTCGAAAACGATGACTCTTTACCCAGTTGGTTGAGTTTTAATGCGAATACCAAAACCTTCAGTGGTACTCCCTTAAATGAAAATGTCGGTAGCTTAAATATTAAAGTTACCGCCAAGGATATTGCTCAAGCTCAAGCAAGTAATATCTTTACACTCACAGTTGCTAACACAAACGATGCGCCAGAAGTGGCAAATGCCATCACTGCTCAACAAGCAACAGAAGACACAGTTTTTAATTTCACAATCCCAGCCAATACCTTCATTGATGTCGATGCTGGTGATAGTCTTACCTACACTGCCACTCTCGAAAACGGTGATTCTTTACCGATTTGGTTGAGTTTTAATGCGAATACCAAAACCTTCAGTGGTACTCCCTTAAATGAAAATGTCGGTAGCTTAAATATTAAAGTTACCGTCAAGGATATTTCCCAAGCTCAAGTCAGTAATATCTTTACACTGACAGTTGCTAACACCAACGATGCACCAGAAGTAGCAAATGCCATTACTGCTCAACAAGCAACAGAAGACACAGTTTTCAATTTTACAATCCCAGCAAACACCTTCATTGATGTCGATGCTGGTGACATTCTCACCTACACTGCCACGTTGGAAAACGATGAATCTCTACCGAGTTGGTTAAGCTTTAATGCTGCGACTAAAACCTTCAGTGGCACTCCCTTAAACGAAAATGTCGGTAGCTTAAACATCAAAGTTACCGCCAAGGATATTACCCAAGCTCAAGTCAGTAATATCTTTACACTGACAGTTGCTAACACCAACGATGCACCAGAAGTAGCAAATGCCATCACTGCTCAACAAGCAACAGAAGACACAGTTTTCAATTTTACAATCCCAGCAAATACCTTCATTGATGTCGATGCTGGTGATAGTCTTACCTACACTGCTACTCTTGAAAATGATGAATCTCTACCGAGTTGGTTAAGTTTTGATGCTAATACCAAAACATTCAGTGGTACTCCCTTAAATGAAAACGTCGGTAGCTTAAATATTAAAGTTACCGTCAAGGATATTGCCCAAGCTCAAGTCAGTGATGTCTTTACACTGACAGTTGCTAACACCAACGATGCACCAGAAGTAGCAAATGCCATTACTGCTCAACAAGCAACAGAAGACACAGTTTTCAATTTTACAATCCCAGCAAATACCTTCATTGATGTCGATGCTGGTGATAGTCTTACCTACACTGCTACTCTTGAAAATGATGAATCTCTACCGAGTTGGTTAAGTTTTGATGCTAATACCAAAACATTCAGTGGTACTCCCTTAAATGAAAACGTCGGTAGCTTAAATATTAAAGTTACCGTCAAGGATATTGCCCAAGCTCAAGTCAGTGATGTCTTTACACTGACAGTTGCTAACACCAACGATGCACCAGAGGTGGCGAATCAAATCGCAGATCCAGAAGCAAGAGAAGGCACAGCTTTCAATTTCACTATCCCTGAAGACACATTCATTGATGTTGATGCTGGCGACACTCTCACCTATACTGCCACTCTCGAAAACGGTGAATCTCTACCAAGTTGGTTGAGTTTTGATGCTGATACTAAGACTTTCAGTGGCACTCCCTTAAATGAGAATGTGGGTAGCTTAAATATTAAAGTTACTGCCACAGATATTGCTTTTGCCGAAGCGAGCGATGTTTTTAGACTGACAGTTGCTAACGCCAACAATTCGCCAGTCCTAGTGAATGAAATCGTAGATCAAGAAGCAACAGAAGACACGGTTTTCAATTTCACTATCCCTGAAGAAACCTTCATTGATGACGATGCTGGAGACACTCTCACCTACACTGCTACTCTTGAAAATGGTAACTCTCTACCGAGTTGGTTGAGTTTTAATGCTGATACTAAAACCTTCAGTGGCACTCCCTTAAATGCAGATGTGAATAACCTCAACATCAAAGTTACAGCTAGGGATATTTTTGGGGTTGAAGTCAGTGATGACTTTGCACTCACTGTTAAGAACGTCAATGATGCACCAGAGGTTGATTTGGCGATCGCAGATCAAAAAGCCATAGCAGAAACTACCTTTAACTTTACCATCCCTGAAAACACCTTTAGCGATGTGGATTTTGAAGATACCCTAACCTACACTGCTACCTTAGACAATGGCGATCCGCTACCAAGTTGGTTAAGCTTCAATGCTAATAAGCTTACCTTCAGCGGCATTCCTACGAATAATAATGTGGGTAACTTGAACATCAAAGTTACCGCCATAGATTCGGCTTTTGCTGAAGTTAGTGATATATTTGCACTCACCGTTGCTCAGAAGACTACTTCTAGCATTGAACCAACCAGCCTACTCACAAGAATTACAGGCGATATCTTTAATATTAAAAGTCAAGGTAGCGGTAAAAAAGCCAAACTTTCCGTCAAGATTAAAAGCAACAGCTTTCAAGAAGTCAATGAACTAGGTGTATTTTTCGTTGATGATGCCGCAGGTACTATTGACGGCGTAGCTCCTGGTGCAGCAAATTATACTGAGTTAGCTCTGCAACGAGCAACGGTACTTTTCTCATCTCTTGCCAAACTGCCCAATGGTTTTAATCCTACTGATCTGACAAGGCTACTAGAATTAAACTCTGAAAGTAATCTGAGATTTTATTTAATACGTAACAGCACTACTCAGGCAGTACTATCTGGGCAAACCTCATTTTCTCAGGTGCTTTTTTCATCAGACACCAATGTAGACAATGGAGGATTCTCTCTCAACTTCCAGAACTTGGTTGTCAAGATTGAAGCAACAGACCAAGATCCACCTTTGGGTACCAGTCTGCAAGGAAAATATGAAGCTGAACTGATTGACTTACGGAATGTGACACAATTAGTGAAAGCCGAATTTATGGTTCATAGAGAAGCAACTTTTAACAACTTTGTTGGCTTTTATCAGGTAACTGATGAGAATGGTGGCATTGATACCAATGGCGATGGTACAGCAGATGTACTTGTTGGACAGGCGGGTTATACTCAAGCAGCTATTAGTAACCGTGTTGCTGGTATTGATTTAAGTGTCGCTAACCAAGGTACAGGAACTTTTACAGGTGCTTTCCAACCTGGTGCTATTTTCGTACCATTTATCATTGTCAATGCTGGCCCTGATGCAATTCTCGATCGCAATCCCAATAACGATCCGGCAGTTTACTTCTCTTTCTTGGGCGCTAACACTGACAAAGCAGATCATATTCGCCTGTTAAGCAATAATGTTTTTGGCTTTGAGGATTTGGCAAATGGCGGCGATCGCGATTACAACGATTTGATTGTCCGAGTTAATTTGAGTATTGCCTAGATAGATGTATAGCCTGTAACTTTGATTGAGCAATGAATACAGGCTTTATTTTTGGAAAAAATCTAGTTAGATAGAGCGATGTCTACGACGGGCTACGCCTACGCATAATAGAAACGATTAGAGCCAAGTTCAAATAATTCGTAGCTGTAGATATAATGATTTGGTGTTGGTATTTCACCGAAAATTACGAATTAGTTAAACTCTGCGATCGCCATATTTGTGAGACTTAATTTATTTAAAAACTTTGATTCCCGGCCCCGACTAATTATTGCTGTCGGACTTGCTGTATTAGTTTCAGTAATCCTTCCCCAGTGGCTACACTTACCCACTCGTATTCTCTGCGCTTGGAACTCCGGTGTTGACTTTTTCTTAGGCATAACTTGGTGGAAAATGACCAAGGCGAACCCGGAAAAAATTCGCCGTTATGCTGAGAGTGAATATGAAGGACATTTGGCTATATTCATGCTGGTGATTGCTGCGGCTTGTGCCAGTGTTTTAGCCATTGGTTTTTTACTAACTGATAAAAAAGGGTTGTCAACAATTTTACTTACCCTACATGTCGTACTTTCAATTATGACCATTGTCGGTTCTTGGCTACTTGTGCATACGATGTTTGCAGTGCAATATGCACATAGCTATTACAAATATGTAAATCGTAATCATAGTGAAGAAATCACCGGAGGTTTAGATTTTCCTAATAATGATTATCCAGACTACTGGGAATTTTTATATTATTCTTTTGTAATTGGTATGACTAGCCAAGTTTCAGATGTGGAGACGCGATCGCGCGAGATGAGGCGCTTGACTCTGTTACACAGTATATTATCCTTCTTTTTCAATACTACAATTTTAGCGATGAGTATTAACATCATTGCATCGTTGATTTAAAAATTAGCTTGACTTTTTTAATTAAAAATTAAAAGTTAAAAGTTAAGAAGAAGAATAAACACAAATTGGCAGGCGGATGTAGAACTCGCTGCCTTGACCTAACTCAGACTGCACCTCTAAACTGCCACCATGCTTATCAACGACGATTTGATGGGCGATCGCCAGTCCTAATCCGGTTCCTTTGCCGACTTCTTTAGTGGTGAACAAGTGATCAAAAACTCTGACTTTGACTGCCTCAGGTATTCCAGTGCCATTATCCTGAATCTGGATTAATACCTGGTTTTCCAAAACTTCTGTATGGATAATTATTTTTTGAGGATTGGCTTTAAGTTCGTCAAAGGATTTTTCTTGCGCTATTTCATCGAAGGCATCGATCGCGTTAGCCAAGATATTCATAAACACCTGATTCAACTGCCCTGCATAGCATTCTACAGGTGGTAAATCGCCGTAGTCGGTAATTACTTGAATCTCTGGTCGCAGTTCATTAGCTTTGAGGCGGTGTTTGAGAATCAAAATTGTGCTGTCAATGCCATCGTGAAGATTATAAGCGACGGGGCGATCGGTGTCAGCACGAGAAAAGGTTCTGAGACTACTGCTAATGTCTTGGATTCGCCTCACTCCTTCGCACATCGAGCCGATGAGCTTCGGCAAGTCTTCGCGGATGTAATCGAGATCAATGGTTTTAATTTCGTTTTGAATCGTAGCACTGGGCTGTGGATATTCCTGTTGATAAAGGTCAACTAATCCAAAGAGATCGTTGATATAGTCTAGAGCAGGCTCGATGTTGCCGCTCAGGAACCCGATAGGATTATTAATTTCATGGGCGACTCCTGCGACTAAGTTGCCCAAGGCGGATAGTTTTTCGCGTTGCACGAGTTGGATTTGGGAGTTCTTAAGTTCTACCAATGTCTGAGAAAGTTGGGTTGTGCGCTCGACTACTTGCTGTTCTAAGTTACGGCTCAACCGATATAGCTTGGTTTGAGTTTTGACTCGTGCAAGGACTTCTTGCTCAGAAAAGGGTTTGGTGATGTAGTCTACGGCTCCCAATTCGAGAGCGCGGATTTTGTTCGCAGTGTCCGAGAGTGCAGTCATAAAAATAATGGGGATATGGGAGGTGGCGGGGTTGCTTTTGAGGCGTTGGCAGGTTTCAAAGCCGTCAATTCCCGGCATCATCACATCCAATAAGATTAAATCGAGTTCGTCGTTGAGCTGTGCTTGTTCGATCGCACTGAGTCCATCCAGAGCGATCGCTACTTCAAAGCCAGCATCTTCTAAAGTGCTAGAAATGATTTCCAAATTGGTGGGCATATCATCCACAATCAAGATCAAGCCATTACTCATGAACTTGCTCCTACCTCTAAATAGGCTTGGATTAACTGGTCAATCTGCTTTGGCTGGAATTTTTGAGCCAGTTTGATAATCTGTTGCGTAAAGGGCTGGTAGATGCGATCGCGTTGCTCTAGCTGTTCTGCCATTTCGATGAGTTTTTTCAACCGCCCTTGTTGCAGCAGTTTGAGGAGTTTTTGCAAGTCTTCTAGCGGCGGCACGCAATCGGCGGTCAATTGGGTATCAGCCGCGATCTCCGCAGTTTCTTGATTAGTTGGGATTTCATATTGCCAAACCAAATCTAAAAACTTTTCCAATGTCGCGAATAACTCATCAGCATGGACGGGTTTGGGTAAGAAATCATTCCCGCCTGCATTGATGCTCATTTGCTGATCGATTTCTGCCACGGATGCGGAAGAGACAATTACCTTGTGATGCTGTAAATCTGCTGATTTGCGGAGTTGTTTCAACATCTCGAAGCCATCCATGACTGGCATGGCAAGATCGGTAATGATCAAATCAGGGTGGTGCTGTCGGGCTTGAACCAACCCCTCTTTACCATTTTCCGCTTCCAGCAAGTTGAAACCCAATGGCTCCAGTAGGTTCACAATCACCGACCGATTTTCCCAGCGATCGTCGATGACTAAAATACTGCGTTTTTCCCCTTTGTAGCCAATGATTTGCTTGCCGGAGCCATGAGCGCTTTGTTTCACCCAATCGGTGGCGATCGCTAATGCCACTTCAAAGAAGAACTCACTCCCCACGCCCAGTTCACTCTGAAGCTGAATTTTCCCACCCATGAGTTGGATGATGTTTTGGCTGATTGCTAGCCCTAAACCAGTGCCTTCTGACTGGCGCTTTTGATCCCCGACTTGTTCAAAAGGTTGGAAGAGTTGGTCTACTTGATCGGCGGCGATGCCAACTCCAGTATCGAGAATTTGAAATTTGATCCGAGAGATGGAAACATCTGCATTTGTCTCCAGCACCTCAACTTTGAGTGTGACACAACCCTCGTCAGTGAATTTAATTGCGTTGCCTATAAGGTTGAGCAAAACTTGGCGCAGACGTTTTTCGTCAGCCTCAATACCTGCGGGAAAGTTATCATCGGGCTGATAAAGGAAGTCAATGCCTTTTTGGTCAGCCCGGACGCGACAAATTTCTACAACTCCTTGCAGGAATGAGGGAAAGTGGATGGCTTTGGGGACGAGTTCGAGTTTGCGGGCTTCAATTTTGGACAAATCTAAAATATCGTTGATCAGTGTCAGAAGATGAGAGCCGCACTGATAAATAATATTTACCCCATGACGTTCTTTATCGGGTAGAGATTTGGAGCGATTTAGAATTTGAGCATAGCCAAGAATGCCATTAAGCGGTGTACGTAGCTCATGGCTCATGTTGGCCAGAAATTCACTCTTGGCATGGTTTGCACTGTCGGCTACTTCTTTCGCCTGCTTAAGTTCAACCGTGCGTTCGGCAACGCGATCTTCAAGTTCGGTGAAGGAGGTTTTGAGTTGGCTGGCCATTTGATTAAACGATCGCGCCAATGCTTCTAGTTCATTAATGCCTTTCACTTCTACGGTGCGATCAAGGTTCCCAGTGGCGATCGCTTCACTCGCTTGTTGCAATTTCAGAATTGGATCGGTAATCCAGCGCGAGGTATAGATACCCGACATGGTTGCCAAACCCAACGCACCCAAGCAGAGCAAAATCGTGTTGCGTGTATTGGCATCAATTTGAGCCATAAAGTCTGATTCCGGCACGACAACTACGCTCAACCAGTCAATGCCTCGTCCGTCTCTAATTGCTGAAACTTGCACAAACTGGCGTCCACTTGGCAGCTTGAAATCAATCTGTTGACTCTGTTGAATTGCATTGAAGCTACTAAATCGATCGAGAATAGCTTGTGCAGTGGCTCGAATTACGGGGCTTTCAGACTTGACAGCCGGAATTTGTTGTAAAGTCTTCTCTTTCAGGTTGATGATATAGGGTTCTTGAAGCTTTGAACTCGCAATCAGGTTGCCTGAGCGATCAATGATAAAGGTTTGTCCAGTCTGACCCACCTTTAGCTTATTCAGAAAATCATGAATTTTACTAATCCGAAAAATATTATTTTGAACTCCCAAGAACACGCCATTGTTGTTGTATATGGGTTGGGCTAAAGCAATGGAAGCGGTTTTCACAGAGTTGCCCAAAAACGGCTTTGTCCAGGTTGGTTTTCCGACTTCCTGGGCAGTTTTATACCAAGGTCGAGGTCGGGGGTCAAATTTTGCGATAGTTTCTATCAACGCAGTCCTTTGACCTTTATCATCAAGTTGATAGATTTGGCGCTGAGGTAGATTATCTTTTTGCCCAACGAAAGCCAAGATACCTTTATTCGGCGTATCCTCTACTTGGATACTTGTGCCGTCAGCCATTGCAATTTGCATGAATTCGACTATATCTTGGCTGACTAACCGCCAAAAAGACCGTTCCAGTTTGGTGACATCGGTTACATCAAGCTGTCCCTCTTGAACGGCTGCAACGATCACTTGTCCAGTCACATAAGGTCTTTCCAAATATTCCAGGACTTGCAAATCGAGGCGATCGCTCATCTCTTGACGTAACTGACCGGAAACATTATTAACTGCTTTCTGCCCATTCCGCAAGGAAATATATCCCGTTAGCCCAACAGCAGCAAAGATTTGTAGGACAAAAGGAACAATCAAGAGCGATCGCAATGGCAAACGCTGAATCAAGCTACGAGCGATGATTTTTTTTGAGAAGGAAGACATGACGGCTGATTCCTATGAACTGGCAATGCCAACGTGTATTGCCGCCCTTATCATTCCCCAATCAATCACAACATCAACAAATCTCAATCTAAGTATGTTACTAAATTAACTTGCATGTTCCCAATCACTGAGTAATTCATACTGTTGTGATATTTTCTGGTATTTGCGGAATGGTACTTTAGGACTACCAATATTCATACCAGGAAAAGACTGTTTTTTAGTCTTAGTGGGTCTATTTTCTGGTGTCGTTGAACTGATCTGTTGGGTTTTCATTGGTAAATAAATTTCTGGTTAAAACCTGAGCACTAATTTATAACATCAATTGTCAAACGGCAAATTTATGAAGAGAGATAAATCAATTCACAATTCAGTCTCGTTGCCTCATTCCCAGTTTCCGACTGGGAATGCCCGTCGTTGAGGCTCCGCCTCCCTTACTGGCGTTTTGAGTTGCATTTCCAGCCTGAGGCTAGAAACGAGGTTTTAAAGGGGTTTCAGCTTAAATTGACACCAGTGACAAGATGCCCATGCCACAAGTTGATTTGGTTAGTTGTCCCCAATGAGATTAACGATCGCTGTAGCTAAATCTACCGGATCAACTGGCTTAGGTAGGTGTTTTTGAAATCCGGCGGCCATTGCTTGGTTATAATTAATTTCTCCAGCATAAGCTGTCAATGCGATCGCGGGAATTTGTCCGCCTTGATCTGGTGGTAATTTTCTCACCTCGCGCAGCAACATATAGCCATCCATTAAGGGCATTCCAATATCGCTTAACAAAATATCTGGCGATGATTGCACTAATGTTTGCAATGCTTCATCTGCTGATTCAACTGCTGTTACCGTCGCGCCATATTGTTCCAGCACAAAGCTAAAAAACTCTCGCACATCAGCTTGATCGTCCACAAGCAGTATTTGCACTCCCGCAAGTAATGTGTCGTCATTACTGAGTTCTGGTTGAGAAGGCTCACTACTACTGACTCGCAACTCAGAATTTTTCAGCAAAGGTAGGCTGACTGTAAAGGTAGCCCCAAGTCCATCTCCCAGACTCTCTGCTTGAACTGTCCCACCATGAAGTTCTACTAGATGGCGCACAATGGCCAGTCCTAATCCCAGTCCACCAAAGACTCTGGTTGTTTTAGCATCTGCTTGTCGGAAGTAGTCAAAGACGTAGGGCAAAAATTCCGGGCTGATTCCTTTACCTGTATCAATTACCTGGATTTGGGCATCTAACCCAACTTGTTTGAGATGTACTTCTACAAGTCCGTCTGTGGGGGTAAATTTCACGGCATTGGAAAGGAGATTCCACATCACTTGTTGCAAGCGATCGCTATCACCCAGAACTTTGCCGATATCATTACTTAATACTGTTTGAATTTGAATTGATTTGGCTTCTGCTGCTAAACGCACCGTTTCTAATGCAGCTGTGATCGCTACTTTCAAATCGACTGCATAGAGATTTAAGCTAACTTTACCTTGTAAAATCCGCGAAACATCAAGTAAATCTCCAATCAATTGGGTTTGTAATTTGGCATTCCGCTCGATTGTTTCTAATGCCCGGATTTTAGTGGCTTCGTCAAACTTGCGGGTTCTGAGTAACTTTGCCCATCCTAAAATTGGATTCAAAGGAGTTCGGAGTTCATGGGAAAGGACAGCCAGAAATTCATCCTTAATCCGGTTGGCTGTCTCGGCTTGTGCCCTGGCAGTCTTTTCAGCTTCGTAAAGTTGAGCGCGAGCGATCGCTTGACCACATTGTTGTCCCAGTGTCAACATAAATCCCCGGTCTTCTTCGGTAAATATTTGGACAGTGGTAAAGCTTAATCCCAATGCCCCAATTACTTTGCCTTCTGCAATCAAGGGAATGGAAGCCCAGGCATTATTTCCGGTGAGGGTAACAACATCTGTTAAACTCGGATATCTAGCAATCATGGTTGCTAAATTTTCGACAAAAATTGGTTGCCTAGTTCTAACTGTTTCCGCTATTTGGTTAGGCGCGGTGATGGGAAAACTTGCCCAGGTATCAATGAGTGATTGGGGATAGCCAATTGCTTGCACAACCTTTAAATTACTACCGAGTTGATCAAGTAAGACAACAGAACCACCAGTAGCTTCCAAGGTGGAAATCCCTTGGTTCACCACGACATCAGCCACTTGTTGGGGAGTTAGGGCTTCTGAGAGGGCAGCAGTTATTCTTTGTAAAAGTATGGTGCGATTGACAGACCTTTCAGCGGCCTGTTTTGCCTGTTGAGTTTCTTGGTAGAGTCTAGCATTGTCGATGGCCGTCGCTGCCCGTCGAGCAATATCTTCTGCTAAAGCCAAGTCTGTTTGTTGGTAATACCGGCCTGACTCGGCTGTAAAAAAAGAGATCGATCCAAATAATTGCCCGCGAGAACGAACTGGAATCACCATTAGAGAACGCATACCTAGACTTCGCAGCAATTGCAGATGTTCGTCATCTTCTGATATCTCTACCAAATGAGAGTTTGATAATTCGGGGAAAAAGACAGATATTCCTAGCTGTAGCTGCTGTACAAGCTGTTTGGCTCTGGTTTGGGGTCGATAGCGCAGTCGGATTTCGTCTAAAATATTTAGTTTTGTGGGATCGGCAATTGCGATCGCAATTTGTTTACTTGACCAATCTTCTTGAAAAACATCTACAATACACCAGTCAGCTAAGGTAGGAACTGCCAGATTCGCCACACTTTTTAAGGCAATTTCATAATCTAATGACGCAGCTAGTAAGGTGCTGGCTTCGACTAAAAAGTTTTGGGTGGCTTCAACTCGTTTGCGTTCGCTAATATCTTCAATAATCCCTAATGCATAATTTGGCTGTCCGTTAGCATCCCAAACTGCTGACGAAGTCAGGTTTACCCAAACGATAGAACCATCTTTGCGGATGTAGCGTTTCTCAAGGGAATAACCACTAATTTCCTTTGCTAAAACTCGCCGAGCATTTTCCCAATCAACAGCTAAATCGTCAGGGTGGGTAATTTCTTGGAAGTTCATTTGGATTAACTCTTCATGGCTATACCCAGTAATCTCACAGAGGGCAGGATTCACCTGAATAAATCGTCCATCCAAAGCTACTAAAGTAATACCAACAGCTGCCTGGTCAAACATTGCCCGGAACTTTTCTTCACCTTCTCGCAAAGCAACTTCTGTTTGCTTTGCTGCTGTCACATCTGCCAAAATAATTCCAATTCCTACCGTTTCACCCATTGCGTTGTTGACTGGATAATAATTGCCTAGCCAGTAGCCGTAACGTTCTGGTCGTTCCCTTGTCTCACCGCTGATTTCGACATTCAGTAGGGGTTCTCCAGTTTCTAATACGCGTTGTAACTGTTGCTCAAACTCAGCAGCCATCGCTGGTAACACTTCCTTAAATTTGCGTCCTAGATGTTCTTCGATAGTCAAACCGTTAATGTCAGCAAAAACCTGATTAATTCTGATATATCGCAGTTGGCGATCTAAAAAGCATACGGCAACAGGAGCAGCTGCGAGTAGCGCATCCAAAAGAGATAGAGATTCAGCATAATGGATTAAAGCCTGGTTGATATCTCGATAAAGTCGGGAATTTTCTATTGCTAAGGCTGCACGATGGGTAATCTCTGTTGCTAAAGTTAGGTCAGTGCGATCGTAGCGGCGGTCTGATCGAGTGCTGACAAAGGTGATAGTGCCAAGTATTCGCCCTTGTGTGATTAACGGCACAATCATCACAGACTTCATCCCCAATTGCCGAACAAGTTCTAAGTGTTCCTGATTTTGAGTACTTGTGACTAATAGCGAGTCAGATAACTCTGAGATTAATTCACTTTGTCCAGTTCGCAATACTCTAGTGATCGCACTTGTACCCTTGTAATCTGTTGCATACTCTTGAAGTTTACGCGCCAACTCCGCTTTTGATGGGTCTGCATGGGTAATGGGTAGGCGGCGAATGGAACCATCTTCATTTAAAATGTCTACGCTACACCAATCCGCAAGCTGGGGAACTGAGATTTTGGCAATCTGTTCTAAGGTTTGTTCGTAATCTAGTGAAGTCGAGAGTAAACTACTAACTTGGGCAATATAGCGCAGTCTTTCTTCAGCCTGCTTGCGTTCTGTAATATCGAGAACAAAAAAAGCTCCTCGATCTACAGTCCCTTCAAAATGGCTACCACCTGCCAAAATTGGTAAGCGTGAGCCGTCTTTACGGACATATTCTTTTTGATATGGTGTGCAAAAGAAACTGTCTTGAAATTCAGTTAGTGCTTCCTTATCGAGTGGCAGATATTCTGTAGGAGTCAATTTTTGCCAATTAATTTTTCCAGAAACTAATTCTTCACGGGTATAACCCACCATATTCAGCAAGGCATCGTTAGCATCTGTAATTCTACCGTCTCTATCCCAGAAGCCAATACCAATCATATTGGACTCAACTACGCTACGAAACTTCGCTTCGCTTTCGCGTAATGCTTGCTCAGTTTGTTTGAGTTGAGTAATATCAATTGAACTAATGCCCACTCCCAACAACTGCCCATCTGGCAAACACACCGGACAATAGCTGACAAGACCATAACGATATACCCCAGGCGGATAGGTTTCACCGTTCACTTCTTGGTCAAGTAAGGGCTGTCTAGATTCCATCACTTGCTCAAAAACAGGCTCAATTTGTGCCGCCCATTCCGGTAATACTTCCCTAAAGGTGCGACCAATATGTTGATTTTGCGGTACACCGTTAATAGCAGCCAGGGTTTCATTAGCATAAATGTAACGAAGTTCAGTATCGAGAAAAGCCAGCGCCACAGGTGAACTAGTAAGCCAAGCATTGAGTAACGCCAGAGATTCGTCTTTTTGCTGAATAGCTTGCTGAAGTTCCTGGTGCAACCTGGCTTTTTCTAGTTCTGCTTGCTTGCGTTCAGTAATATTCACACCTGCACAGGTAATACCCTGAATGCGATTATCTACATCCCTTAGCGGTTCAACTAGCAAATCATAATAACGGTCTTCTCCACAAGCTGTCAGATAAACCTCTTCACGGGCTGAAACGCCAGTCTCTATTACCTTCAGCTTAATTGCCCTCAATTGTTCTGCTACTATAGCTGGAAATAATTCATCATCAGACTTACCTAGCATTTCTTCAGCAGTGTCTAGACCTTGAGGATTATGAATCCACTGGTATCGTAAATCACGATCCTGCTGAAAGATTGTGATATCTGAACTACTTAACGCTAATCGAAATCGTTCTTCACTAACTCTCAGCTTTTGGAAATTTTCATCAGCCCGTTTTTTAGCAGTCTTTAATGCCTCACAGATGATACTAAAGAGCAATCCTTGTAATGCAAACAAACCAATTCTCACACAATTTGAGAGGTCAAAACTTAGCTCAAAAACTGGCGGGAGAAAGAAGTAATTGCTCAGTAACGCAGACAAGGAGGTTGCCAATAGCCCTGATTTCAAACCACCATACCAAGCACTCAGCATGACAGCGCTAAAAAATAGCAAAAAAGGAGTTCCACTCATGCTTAACCAGGGGTCTAGCATCAACATTAGCATTAATGCAGATGTGACAATTAATACAGCAATGCTGTAACGCACTAATTGAGAATAATGAATATGGGGCATGAAAAGTTCTTGGAACAACCAATACTTATTGCATAGGCTTTATATACCCTAAGCTAGCTTGCAAGTTTTGGTAACTTATCTACAGATAGATTTTTATTTATTAAAAAAACTTCTTTCGTTAGAGGTTAATTACTCGGTTATATAGTAATAAAAGTGAGAACTTATCATTAACCTTCATTCATAACATTGGTTTGCTGATGATATAATACTCAATTTAAAGAAATGCTGTAATCCAAGTTTATGATAAATGCCAAAACAAAGATGATTTTAAATATCCGATATATCTTTTGCTTCCATCTCCAACACCAAATTTGACTAAAAGATGTGGGTGAATTAAAATAAATCGCAATTAGACAGAGACTCTTAGCTGACTGTTGATTTTTGTTTATGTTTGCGTAAAATTGTTTTGCTTGTACCCCAAAAACCTATAGCTAGTATTCCTAATGTGAAAGAGGGTTCAGGAATAGAGTCAACTCGGCGAAACTCAATCGGCGTACCGAAAAGCAAATTACCATTGGCTCCAAAAATCTCGTCTAAAGAGTCGATACCATTTTCAAAGACAGTTACACTAGAAATCACCTTACCACCAGAACTTGTTGGACAGCCATTAGGAGAGTTATTTCCAATGTAGTCAGTCGGTTCCCACAAAAGTTGCAAATTGCAGCTTGTTGCTAAAACCTTGCTAGAGTCAAGAGTATGTTCCGACTCTGGTCGATTACATAATCCTGTAACAGAATAGTTTGTATCAAAGGCACGAATGCTGAGATTTACTGCTGAATTCTCTTGGCTAAAAGAATAAAGACGGAAGCGATTAATACTTTTTTGCTCAAGATAAATATTCTGTGTTCCAGCTACAGGGTTTGTATTGGTCAATTCTACACTACAACTTGACAGAGTGATCGGTGGAACTGAAGGGTTAGCTGTCACTTGTTGGGAGTTATCGAACAAACCAGTAAACCACTGTGTTACTTGTTTGACTTGTGTTTCAAGTGGTGGCGCAGTAATAGCATTAGCACGAGTTGCCTGAATAAGTGTGAATGCTGAAAATAATGCTGTCAGAGTATATACTTTGATGAAATTCATAAATTAATGCAACATCTGAAATTTCAAAGTATTTTATCTTACTTTTGCTATGACACAATGCTCAGTTAGGAATAAAAATTAAATAACATACAATTTTTGTCTCTGGTTTATCTCACCCTCAATGCCTCTCCGATATATTGGAGAGGGAAGCTAGAGACTGGATGAGTTTTGCATCTTATTTAATCCACGTTCCTTAGTTAGTTCGGCATCGATAAGACTATCTTCAATTAATCTTTCAGTACTGCTACCAATTTTTCAATATGCACTGCTTCGTGAGTTGCCATTAAAGATATTCTGATCCGACTTGTGGGCACTGTGGGAGGACGAATTGCTGGGGCAAAAATGCCAGCATTTCTTAGCTGTTTTCCAGCTTGGAGGGCATCTTTGGCACTAGGCAATTGAAAACATAATATTGGTGATTCTGAAGGCAGTAATTTTAGATTGGGTAACTGTTGTTGCAGCAAACTTTTCAAGTAATGTACGTTTTCCCACAATTTGTTCCGGCGTTGCGGTTCTTGTTGCACTATCTTGATTGCCGCTAAGGCTGCCGCCGTATCAGCAGGTGAAAGCCCAGTGGTGTAAATCCAAGTAGGTGCGCGGTTTCGCAAAAAGTCGATTAGGGCGCTACTTCCTGCCACATACCCACCTAAACTAGCCAAAGCTTTACTTAAGGTGCCAATTTGAATTAATGGCTTTCCCGTACATCCAAAATGTTCCACACACCCAGCGCCAGTTTTTCCTAGTACGCCAGTGGCATGAGCTTCATCGACTAGTAGCATACAGCTAAATTCATCAGCAAGATCCAATAGTGCAGGCAATGGACATAAATCGCCATCCATGCTAAAGACACTATCAGTAAGAATCAAACAGCGTCGGTAATTTTGCCGCTGTTGACTCAAGTGAGTTTTTAAGACTTCTACATCACAGTGCGGGTATTCTACAAATGCTGCACCGCTGAGAATCGCTCCATTTTTCAGACTGGAATGATTGTACTGGTCAGAGAAAATTAAATCACGCTTGCCTACCAAAGCAGTAATTGCACCCAAATTGGCTAGATACCCGGAACTAAATACCAAGGCATCTTCTGTTTGTTTGGTAGATGCGATCGCCTCCTCTAACTCCCTGTGTAATTCTCGATGCCCACTGAGTAATCTAGAACCAGTACTACCAGTGCCAAATTGGGCGATCGCAGCCGTCGCCGCTGCCATCAACCGCTCATCCCCAGCCAATCCCAAATAGTCATTGCTGGCAAAATTAATTACCTCTTGCCCAGCTAAAACCACCGTTGCACCCGGACGACCATCGATAGGTTGTACTGAACGATACCAGTCTGCCCGATGAATTGTTGCTAAGGACTGTTCTAGCCAGGCATAAGGTTCGCGTCGCTTCGCTCCGAATTCAAAATTCAAAATGACGCTCACAGATTCGCTAACGCTACGCTAACAAAATTCAAAATTAATGATCCCTATAAATAATAAATAAATTTAGGGACTTGTATTATGAGTTGTTTTTGGTCAGTGGGCATAAGGGGGGCAGGGGGAGAATAAGAAATAACTAATGACAAATGACCAATGACCAATGACAATTAAACTTGTTCGCTACTGAGATGAGCGATCGCTTGTTTAATCCAGTCTTCGACATAAGCATCTTTGGGTAGTCCGATGTCTTCGCTGACTACGTGCAGGGCGTGACTGACCTCATGGGCAGTGTATCCCAAGGCGAAGAGGGTCATTTGCACCTCTTCGAGAATTCCTGGTGCAGGCCCGCCTGTGGCGACGAAGAACCCGGCTGATTTACGCCACTCGACCAATTTGCTTTTCAGTTCCAAACAGATGCGTTCAGCGATTTTTTTGCCCACACCTGGAGCCTGAATGAGGATTTGTGTATTGCCAGCGATAATTGCTTGGACTAAATCTGGTAGTTCCAGAGTGTCCAAAAGGGCGATCGCTAAGGCTGCACCAATCCCTGTGACAGTCAGCAAGTGGCGAAATAAATCGCGTTCGGCTGGGGAAGCAAAGCCATATAGAAAGGGCACTTCTTCCCGAATTTGCAAATGGGTAAAAATTTGCGCCACTCCTCCTGACTCTGGTAACTGATTGGCTAGCCGTTGGGGAACTTGCAAATCATACCCCAAGCCATTCACTTCCAGAGTCAGAATCACGCGATTAGCGCCAATTGTTTGGATACCAGCGACTATACCTTTTAAATAACTAATCATTACAAGAGACCAAAATAATGTAAGCCTTCGATAATTCCACCTGCACAAAAACCTTTTGCCAGGTAGCGGTAGTCTGCGGGATACTCATTGTGCCATTGGAGTAACTCTTTGCGGGCATTCCCCACAATGATTCCCCGTTCGTTGCCTACAGCAAATAAAGCAATATCATTACCTGAATCACCACAGACAACTGTTTGTTCTGCTGCAAATTTCCACTTCTGGCGTAAAAATTGCATTGCTTGACCTTTATCGCTGGTGCGGGGTACAATGTCAAGGTCTATATCGCTACTGTAGATTAACTTTACATTTAATTTATATTTTTGCAACTCCGCTTCAAGTTGTGGTAGAACATTCGCAGATGCTTTTTGTTTTAAAAAGAAGCTGACTTTGAAAGGACGCTGTTCTGAATCTGGTTGCCGTACTAAGTCATGGTATTTCTCCGTAACAGATAATATTGCTTCGCGTTCCCATCCCGGAGATAAGATTTCTGCCCAATCTGAATCTTGTGTATCAGTACCATTGAGGTAAATTTCAGTACCCACAGAAAGGACGAGGGCATCTGGTTGCAAAAGATTTTTTTGAGCTTGGAGTTCTTTGTAAAGTACAGGCGATCGCCCAGTAGAATAAACAATTTTAGTCCCGTATTCTTGGCGATGTCTCTTCAGCAGTTGATTCAGTTCTGGTAAAGCGCTATCATCGCCGACGGTGCGATATACGAGGGTATCATCTAGGTCTGTTACAAACAGAAATGGTTTCATGATTAGACCTCTTGCAAAATTTCGTTATTCTAACGCGTGAAGAAAATTTTGCAAGAGATTTGTTTACTAAAAAAATGTTATATCAGACAATAAATTCGAGGTTCAATTAAGCATTGAACTGTTTTCTATATAAAGCTTAGGATATGTAGAACAACACCACATCACCACATTTGGCTGCTTTTTGAAAGAACTCCACCACATAGATATAGTAAATAGCCTTCCGATTTACGATTTCACTAGTTCATCATCTCGTTCTCATACTCTGCATGGGAAGCACCAAAAAATAATGTAGAGACTTAGTGCTACGTCTCTTTCGCTTAATGCACTATGATACAATCAATTAAACCACAGATAAGTAGTTAAAAAGAGTTAAACCGAATCATTTTGAGGAATGAGATGGTTTACTGTGTACCAGTGCTACCACAGCTTGAACTAACTCTTCTGGATCGAGGGGTTTGGTAACGTGTCGTTGATAACCACTGGTTATAACTCGCTCGTAATCATCAACTCTGGCATAAGCAGTCAAAGCGATCGCAGGAATTTCTCCCCCTTTTTCAGGCGTTAAGGTGCGAATCTGTTGAATCAGGGAATAACCATCGACTTCGGGCATCCCAATATCACTGACTAAAACATCGGGTTGAAAAGATTCTAGGTTTGCTAAAACTTCTGCCGCAGAGGCAACAGTCAAGACTTCTGCTCCGTACTCAGTAAGTAATACTGTTAATAACTCACGGGCATCGGCATCATCATCAACTGTGAGAACTCGAATACCCGTAAGTTCGAGTGCTGGTTGTGGCAACTCATCTGGCTGCTTGATTTCCGGTTCAATATTCAGCAGTGGCAACTGGACTGTAAAAGTGGCTCCCAAGCCTTCACCTGGACTATCAGCCGTGATGGTGCCACCGTGAGCCTCAACCAACTGCCGGACGATCGCTAACCCCAATCCTAATCCCCCATACTTGCGAGTAACCGATACATCTTCTTGACGGAATGACTCAAAAATATGCGGGAGAAACTCAAGGTTAATGCCTTTGCCAGTATCACTGACGGTAATCTGTGCCTGATTATCGACTAGCTCTAGTCGAATTTCTACCCGTCCTCCGTTAGGGGTAAACTTGATCGCGTTAGAAAGTAAATTCCAAACGATCTGTTGCAGGCGGTTAGGATCTCCAGAGACTTGCCCAATGTTCGGTAGTACCGGATGCAACAGAATTGATTTGGCAATGGCTGCTGTACTTACCGTGTCGATGGCAGATTCAATGACAGATGCTAGATTCACAGGAGTAGCCTCGATGCTGAGTTTGCCGCGCAGAATCTTGGCGACATCAAGTAAGTCATCAATCAGTTGAGTTTGCAATTTGGCGTTGCGTTCAATGGTGGCTAAAGCTTCGGCTGTTTTGGTTTCATTAAATTTGCGGGTTTGTAGCAGTTTTGTCCAGCCGAGAATTGGGTTAAGAGGCGATCGCAATTCATGGGAGAGAACGGCCAAAAACTCATCTTTGATCCGATTGGCGCGTTCGGCTTCTGCTCTGGCTGCTTGCTCTTGGGCAAGTAGGCGATTGCGTTCAACTTCTAGTTCCTTTTGATCGTGAATATCTGTGCAGGTGCCAAACCATTTCACCACGTGTCCATGTTGGTCTTTTAGCGGCAGTCCTAGTACCAAATGCCAACGGTAGCTGCTATCAGCAGCTCTTTTAAAGCGGTATTCGTGGCGATAGCTACTGCGACGATCCACAGCATTATTCCACATAGATTGAGCTGCTTGTCTATCGTCTGGATGAACGGCTGATATCCAACCATTTCCTAAAATCTGTTCAAAGGTCAATCCGGTATAGTCACACAATCTTTGATTGGCGTAATCGCACGAACCACTGGCATTACAAGTCCAAACAAGTTGCGGAATCGCCTCCGCTAGGTAGCGGTAGCGTTCTTCACTTTGCCGTAATTCTTCCTGTACCTGTTTGCTATCGGTGATATCTTGCACGTTGCCCAGCATCCTTACCCCATTGCCCACAGCATCATAGAAAACCTTCGCTCTAGCTGCTAACCAGCGAATGCCATCAGGGTGTAAAATGCGGTAATCAGTTTCATAATACTCTTGCTGTTGCTGAATAGTATGATTCACTATTTCATTGGCAGAGTTGCGATCGTCTGGGTGCAAGCGGTTTAACCACTGTTCAAAGGTGACTTCCTGTGTAGTTGGGTCAAACCCCAAGAGATTGCAGTACTCTTCAGAGACATGAGCTATGTTGCGGGTAACGTCCCAATCCCATACTCCCGATCGCGTCGCTTTGTACGCCAGTTTCAACCGGGCTTCGCTCTCCTGCAATAGGAGTTCTGTCTTTTTGCGCTCAGTGATGTCTCGTGAAATCAATAAGATTCGTTCCAACTGCCCGGAAGCATCTACAATCGGGCTAACGACCACTTCCCACCATTTGGGAGTGCCTTTTACAGTTGGGCAGTATCCGCGAAAAATGCTGACTTCACCTGTTTTAGCAGCAGCGAGTGCCTGCTCTGCTTGTTGCCGATAGCCGTCTTCCCATAAACAGAGCCATTCAATATTCAGATAGGAATTTAAGTCTTCAATTTCCATCAAACATAGTCCACCTGTATTCATATACAGGAGCCGCCCGTCGAGGCTTAATACCTTGATGCAGTCAGAACTACTATCTAAAATACGGTTTTTAAATTCTTCACTCTGGCGCAAGGCTTCTTCGGTTTGTTGGCGAACGGTGATATCTCGCCAAGTGGCAACAAATCCATCTCCAAATTTAGCTACGCGGATATCAAAGGCTCTAACTAAGCGTTGTTCTCCGTACTCATCTTCATAAACTAAACTGTCTTTAATCAGCGGTTGTCCTGTTTCTACTACCTGGCAATATTCATCAAACAATCCACTTTCCCGATGCCCTGGTAGTAATTTACACAACCCCTGCCCAATCTGCTGCTCATAAGTCATTTGATTGTTGAGACAAGCCGCATTATTGACATATTCAGTCACAAAATCGACAATCTGCCCCTGCTCATTCCGCACAGTGCGATATACCCCAAAGCAGTCCAGCATATTTTCAACCGATGTGCGGAAGCGTTCTTCACTCTTTCGCAAAGCAAGCTCTGCCTGTTTGCGATCTGTGACATCATGATGAATGCCTGCCATTCGCAGGGGATTGCCCTGTTGATCGCGCAAAACCACTTTTCCGTAGTTGGCAATCCATTTCCACTCCCCAGACTTGGTTAACATCCGATATTCAAATTTGTAAGACACCGAATCGTCCTGAAGATGGGCATTCAACCGTTCCATTACCCAAACTTTATCGTCAGGATGAATTAGTCGCTCCCAACTGCTAAAGTCATCCGGTAACTCTCCTTTTTCATATCCCAGCATTTCCAGCCATCTGGAACTTAAATAATCTTCATTGGTAACAATGTTCCAATCCCATAGACCGCCACCAGAACCTTCCAGTGCCATTTGCAGGCGTTCTTCACTGTTTCGCAAAGCTTGCTCTACCTGTTTGCGATCGCTGATGTCTTCGGCAATCCCGGCAAACCGATAAATTTCTCCTGCTTCATCTCGCAGGGGAAAACAGCGATCGTGAACCCAGCGTAAAGTACCATCGGGTAAAATAATTCGATATTCTTCATCAAATTTACCTGCGACAGCTTTTTCATGAAACGCTCTGTCTGTCGCTTCTCGATCCTCTGGGTGAATACGATCGACCCATGCTTGTTGTCCTTGATACAATTCCTGCGGGTTCAATCCCCACAGTTTTTTATATGCAGGACTGACATAGCTAACTCGATTTTCCAACACTTCTTTGATCCAGAACACCGCATCAATATTTTCTGCAAGCTGTCGAAAACGTTCTTCACTCTCGCGCAGAGCTTCGGTTGACTGTTTGCGTTCGGTGATATCTAGATCGATACCAGCCATCTGAATTGGTTGCCCGTGTTGGTTGTATAGCACCTTGCCCTGGCTCAGTGCCCAGCGAGTAGTACCATTGGGATAGACTACCCGAAATTCAATGTCATAGTCTTCGCCAGTGACGATAGCACGATCGACGGCTGCCAGCACGCGATCGCGATCGTCAGGGTGGACTCGCGCGGCAAACATCTCGAATGAGCCGTCAAATTCTCCTGGTTGTAGTCCAAATAAGGCTTCCAGGTTATCCGACCAGGAAATTTTTCCCGTCTGGATGTTCCAGTTCCATGTTCCCATCCGAGAGGCTGACAGTGACAATCGCAGCCATTCTTCGCTCTCCCGTAATTCTGCTTCTACCCGTCTGCGCTCGGTCAGTTCATTCTGTGCTTGCTGATAGAGTTCCGCCTGTCGAATTGCAATGCCAACTTGAATCGCCAGTTCTTTGAGCAAGTCGATCTCTAAAGGTTGCCACCTTCGAGGAATTGCACAGTTATGAGCAATTAGCAACCCCCAAAAGTGGTCATCGTAAATAATCGGCACGACCAGATTAGCTTTTACTTGAAACTGAGCCAACAATTCAACGTGGCAGGGATCAATACTACTATCCTGAATATCAAATATTGCCGTTACATAACCCTGACGATAGCGTTGGATATAATTCTCGACAAAGGCGGTATCGTAGCTGACAGTTTCCGACGGATTCCATGCAAGGTAGTTCTCCGCGAGGCAGGGATCATACATAGTCTGGGAGAGCAGCGATCGCCACTCTGCCCCAACTGATTCTGCGATTACTGTGCCATCGCCATCAGGTTTTAACTGAAAAACCAAGACGCGATCGGTGTGCAGAAATTCTCTGACTTCGGCTACAGTTGTTTGAAGAATTTCACCCAGATTCAGCGATTGGTAAATTTTCTGGGTAATATGTGAGACTACGCGCTCTCGTTCAATCCGCTGTTGTAGTTGGGTATGTAGCCGGACTGTTTCAACTGCCCCATTGACTGATATTTGCAGCCCTTCTGGGGTGATTTGCTCTTTGACAATATAATCTTGTGCGCCCGCTTTGATCGCCTTAACTGCGATCGCCTCATTGCCCTGCCCGGTGACGACAATCACAGGTAGGCAAGGCTGTTGGGTGGAGGGTTGCAATTGTGCCAGAAATTTCAGTCCGTCCATGTCGGGCAGTCGATAATCAAGCAACACAGCATCAGGCTGATGTTGCTGCCAAAGTTCTAGCCCTTGTTGTCCCAGCCCTGCTTCTAGGATAGTGTAAGAAGATTCGCGATCGCGCAGCAAATACCGCCGATAGAGTTCTCGATCTTCTGGGGAATCATCGACAATTAAGAGAGTGCGCTGTTGCTGAGACATTGTGAATTAATTAATCAGGTAGATGATAACCCACCTTCCGCAGGTTGGCATAGAAAAATTGACATTTTCACGAAATCCTAGAACCCTCATGATGCCAGGATTTTACCATATTTGATAGAATTTATTGGATCGCTCTTTACATCTACTTTGCGTTAACTTGTTTGATAATTTTAATGTATAATTTTTTCTTTAAGTAATTGTCAAATTTATATCACTTTTCCCAGAGAATAATCTATAAATATTTATTCATTAATACAAATTATCGATGAAGATAGTCATCGCAATTCTAAATCATTTAGGAGAAATTAAATTGCTGGAAAGCTTATAAATAGGTGATTGTAATCTTATTATATTCTCACCTTTGAATTCGGATTGCGATGTCTGATTCATTAGTTATCATTGTGGGCATCTAGGTAAAAATATTAAAATCCTCTTTCTCTCTGCTCCCTAAACTTTGCAGTCTGAATGATATTTTTTTTACTCAGTATGATGTTAGACCAATGGCAGAACATATACAAACTAAATGCGATCGCTGTGATCACAATTGTAAATATACTCAATAAGTAAAATAGATATAAGTCAACACAGTTTAGTTCAGCCTAAAACTCAACTTTGACACAGCTTGGGTTGAGGAACGAAACCCAATATTTTCATAGATTTGTTGGGTTGCGCTTCAATACTTCTCGCTTAAGCATTTTTAACTCGGAATCGGGTTTGGGGTAAAGGTTAAAGGGTAAGTATTAAAGGTTTTTTCTTTCCCTTTTCCCTTTCCCCTTTTCCCCTTAACCAAGAAGTATTGGGTTGCGCTTTGCTTCACCCAACCTACAATTTCTCTACGAGCTTTTTATTATGGGTGTTTTAGTGAATTTTATATTAATAAATATGAGTTTAAAAAATATTAGTTTTTTTACTATATCTGCGGAATATTAAGTTGAATTATAATTGCTAATTGTCAGTTTTTGAGAGTTGCTGGGCGATCATCTCCAATAACTGCTTAAGTTTTATCGGCTTGGCTAAGTAGTGGTTTGCACCCGCCTCTACACACCGTTCTAAATCTCCCGGCATGACCAAAGCTGTCAGAGCAATGATCGGAATTGAGTGGGTTTTGGTATCGGCACGAATTTGACGGGTTGCCTCTAATCCATCCATCTGTGGCATTTGAATATCCATCAAGATGAGATGAGGCTGATGCTGTTTAGCCATTTGTACGGCTTCTAAGCCATTGCGGGCAAGCATAACCTGAAAATTATATGCCTCCAGGTAACTCATGAGCGTAGTGATGTTGGCTTCATTGTCTTCTGCTAACAAAATTTTGGGGGTTTGGGCTGATTCTGCCGCAGCAATGACAATGGCAGCTTGTGGGTTGGGCGATTGAACCTTTGCGAAAATCCGGTTTAATGCTTGATAAAACTTTTGTCGCGAAAGAGGTTTTAAAAGATATTCAGCAGATTCTAATTCTAAAATGCGCGATCGCTCATCCACCACTGAAATGAGAATAATCGGAATATTCTGAGTCTGGGGATGTGCTTTTAACTCCCTTAATACTTCCCACCCAGAACTATTAGGCAGCAAGATATCTAGCACAATCACATCTGGTTTGACTTGCAGAGCAACTTTCAAGACACCTTCCCCAACTGGGTGAATTACAGTAGTTGCGCCTAATTCCGCAAAATATCGTTTAATTTGGTTGGCAGCCACACCGGAATCTTCCACCACTAAAGCTTTTTGGATTTCACCTTCGTTCAATGGGGCTTCAGGTAATGGTGAGTCATCTTGTTTAAATAAGGGATGCCACGGCAACATGACACTAAAGCAACTCCCTCGTCCCACCTCGCTCTCGACGTGGACGCTGCCACCATGTAAATCGACAATACGTTGGATAATCGATAATCCTAGTCCGGTTCCTGTGTAACGTCGTGACAGGGAACTGTCTAACTGAATAAACGGCTGAAATATCTGGCTTAAATTTTCTGGAGAAATCCCAATTCCGTTATCAGTTACCCGAAATTCAACGGCTTGCTGTGGCGAATTCATCTTGACTTCAAACTTAACGCGACCTCCATCGGGCGTAAATTTCACTGCATTTGTCAACAAATTGACCAACACCTGAAGTAATCTACGTTCATCAGCTTCGATCTCGGTGATGGTTTGATCGATTTCGCAGGTTAGTTGAATTTGTTTTTGTCGAGCTTGTTCGTTGACAAAATTGAGGCTAGACTCACAAATCGAATGAAGCGAGACTGGACGTAATTCAATCTCCATCTTGCCTGACTCAATTTTAGATAGGTCTAAAATATCGTTAATCAATGCCAGTAAGTGTTCCCCACTCTGTTCGATAGTCTGTAAAAACTGGCTTTGTTTCGGGGTTAAGCTGCCAAACACTTCCTCTAATAAGGCTTCAGATAATCCGAGAATTGAGTTGAGAGGGGTACGCAACTCATGACTCATATTCGCCAGAAATTCGTCTTTGAGTCGGGCGGCTCTAGCTAATTCGGCATTGGCTAAACTGACACGCTCACTACTATGACGCAGTTGGGCTTCTGCCTCTTTCAGCTTGGTAATATCTCGTCCCACAGATTGAAATTCTGTACATTGTCCTTGTTGATTAAATATCATGCGGTTAATCCACTGAGTCCAGCGAATTTCGCCGTTGACAACGACTCGGTTCTCAATTGTGATGGTGGGATTTTCGGCACTCATGGAATTTACCAACCGAGTCACCATTTCCCGATCCTCTGCAAAAATCACAGGTTGAAAACTCTTACCAATAATTTCCTCTGGTTTTAGCCCAAAGTAACGACAATAGGCGCTATTCACAAACTGAATGGTGGTATCGGGTAAATACCGAACAATTAATTCTGTTTGATCTTCAACAATGGCACGATAACGGGCTTCACTCTGCTGCTCTAGTTGGGCATAAGCATTAGCTTGCTGGAGAGCAATTCCCAGGTGAACTGCAAGTTGTTGGAGTAATTCAATTTCTATCAACTGCCACGATCGCGGGGCAGTACAATGATGGGCAATCAGAAGTCCCCACAATTGGTCATCTCGCAAAATGGGAACAACCAAATTTGCCCGTACCTGAAACTGTGCGAGAAATTCCACATGACAAAGGGCAAGACTGCCGTCATAAATATCAGATTTTGCCATTATCCGCCCTTGCTGATAGGGTTCTATACAACCATCTGCAAAGCAAGGGTCATAGATTTTAGCAGATAGGACTGCTCGCCATTCTCCGACAACAGATTCGGCGACAACGATGCCATTTATGTCAGAGTCTAACTGAAAAACAATGACGCGATCGGTCTGGAGAAACTGGCGCACCTCATTGACAGTGGTTTGGAGAATTTGATCTAGTTCCAGTGATTGGTGAATTTGCTGGCTGATTTGTCTAGTCAAGCGTTCTCGTTCAATTTGCTGTTGCAGTTGGGTACGCATCTGCACACTGGCGATCGCTCGATTTATTGCCAGGTGTAACCCTTGCGGGGTAATTTGCCCTTTGACTAAATAATCTTGTGCGCCGACTTTCATCGCCTGAACTGCGATCGCTTCATTACCCTGTCCCGTTACCATAATCACAGGCAAGCAAGGCTCTTGCAGTGAGGATTGTAACCGAGCCAGAAATTCCAGTCCGTCCAGATCGGGCAGTCGATAATCAAGTAAAACCACATCTGGCTGATGTTGCTGCCAAAGTTCTAGACCTTCTTTAACCAGTGTCGCCTCTAAAATGGTATGGGAATATTCCTGATCACGCAGTAAATACCGCCGATAGAGTTCTCGATCTTCTGGCGAATCATCAACAATTAAGACAATGCGCGATCTCTGACTCATGACTAATCCTTGGGATAATCAGGCAGTGTCGTCACTTCAAACCAATATTCCACAAGCATCTGAATATCTCGTTTCAGTTGAGCAAAATTGATTGGCTTAACAATGTAGCTGTTTACACCGTATTGATAGCATACTTCAATATCTTTAGGATTGTTAGAGGTAGTAAACACCACCACCGGAATCATCTTCAAGTTGTCATCCTGTTTAATCCGGCGTAACACTTCTCGTCCATCGGTTCCGGGCAGGTTCAAGTCAAGTACAATCAAGCCGGGACGGGGCGCACTTTCGCGCTCCACATAGCTACCAGTGCGATAAAGAAACGCCAAGGCTTGTTCTCCATTCACACACCTCTGAATAGCGATCGCAATGGTAGAACGCCCTAGAAATCGTTGCAGTGCCTCAAAGTCTTCGTTGCTATCCTCGACAATTAAAAGTAGTGGCGTTTCCTGCATCGGGGAGACTGAAATCTGAGTCATGTATTTGCCTCTGCCGACAGGGTGAAGTAAAATGTACTGCCTTCAGTGGGTGTTGATTCCACCCAGATTCTACCACCGTGACGCTCCACAATTTTGCGGGCAATGGTTAATCCTACCCCAGTTCCACCGCCAAAGTCATCCCGTCCATGTAAGCGGCGGAAGATTTGAAAGATTTTGTCGAGATGCTCTTGAGAGATGCCAATGCCGTTATCACGAACGTAGAAAGTTAGAGAAGTAGAAGCAACTTTTCTTTCTCCATTGCCTTCGATGAAACCAATTTCGACCCACTTCTGGGGTTTATCATTGTACTTAATGGCGTTGCTAATCAGGTTGCTAAAGAGTTCATTAATCTGAGCGCGATCGCCTTGAACGCTCTTCAGGGGTTGAGGAATGCGAAACTCAACTTCACTCTGTGGTCGGGAAATGGTCAAGGTGGTGATTACCTGGGGTACTAACTCATTCAGATTCACTGCTTGCCGGATCAGTTCGGCGCGTCCCAACCGCGAAAAATGGAGGAGGGAATTGATCAGGTCTTCCATTCGCTGCGTCAGTCGCACCAAGGTTTGCAGTTTGGCCATTCCATTGCTATCTAGTACATCTGCATAGTCTTCCATTAAGAAGTTCGCGTAGTTATGAATGCCCCGCAGCGGTTCTTTGAGGTCATGAGAGGCAACATAAGCAAAAGAATCAAGTTCTTCGTTACTCCGTTGTAATTCAAAATTCATCGATGCCAGTTTGTCTGCCTGCCGCAACACAACGCCCACAATCAGGCTTCGCAGTTCAGCAACCACTTCAACTTCACAGGGTTTCCAGGGTAGGGCAGATCCTTGCACAGTTTCTTGCCATAATTCAAAGGATTTGCGAGGAGATATTCTTAAACTACCATTTGAGAAAACTTCCACAGGCTTGTTGGGGTTACCACCCCAATTCACCGTTTGAATTACCTCTGGACGAAACCAGAGAATGTAATTGTGGTGAACTTTGGAAATTTCCAGAGCTAATACGCCACTAGCGATCACTTTAAATGATTCAGCAGCAGGGTAATTTTTCGAGAGCGATCGCGTCTCAAACAAGTTATGATGCAGTTGAGGTTTAATCCAATCAAGCAAGGCGTGAATCTCTGACTCAGATGGGGTTTTACCTACTTGAATATACTGGTCGCCACTACATATCACCGCTCCCGTGGCGCTGACCAGATTGAGTAATTGAGATTTCATTTGCACCATGCCATCCAGGAAATACTCAGCCTGAGACAAGCCTTCCACAAATTGCGTTTGCAATGACTTTAATTGACTTTTGTAATCAATATCTTCACTTGCTTCTTTATTTGCCAATTCTACAGACATCACCTGTCCAATGAACTCGCAGATGGTGCGGATATTGTAAGAAATATATTTGGGTGAAGAATGGTGACAGGCAATCAATCCCCAAAGCTTTTGCTCGTGCATCAGAGAAATAGACATGGAGGCGGTCACGCCCATATTTTGCAGGTACTCTAGATGTAATGGAGAAACACTCCGCAACACTGATAAACTGAGATCCAACGGTTGATTTGTCAAGGGATTGTTTGTTGGAATTAAGGTGGCAGGCTGGTAGCTGGCATTTGGAATCAGCCGCAGCCAGTTCAGGGTGTATAGCTGTCGGGCTTGCTTGGGAATATCAGAGGGCGGATAGTGTAAATCCAAATAGGGCGTTTCCTGATTGGTGTCTTCAGCGATGACACTGCCTGCCCCTTCGCGATCAAATCTATAGACCATGACGCGATCAAAACCAGTAATTCGCCGGACTTCTTTCACCACAACCTGGCACATTTCTAGCAGCGTTGGAGTTTTCTGAATACGGGAAATGGTTCCTCTTACCTGTTGATAGAAGTCAAAAAAGCCTGTTTTTTCCTTAGATTTTTTCGGTTCTAATTCCAGAATGATAATATTATCGAAACGATGGACAATGCCATCAAAATAAATTGATTTATTTTGATATTTGATGGATATATTTAAGGGATTAACGCTCTCAAAGTCCTCTGTCAGACATTGTTGAATTAGTTTAATCTGCTTGACATTAAGTAAATCTGATAGCGGTTTGCCCAGCAATTCATCAGGTTGACGACCAACAACTTCCTGGCTGTTACTGCTCACCTGAATGATTTTCAGGGTGGGATCTTGCAAAACCAGTAAAACCCCGTGAGGCTGGATCAAACTGGGAATGTGGATCGGTTCGCGATCGCAATTTGTCAAATCAATGATTTCATCAGTCATTCTCTGTTTGTCCAACTCCTCATTAGAACTCTGGCTTAAATAATTCGTAATTCGTAATGACGCTCGAAGACTCGCTACCGCTGCGCTAACGTAATTCGTAATTAAGTTACGGGGATTTAGACGCGATAAATCGCCGTCTCGACAAGTGTTTTGTTGCTCATTCTGAACTGTATTGGTTTATATCTGAGATTTTGAGTCCTGCATTTTGTACCTTACCTAAAAGCAAACTCCTGTATTCACACTACTAGCCTAAACTCAAATTGAGGCTCTGGCTTTTACTCTTGGCTTAATGTTTCAATCAACAAATCTACCTGCTGTTGTCGCTGCTGCAAAAAACCTTCACACTGACGCAAATACTCCACAGCAGTCGCAAATTGGTCAAACACAGCTTCCAACTCCAACTCACCCGCCTCAATACGAGCGATAATTCCCTCTATCTCAGCCACCTTCGCCTCATAATTCCAACCTTCCTCAGAACTAGAAGCACCCTTACGTTTAACCATTCAACTCTCTGCGTCCTTGGCGTCTTGGCGGTTCGTTCACTTCCATAACCTTCACTTTAACCCCACCTTGCCCCAACTGAATCATTAACTCTTCCCCCACAGCCAACTCTACCGCCGAACGAGCGATCGCCCCATCTTCCCTTCTCACCACCGCATAACCACGCTGTAATACCGCTTTTGGGTCAAGAATAGCCAACTTCTGCCGCAATAATTCTAAATGCTGCCTTGCTTGCTGCGATCGCCCCGTTGTAATTTGCACCAAATGCTGACGCTTCCAAGCAAGCTTTTCCACCTCCTGCTGCACTTGCCGATCTAACCGCAAACGTCGCAACCGGTTTCGCAATACTTGCAGTTTATTCTCAGCATTTTCTCTAAAGTCATGCACCGCCTCATGTAAAGCGACAACTCGCTGCCGATGTTCAGTATACAACTCTGAAAGTGCTGGTACAACCATTTCCGCCGCCGCAGTGGGTGTATGCACACATACATCTGCAACTAAATCTGCTAAAGATTCATCTCGTTGATGGCCGATCCCAGTAATTACAGGAATAGAACAACTAGCCAGCGATCGCACCACTCGTTCATCATTAAAGCAAGCTAACTCTTCCACCGCGCCACCACCCCGCGATAAAATTAGCACTTCGGCGCGTCCATCTCTTTCCACCCGCTCAATTGCCTTAACGATAGATTCAGGTGCTTGCTCACCTTGTACGGTCGCCGGAGAAAATAAAACGTGTAAACCTGGATACCTTTGTCTGAGAGTTTTTTGAATATCACCCCAAGCAGCAGCCGTTGGTGAAGTGATGACAGCGATCGTTTGAGGGTGGATGGGGAGCGATCGCTTTCTTTGCGCGTCGAACAATCCCTCAGCCAGCAAGCGATTTTTGAGTTGTTGATACCGCAACGCCTGTAAACCAACACCAGCAGGTAAAGTCTGCCAAACTGATAACTGATACTCTCCCCTTTGTGGATATAGGCGAATGCTACCCAAAATAATTATTTGCTCACCGGCAACTGGCATTTGGGCGAGTTTTGGCAATTGGCTATTCCATACCACACATTTAATGCCGGCAGTGCGATCAGGATCTTGCAGCGTGAAAAATAACCCACTGCGATGATTGTTAGCACTGGAAACTTCGCCAGTTACCCAAACTTGCCGCAATTGTTCATCTTGCTCTAACAGCAAACGGATATAGTCAGTTAATCCAGAAACTGAAAGCGCTGTATCGAGAATCAGAGAGTCGGGAAGGTCGAAAGTCATCAAAGATGCCTGAAAGCATTTGTGCTGGAGAGATTCTAGCATTTTTAATGAAACCCAAAGCTTAACCGAGTAAACGCTTCAATCTTTCGTAGACATCATCATCATTGCGCTTACCGACTAAAATCACTTCTATTAAATCGCGATCAGAAAAATACCTGTAAATAATTCGATATTCACCACTATCAACTCGATATAAACCCTGATAACCAGATAGCTTCTCACTATCAGCAGGTAATGGCTCAACATTCAAAGCCAAAACCTTAAAATTCCTTCGCTACCACGCTGGAAGCGATATACATCCTTCTTTAACTAATGAAGCCGTCGTTGTCGATGATATACTAATTCGGATGGCGATCACTCCTAATTGAGCAACCTCCGCAAATGCTCACGAGTACAGTTTTACTGACAGTGTTGTTTAGGTAATTTATTTTTTCTTTGAAAACCCTTGCTTACCCAGCCAAAAAAAGCTATCTCTGAATGCAAGTTGGTATCATTGTGCAAAATTACCCTAATCTGGTAGCGATCGAGTTACGATCTTGTCACACCCCTTTTTTGATTTGAGAAGTCCTATTCCAGAATTTTCTGGTTAAAATAGTATATCTGTTCTACTCAAACTCCGACACCAACACTCCTTAAAACCATATATTAAGAGGCATTAGAAGCAGGAATGGCTATCAACACCGATACTTCTGGCAAGCAAAAAGCACTGACTATGGTGCTTAACCAGATTGAGCGCAGCTTTGGTAAAGGGGCAATCATGCGCCTGGGCGATGCTACCCGGATGCGGGTGGAAACAATTTCTAGTGGAGCGCTTACCCTAGATTTAGCATTGGGTGGTGGTTTACCCAAAGGGCGGGTAATTGAAATTTATGGGCCAGAAAGTTCTGGTAAAACTACAGTAGCGCTACACGCGCTTGCCGAAGTGCAAAGAAATGGCGGTATTGCTGCCTTCGTTGATGCTGAACACGCCCTAGACCCTACTTATGCTGCGGCATTGGGTGTAGATATTGACAATTTGCTGATTTCTCAACCTGACACTGGCGAATCAGCTTTGGAAATTGTCGATCAGCTCGTTCGTTCTGCTGCGGTTGATATTGTAGTTATAGACTCAGTAGCAGCATTGGTTCCCCGTGCTGAAATTGAAGGCGATATGGGTGATGCCCACGTTGGTCTGCAAGCGCGGTTAATGAGCCAAGCCCTACGTAAGATTACTGGCAACATTGGTAAATCTGGTTGTACAGTAATTTTCATCAACCAGTTGCGGCAAAAAATCGGTGTTACCTACGGTAGCCCAGAAACTACAACTGGTGGTAACGCATTGAAATTTTACGCTTCCGTGCGTTTGGATATTCGTCGGATTCAAACCTTGAAAAAAGGTACAGATGAATATGGTAACCGCGTTAAGGTGAAAGTCGCCAAAAATAAAGTAGCGCCGCCTTTTAGAATAGCGGAATTTGACATTATTTTTGGTAAAGGTATTTCTACCTTGGGTTGTGTTGTTGACTTAGCAGAAGAAACTGGCATTATTATCCGCAAAGGTGCTTGGTATAGTTACAACGGCGATAATATCTCCCAAGGACGAGACAACGCTATTAAGTATCTAGAAGAAAAGCCTGAATTTGCTGAAGAAATTAAGAAACTGGTGCGTGAAAAGCTAGATAAAGGCGCTGTTGTTTCTGCTAACTCTGTAGCTAAAGCCAGCGAAGAAGATGAAGAGGAAGATGTCGATTTAGAGCCAGAAGAATAAGGAATGCGGATTTATTAATCTGCAATTGCTAATAGATGGTGCGTTACAAAGATAGATGACGCACCTTATTTTTTCTAAAACGAGATTTAGACATAGTTAAATACAAGCTAAAATCCAGATAGTGAATAGCTTTGGAATGATCTACATATCCTACTTGATATTTTGGCGTAGTGGTGTGGCAAGGCTAAAATGTTGCAAAAAAATTGTAGTGGAGGCTTTGCCAAAGCCAACATCCTGATATGTGTTGGGTTGCGCTCCGCTTCACCCAACCTACGTTTAATGCACTATTCTAAGCTTGCCATGCCACTAGAAGCAGAGAATGAAGATAAAAATACTGAATTAGGCTTTCTGCTTAAAGTTGACACTAATGGCCAGCTATATGGTAGTATTTCATAGCATTATGCTAAAAAACTTTGCCTAGAATCAAAGAGTAGCCAACCCATGAGTTTAGCTGTAATTAAGTTCTCTTCAGAAGAGTGCGGCATCTGCCACAAAATGTCTTTTTATGACAAAAAGGTGGCTGAAGAACTAGGTTTAGAGTTTATCGATGTCAAGATGCAAGATACGACTGCTTACCGCAAGTATCGCAAGATTTTATTAACTCAATATCCCGATAAATCAGAAATGGGATGGCCTACTTACATCCTCTGCAATTCTCCAGAAGGGGAATTTCAGATTGTGGGTGAGGTAAAAGGAGGTCATCCCAAAGGAGAGTTTAGAAGCCGTCTGCAAGAGGTTCTGAATTCCACAGCTAATCAGAACTAATTACCTCAAAAGATTTGACCTCTAAGGCAGGGCCAATCATGGCAATAGTCATGACATCTTCGCGTACCTGTCCTTTAACTTTTGCTTTTTGTCCGGCTTTGAGTAAATCTTTGTCAGCCCCTCTGAGGATTTCGTAAGTAACACCCTCTTCTGTGACTAACGCCCATGCGCCTGTACCAATATCACGGCGTTCGATTGTACCTGTAAGTGTGATGCTCATAATATTTCTGAGTGCTGAGTGGGGAGTAGGGAATTAGGAGAGAGGCGATTAATCGCGTCTGTACAAGAGTTAGGAGTTATAAAAATTGATTTCCCATTCTCAATTTATGCAATTTTTTCTTCGTTTTTCAATGCTAGACCGAAGACCCCTTGTATATCAAAGTTTTTTGGCTCTGATCTATAATTCTACTCATCCAGAGCATTTATAACCCCGTTTTGAGGATCTTTGCAGAAATTCGCACTGCTAAAATGCTACTTACTTCCGTACCTACTTTGAGTAAACCTAATTGACAAAAAACCTAACCCAGATTCAGTGTCCCCGTTGCCAGTGGCATACTTACCGTAACGGCTGCAATCAGTGCAAGGACGGCATAATTCAGCGTTGGTATTGTCAAGATTGCGATCGCTCTTTTCAAGGCTACCGCAGTTGCCCGTGGTCGAAGTGACGAAACTTAATTTTTGTCACACTATTTTTAAAAACTCTTGCTAGTACAAAAAACTACTGTAAATTATACGTAACTTCTAATTTTTAATATGACTCAACCAGCTATTACGGATTTATTTGGTGCGAACTCTTCTTTTTCAGGCACTCCGAAAATACTAGAAATTCCCCCAATTTCCTGACCAGCTTTAACAGGCTCTAATCCCACAGCTTTAGAATTGTATGCGGCTTATAAACAAAGTATGGCAAGGAAGTTCAGCTTCTTTGCCACTATTTTTTGCTATTCAAAATTATTTATCAAGAAGAATTTAGAAGCCAAGTCGCTTCTCTACGAGACACTGCGCGTAGCTTGCTTCTTTGAGAAACATCCCAATTTTGTAAATTTACCAAAATCGTTACTTGTCATTGCGAATGAAGCGTACCCCTACCGGGATCTTGCTCCAAGAGTTGCAAAATAAAGCAATCGCAACATCTGTAGTTTGCGATTGCTTTGCTTCACTGCGTTCCACTCGCAATGACAAATTATGTTTTACACATTTGGGATGCTCCCGCTTTTCTATAAGGGCACATGGATAGAGTATTCTGAATTCTGTTAGCGCACCGGGGCGTAGCCCATTCTGAATTCTGACTCTTGAACTACGAGCTTATTTTTTCTCAATATATTTCTGCCACATTTGCTGATAAGCCTTCTCCATCTCACGAGTAAACTGCTTACCATTCCAAAGGGGTGCTGTTTGTCGAGATGCTTTCAGTTTCAAAACCACCTGCTGGCGTAAAGCTTCATCTTTACCCAAGCGCACACCCCATTCTATATACTCTTCATCTGTCCAGGCAATGCCTTCTGTAATACCCGCATTCATCATCATAGTGTAGCTGTTACGTGCTGCAAATTGTTGTCCAACTCTGGTTACTAAAGGGATACCCATCCAGAGGGTTTCTAGGGTTGTCGTAGCTCCGTTGTAGGGAAAAGTATCTAATACGATATCAGCAATGCCTAAATTAGCACGATGAACTGACTCTAAATAAACTTGTGGTAAAAATCGTAACCGAGAACAATCTACACCCTCTTCTTCAGCAATTTGGTAAAAGAAGCGTTTAATTGTTTCTTCCTCAGCCGGGCCTTTAATCAAAAAGTAGCTATTAGGTACTTGTCTGATAATTTGCATTTGCCATTTTGTCGTTTCTGGATGGCGTTTATATCCTCTTTGGGCACTGAGATATACAACGGCATCCATAGGAATATCCAAGTCATCGCGGCGGAGTGTTGGTACACCAACTTCAAAACCATCTACTGCAATGTAAGTTTGGGGTAATCGCCAGATTTTCTCTGTATAGTAATTTTGGGCATCATCTGGCAACACATAAGGATCTGCAATAAAGTAATCAATTGCAGGTATACCTGATGCATCCCACCCCAGCCAAGTAACTTGAATTGGGGCTGGTTTGAGTGCCATCACTTCACTAGTAATATCTAGAGTTATGCTATCAAGATCAATTAAAATATCAATTTCATCTTGATATATCTGGTCAGCAATTTCTAGACCATTTATGCCTAATTTATGAGCATTACCTGCCTTTTGTAGATACCAATCTCGGAGGAAATCATCTACTAATTTATAGTTCACAAAATAGGTATGAATATCAAATTTATCTCGGTCATGATGTTCAAATAACCAGCGAGCTAGCCAACCAACAGAGTGATTTCTTAAAGCGTAAGATATATAACCAACTTTTAATTTATTTGCATGGGGTGTTAAATATTGCTTATTAATAAATTTATGATTATAGTTTTTTTCTTGTGATTGTGCAAGAATTTGAATATCATTATTAAAAATTTCAGCTATCTTATTATGAATAACTCGAAATTCAGAAGGGGCATCTTTAATATGAGGTATCGCAAAAGCTGGTGTAAGCAACCGCAATATTCTTCCTTCTTCTAAAAGAATTGGTTGAGCTTCAATAAACTGTTTATATACAGTTTCTAATTCTTGACAAGTTGTACATATCTCTTGCCAATATCCACCTGCTGACATTAAACCTCTTAACATCAGATGGAGCGCAAAAATTTTATCAGCCAAACCTTCTGATAGGGAATAACATAACTTAGCTGTCTCTATCCCTTGAGAATAATTACGAGCATCTTGATAAAAAGTCGCTAAGTGCCGCAAAATCTCTACATTATCTGGTTCTAATTGTAAATGCAGTTTTAGCACGGATGCTGCTAGTAAAGGCTGTCGCAAAGTATGACCAAGTTGGATAGCAACAGGAAGCAATATACAGAAGCATTGATGAGCATCAGAGAAATAAGGAAGACTAGCTTCTATTAAATTTAAATTAATTGAATGTAAGGGAACAGAATTTAAAATTTCTTTTAAAAATTGGATTAATAATTCGGCATTAATTTCTACATTTTCTTTGTCGTTTAAGCTTTCAATTAATCCCCACTCATTCAAATCATCAATTTCTTCAAGTTTTTCTAATTTGATAGAGAGAAGAAGGATTTGAAGCAAATTATTTATATTGCTAGGATTAATTTCTCGTATATGTTGGCGAATTAACCAAGCTACAGAATATTCTGCCAGTGTTTCACGCCTTTCAGCTTCTATTTGTAAAACTTGAAATAATTCATTTGTCCAAATTGCTAACTTTTCTTCATCTGCCTCTGTCATTGGCAGCATCCAAGTCATTTGAGCTTCTGCTTCTTGCCCTTGTAATAGCAATAGTAACCCTAAATGCCAATAATAAGAAATAGCATTTGGTTCTATTTCTATTGCTTGTTCATATAAATGTGCCGCTTCCGAATATTTTTCTTGAATCAAGTATTGTTCAGCTTGATTTTGCCAATTACATATATCAGTAATCATTATGATTCTCTGGGAAAATTTTATGAGGAATACACTTTTGAAGCGCTTACATAACGGAAATAAAGTGGATAGAAGCATCTACCCACTTTAGAAAAGATTTAGTTAACAGACAAGTATACTGTTTGTCGTTGGTTACTTAGCTAAAGAGACGAAGTCGGTGTTGAGGTTGGGACAAACAGGTGCTCCAGCGGTGTAGGCAATTGTAGCGGAACTTGCATTCACACCACCGTTAACCATAGCATTTTTAGATTCACACAAAACAGCCACGGTAGTAGCTTCACTGGTAGCTTGTTGGGTTGTTACCTCTACAATACCTATATAGCTTTTGAGAGGCGCAGTGTTAAGTATTACTTGTGCCAGGTTGCTGACTACACTACCGCCTGTTAACAAGGCAGCCGAGTATTGGTAATTTACGGTTTGTGTTGCTATACCAAGACCTAAAGAACCAATTGAAGTTGTAAATGTAGTATTTTCTAAGTAATAAGCTTGTTGGGCGCGGTTCATGGAACCTACATAAGTTTTTGCTTCAGACTGCTTGGCTTTGTTAGCTTGGTTCAAGAAAGAAGGTAGAGCGATCGCAGACAAAATACCGATGATGATAATTACTACTAATAATTCAATAAGTGTGAAACCTTCGTTTTCCTTCTTTTTGTCAAGGATGTGTTGGATAAACTTTGCTTTCAATTCGGTTTTCATAAGTGTTTTCCCTGGTGTAGGAAGTGGTTGTGTGTTCTAGATGTAACTTACCCACTTGCGATCGCTTTCCTATCACCTTCAGAAAAAAAGTTTGGTGAAATGCGGTTACATAATCCCAAATCCCTGTATTTCAAAGTCCCTAGTCTACACGTCAGGCGATCGCAGGTTTCTTGTTTCCCAGTCGTCCTCTTCATACGGTAAGAGAAACCCTACGCCAGAAGCAGAGATTTTGTCATTGCACAATCTTTGACAGCTATTTTCAGGTAAATAGACTATGCGGTAGGGTCACAGCATTGCCTATTGGTGTCAACTTAAGCTGGAAATAGCTTATCTGTTGGCTTCCATACCCGCCCGGAAATAAATTTTCGGGCTAATAGCCTAAGTCTACTGAAGTAGACTGGAGGTTTTTAGTCATCTTCAGATGACTTTAGCTATGAGACGGGAATTTCAATTCCAGGCGGACAAGCGGTTTCGCGTTAAGTTGACAGCAATGAGCATTGCTTTGCCCTTACGACAGATGTACTGCTTGTAATATCTAAAAATTGGCGCTTAAACCCACACGGAAAGTAAATCCAGGACTATATATGCGATTAACTCGCTCATATTGCTCACCAAGTAGATTTTCTAAGTAAACTGTCAGTCCTAAATTGCTAGTTAGAGGTATACGACCGCTCAAATCTAAATTCACGAAAGACGGTGCAAAATCTGTAGGCTTGTCACTGGGGTTAGCGAAGACGGATCTACGAGCGCCACTATTGTAGGTAACATACAAGTTAGCCTGCCAACCGGAATTTTGATAACCCACGCCAGTTTGCAGTACAGAGTAGGGAATCAAACCTAACTGCAAACCTCTCTCTGTTCCTGTTTTGATTTGAGCATCTGTATAAGTATAGTTGAGGAAAGTTGACCAGCTATTTGCAATTTTTAATTGCAATGCAGCCTCTAAACCATTGGTATCTACTAGTCCAATGTTTGCCCATTTTCCGGCGATGACTCCCAAGCGATCGCCTATACTACTACCAAAGTAAGTAAACTGTCCAATCAGATTTTGAGAAAAATTAACATCCACTCCCGCAGTCCAAGTAGAACCCGTTTCCGGTCTTAAATCAGGATTAGGTTCCCAACCATGAACTGTATCATAAACATACAACTGATCTAACCCAGGATTGCGTTGCCCTCCCGCCCAACTTCCACGCACTGCTACTATTGGTGTGACGGCATAACGCAACCCTACACTAGGGTTAAGATAATTTCCAAATTGGCTGTCAAAGCTTTGCCTTAAGCCTAAATCTATCAAAAAATTATCGCTAATATTCCAAGTATTGACAGCAAATAAAGCTGTATTGAACAAACTCCGATCTTCAGTTTCATTTTTGGCAATACTACTAGGATTTGTACTCAAAACGTCACCGATTAAGTCGGTGTTTTTCAAATCTAATCCCCAACGCAATTTATTGTTGGTAGTAATTTTCCACTCATGATCTACCCTAGCTGTGAGTTGTTGTGTATCTAAAGCTCCTGTACGGTAAAATGCTCCGGTAGGGCCATAAGTGCTGAAATAATCTTGGTTATAACCAATTGAAGTTGTCAAATTAGAGCTTTCGCCATTACCTAGTCGAGTTTTCCAAGATAGGCCAAGGTTTAAACCATCGTGGTCTAATCTATCTCTTTGGAGAGGAAAACCAAAATAAATTAAACCGCGACGACTGCTGAGTTTAGTAACATCTAAATTCAATGAGTTTTTCTGATCTAAATCTACTCCAATACTACCAAAGTAAGTACTTGTCGCTGTGTCTGCATTTGATAAAAACCCCTGACTATCACGATTAGCTGCACCTACAGGGACGCGGTAACGGTTATCTGTAAAGAATCTTTGAAAGCTAAAGTTGTACTTGACTTTATCAGATGAACCACCATAAGTCACTTGTTGATTATTTAAACTCAATGAGCCAAATTCTGCACTCCCACTCAATTTAGGTTTGCCATAACCTTCTTTGGTGATGATATTCACAACTCCCCCAAAGGCTGAGGAACCAAATAAAGCGGAGGCTGTACCGCTATATAATTCCACTCGTTCAATTGCCTCTACAGGAATACTATTTAAATCAGTTCCGCCATGATAAGTGTTGACATTATTGTTAATTGGTCTGCCATTAATCAGAAATACAGACTGATTAATAGAGGCTCCCCGATAGTATGTACCTGTGTGAATATCTGCACCATGACCGACATCATTGATTGCAAAACCAGGCATTCTTTTCAAAATATCGGCTAAATTTGTAGCGCCCTGTTTTTGAATTTCTTCTCGATCAATTACATAAGTTGGAGTAGATTGAGGTAGATTATCTGGTTTTGCGATCGCTTCTATAGAAATGTCTGCATCATCGCTGGGAGTTTGCTCTGTTTCTGGCTGAGTTTCTTCTGGATTAACTTGAATCGGTACAGATTGTTGAGATAATAATTCGGCATTAGTAACGGGTAGCTCAATTTCACTCAAACTCGGAATATCTGAAATGACTTCGGTCGATTTATGATTATTTCTCTGCTCAATTTCACTCTCAGCAGCATAACTAGGAAACACTATCAGTAAACTCGGTAAAGCAACTGTTAGCAACAAAAAATCCTTTTTCACGTTCTCTTTCACACCAAGTAAAAACAGTTACTACGTAGCATTGTCACTGTAATAGTAAAATCGTGTCAAAAGACATGCTGTCATATTTCTAGGGTTCAGATGAAACTGTTAGTTAATTCGTAATTCGTAATTCGTAATTTATAATTCAATACGCAATGCCCAATGCCCAATGCCTTATGACTAAATACTTTCGCTCCAATGTTGATGCAATGGCTAGCTACGTTCCCGGTGAGCAGCCTCAACGCGGTACACAGATTATTAAACTTAACAGCAATGAGAACCCCTATCCTCCTTCTCCTGCCGCATTAGCTGTGCTACGGAATATTGATGGTGAGTGGTTACGGCGGTATCCAGAACCTTTCGGTGGAGAGTTCCGACAAGCTGCAAGTAAAGTTTTAGAAGTTCCTAGTGATTGGATTATTGTCGGAAATGGTAGTGATGAATTATTGAGCGTAATCATTCGAGCCTGTGTAGAACCTGGGAATAAGGTTGTTTACCCGATGCCAACTTACGTGCTATATCGCACATTAACAGAAATGCAAGCGGCGAAAATTATTGAGATTCCTTACAGTGATGACTACAGCTTACCTTTAGAAGAACTGGTTGCCGCCAATGGTTCTGTGACATTTATTGCGTCGCCCAATAGTCCATCGGGGCATGTGGTGGCAACAGATGACTTGCGAAAATTAGCTAGCCAGTTATCTGGGGTTTTGGTAATTGATGAAGCTTATGTAGATTTTACCGAAGAGAATGCCTTGGCTTTGGTAAAGGAATACGAAAACGTCATCGTGATTCGGACATTTTCTAAGGGGTACTCGTTGGCAGGATTACGGCTGGGTTTTGGGGTGGCAAATCCCCAACTGTTGCAGGGATTGTTTAAGGTGAAAGATAGCTATAACATTGATGCGATCGCTTGTGCAATTGGTACAGCTGCTATTACCGATCAAGCTTATAAAAATGCTTGTGTAGCAAAGATTAAAGCATCACGGGCTAAGTTAGCAACAGATTTGAAGCAATTAGGTTTTCATATTTGGGATTCCCAAACTAACTTTTTGTTGGCACAGCCAAGAGAAGGAAACGCAGAATATCTTTATCAAAAATTGAAGGAAAGGGGAATTTTAATCCGCTACTTTAAACAAGCTGGACTAGATGATAAATTACGTATTACTGTTGGCACTGATGAGCAAAATCAGGCTCTAGTGGAAGCACTAAATGATTTATTAGACATCTCCAGAAATTAAAGATGCGTTACCCAGAACCCTTGTAGAGACGTAGCACTGCTACGTCTCTACATTCTTTTTCGGAGATGTCTATTAAAGACTGGGGACAAGAAAGATGGGGAAAAGAAAATCTAAAACCTCGGCTACACCTGGAATTTTGATTTCTCTACTTCTGAGAAACTGCTTGTTGTAAAAAATTTACTTTCTGAGCGTTGCACAGCATATATATAGTGCGGTATGTCACGCCAGAGTGTCTCCTGAACAACCTTGAGGCCATTCTTCTGGGCAACACGCCGAGAGGGGATGTTCTCTGGGCGAATCAGGGAAATGACGCGATCGCAACCCAGGATGTTAAAGGCATAGTCCTGGCAAGCAGATGCAGCTTCAGTTGCGTAACCCTGCATTTGTTGGTCACGACGGACATGATAACCAATTTCGAGTTCTTGGTGTCCTTCTACCTCTTGCCAAACCAGTCCGCAGTCGCCGATTACCTCACCCGTCGCCTTGAGAACCATCGCCCATAAGCCGAGGCCGTGCTGTGCATAGCTGCGGCAATGCCGATCAATCCAATTTTGCACCATCTCGCGGTCAAACGGCTTTGGGTAGTAGCGCATCGACTCCGCATCACCGAGAACAAGTAGTAGCGCGTCGAGGTCAGAAGGCGTTATTTCCCGCAAAAATAGGCGTTGAGTTTCCAATATCATTAGTGAATCCTCATTTAGCCATTGTCTAGTTTATCTTGATTTTTTCTATCAAGCGATCGCAACCTGAGACTGAAAGTAAAATATTTTACTTTTGCATATTCCGCTTCATTTGTTCTAGTTCATCCTGAGTTTCCCAGCTACGGAACTTATCTTCTAAGTCATCAAAACTACTAGAATAACTGCTAGTTTGATTCGACCAGCCAACGGTTTCAAAACGCTGCTGGGTTTGCGCTTTAGCACGGGCTGTCTGTGCTTCAGCGGCTTTAGCTTGCACCTCTTGTCGCCGCTGCTGAATTTTTTGCAGTAGTTCCTGAGATTGCTGAATGCGTTCTTTCAGCCCTTGCATCTGTCCCCAACGCTGATTTCCTTCACGTAACAATGCTGCTTCTCGTTCACCCGCAGCCGCCGCCAAATCTTCTCTACCAGCGTTTTTAGCTTTTTGAATACGGATATGCCAACGCTGAATTTCTTGAGCGGTAGACAGAATTTCTTCTTGCGATCGCTTCTCTTGTAATTGTAAATCTGCGATCAGCTTTAATGTGTCTTCTTCTTGCTCACGCAACTGTTCTAGCAGCGCCTCTAACTCCAAATGTGGATTGCTACGCAAGAATTCTTCTAAACGGTTTTCTAGAAACCGACTCAAATCATCAAATAAGCCCACTGCTAAAACTCCAGAAATCGGGTGCGTGACTATCTTATTGTATTGACACTCGTACATTGTCGGGACAATCTGAATTCAGAAGTCAGAATTCAGAATGGGCTACGCCCCGCTGCGCTAACAGGAATCACAATAAATAAGTGGTGGATTCAGACCCGCCACTGATTATTTGCCTTTGGCGTCTCCCTTTGGGAGAAGAACACTAAATCGTAGATTTAGTGGGGAGGGCATTGCCTACGCCACTAAATCGCTAAAATTTCACATCTAAAGTACGCACCAAAAAAGCCCATTTATCTGCGGCTTCTTCAATAATTTTAGCTGTGGGTTTACCCGCACCATGTCCGGCTTTAGTCTCAATTCTAATTAAGGTTGGTGTATTACCTGTGTGAGCCGCTTGCAAAGCTGCGGCAAATTTGAAACTATGAGCAGGGACAACGCGATCGTCATGATCGGCCGTGGTAATCAAGGTTGCTGGGTAAGCTGTATTTGGTTTGATGTTGTGTAATGGCGAATAAGCATACAGTGCTGGAAACTCTTCTAGGTTATCTGCTGAACCAAATTCGGAAGTCCAACCCCAACCGATGGTAAAGTTCTGGAACCGCAACATATCCATGACGCCGACTGCTGGTAAAGCTGCACCAAACAAATCGGGACGTTGGGTTATGCAAGCACCCACTAATAAACCACCGTTACTACCACCTGCGATCGCTAACTTCTCAGTCTGAGTATACTTGTTAGCAATCAACCACTCAGCAGCACCAATAAAGTCATCAAAGACATTCTGCTTTTTATCCTTCATTCCTGCTTGATGCCATTCTTCGCCGTATTCTCCACCACCGCGGATATTAGGCATCGCATAGATACCACCCATCTCCATCCACACCAACAGACTCACAGAAAAGCTAGGTGTGATTGAGATATTAAAACCGCCATAAGCATAGAGATAAGTAGGGTTATTACCATCTAATTTAATACCTTTTTTGTGGGTAATAAACATTGGCACTATAGTACCATCTTTGCTCTGATAAAATACTTGTTTTGTCTCATAATCATCAGGATTAAAATCTACCTGTGGCTGGCGGAAAACCTCGCTTTGTCCTGTCACCAAGTTGTAGCGATAAATAGTACCTGGTATGGTAAAGCTAGTAAAACTATAAAAAGTTTCAGTATCATAACGCTTACCACCAAAGCCTCCGGCTGAACCAAGTCCGGGTAGTTCTACCTCTCGAATAAATTCACCTTTGAGGTTAAAAATTTTGATTTGGCTGTGAGCATCCTTGAGGTAATCAGCAACAAATTGGTTATTAAGTATACCGACGCTTTCCAAAGTTTCCACAGATTGAGGAATGATTTCTCGCCAATTTTCTGACGCAGAGTTTTTCGTATCAATGGCAATCACTCTTCCCCGTGGTGCATTTAAATCTGTGCGGAAATAAAAGACGCTATCATCATTGTCAATAAAGCTGTAATCTGCCTCAAACTGATTAATTAGTTCTACGACTTCTGCATTAGAGTTAGTCAAATCTTTATAGAAAACTAAATTTTTTGAGTCAGTACCCAGCCAAATTGAAATTATTAGATAGTTTCCATCTTCAGTAACATCACCACTAAAACCCCATTCCTTTTGGTCAGGACGATGGTAAATTAAAACGTCTTCTGATTGGTGTTTACCTAATTGATGATAGTAGAGTTTTTGATAATAGTTAACATCTTCTAATTGAGTTTTTTCATTTGGTTCATCGTAGCGACTGTAGAAAAAACCTTGATGATCGTGTGTCCAAGATGCACCAGAAAATTTAATCCACTTTAGATTGTCTTGGAGGTCTTCACCAGTTTCAACATCGCGTACTTTCCATTCTTGCCAATCAGAACCAGAAGACGATAGACCATAAGCTAAAAGCCTACCATTCTCACTAATAGATAATCCCGAAAGAGCAACAGTGCCATCTTCTGAGAGTTTATTCGGGTCGAGTAAAACTTTGGGTTGATCGTCGAGGGTTTTCAGAGTGTAAAGGACACTTTGGTTTTGCAGCCCGTCATTTTTAAAATAAAAGTAGCGTTCGGTGGAACCGTCTCGCAGAGATTCGCCTTCTTTAAAAGGGATACCATATTTTTCATAATCCCAAAGTTTGGTAAGGCGTTGTTTAATTTTTTCCCTAGCAGGAATTTCACTCAGGTAGCCAAAAGTAACTTGATTTTGTGCCTCAATCCAAGTCTTTGTTTCTTCAGAGTCAGGATCTTCTAGCCAACGGTAAGGATCTGCGACTAAAGTACCGTGGTAATCATCGACTTGATTACTCTTGTGGCTGGATGGGTAGGTGAGCGGTTTTTCAGAATCAGGCATAGTCTTAGGTCAAAAGTGCTTCTTTACATACTACAAAGATAGACCCAAGACGTGGAGTATAGAAACGGAGAAAGGTATCACCGAAACAGCACTACTGAACCTCGTTCTCAGCCTGGAGGCTGGGAACCTATTCTGAGAGACTCTGACTCTCGTCAAGCCAAACACTTGTAGAGACAGGGATTTATCGCATCTCGAAAACCCAAAATTGTTGCCAGTAGTCCTTAACCCAAGCGTATTAGGTTAAAACAAGAGACGCGATAAATCGCCGTCTCTACAATAATCAGTCTTTCGCCAACAGTTCTACAAGGTGTTTCTCAAAATTGTGAAACTAAGCATTACTTGTAGTGGTAATAAGTTTCTCCCCTTTCAGCATTCGCGCTGCGGCTTCGAGGAGAGCTTCTTCGAGATAAGGCTTGGTAAAGTAGCCACTAGCACCAAGTTGAGACGCAATTTGTCTGTGCTTGTCTGCACCCCGCGAGGTGAGCATGGCGATCGGTAAGTGATTGAGGTTAGAGTCTTTCTGAATCCGAGAGAGTAATTCCAGACCATCACAGCGGGGCATTTCGATGTCGCAAAATACGATATCGCAAGGTAGACCGGAACGAAGTTTATCCCAAGCTTCCTGACCGTCACGCGCTTGTTCTACGCGATAACCTGCCTTATTAAAGGTTAGAGATAGCAATTCTCGGACGGTAATCGAGTCATCGACAATTAGCACTGTCGGATCAATCTTCGCAGGAGAAGTATCTGGGGGAGTGGTTTTTTGTTGCCAAGAATTGCCACCAGTTTGTGTAGAAATCCGTCCCTGGAAGATGTCAATTATTTCCAGCACGTCAGCAATGGGCATAATTCGACCATCACCCAGGACTGTAGCACCAGCTACACCAATTGGTTTAGGGGCTGGCCCTTCAAATTGCTTAATTACAATTTCTTGTTCGCTCAACACCAGGTCAATCTGTAGAGCAATCAGGGTATTTGCCGATCGCACCACAACCACAGAAACCATATCATCATCTCTGGTGCCGCCATAGACATTACCACGACTGATTTGGCGATTGAAGGTTAAAAGTTCCTTCAGAGGTCGGAATGGCAGCACTGTATCACGCCAGGAAATAAATGATTGCCCATTAGCATCATGTTGAATATTTTTGACGGGAATATCTAGCGTATCTTCTACACCATCCATCGGGAAGGCAATTCTGGCTCGATCTGAGACGCAGCAGAGGGCTTTACAAATACTTAGAGTCAGTGGTAAACGAATGGTGAAGGTGGTTCCCTTGCCAATAGCAGAATCGGTGTTTACTGTTCCCCGAATTTCGCTAATCTCGGAGCGCACTACGTCCATACCCACACCACGACCGGAAATTTCATCGGCTTGGTCTTTAATCGTAAAACCAGACTGGAACAGCAGATCGTAGACTTCCAGGCGAGACATGGCTTTAGCCTGTGCTTCTGTAAGCATACCAATCTTCACCGCCTTAGCCTTAACCTTTGCAGAGTCGATACCTGCGCCATCATCACCTACAGAAATGATCGTTTGGTTGCCTTGGTGGAAGGCGCGGATAGTAATGATTCCTACGGGTGGCTTACCAACAGCTTGCCTCTCTTCTGGGGTTTCAATACCGTGAGCGATCGCATTATTCAGCATGTGAGTCAGCGGATCGGTCAGATGATCCAAAATCATCTTGTCAATTAAGGTATCACCACCTTCGATCACCAACTCTACTTGTTTGCCACACTTAATAGCATTGTCACGCACTCCTCGCCGCCAGCGATCGATAGTTTGGGCAAAAGGCACCATTCGCGCTCTAGTTAATCCCTCTTGTAACTGGGTGGTTACTTGGCGGAATTGCCTTGCGACTCGCTCGGTTTCTTCGGTAACAAAATCAATGTCACTAGCCGACTCACGCACTCGCACAATGCGCTCAATCATCTGTTGTGAGAGTGTATGGAAGGGAGTAAAACGATCCATTTCTAACTCGCTAAAACCCCTTTCGGCGTTGGAATCTGGCGCTTGAAAGCCTGGGTCTTTCTTTTTGCGTCCAGCTAACAGAGAGGCTTCTAGGAGCGATCGCTCGTACAATTCCTGCATCCTGGCGCCGACATCTGAGAGTTGTTGTACCTGAATCAGCAAATTATCTAACGACTGCCGCAGCCGTTCATGATCCTGCTCTAAGGTATTGCGGTTTACCACCAACTCCCCAACTAAATTACTCATATCGTCCAGTTGTTTCACTGGAACCTTCATCGTTTCTTCAAATCTGGCAGCCCGACGAGTAGAGGGGCGGGTAGCTTTGTTGGTGTTAGATTTGACTACAGGAGAATGGGATATTGTTTGATCTGCTTCTGCCAGCAACTTCTCCAAATCACCAAATTCATCTTTGATCGCTGGTGATGGAATGGGATTTTTCGGCAAGACTGGTTGAATGTCTTGGGGTTGGGCGCGATCGCTATCTGTACCTAACAATTCTTCCAGGGCAGCAAAATCTACTTCTGGTATCTCTTTAGTTTTGGAGATGGGTGCTAATTCCTCTCCTAGTAATGCTTCCAAGTCTGCAAATTCATCTTCTGAAGCAATCTGTTCAATAGGTTCTGTAGTTGCCAATTCTTCAGTCGGGGCAATGATAGCATTTTCTGCAACTTCAGATGTCTCTCCTAAATTCCACAAATCGTTTTCTACATCTTCCTGAATAACCGTTTGTGTGAAGTCATTGATAGCTTTTGAGTCAATTTTTGTCGTATTTTCTTCCTGATTTACTGCTGATATCAGAGTCGTTGCTGTCAACAATAAATCACTTTCAAAATCTGTATTTTCCGTGAATTCAAAGGTTGTTTCTAAATTATTATTCTCATCAGTCTCTAAAACTTCTGAGCTTGTCTGGGCTGAATCTGAAGTTTCACCAAAACTAATAGTTTCTGATAGTTCATCCACAGATAATTCTGTGGGTTCCATCTGAATATAGGTGGAGTCTGTGACTACATCTTCAAACAGCAGTTGCGGATTTTCATCGAAGGAACTGAACAAATCTACTGGCTGTGTTTCAGTTAATTCTGAATCTGAAGTTTCACCAAAACTAATAGTTTCTGATAGTTCATCCACAGATAATTCTGTGGGTTCCATCTGAATATAGGTAGAGTCTGTAACTACATCTTCAAATAGCAGTTGCGGATTTTCATCGAAGGGTCTGAATAAATCATCTGGCTGTGCTGTGGCTGATGCTGAAGTTTCACCAAAACTAATAGTTTCTGATAGTTCATCCACAGATAATTCTGTGGGTTCCATCTGAATATAGGTAGAGTCTGTAACTACATCTTCAAATAGTAGTTGTGGATTTTCATCGAAGGAGCCGAACAAATCACCTGGCTGTGTTTCGGTTAATTCTGAATCTGAAGTTTCACCAAAACTAATAGTTTCTGATAGTTCATCCACAGATAATTCTGTGGGTTCTATCTGAATATAGGTGGAGTCTGTGACTACATCTTCAAATAGCAGTTGTGGATTTTCATCAAAGGGGCCGAACAAATCACCTGGCTGTGCTTCGGTTAATTTTGAATCTGAAGTTTCGCCAAAACTAATAGTTTCTGATAGTTCATCCACAGAATTATCTGTAGGTTCCATCTGAATATAGGTAGAGTCTGTGACTACATCTTCAAACAGCAGTTGCGGATTTTCATCGAAGGAACTGAACAAATCTACTGGCTGTGTTTCAGTTAATTTTGAATCTGAAGTTTCACCAAAACTAATAGTTTCTGATAGTTCATCCACAGAATTATCTGTAGGTTCCATCTGAATATAGGCGGAGTCTGTAACTACATCTTCAAACAGCAGTTGTGGATTTTCGTTGAAGGGGTCTAATGAATTAGCTTCCAGAGCAACACCAAATATCTCTGAGGGCTGATTAGTAAATTCTGGAACAACATCTAAAGCTTCTGGTTGTTGTGCGAACGACGGCGTTTCAGTCGTAGAGGCATCGTTGATTATCGGGGAAGCAGTTGAGTTAATTGGTGCTAACTCATCAAATAAATCATCTCCAGAATTCGATGATAATATCAAATCTAGCTGTTCTTGATGCTGAAAATTGATATCAAAATCTTCTTCTATGTCAAAACTGGCTATAGAAGAAGGTATGGATTGCTGACTATCTGCAAAAATATCATCAGCCGCCGCAGTAAACAAACTCTCATCCAATGCCCTTTCCACATTCTGCTCAATTAAGGAATCAAATTCGTCTTTTTCCTCCGTGGTTTCCTGGTTCCAGAAGTTGCTCAGATCGTTTTCTGATTGAGAAAACTCTGGTGCTGTTGTTGGAGATGTATCGAATAAATCACCACTTTCTGATTCACTTGTCGGCAGTATTGTCTGTTCTTCCATATCTGCAAATAGGTTGTCCAAAGACAAGCCTGTTTGCTGGGGTAATTCTATATAGTCACTAGGGGTAATTTCTTCTACCCAATTTGCATTTCTAGTTTCTAAGAATAAGTTATCAAAACTGTTTTGTTGGTTGTTAGATAGTTCCACACTGGCGAAAGCGTCAGTTTCGGGTTGAGTCACTTCGCCAGTTGATAATAGTTCTTCTTCATCTAGTGCCAGTGTCAATAAATCTTCAACTACACTATTTTGGTCAATATTTTCAGGAGTTTGATTTATATCACTAGGAATATCAATAAATTCTTGTAAATTTTCGGGGGAAGAAGAGTCTAAATTTATATCAAGTACGTTAAAATCACTCAACTCTAGAGTCGTAGCAGCTGTTTGTTGATTTTGCGGTTCGGAATTATCTTTTTCTAGGAAATTGTCGCCAAATAACAGGGATAAATCTTCTGCCGCAGTTGTGGTTGCTGGTTGCTGCGTGTTGCTTGTGTCTTGATCAAAGGAGAGTAAATCGGATAAATCGCCATCAGCAGCCTCAGCGTCAGTGCTACTGAAGTCAATTCCAAAGTCATCGGTAGCAACAATATCTAAGGTTTCTTCTTGATGCCAGCTTTCATCTAGTTCGGGAGTTTCACCTTCAAATAAATCGGCAAGGGTATTTAACTCAGCTATTCCTACCTCTGGCCCGTGGGGGTCAATATTGTTACTAATTGGATGTGCTTCGTCATGTGTGGTGAAAGCAAGACTGGTATGAGTTGCAGCGTTTAGTGGTGTCCCTTGCAGAATATAGAGGCGATCGCTTCTATCTTCCTCTAGATTCAGTTCTTCTGTTTTCTGGGTTAACGGCTCGGTGTTAGCAGATAGAATTGGCTCTGATTCTGTCAAAGTCGCAGACTCTTCATCAAACAAATCAGGCGTAATTTCTAATAACTCAATTTCTGTAAAGCTCAAAAGTGCTTCTAGTTGCTGACTGATTGCAATTTCGGCTTCTCTACCTTGCAGAACTAATTCTTGAGCTTGTTTGATTTCCGTAATGACAATTTTAGCTAAAGTCAGATAAGTATTTTCGGGATTAGCGATCGCACTAGCTGCTGCTTGGCACAAACCGCACCACTTAGGCAAATTCCAAGTCTCACCAAGTTTGACTAACTGGTGACAGCATTGCTGGAGGTTTTGCCGAGTTGAAGGGGTTGTGGTTTGCTTAAATAATTGCAACATTTCCCGCAGTCTTTGCAGCACTTGGGCTTGAAACTCGCCCCAATTATTTTCTTTAGCTGTGACTGGCGCGAGTCTGTGGGTGTCTCGCACTTCCTGGGGTATTACCGAGTCTGGAGATTCCTGATGGGTGTCTTCTGCCAAACTGGGAATATCTCGCCGCAGGAAAAGTTCTGTAAGTGTGGAGACATTTTCTACAGAGTTTGTGTGTAGTTCTGTGGCATCAGAACTGCTGGCTACTCCACTCTTTGCTTGTTCTACAAGTAGTTCTAGATGTTCATACAGCCATTTAAAAACTGGCTCTGTTTCTGACATCAAAGTATTAGCGGCATCTTCGGAAAGACCATAAGGCCCGCTCAAATGCTCTAACAGCGATTTTAAGGTATCAGATACACCAAGAAATAAAGACTCTAATTTTTGGTCAATCTGAACCGGATTATCTTTAAGAACTTTAAAACAATCTTCCAGACGGTGGGAGGTATGCTGGATGCTAGTTAATCCAAGCATCGCCGCTCCTCCTTTGATGGAGTGAGCCGCCCGGAAGACTTCACTGATCATTTCCGGGTCGTTCAAAGTACCCTCTAAATTCAGTAAGCCTTGCTCAATGGTATTCAGGTGATCCCTGGCTTCTTCAATAAAGTAACCCAAAATCCGCTGTTGTTGTTCCGGCAGCATAGCAAAATTTATCAGTTATGAGTTATGAGTTATGAGTTATGAGTTATGAATTATGAGTTACAAGTTGTGATTTTTATTTCTAACTCCTCACTCCTAATTCCTAACTTTTTTATCTGGTTTCCATAGTTTCTACTCGGAAACGTTCAACGGAGGCGATTAAGTCGCGGGATACACCTACTAAGTGTTGTAGGGCACCTGAAACTCGCTGTGCTTCTTGAGAGGTTTCTTGGGCGGTCAGTTCTACTGATTGCATTACATGAGCAACGGCGCGGGAGGTTTCCGTTTGTTCCACAGTGTCGCTGGTAATGGAGCGCACAAGAATATCGATGCGATTCGCCACTTGAATAATGTTTTCGAGCGATCGCTTGGCTTCTTCTGCCAATTTTGTCCCTTTAATTACTTGTTGTGTGCCTTCTTCCATCGCGGTCATTACTGAGCCTGTTTCGCTTTGGATTTGCATCACAATTTGTTCAATTTCCTTCAGGGATTTAGCAGATTTATCCGCTAGCTGGCGCACTTCGTCTGCTACAATCGCAAACCCGCGTCCCGCTTCTCCTGCTCTTGCCGCCTCAATACTAGCATTGAGTGCCAGCAAGTTTGTTCTGGAAGCAATTTGAGAAATCAACGCCACAATTTTAGAAATTTCTTGTGAAGATTCCGCCAACCGCTTGACTTTGCGAGTGGTTTCGGCCACGGTTTCTCGAATTTCCAAAATCCCCGCCACGGTATTTTCTACTGCTTCGCCACCTTTGAGAGCGATCGTACTAGCATCACGAGCAACGGTTTCAGCTTCTCGCGCCGCCTCTGCTACCCGCTGAATCGAGTCAGTCATTACCTGTACAGAATTCAGCGTTACTGCCAACTCTTCCGCTTGGCGCAAAGCATCACTAGATAAGGCTCTAGCAAAAGTTTCAGAGTTGGTTGCACCTTTTGTTACATCCTTCGCCGCCACTTTTACCTGTTGCACAATATCCCGCAAGTTTTGAATTGTCAGGTTAAAGGCATCAGCTACGGCTCCCAGTACGTCGGCTGTCACTTCCGCTTGGACTGTTAAATCACCTCTAGCAGCACCTTCTACATCATCCAAGAGACGAATCACCTGACGTTGGAGGTTTTCTTTGGCTTCCTCTTGTTCATCGGCTTTGCGTTGGGCTTCACTTGTGGTTGTGAAAATTACCCGCGCCATTTCATTAAAGCCAGTAGCTAAATGCCCCAATTCATCTTCTGAAAATACTGTGGCTTGAGCATTCAGATTTCCTTGACGTACAGCCTCAAACTGATTTTGGAGATCGTCAGTTGTGCGCCGAATTTGTTTCAGCGCCAGATTTCCCATGAAGCCTGCGGTCGCAAAACCTGCAATCCCAGCGGCTAGTGACATAGCCCAACCGGTATCGCGTACTGATTCTCGTTGTTGGGGTGGCGAAAATGTAGTAGCAACAAAGCTAACTGTGGCTACAACCAGCGCTGAAACAATACCCACACTGCCAGCAATTAACCATTGTTTCCGTTCAATGGAAGCATTTTCTAATGGTGCTAACCATCCTTGCTCGATGCTGACATTGGGTTCTAGTTTCGAGACATCTGTTTGGCTAAAGACTGGAACGGCTTCATGGGAACCAGTCATCGAAAATAATTCTTCTTCGCGATCGGCTGTAGTACTTGCTGCTACTTGAGAGCGTCCACTGTCACGAGTTTCTGCTGGAGCAGAATGCATTGCTAGATCGCCGAAGTTAGAATCTCCTTCGATCATGTCAAACCCTGGAATATTGCCTAAATCGTCAAATTCCTCAAAGTCATCTAAAAACTCGATATTGCTCTTAGAATTTTCTCCATTCAGTATAGTCGCTGAGTCTTCATAAGAGCTTAAACCATCTGAACCAAAGGCAGATTCAAATGCTTCCATGTCAAAATTTTCATGATCGTCAAAGCTATTTTGACTGCTGAATTCGTTTGAGTTAAACTGCTTGTCTTTCTGAGGTAAGTTACTACTAAAAGATGAAGGCTTATTAGATAAATCTGGCTGAAAAGCTGACTCGGATTCCAAATCTGCTGATTTTAACCAACTATGTGCTTCCGTTTCAGGCAAACGTTCTTGACTGTCGTATTCCACATTATTTGTTATTGGCGAATCATTTCCCAGTTCTTCTGAGACAATCAGTAAAGTTTCGTCTCGAAAACTAGATTTTTTATATTCTAAATTTCCAATATTCTGTTCTGGAGACTTTGGCTCACTCAACAAATCAGTGAAATTATTCTCGCTATTAGCGATTGGTGAATTAGAAGCTGAAGAGTTACTATTGTCAATAGTTGAATTCCCATGATAAGAATTTATCTCGTTATCTGAGAATTGACTATTTACTAATGATTCTTCCATAATCTCTTCTGATGCATCTTCCTGCCAAAAAGCAGGCAACTCTAATTCTGTATTTTCCTCCCATTTGTTATTTGACTCTTGTTGCTGTAATTCTTCATCCAAAGCAAAAGGATCGTCACTAAAAGGAGTAGAAGAATCTGATATTTTTAATGTTCCAATACTATCTTCTGTGGGGATGTCAAATGGACTTTTTGAAGATATCTCTTCAACGCCATTCACAGTTTCTTGATGTTCTCCAAAAAAGTTCAAGTCAAGGTTATTGCTGTCAAACTCTTCACTAGCGCCCAAATCTTCTAATTCTGGTTCAATATATGCCAGTGGATCGGATATCTCTGAGGAATTTATTTGCTCTTGACTTTCTGATGTATCAACCTGCCCACCGAATGATTGCAAATATTGATTGATATTTTCAATTCCATTATTGGCAAAACCAATAATTTCTCGATCGTTAGTCAAGCCCAATACTTGCTGATATTCTTCTTTTGCTACATCGTACTGCTGTAAAACATAGTAGATGTGACCCCTTAACAAATGGGAGTTAGGGTCATCTGGTAAATTTTGCACCACTTGGTCAACTAAAGTGGCCGCAACCTCATAATTCCTTTGAACATAGGCGGTCATCGCCTGTTGATATGTTGGCTCGTAATTATCAATACTTGCTGCCATTTCCTCCTCCAATTTCATCCTGCCCACCTAGCACTCCGTACAATTGCCATTTGATCGAGTAGTCGTAGACACTGGTTTTTTTTAGCACCTAATGACCACTCTCCACGTAAAAAGGGCGCCATAGTATCTGGAACACTAGTTGGTGGCATGAGATTTTGGACATCCAACCAATCCATACCACCGATTTCCTCTACTGCTAAACCCACGATTGTGTCTTGTTCTTCAATGGCAATCACCGAAATTTCAGCTCTATCCGTGTTTAATGCACTTGCTTCCCCTAGAAATTGACCCAAATCGGCCACCCAAATAACTCGACCTCGTAAATTTAGAGTACCCAAAAGTAAAGGAGAAGCATTAGGAATTGGGGTGATTCTATCAGGACTTAGTTCAATTACCTCCCGAATGCCAGTTGCTTGTAGTGCAAACTCCTGATGCGAGGGAATGTAAAACCTCAAATGTAACTCACCTTCAGGACTTTCTACTTGTAATTCTGGTCGGAAGTGGTCTTGACCGCTGCCACTTAAAAAGTCCGGTTTGCTGACCATGTTGTTTTTATCCTTATCCTCGCAGCAGTTGTTTGACTGTTCCTACCAACTCGGTTGGTTGAAACGGTTTGGCTATGTAAGCATCTGCACCCTGCTTCATACCCCAGTAGCGATCGAATTCTTCACCTTTGGAAGAACACATAACCACAGGGACATTTTGGGTTTTAGGATCGGATTTTAACCGCCGACAAACTTCATAGCCGTTCATTCGGGGCATGACAATATCTAATACCACTAAATCTGGAGGTGCTATTTGAATTGCCTCTAATGCTTCTAATCCGTCACTGGCGTGGGTAACTGTTAGGCCAGTGGCTTTCAGGAGGTCTGTAATCATCTCCCTTTGTGCGATACTGTCTTCCACAATCAGAACTGTACTCATAAATGTCATTTACCTCCTGATTTAGACGTTCCTAATTGGAACATTCCCTGATTCCTCCGCAAGTATTAACTGTATAAATTAATTTTATGTCTTCACTATTTTCCCGTAGATTGACGTTTCACTGAGTTAGCTGACTCTGTGATAACATCTTTTAACTCATCTTTTAGTAGATCAACAAATCTTTGATCTTTTTATATGCTTTAGAGATGAGGGAGATGAGGGAACAAGGAGATAAACAAAACTCCTAACTCTTAACTCAGCACTCAGCACTCCTAACGCCCAATGCCCAATTTTCATTGTTTGTCGATATATTTCTCTATAAGCATGAGTAACTCATTGTCTGTAAACGGTTTTGTTAAATAATCTGTTGCCCCGACCATCCTAGCTTTGACTCGATCGATAAACCCATCTTTACCAGTAAGCATGATAATCGGTGTGAGCCGAAATGCTGTTGAATGTCGCAGCATGGAACAAACCTCGTACCCTTCCAATTCCGACATGGCAATATCGCATAAAATTAAATCTGGTTTGAGTTGAAAAACCAAACTCAGTGCCTCTAAAGGATTGGTGAGAGCGATCGCTTCATAACCTTGTGGTTGTAAGATGGAATTTATAGTCTCACCGATGGCGATCGCATCGTCAATACATACTACCCGCCCCCTCGGTTTTCCTTTCAATTCTCGACTATCCGTGTGTGTATCTGGTTGATTTGTTTCTGAATATACTAGTTGTAGCCAACTTTGTTGCACATAAGGGTATATTGCCTTAGCGACTGTCAAAATATCTCGGTTGAGATGGCGAGCTAGTTGACGCAAGGATGTTTTACCATCAGCCCAATGTTGTAGTTTATTTACAGTTGCTTCTGGTAGGGAAGATTGTAGCTGAACTTTGTCAGATAGTACTGGTAATTGTTCTGGAGACTGAATGTGTGGATAGAGTTGCTTCCACTCTTGCACCTGCTTCGTAATTTTTGTCACAAATGGAGCAATCTCGAAAGTGTTTAATTGCGGAGCAAGGGCCACTCCTTGATGGAAAATGAAGTTACCTTGGCGTAAACTCAGTAAGTCAAAGAGAGTTTCATGCACTAAGCCCTGAATGATACTACCAGCGATCTTTGGGTTGATGATATTCCGCTCCAAGAGTGCCCAAAGATAGGCATACTCTGGCGCGTCGGTTGGTGGTAGGGAGGCAATTTGTTTGTCGGTGAGTCGCGTCTCAACTCGGTAATGACGTAAATAATCGCTAATTCTGGATAAACTACTCTCGCCTTCTTGGCAATAGATAATTTGACCATTCAAGAAAAAGACAAACCAAGACTGTTGTTTGGGGCGATAAATGTTTGCTCCCTCTCCACCTAGTTTGTTGTTATGGTGAGAGCTATGAGCTTCAACCCATAATTGACCGGTTCGTTGTCCTAACTCAATCAATTGCAGGATACTGCAAATATCAATTTCATTTAAATTTCCCTGCATTTAGCTAAAAAGTACTCCTTAAGTATTTAAGTATTGCTGAATTCTGACCTCTTATTTAAGTATTAATTATGGATTATTGAAAAGATTGTTACTCTCTTCTTATTGTCATTAGGGAATACATTAAACTATAAACCTTTATCTTTCGTAATATACTTCGACAAAGCTAGTGTTAACACGGAAGTCATCATCACTGTCATCAGTACAAAATATAAAGGCGCGACCAGATCGCTTCTATAAGTATCAAGACGTAATATCTCGCGTCTATAGTTTTGTCTGTCTTGTCCTTCTAAGCTTCGGTTTAGTGAGACAAGTTAACAGAATTATTTAAGGTATATCTCAAAACACGAACTTTAAGTGCATCAATAAAGGACTAACGGTGTGCTGTATTTAGCAGAAGTACAAAAACAGAAAGGTGGTTTACTCAGTGGCGGTGCTAAAACCGAACTGAAACTGCTAGCTTGTCAGCGAACTGACCAGAATTGGAGTACTGTGTCGGAAGAAGTGATTGCCGCTGAGGATGCAAGCAAATTAAATGACGGCGCTTTGGTACTAGCCGAACTGAATCCGAATCGTCAAGTACAGCGGATTCAAGAAGCAGGGCGTCCACTCGTCAACATTTTGCAGAATTTTTCCCGCCAGCTGGAGAAATTTAAGCTCAAGGAAGATGAAATCGATCAGTGGAAACAGTCGTTAACGTTTCAGGCGCAAGAGTTGAATCGCCGTGAAATGGATATGGAGGTACGCTCAGAACAGTTGCAACAACTGGAGGAAGAGTTACAACACCTAGAGGAGCAAAAACAGGAAGTTGACACCTCCCGCCAGGAAATTGAACGATTGCAAGGAGAAGTTGAGCGCAATCGTCAAGAGTTGGAAGGCGCTTGGGAGCATTTGCGGGGTGAGCAGCGTCGCCTAGAGGAACGTCAAGCGGATTTTAAACAAGGGACGGTTTTGGATGAGGAACAAAGTCGGGTAATGAGTGAGTTACTCGATCGCTTGTCTAGTCGTGTTGCTCCCACAGAAACAGTTAGAGAACATCTGCATTTAGCCTTTGAATTGGTCGAAAAGCAGCAAGCGACTCTGACCCCGCACTGGCAAAAACTGGAGGAGCATAAAAGTGCGATCGCCCAACAACAACAAGAAATAGAGGGTTTGTCACAAACTTTTAGCGATCGCCAAAATGCATTACAAGAAGCACAAAATTCTCTAGTTCAGCAAACAGCCCAATTGCAGATCAATACAGCAAACCTGACCAGCAAGCAAGAGTACGCTCAGATCATCAAAGAGCAGTTACGAAACGCCGAAGAGTTATATCAACAGATGCACTCTTTAGCGGCAACATCTGGTGATGTAGTTCTTGGCAAGCAAGCTGATGTGGAGGCTTTGGAGAAAATGCCTTTAGAAGAACTGCAAAAGATCGTACAAGACTTGGAGCATAAGTTAGAAATAGATGCTAGCTTTGTTCACGATCAAGAACAAGAACTGACATATAAACAAGAAGCTATAGAAGAACTCCAAACTAAATTAAATAACGCATCAGACCATGACCATATCAATTTGGAACTAGAACTAACAGATGAAAAAGACCTTTATCAGATGCTAAATTCCAGCTTGGTGGGACAACGCCGCAATATGCTACAGCATCAGAAGTTTCTCAAGCAACATAAAGCTGTAATGCTGCGACGCCAAGGACATGCTGTCACTGATGAAGAAGAAAGTAACAACAAAATTAATCTAGAACCGATTCTGCTACAAATTGAAACCCAGAGACAACAATATTCACAGGAAATCCAAAAGCTAGAACGTGAGATTGAGCAGATTCGTTCTGGTGTTGAGCTAAATCAGGGAATGATTGACAATCAAACTCACGATCTAGATCAAAAGCGCCAAGAACTGAAAGCGATCGAGGAAAATTTGCTATCCCTACGAAGAACAACTGCTGAATTTTCTGGTCGAGTGAATCTTTACCAAGAAGCGCTACAACCAATTCAGGATTCTCTAGATGGATTACGGCAAAAGCTGCAAGGAATTGGAGAATCTTTGGATCAATTCCAGGAAACTGGTGATTATCAAGTCCAAGCGATCGCTCAGTTGCGTCATACTCTCCAAGGTTTAATGCCTCAGCCGGAATTGTTAGCCTCTTAGGGGCTTTTGGTGAGATAAGGGGTTTAAACCCCTTGTACTATGCAACATCCCAGAATATTTGCGTGATATCGAGGCGAGATACAATGGTAGACCTAGCCGAGACGCTGGTTTTTGTTAGATATTCTTAGTCTCGGCTTTTTTTGTCACTTTTTACCGATTCTCCATCAATGATAGCGTAGGCGAAGCCCGCCGCAGGCATCGCCTTTGTAATGCTCAGTTGTCCAAAGCCTTACATAGCAAGCTTTTTGCCTTTTCTAATCGTCGAATTCACGTTACGTTAAGATAACCTTTAGATACCTTAATACCAACTTTCATGGTAATCCAATGACTATTTTGGATAGTCATTGGATAGTTAAAACAAAGATTCAGCTTCCATAACCACCAATGTACGAAGCTGAAACCCTTATATAATCATTTTTTTAAAGTGGCTCAGGTCGGAGTTGAACCAACGACCCCAGGCTTATGAGTCCCGTGCTCTAACCAACTGAGCTACTGAGCCATGTTTTCCCAAATTATCTATCAATATAGCATACAAATTTGCTCAATACTAGACTCTTTTACAATTTTATTAGAATATTCATCCTTGTTGAGGACATAAAAAGTAAAAGAGGGAGGTAAACTCCCTCAACGAACAAGGCAATAATTTAGTTACAGACAGCCAAGAATTACAGGCGTTGCGGTAGGAAAGCTATTGGGTTAACAGCACCCTTTCCTGGTGGATGAACTTCAAAGTGGCAGTGTGTACCAGTGCTGTGACCAGTAGTACCCATTAAAGCAATTATTTCTCCTTGATGTACCTGCTGACCCGGTTGCACCAGAATCTTGCTGTTATGAGCATAGCGGGTCGAACTGCCATCAGGATGGTGGATTTCGACGAGGTTGCCATAACCACCATTGTTCCAGCCAGCTTTTTCTATCGTACCGTCAGCAGAGGCAACAACTGGCGTGCCAGTGGAGTTAGCAATATCAATTCCTTTGTGAGGTCTTCCCCAGCGCATACCAAAGCCAGAAGTGAGAGTACCCTTCGTTGGCCAAATATAAGCCAAGGTTGAAGTAGATGGAGGAGGTGTAAGTTCGTCAATGGGTCTGGGCAGATATTGATCCACTGCTGCCAAAGGCGGCATTGTCTGTGGAGAAACTGTTGTTCCCCGCATCTTTCCTAAGGAGTCAGAGGCATTTACTCTTCCCGAAGGCGTTGCAATCCTTGTGGCAGATTGAGTGCGAGAGGGAGTCCATTGACTAGCAGACCCTAGATTAGGCAGGAACTCTGGGTTTACTGGTTCGCTAGGACGTACACTAGTACGGAATTGGGGCTTAATTGGCTGAACGCTATAGTTGGATCCACTAATAGGTGTAGGAACTGGAATTGGTATCGCTACACTATTTGGTCTAGATACAGGGTTGGGTACGGTGAAATTATTAGGCGTACTAACAGGAGTAAGCATCGCAGCATTACTAGCTTCAGTTGCTACTTCTGGTACAACTAAGTTCCCAGACTGTTGAGCGCGATATTTCTGCTGTAACCTCTGAATTTCCGCTTGTAAGCCCCGCAAACGGTCATTGTTGTTATTGTTTGCTCTTGCTACCTTATTTGCTGGTGTTTTCGGCTGTTGCATTTCGGCAAAAGCTGTTGGCACTGGAGTGTCACCACCGACGCCATAAGACCTAGCTGTTGGGGAAGCTGTTTCTAAGTCGGTCGCACTATTTGCCTGAACCTGAACAGTTACAGGTATAGGGACGGCTATGGGAGTTTTGTTGGTAATAGTTGGTGATGGTGAACTAGGTAGATATGAGTTAGCACTACCAATATTCAAAGGATAGCTGGCTGCTTTTGGAGTTTGACTGGACTCTACAAAAGCCGGCTTATTCGCTACAGTTGTCTCAACTTGAACAGCAGGAATAACTAGTTTTTGACTAATTTGCAGTTCATTTGGATTATTTAGGTTATTTGCCTTAACTAGTTCTGATACTGAAGTATTGTGTCTGCTGGCGATCGCTGCTAGTGTATCTCCAGGCTTTACTTCGTAGGCTGTATGGGTCGCGGAGGCAATAACTGTTGGTGTAGCGGGTACTGGTACAAATGCACTTGCCTGCGTCTTCTGTTTTAACTTCGATATCAGGTTCGCTTGACTGGCATCATCAGAAGTGTTCGGCTGGGCTAATACACTATTCTCAACCACAGTTGTCGGCTGTGCCAATTCTATATCAGCTTGTGATAAATTTTTGGTTTCCCCAGACTGCAACTGTGCCAGACTCTTTCTTAAACGGTTTGATTTTTCTTGTAAGCGATTTAGTGCGAACTCTTGTTGCGCCTTAAGTTGTGCATTTATTTCACTGTTGGCCGCGGTTGACGTTGCCACTGTTTGGGGCTGGGCAGTTAGTGATGCGTTTGTACCACCAACATCGTCAGCACTATAGTCAGACAGATTATTGACTGTTGGGAAACTAGTCTCGGCTAAGGTATTGTTCAATCCCTGGGCCACTTGGGGCTTCAGGTAGGTGGAATTTTTATAACCCGCTGTTGCTTGAGAAAACGTGTTTGATGCCGGAACTTGCAAAGACATTCCACTCGCCGCGACTTGCCATTTAGCTTCAAGCCCGGGCACTTGTGAAACTGCTGTTGGTTCCACGATTACAGGATTTTCCGGCACGCTCGCTGATGAGACTGCTTGGGACTCCAGCTTTGTGGAGGCGAATTTCACCTCAGTGTCAGGAACAGCAGGAATCGCTGAGGTTGCCTTTTGACTGCCTACTGGCACTGCTGCTTGGGCTTGATCGCTTTGTCGAGTCACCAAAAGGCTGGTTGCTCCCATAGAGATTGCCAAGCCAATCATGGCGGCTTTTGTCCGCACCCGGCGGTTAACTTTTGGATTCATCACATTTAGCAGTTCTACCGGGGCATCATCGCTGTTGGGGTTATTGTTCAACACAGCTTTTACTCTCTTTTTTAATGCTCGTTTCAAAGACGACCTCCTATGATCACTAGCGCTTAACTGACCTCGATTTTTCAGTTGGATACTAGTCAATGATTTAGATCACAACAAACGATAGATCGAGATCACATTCACCAGAGATGCTTACGCAAGATTAACCTGCTTCTCTGATTTAGACAAGTTTACATGTATTAGCAAAACTTAAGTTTTGCTATGTTTACTTGTCCGAACCACTCCTAACACCACTTAGGACATTTTACTCTTTACCATTGTCCGCGCTTGTCTTGCGTCAATCGCGGGGACTGGACAAACCATTTGCCAAGTCCATAGTCGCTGCGGAGAATTCAGTTGCGGCGACTTCTGGAAAAGTCATGCCCCCTGCTGTAGATATCTTCAAGATATTTCTACGTCATCCGTCTTCTCAACACGAGACTTTACGTTGATTATTCCCTAAAAAACAACCGTATTAACTATCGGCTAGTTTTGGACTGTTTTCTGTACCTTATTGAGCAATAATAGCTCAAATCTAGTACATGAATAGGTTCTAGGGATTTTGTTCCTTATTTAGGATGTTTCAAATTCATCAAAATCTATCATTCAAATTTGGCAATATCCCAAGTTTTATATACAAATTTCTTATAATAACCTTCCTATGCTTGTAAGTATCTTCCACTACATTTCCGGGATAAATCCAATTTTCGGTATATTGTTTTACATATTGTTGCTGTCACCAAGAAAATTTTTGCCGCCACAAATAAATCAGTTAATAGATTCTTGGAAATTATCTAAGTAAATGTACTTATGAGTATAAAGGTAAACAACTATTGTAAATAGCCTAACTGACGACGGGTTTCAAATAATCCAATTGCCACACTTACTGACAGATTCAAACTGCGAACTCCCGGTTGGCTCATGGGAATATAGAGAGTAGCATCGCAATCTGACAGAATTGCTGGTGGTAAGCCCGTGGTTTCACTACCAAACAGCAGCCAATCATCAGGTTGAAATTGAAAGCTTACATAATTACAATTTCCACCAACCGTATAACCTAACCATCTGCCTCCACGCTCCTGATGTACGTTTTTAAAGGCTTCTAGCGATTCGTGATAGTGCAGTTTGACATAAGGCCAGTAATCTAAACCTGCTCTTTTGAGGTAGCGATCGCTAATTTCAAACCCCAAAGGCCCCACCAAATGTAACTCTGTACCTGTGGCTGCACAAGTACGGGCAATATTACCTGTATTAGGAGGGATTTGTGGGTTAACTAAAACTACCTGGGGCATTGTCCGTATAATTTACGTATTGTATAAAACGATCTACTGTCAATGTTAAATCTACCAAAAGGTAGAGGTGATTCATAGGTTTTGTTAATAATAATCAAGTATCTTCCATCGATTAGATTTTTAAAACGAAGCGTAAACCCTCCCAGAGCAATGCCTGAGAGGATATTTAGCTAAAATCGGAAAATATTAAGTTTTGTGTAGAAAAACTAAGTGCTTGTGTCTTTTGGTTTGAAGAGGGGAGTAGGGAGAAATCAATTCAAAATTCAAAATTCAAAATTAAAGAACTTCTGCCGACGCTCTCTACGAGACGCTAAAAGCGTAGCTTGCTTCCCTGTAAGGGTACGCGGACTCGCTACCGCTACACTATCCTGCTTTCTCTTTCCAATGCCCAATGCCCAACACCTTTTGAGTTAAGCAAGCAAAGACGAACACAATTTGTTTTCGAGTTCGATTTCGCGCTGTTGGGTGGCAATAATCGCCTGAGTGATGACGCGTTGACTGTCAAACCCGACTGTGTGTAATTGCAACCACTGTTGAGCTTCATTGCCTTCGCGGAGGATTTTGTGCAGAGGGGAAAGGAAACAGCTAAAGCCTTGTTGTTTAGCGATCGCCCAAACCTCTTGGTACATTTGAGCAATCCAATCTCTCGCTACAATACTTCTGCCATCTTGCCAATGCCTCAAATGAGCATCGAGACTACCAGCCGCCGCCGCCGCTTCGTTCTCAGCAGTCAGGGTGACGAGTTCTTCAGGAGAGAAGCTACTTTGAGTTAAAGGATCGATGCTGGGATTTTCGATTATTTGCAATAAACGCGCTTCTAATAAGGCAGTAATCGCCAGCAAGGCTATGGGATCTGTGACTAAATCGCAAATTCGCAATTCTAGGCGATTTAAGTCATAAGGACGGCGATCGCCATTTGGTCGAACTGATGCCCACAAATGCCGCACGTTTTGCATAGTTCCGGCAACTAGTTGATTTTCCACCCACTGGATATGATCGGCATGGCTGGAAAATAACGGCACATGGCTAGGCGTTTGGGGGAAGACGCCCCAACGGGTGGAGTGATAGCCTGTAGTTTTGCCATCCAGGAAGGGAGATGAGGCACTAAGGGCGAGAAATAGAGGCGCTTCCATGCGGATCACCCGACACGCCCGCATTAATACTTCTGGATTGCTAATGCCTATATTTATGTGGACGCTAGCGGTTACTACTTTCGTGCCGTAGGTGTTCTCGATGTAGTCATGATAGGGGTTTGCTGGATCAGAGCGGAGAAAGCGATCGCTCCCACCCAAAGATAAAGTACTCCCTGGTATCAGGGTGTAATCGCCCAAGCGATTGAGGTAGTTTCGTAATACTCGCCGGGGACGCAGCAACGCACACAATAAATTATCGTAATTATGGGATGGTTGGGTTATGTATTCGACGTTGCGGCTATCTGGCTCCCGCATAAATTCACCCAACGCGGCAACAATTTTGTCGGAGAGACCGACGATTTCACCTTGAGGCGTGCCAGTATACATCTCAATCTCAAAGCCTTTTAATAAGACCACTTTGTTCTCCTCGGCTCTCTCTTGCATATAAATTGTATCGAATTAGACGCATATCTGGATCTATTTTTTAGTCAATCAAAGGTTAAGAATCATTTAATTGCGAACTCATAGTAAATCGGAATTATAGATTTCTGGTCTATTTCCAGTAAAATTATTACTTAAGTATGAAAAATATCTTAATCATGATTTGTACGCTGTACAAATAGACATATTTATGATTTTAGAAAAATCAGTTTTTCAGACAGTTGGGGTCAAGCAAACACACATCCTTCTATAGGTTTTTATTAGAACCTCATGCTACTTGTTGAAAATATAAATATCTATATCTCAAGATATATTCATTTTGCCTGCGTACCATTAGGGTGGTAATATCACACAAGACAGCAGATATGATGCGAATGATAGTATGTTTATACTATATTAAAATTTACAATATAATTAGAGTCTGAAAAAGATTCGTAAAGGTAGCATAGATGCTTTCTTGACAAAAACTTGCACAACTTGGCTACTTTACACGTAGTTGATTTATGTATTTTTGGATATAAAATTAGCAGGTGAATCACTATCTTGAACAATATTGAGACGTAGAAACTGCACCCATACTTCATCATTAAGTAAGTTTAAAGCAGTTTGAGGATTGTGACTTGCGATCGCGCCGATAACTTTACGGCATCCTTGTTGCAATAACTCAATAAAAGCCTCTTTAATAGAAACCTGATTTAGCAACGAAAGTGCCGTTTTAAAAATTTCCGAATCAGATTGTATATTCTTAGACTTTAGCCCCTGAAGTGCTATATTTAGCCACACAGGCAGAAGTTCTAGCCAATTATTTTGCTGTATCTCTTTGAGTGCAATATCTTCCATACCTAGCGCACCCCAAATGCACAAAGACTCTATAGCTAGTTTAAAATCATGATTTTCTAGAGCGTTTCGCCATAAATTTTGAGCATGATTTTGGAAGCGATTAGCCAGAAATTCATAAGCTTCCTGGACTTGATGGGGAATTGTAACTTTATAAACTGACTCACCTCTGGGTAGGTAATCACCGCGATAAGATAGCCAGTTATGAGAGCCACAAAGATGTATTTTACGATCAACTATTACTTCTTTGACATGGGAATCTCCCAACCAAAAAACCTGTACAGATGGTAAACCATCAGGTGTTTTGATTGCTCGAAGTTTTTTCTCTATTTCTGGTGAAATCGGTTTTTCTTCATTTTCTAGTTGTCGCGCAATTCCATGTCCAATTAAAATCCAAACTCCACGATTAGCTAGTTTCTGTAACAGGGTTAAAAATTTTTCATTGACAACCGCATAATTCACCCACGGAGAATAAATTAAAACTTGACTTTTAGCCGAATTTAAAACTTCTAGAAAAACTTGAGAAATTTTTCCATCGCGTACCTGTACGGCTTCACCCAACACTTTAGAAGTATCTACTTGATCACCTAATTTCAAGGACTTTTGGCGAATATTTTCGAGTCTAGATTCTATTTCAGTATTTTTCTGCTTGAGGATGGCTTCACGTTCAAAATCGATGGTTTCAGTTGACAATTTACATAATGCTTGTAAGGATATTTTGCCTTCATTATGTAGAACTTCTAACCAATTTGATGCTGACTCTAAAATTTGCTTTCCATTTCTTATTTGAATCTTGAATTTATCTTCCAGAGCATCAAATATAACGAAAAGCGATATCTTTCTCCAAATTTTTTGAGTTGAAGCTAGTACTTTACAGGAAGTGACGATTTTTCCCTCTTCTGGTACATGAAGTGCTAAACCTGAAGCTTGAATACTTTTTTGGATTTCCTCAAGTGGTAAGGAAGTAATATCAGCAATTGTACGATCAATAGTGATAAAGTCTGCTAAGTCAGGCAATTTTATCACTGTCTCATTTAATGATTCAGATTGAAAAGTTATTTTGTCGCTTAAAGGGTCTGTAATAGCATTAATTTGTGTAGGATATGGCGGCTGTGGTACAGAACCTTTTTCATAAAATGAACGCCCTTCAGGAGTAACTGTTAGTGGCGATGTTGCTGATAAAGTTTGCAATGACCGAAGAGTTGCAGTAGTAGTTTTGATAAATACAGAATCTAGTCCAAGTACAGAGGCTAATTCATCCTCGGTTGGCGGAGGCTGAAGTTCAATAGCAGCGCGGATAATAAATTCTTCAAGTACGTTAAATTGGCGGGGTTCTTTGATATTTACTTCTATAGGAGTTTGACGCAAACTATAACGGAATTCACGCGCGGCTAAAACTGATAAACTAGGACTTTGGGCTTCTATTTCGTCTACAAAATTTTTGAGATTATCATCAATTGGTTTAGAAGACGAGGCGAAAAACATCAATGAAACCTCCATTTAAAGGCGCAACAGCTTACATGAGGAACGAACCGCCTTCGCGTTAGCGTCTCCCCTTGGGAGAAGGACGCAAAGTACGCAAAGAAAGAACATTTTGCGTAGCCTCACAAAGAAATGGTATGAGTGCCAAAAAAAGTAATCACGGCGATTTCTTTTTTGGATAACCATCAGCAATTCTAGATTAATATTGCCCAGCAAAAATAAATTTCCCGACATTTTTAAAATGTCGGGAATCTAAGCCTTTTAATTTTCACTAATCAAATAGGTCTGTACTGTCAATAGTACACAGTGACTCAAAACTGAAATTTCACTTGGTAATGGCTACTTGAAGTTTAGATAACCGCAATATTGGTGTTGTTCAGGGCAGGATTGCCGGATAAGGTGGCAATCTGTAATGGTGCAGATCCGCCTAAGCTGCCATCGGCATCAAAGAACAAAGCTCCATTTGTCGTATTGTAAATGAACCGCTGAGTTGTCGTGTTTGCTGTCGTAATGCCCGCACCGGAACGAAAACGGTCTGTGCTTAAAGTGCCTGCGACCAATCCGCCACCAAAGCCTGCGGCAGATATCTGAATTTTGTCGCCACTAGAGCCACTGAAGCCATTAATTGTATCTAGGCGATCGCTAGCAGCTGTAAATCGATAGGTATCTGCCCCATCACCTCCGGTTAACACATCATTACCAGCACCACCAACCAGTAGGTCATTACCAGTACCACCGATTAGTATGTCATTACCAGCACCGCCAGTGAGCGTGTCATTGCCCCCAGCCCCATTGAGGTTATCGTTGCCATTACCGCCAGCGATCGCATTGTTCCCACCATCGCCGGTCAATACTAGTCCGAGATCGTTCAGCGTTAGACGGTAATCTCCCGTAGCCCCTGAGCCAGCTACATCACCAAGACCTGTCACCGCGTTGTAATTGGAGTTCGGGTTTAACGACACGCCGACGTAGTATGTACCCGCCTGAGTAAATGTATAAGCCAAGTAAGAAAACTGGCTAGGGGTTTCACCTGGCGCGGCTCCATCATTGTTGGCCGCGAGTTGTGTGCCACTGGAGTTGAAGACCCTTAGGTAGGTGTTGAGGTTTGATCCATTGCGAGAATCCACATCGAACCCAACTTGCTGCCCAGCAGAGACGGTAAACTTGACCAGATCGACATCAGTTGGTACATTCAAGCTAAAGTCAGCGAACTGACCTAGTGTCTTAGTATTACCTGCACTATTTTGAACTTTAGCGATCGTGTCATCAGGGTCTTGACTCGGACTAGCGAACTTTGAGGTCAGGGTGTAGTTTGTGGAACCGTTGACACCCTGGACGCGGACAAAATACCGCCCAGCCCCCAGTACCCGCGAGAGACTTTCTGTCGGCGAGTTCAAGACGTTTGATGTGGCTAAGATATCACCTGCATCGATCACATTATTGTTATTGACATCCTTGATCAGTGAAAGCGATAGGTCTTCACCAGCAACGCCTGTTGTGTTCAGCGTGACTTCGTAGGTATTTGACAAATCAAAGCGATAAAAGTCATTAACATCACTGGAGGCATCGAAGGATTGTTCGATGTAGTCCTGGAAAATTTGGTTGGGTGGTGTCGCCCCAGTGATCGCTGCTAGTGGGCGAGCTGTGCTTAAGGTATTTCCGGCGTAGTCTGAGACTAATCGGAGGTTGTAGGCAGCCTGTTCACCGTTACCATTGGTATGCAGAAAGTAGGTTCCTGCTGCCAGGTTAGCGGTCAACGAGCCAACACTAAAGGGCGTAATCGTTTCACCAGGGTCGAGCCGCTGGTTATTGTTCAAGTCTTGGACAATTGACAGGGTGGGATTCTGGGTAGTTCTAGAGTAGTAGGGGTTATTAAATGCTGAAGCCGAGAGTTGTCCCGCAGCGGTCATGGTGAACTTGAAGTAATCAGAGAAATCACCCGCACTGATGCCAAACCCATCACCCAAATTAAAGGGTGTCTCCCCAATTAAAGCACCGAGCGATCGCGCTTGTGACAGATTGTTATACGCCTGTGGATCGCTCTTAACAGCATCGAAGTCTGAATCGAGATCGAGCTGATAGCTGGTATAAGCTCCATTTGGCACTACTTGGATGTAATAAGTGCCTGCATCTAATGTGGTTGAGAGCTGATCGTCCCCTGGGTTTGATGATGATAGAAAGACTTCTCCTGCTGAAATAAACCCGTCGTTGTTTGTGTCACGGGCGAGGCGTAAATTGGCATCAAAGGTTGGAGTTGGGAAAGCAGAGGTATCGATATCTAACCGTAAATCGATTGGTGAGGTTTTATCCAGGGTGAATTTGTAGAGATCGTTACCATCTTCATAGGTTGGCAATCCAAATGGGCCTCCTACCATGTCGTATAAGCGACGACTGCTGCCACTGACATTTCCTAAGTCTCGTGCTGTGCCAGTAACATCACCCGCGTAATCAGTGACGATGCGGACGGTGTAAGGGTCGGAGCCGGAAATCTGGGTGTACTTGACGTAGTAGACACCAGCAGGGGCAGAGTAGCGATCGACATTGAGACCATCGCCCACTGTACCAGAAACAGTCTGTAGTACGTTGCCGTTGGAGTCAAGTAGCTGCATTCTGGCCTGTAGCCCACCAGTATAGGTGAAGTCTTTCATCCGCAGGCTGATAGTGCCAGGAGCTTCCATCGTGAACTTCATGACATCAACGTTATCACGATAGTCGAGATAGTCTTGCCAGTTAATCTTGTTATAAGCCAAATATTTACTGCTGCTTTGACCCCAACTAGTGCCGAGATCCCTTGCTGTTGCTAAAGTTGAGCCAGAATAATCGTTGTATAGGTAGAGGTTATAGTTTGTGGGGACTCCCGAATAGGAGTGTACCTTTACGTAATAGTACTGATTGCCCTGTAGCGAAGCGTTGATGGTCTCGCTCAGGTTGCCGCCAAGGGTACTACTGGCAACTAGGTTCTGGTTTTGGTCGTAGAGGTAGATGTCAGCGTCGGCTGACAAGCCGTTGAGAGGGGCGTAGAGGGTTGACGGCCCATAGAGAGTATAGAACCTGTAGTAATCATCAGTGTCACTTGAACTGACTGAATCGCTGAGGATGACATTCTGTTCAAGGTAAAAGTTTGAGCTTGGATCAATATCTGTAGCGGTAGCAAAAGTATTGTTAGGTTCTGTCATAATCAGAATTTTTAACTAGGTATAGAGAGAAAAAGAAACGAGCAAACATGCACAGATAATTCGTGAAATTCTTCCAAATTTACTGAGAATTCTTAAGGTAATGCAATTCTCAGACTTTTTTGATGTAGCAAGGATTAAGTTTTAATATCTTTACAAGTCATGCAAAACGTTAACTCAAGTAATTCGACACCAACAGTAAGAGGTTATTTATAAAGTAAAAACAAAATTATTGTACGGTCTATTAGGCGTATATTCCTAGATGATTTGTCACAAAAATTTCATCAAAGTGCTAACGCACCGCTATGTAACACGGTGCGTAATAGCAAAGCCGTAACACACCTTACTTAGGATTTACTTTATAAATAGTCTCTAAGCAGGCTTTATGAAATATGAGTGGTGATATCTTCCTCCAAGGATGCTGAAGAACTAACGCCGCTTTCTGGTGTTGAAAGCTCATCACTTACCATTCCATCCCATGAATAGTTGCAGATTTTAGTGTGAAGCAATTTACCAAACGTCAGGTTAATTGCTAGGGCGAAAGAATCGATAAAAATTAGATTTACAAAGCGATCAATCATTAGACCCCCTTGAGCTAAATTAAGCATCAAGTGATATGTGCTTTGTTACTACACATGCCACAATCTATTTTCCAGAAAAGATCGGATCTAAATATTTCTTGGGTAAAAGTGTGCTGGCAAGGGTAACAGAAAATTGAATCTTAGCAAGAAGTAACGCCAGACAAGGGACTGCATCTTATCAATACAAATGTAATAAATAGTACATAAAATATAAACTATCTACTTACACAGGCTAACTTAGTACAACATTTCATTAATTCATAGCGAATAGGACTAAAATAAACTTTGCGCTCCTCTGCGTTTAAAAAAGTTACAAACTTATGCAAAGCTGTACTTAGCTAGTACTTCACCTCAATTTCTTCTAGAAAATTCTTGAGTTCGTCATCAATAGGTTTAACTGAAGAGGCGAGAAACATCAACGAAACCTCCATGAATACTGACGATATTTGACACTTCAGAATACATACTTCCAACTTTACCTGCTTGATGAGTAAATAAATTGTGACAACCTACAATTATCAGCAGTTCTTGAGCGCGAGAAAATGCAACGTTTACTCGTTCTGGCTTTTTAGCAAAACCCACATCTCCTTTGCTATTGTTGCGAACCATACTCACAATAACAACAGGTCTTTCCATCCCTTGAAATCTATCTACTGTCCCTGTACGAATCTCTAATGAAGGGAAAAGTTCAGATTGCAGACGTTCATCAATTTTTCTTAATTGAGCGCCATAAAATGTAATTACGGCAATTTCTTTTTTTGGTTCACCATTAGCAACTTTAGAAGCCCAAGTATTCTCGAACTGTTGACACAGACATTCAATCGCATCGATTTCTGGAGTATTAAAGTAAGAAGTTCCGTTTCGTTGTTCTAAAAACTGATTTTCGATAGGCGTTTTTATCCAGATAAGATGCTGAGATTCTTGGACAATTTCTCCTGCTAGATGATGTGCGCGTTTTGTATCTGGCTCCAAAATACCAGATTCTAATTTACCGTCATAAAACTGATTGATTGCTCCCATAATAAATGGATGCATTCGATACTGTGTAGTTAGCATTTGTTTGATGCTTTCATCAGCAGATTCAAACTGACTTTTAAACAGTGATTCTTCTAAGAATTGTAGTTCGTCTCGTGTATTGCCAATTGTTTGGGCAACTTCTTCTAAAGTGCTAGTATCAAGCATAGGCGGTAATTGCCGATGATCGCCTACCATGACTAACTTTTTGCCTTTCAATGCTGGGATTAGTAACTCTGGTGGAGTACACTTGCTAACTTCATCAATAATGACGACATCAAAGGATTTGAATTCTTCAGAAAAACCTCTATTCGCAGCTTGCACACAGGTAATACCGACGACGTTGGCATTGTCTAAATAAATACGCCTTAAATCGTCGTGAGTCCGCTCATTTGGCTGTCTTAATTTCCCAATCCAATCTTGTACGAAATTCTGATATTTATTAATATAACTTTCGTCTTTGTGGAGTTGCTCTTGCCAAGATTCAAACTGAATATTTATGCTGCGTAATAACTCTATACTAAACAAGTCATCGGAATAATTTTCAGGCTTAAATTTGTCCGGTATTCTTTGCCATTCAGTTAACCACCAATTTCTTTCTATTATTAAATCTTCTGATTGCTGGGGTTGTAATGTTTGTTCTATTTCACGTAGGCTAACTTGTAATTTTTGAAGCTGCTGTAAAGAGGCTTTATTTTCTTCTTGTAAATTTGATAAATGCTCATTGAGAGAATGTTTAATTATCTCCAGTACAGCCAAAGGTTCTAAGGATGAAATTAAGGTTTCAAGCTGACTGATGGAAGTTCCCCAATAATTCACTTGATTTGAAAATTCTTGGGGTTGTTCCCAAATATTTGATTGTGTTGCGAGATATTTTTCAACGAGAATGCGTAATTGAGCAGGTATATTTTGTTGACTAAGTTCTTGCAAGATATTTATCACTCGTCCAAGTTGCAAATTAGCATCCTGCTGTGATTTTTCTACCTCAGCTTGAGTAATAGATATTTGCTGTTGGCTAACTTCATTTTTCTGAAGTTCATTTAATAGTCGTTGTAGATGCTGAAGCTGTTGATCGGTTTCCGTCTTGACTTTTAAAACGCATTGACGCGCATTTGCAAGGATGACATCTAGCAATTCGTGGGTAATCCTGGTGAGAGTAGAGTCAATGTTATTCCATTCCCATGATGTACCATAAGTTTTTTGAATTCTAATTAAAAAAGCTTGAGTATTTTCAACTAATAATTTTCGCTGTTTAGGGTTGAGTAGCTGATAATTATTAAACTGTTGATAGGTTTCTTGCCATTGGGTGCGATCGCTCTTTGATAGCACCATTGGAATCTGACTAAAATTTTGTTGTAAAAAATAACTAAAATTATGCTGTTTACCTTTTCTATCAGTAAAACCTCCGTCTATTTCATAAGCGATCGCTTTTGCTAATACTTCCCATTCTGGAAGGTTAATTTTGTATATCTTTGGTACTATTGGCAATTTTAATGTATTAGCAAACATCAACAAACCTAAAGGCAAATCTACTAAATTTTCTGTTAGTGGTAAACCTGATTGGTGACAATCTTTTAAAGTTTGATACAGATGAGAAGGTGCTGTAGATTTCCATTCCTTAACGGCTGAGATAATATAATCTATTTCCCGTTTGCGATTTTCCCATATCTGGATTGTTTGCTGTAGGTTTTGTAGCTTGGTAAGATATTGCTGATAATCTGGTTGAAGTTGATTTAACGATGCGAAATTTTGTTTGACAACCTGAACTGAAACTGCAACCTCTGAAATGGCTTGACTTGCATCTTGAGCATAAGTCAAAGCAGTTTTAAATTTAGAAATTTCTGTGGCTACTGTTTCGCGTAACCAAGCCGCTAAACCAAAAGCACCAAGCGTCGGACGCACAAAGCCAAATTCATCAGTATATTTGATGGTTTGACGAACATTTGTTAAGAATTCTTCTACTAAATTGTTACCTTCTGTGTAGGGTTTAAGAAGTGGCAAAAAATCTGTAATTTCTGAAGCTTCCCAGTTGATATTTGGTGCAGTCTTTAGTATATTATCCAGTCCTGAAAATAGTGATTCAACCTCGTTCTGTTTTTCTATAGTTTCGTTATAAGATTTTTCTTGATTTTTAAAGTTAGCCTCTAGTTTTATCTTATTTTTATGAAATTTATTTTGTTGCTGATTAAATTCTTCTTCTGCTTGTAAGTAAGCCGTAAATCTTTCTGATGATGCCAGTAATTGACTGAAAATTTGGATATTTTCGAGTCGTTGCGTAATATTATTTTCACAGTCATAAGCTGTGTTTTCTAGCCATCTACCAATCACTTGGTCTTCTAAAAATGGCTGTCCTTCTTCCCCAACTTTCTCGGCTCTTCCTTTGCGGACAGCGCGAATTACAGGGTTATGAACTAATCGGCTTAGGGCATTATCTACTGCTAAATTGGCTTGAGATGCAATTAAAGTACGTCCACCACGAAGGGCAATTTGATAGCAAATCTCAGCAATTACGGTAGTTTTACCAGTACCCGGTGGCCCTTGAATGAGAACAAGATCCTTAGCAGCAAGTACCTTTTCTACTGCTGCTTTCTGACCAGGATTAGCAGAAGATAACAATAAATCTTGTGGTTGAAGTTCGACGGTTGTTTTAATTTGTCTAGCCTGAGAAGCATCGAATAAAAAGTTACCTAAATACGGATTTTGGGTGTAGCCATTATTCAAATCATCTAAAGCTTTTTTCTTACGCTGAATCTGCTGAATATCACCAACTGCCTCGAAACATAAAAATCCTGTATCTGGCAATTTATAACGCTCTGTTGCCATGAATTCAGCTAAATCGCGTTCTAATCTGAGGCTGATAATACGACGGTTGGGGTCAAGTTCCTCAACAGTCCCTAATTGACGACCACTAATCCAATTTTTGCCGACGGGAGCAGTTTCAAAAAGCTTCAAGTCTTCGTTTTTTGTGCGTCTTGCTCGTTCCCAAAAATTGTCCACGTCGAGGGAATTTTGATAAAAGCCGTCAAGGGTAGCTGAAGCTACATCAATTTCAAAACTGATTCGCCTTTTGAAGTTATAGTTATGGCTGACGTAACGCACGCAGAACTGACGCGCTTTCGCAATTTTTTCTTCAATTTGCAAAAATGCTTTCCAAGCTTTAAGCTGATCTTCTGTAGGTACATTTTCGCCACAAACTGGTGCAGTTGCAATACGTTTCAATGTTGTCGGCGGAATGTCGAGATGATGTTGATGATTAGGCAGCAAACGCAAGCGACAAGGTATAGCATAGCTATCGGCGTGTCCCCGTGAAGGTTGTAATAATTGAGCCGAAAGTATTTTTAACCCGCCGCGTCCATCTTTTGGTACAGCCGCTCTAAATCCTAATGTTTTTCTGAGCTTTTCAAGTCTTGCGGGTAATGGAAAATCATCGGAGTCTGTTGCTATTGTCAAATCCCAAATTTCCTCTCTTGCCTCTTTCCCTGCACCCTTGCGACGCACATAAAATAGAGAAGGCTTTTTTCCGACACATTCAGACATTAACTCATTAGCGCGATCGCGCCGCTCCCGAAATTCGGGATATGATTTTAGGGCGGTTTCACCTTCAAGATGGCGGATAAAGCTCTCAATTGCTGAAGCTATAAACATATAGCTCCAATCTTCAGAGTTGGTTTTAGTTTTTGATGATTTTGCTGTTAGTTTATTCGCTACTGAACGTATACGTTCTGCATCGGATTCTGAAATGGCGCTGGTATGGCTTTTGACTACAATTTTGAGTTTTTCACAAATTAATAATAGTTTCTTACTATCTAAATTTAATTCTTTTGCTAGTTCGTAGATTCTGAGTTTACCGTTGTTCATCCAGTACTGCCTTTGCCGACAAAATAGAGTTTAAATTTAAACGCAAAGGGGAGGTAGCGCGTTGCGGGGGTTTCCCCCTGTTGTCGCGACTGCCGTCGCGCAGAGGAGCGCAAAGTTTATTTTAGTCCTATTCGCTACGAGTTAAATTTGGCAATACTCTGCGTACCTTTGCGTTTAAAAACTTTACGATTTTGGGTAGTATTGCCCATTAAATAACTATAGTTTGTACTGCTGATAAACTTCACTGGCGGCGCGATGCAGTAGGGAATGCCGCCATACTAGAGACTTCATATCATCAGCATAACCGCCGCCAATAACGCAAGCGACAGGATAACCACCACTCATACAGGTACTCAAAACCTGCATTTCTCGGCGAAAAATGCCAGCATCGGTAAGAGCCAATTTTCCCAAGCGATCGCCTATATGAGGGTCAACACCAGCATCATAAAATACTAAATCTGGCTTGACTTTAGACAATAAATCTGATAGATAATTTGCCAAAGTTTGTAAATAGGCGTCATCCTCCATTCCTATCGGCAAAGGAACATCCAAATCGCTATTTTGTTTTGTACCGGGGAAATTGACTTCGCAGTGCATAGAAAAAGTAAAAACGCTGTCGTCGTTTTGGAAGATAAAAGCTGTGCCGTCTCCTTGATGGACATCCAAATCTACAATCAGAATTTTTTGAACGAATCCAAATTTTTGTAAAACGCGACAGGCGATCGCTAAATCGTTGAAAATACAAAAACCAGATCCATAACTAGGAAAGGCATGATGAGTTCCACCAGCCGTATTACAAGCTAAACCTTGACTTAGTGCCAGTTTCGCAGTCAGTATTGTACCACCCACTGCTACACAAGTCCGATTTGCTAACGCCGGACTCCAAGGCAAACCAATACGGCGCTGTGCTTTGGCATCTAAGGTTCCTTCACAATAAGCTTGAACGTAGCTTGCGGTATGGACTAACTCTATCAATTCTGGTGGCGGACGTTCAGGAGTGTGAAATTGTTCTTGATTTGCGACACCATCAGCTAACAGTAATTCGTAGAGTTGTCGGAACTTAGACATCGGGAAGCGATGCCCTTCTGGTAGCGGGGCAATATAATCTGGGTGGTAAATAATTGGCAAGTCCATAAGGAAAGAAAATCGGTTCTTCGGTTACTTTTATGGAGAATTAATAGAAAAGTGCTAGTTTAATAAACTGCGTAATCGAAAATTGCTAAAGTTATGAAAGCCATACCCAAGTCTTTTAATTAACTTGAGTTTATTATTAATTCCTTCTACAGTACCACTGGTAGTTCTGCCATCAAAATAACCGACTATTTCCCCAAACTATCTCACCATTGTCCCTCAATACTTCTGGGTTTTGCATTTTTAACTCGGAATCGGGTTTGGGGTAAATGGTAAGGGTTATATGATTCTTATATCAATTCACTCCTCACTTAGCACTCAACTTTTATGCTTGACCTAACAAAACTAGCGCGACAAATGCAGGGTTTAAGTCAGCATCTTACTTTAGAAGCTGCTGCCAGTCGTCAGCGTTTAGAACTGGCACAACAACATTTAAAAAATGCTTACGAGTCTCAACAAGATTTAATCGATCGCCAGGAAAAATGGCGCGATCGCATTCTCTTTGCTAATGCTACCCCAATCGAGCCGCTAGAAACCTGCATTGATATTCCAGTTCCCCCAAAAATTCATACTGTCATCGCTACTGATGGTTCCCAAATTGCCCCCAACCATCACGAAATTGCTTATTGTTATCTCCTAAATATCGGCAGAGTCGTCTTGCACTATGGACAAAATCGCCATCCGTTACTCGATAGTTTGCCAGAAGTATTTTATCGCCCAGAAGATTTATATATGTCTCGGCAGTGGGGAATTAGAACTGAGGAATGGATGAGTTTTCGCCGCACTGCTTCTGAAGCAACGGTGTTGGCAGAACTGGCGTGCGATGCAGCGCAAAAGGAAACCCCAGCGCTAGCAATGGTAGATGGTTCGCTAATTTACTGGTTTTTAGAACAGTTGCCGATGGATGCACGCGATCGCATTTTACCCCCCATTCTCGAAGCTTGGCAGCAAATGCGTGATGCTCAAATTCCGTTGATGGGCTATCTTAGCGCCTCTCGTAGCATCGAAACAATGAATTTTTTACGCTTGTTGGCTTGTCCCCATCCAGCGCCAGATTGTAAAAGTCATTGCCCAAATCAACTAGAAAAAGTACCTTGTAAAATTTTTGAACAGTTGCGAGATACTTCTGTTTGGGCAACTCGACTCAAACCAGGACAACGCAGTACCCTGTGGCGCAGTAATTCTCCCATTCTCGAACTCTACGGCGATCAAACAATTTACTTTTGTTATGTCCACGTTGGCACCGAAATCGCCCGCATCGAAGTTCCGGCATGGGTAGCGGAGAATGCAGCCATGTTAGATCAAGCACTGGGATTGATGTTAGCACAAGTGCAAAAAGGATATGGCTACCCTGTAGCGATCGCTGAAGCCCATAATCAAGCAGTAGTAAAAGGTGGCGATCGAGCGCGTTTCTTTGCCCTACTCGAACAACAAATGATTAAAGCTGGTTTGAAAAATGTGGGAACTTCCTACAAAGAAGCTAGAAAGCGCGGGAGTATTGCGTGAAGGCTACGGCACACAAGTCGAATTACCCCCCTTAATCCCCGTTTTAAGGGTAGGTATTTAACAAAGGTGTATTTTTGCAGGTAAAATAATTATCTAGCTATTGAATGCTTGTTTAAAGACGGTAAAAAAAGTTAACACCACAACTCCATGTCTCTGAAATCACCCTCTCCACTGCTTGATTTTTAAATACCTACCCTTAAAAGCTCTGCTCCCCTGCCTCCCCAGTCCCTTTAAACCTGCAATGAAATCTCAGGTTGCTCTATGGGAATTTCGATCGCAAATTCTGCTCCTTTACCAACAGATGAGTTACAGGTAATATTTCCTCGGTGTTTTTTGACGATAATCTGATAGCTAATAGATAATCCTAGCCCACTACCTTTACCCACAGGTTTTGTGGTAAAAAATGGGTCAAATAAACGCGATCGCAATGATTCTTCAATCCCAAGACCATTATCTGCGATCGCAATTTTGACCATATTTAAGTCTGTCACCTCTGTATGAATCCGAATTTGGGGAGTAGAAAGTAGGGAGTAGGGAGGAGAAGATTTATTCTCCACTCCCTCTTCTATTGCATCAATAGCATTATTCAACAAATGCATAAATACTTGATTTAGTTCACTCGCGTAACAAGTTACTAGGGGTAAATTACCATAATCTTTCACTATAATAATTGCCGAGCGTTCGGCTGTTTCTCTGAGCCGATGTTGTAACATCACCAAAGTATTTTCAATGTCTTCATGGATATTTACCCGCTTCATCTCTGCCTCATCGTGCCGAGAGAAGTGTTGTAGCGCCAGTACAATTTCCCGAATCCGATCAGAGCCTCTATACATTGCACCTATCAGGTTTTGTAGATCCTTAATCATAAAATTCAGGTCTATATCTTTGGCTATTTCCTGAATTTTTGGTGTGGGTTTGGGATATTCCTGTTGATAGACCTCGATCATATTTACTAGGTCTTCTACATATTGACCAGCATATTGGAGATTCCCATAAATGAAACTGATTGGATTGTTAATCTCATGAGCCAGCCCAGCTACTAACTGTCCCAACGCCACCATCTTTTCGTTCTGAATTTGTTGAACTTGAGAGGCTTGCAAATTATTTAAAGCCTGTTGGAGTAAAAAGTTTTTTTCTTGTAGTTTAACTTGGAGCAAACGTAAATTAATCTGGTTTTCAATTCGCAACACTACCTCTGCCCCATGAAACGGTTTGGCAATATAATCTACACCACCAACATCAAAAGCTTTTACCTTATCTACAACATCATCCAGGGCGCTAATAAAAATTACTGGAACTTCGCAAGTTTTCTCGTCAGCTTTCAGTTGTTGACAAACTTCATAGCCATCCATCCCTGGCATGTTGATATCCAGCAAAATTACATCAGGCAAAACCATTTGACATGCAGTCAGTGCCATTTTACCGTTTAAGGCTTTGCGAACTTCAAAACCTTGTGCAGTCAACATCGCCGATAAAAGCCGTAAATTATCTGGCGTATCATCTACCACCAAAATATTTCTTTTGTAATTGTTAGTTTGATTAAAATGCATTATTATCAGAAGTTATGCGTATAATTATTGAGGATAGTAAATGCTTATTTGAAATCACCCTAAAATTTGCTGACCAATTTCACCAAAATACTTATATTTATAGTCTAACTCCCACGGTGGTTAGAGAGTTTTGCTGAATATAAAAGCTATTAACCAATTATGAGCTTTATCTAAGGGGAGCAACTTTTTAAAACAAGGTGTACTTGTTTAAAATCCTTAAATTGATTTATGGAATTTGCCTCCTACTTATCCCCGATTATTTAATATCTACCATTGAGGCGCTGCGGCGAGCAACTTCAGAACTAATTGTTGTTCTATGGGTTGAGAAAACAGATATCCTTGAGCAAAATTACAGTTTAAACTTCTCAATTGCGCTAACTGTTCTTCTGTTTCGACACCTTCTGCGATCGCACTCATCCCCATTGAGTTAGCAATACCAATCATTGCTGGTACTAACCCCATATTTTCTTTATTCTCCTGCATACGTTTGACGAAAGACTGATCGATTTTAAGTGCATTAAAAGGAAAGCTGTGCAGGTAACTTAGAGATGAATATCCTGTACCAAAGTCATCCATAATTAACTTAATTTTTCGCTGCTTTAGTTGTTGCAGAATTAGTTTAATTGCATGACTGTTTTCCATAATTACACTTTCGGTAATTTCTAATTCCAAATATGCCGGATCTATTTTATTTTCATAAATTATTCGGTCGATTTGTTGTACAAAATTCGGCTGTAAAAATAATCTAGCACTCAAATTGACACTCATAGTTAGAGGTTCTGGTGTCACCGGAAAATGTTGCCAGATGCTTAATTGATGACAAGCTGACTGTAATACCCAAGTATTGATGGCATTAATCAAACCCGTTTCTTCAGCCACAGGAATAAATTCTGTGGGAGAAACTAAACCACGAATCGGATGTCGCCAGCGCACCAAGGCTTCAAATCCAGAAATAATACCTGTATTCAAAGAAACAATTGGCTGATAATAAACGAGGAATTCTTGCCTTTCCACAGCCCTTCGTAGGTCATTTTCTAACTCTAAAAGCTGAATAGCCTCCTGATGCATTGCTGGATTGAAGACGTGATATTTACCTCTTCCTTGAGCCTTAGCCCGATACATTGCTGTATCAGCATCTCGCAATAAATACTCTGGGCGATCGTAATCTTTATTACCCCAACTAATGCCAATACTGGCATTCATAAATACTTCATATCTTGATAGTTTAAAAGCAAGGGATAGCTGTTGCAAAATCTGTTCAGCAACTTGGATTGCTATATTGATATCTGTGATATTTTCTAGGAGGACGCCAAATTCGTCACCGCCCAATCGTGCTAGAGTATCAATAGGAATCAAACATGCTTGCAGGCGGCGGGCGATGCCTATCAGCAATTCATCTCCCACCAAATGGCCGAGAGAATCATTGACAACTTTGAAGCGATCGCAGTCCAAAAAAAGCACTGCAAACTGATAACTAGATTCTTGCTTCGCCCGATTTAGAGCATTTTCTAGTCGCCTAATAAATAAAACTCGGTTTGGTAATCCAGTCAGTGAATCATGCAATGCTATATCTAGCAATTGGCTTTGCAATTTCTGGCGTGAATGGATTTCTTGTTGAAGTTTTTGGAGAGTTTTTTCTAGCTCACTAGTCCGCTCTTTTACCCGATCTTCTAGTTCGGCATTTAGTTTCAATATTTCTAACCGCGCCGATCTCAATGCCAGTTGATTTTGCACGCGTATTAAAACTTCTTGAAACTCAAAAGGTTTGGTAATGTAGTCTACACCCCCCACTCTAAAGGCTTTAACTTTATCAAAAACATCATCTAAAGCGCTAATAAAAATCACCGGAATATCGGCTGTTAGTTCCCAAGCTTTAAAAGTCTGACAAATTTCATAGCCATCTACTTCTGGCATCATAATATCGAGTAGAATCAAATCCGGTAATACTGTTTGAGTTGCTGTCAGTGCCATTTGCCAGTTTAAGGCTTTACGAACGTTATACCCTTCCCTTGTCAATATGGAGGATAAAACTCGGAGGTTATCCGCCATATCATCAATGATCAAAATATCTTTTTTATCAGGGTCTAAATGCTCGTAATTCATTCTACGTTGGTTCTAGTCAATTCCATGATTTTCTCAAACTGGTAGTTATTTGCTAAATCCCTAAGAACTTGGAAAACTTGACCATTATCTGATGGAATTTGCTTGAGTAACTCTAAAATCAGTTCATCGCTACAGCTGGCTGCGGCGTAGTGGATCTGTTGGAGCCACTCAGGTGACATTTGTGATAAATGTCTCAGGAGTTCGGCAGCACTGACAAACATCTGTGTAGATTGATCCACAAACACTGTGTTTGTGGTTTCTACTTGGTTGGTATATTTTAAACCCAGATGTTGGCTCAGTTTTTCCAATAATACTTCTTGTGTGAATGGCTTGCGAATAAAATCGTCGCAACCAATGGATAAAATTTTCTGTCGTTCTTCCTCAAAGGCGCTGGCAGTTAAGGCAATAACGATCGTGTGTGTATTGGGGCGATCTGGCGTTGCTTCAGAGAAGTTGTAAGGAGAAGCCAAGGCTGTTGGCATTAACTTTGCCAACGCAGCACTAGTTGCTTCGCCTACGGGAGACGCTTTGCGTACAACTTTGATTGTCTCGGAGTTAGCTGAATCGGTTAACCCTCCTGTCAGGTAATGGCTTCCCGATGATGCCAGTTGTTTGAATTTTGGGAACCTCCGCAATGTATTGGCTTCCCCATGTCCGATTTCTCTAGCTTTAATTATTCTTGTGGCTTCATAACCGTCCATAACTGGCATTCGCATATCCATAAAAATCAAGTGTGGTTGCCAAGATTCCCAATTTGCGATCGCTTCACGACCATCTGTAGCTTCCCGGACTTCAAAACCTAGAGATGTAAGAATTTTAACTAGCAATAGACGGCTTTCTCTGGAGTCATCAACTACTAAGATACGGTATGCTTTCTCACTAAGGGTTAAAGCTATAATTTTGGATTTAATTTGATTTGTCGGGATTTCTCTGGGGCAAGTGAGAGCAATCTGAATATTAAAGGTAAATGTACTACCCACACCAGGTATACTGCTGACACTAATATCTCCCCCCATCAGTTGTACATATTTGCGACTAATCGCCAAACCTAATCCCGTCCCTTGTTGCGATTTTCTGCCGATTTCAGTTTGCTCAAAAGCCTCAAACAACAAGTCAAGTTCTTGAGGAGCAATACCACAGCCAGTATCTTGGATCTCGAAGATTAGGGAGTGGGGAGTGGGGAGTGGGGAGTGGGGATTAGAGATTGGGAATTGGGGATTGGTTATTAATTCCTCTACCCCTGCTTCCTGCTTCCTACTCCCCACTCCCCAGTCCCCATCCCCCAGTCTCACACTTAATGTCACGCTCCCCGAATCAGTAAATTTGATGGCATTTCCTAAGAGATTGATCAAGACTTGACACAGTTTATTTTCATCCGTTTCTATGTACTTAGGAATATCTTGTGTATATTTAAACAGTAATTCTAAATTTTTAGATGCAGCACGCAAGTGCAACATTTCTTCTAAGTTCTTCAATAGATGAATTAAGTCAAAGCTGCTGCGATTTAATGTGATTCTGCCAGCTTCGATTTTGGACATTTCTAGAATGTCGTTAATTAAGTTGAGTAGATGTTCGCCAGCCCGATTAATAATTGCTAAGTTTTCTTGATGTTCGTCAGATAGTGAATAATCTCGACTCATAACTTGGGTAAAACCCAGAATGGCGTTGAGTGGGGTACGCAGTTCGTGGCTCATGTTAGCCAAGAATTCACTTTTGGCGAGGTTGGCGGCGGCGCTTCGCGCGGCTTCTCGAACAGCAGCTTGTTGCTCTTGTGCAGCGATTTTTTGTGATTCAATCAGTTCTTCTTGGGTGGTTTGCAGTTGCTCAATCACTTGTTGAAACTCTTCAGTACGTTTTTTGACTTGAGCCTCTAAGGTGCGATTGTATTCTGCTAATAATTTTTCTGTTTGCTTGCGTTGGGTGATATCAAAAAATGTAGCGATCGCAAAAGCTAGATTCCCCGATTCATCATAAATTGGCTTTCCTAAAACCTCAATGGGAATAATCTTGCCACAACGGCGAATTTCCATATTGTCAATTCTGGTGCTTTCCCCAAGCAATGCTCGCGAAATTGGTAGGCGATCGCAAGGGTAAAGTTGATCTGTCCCGGCAAGGTAAGCTTGATATACCTCTGATAATTCTTCGGTGTTAACTTCTGCTAGCGCTCCTTGACCAAGAATTTGCTGCCCAATTTGATTTATATAATAAGGTTCACCTTCTGCATCGATAATAAATACACCTACCGGCATGGCTTCTAAAAATTGAGTTAGCCGACTCTGACTGTGAGACAGTGCCTCATTTAAAACCTGCATCTCGGCATTCTTTGCTGACAAAGCACTGAAGGATGCTTGGAGTTGCTTTGCCATAGTTTCAAATGACTTTGCTAGTTCCCCCAGTTCATCGGAACGCTGAATTTCTGGTGTTTGCTCCCATTCACCTTGAGCAATTTTCTTCGCTGATGCGTTTAATTGTAAAATCGGTTTAATTACCCAGCGAGCAGTCAAAATCCCAATTCTTGTCGCTACTAAAAAAGCAACTATGCACAACAAAATAGTAATACGGGTGTTAGCGTTAATTTCCTCCATAAATTCACCTTCAGGAATCACCGCCACAATTAGCCAATCTAAACCCAATTCATCCTTCCAGTTTTTTACCTGCACAAAATAACGCATTCCGTCGGCAGTAAAACTTAGCTGTTGCTTATTTACAACAAACTTAAGACTGCCAAAGTGTTTGATTAAAGACTGTGTTGTAAGTCTAATTAAATAATTTTGACTATTTAATGCTGATAGCCGTTTTCCTTTACCATTGATGATTGTGTATGGTGGCTCGCTTGTAGAAGAAGCTACCATATATCCAGAACGCTCTAAAATAAAAGTTTTACCCGACTCTTTGATTTTTAAGTTGGCTAAAAATTTGCCGATTTGTGATAGAAGTAAATCAACACTAATCACCCCAACAAATTTGCGATTTTTATCGTAAATAGGATAGCTGGAAGATATGGATAAAATTTCTGGTTTATCTTCCCATTGATAAATTTGACTCCAAACTCGTTTGCCAATCTTGACTGGATCTGCATACCAAGCTTCTAGGCGAGGATCGTAATTTTTTACTTGCTGCAAATGGCGACGATTTCCTTGGTTGTCTGTAGGATAAATATAAAGTTTGCCTATACCATTCTTTTGGCTAACTTCATTAATCAAGAGCTTGCCATTATCTAGACGTTCAACGCCGATAAATTCACCTTTGGGATTGGCAAAACTGTTGTAGCCAACATTGAAAACCTGCATTTGTTTCCAAAAGTAATTGCTAGTAGTTTTAAAATCCGAAAGGTTGAGCAAACCTAGCTCAACTGCATCTAAATTGATTTGATTAATTTGCTTTGGGGTTGTTAAATAGCTATCAAGATGCTGTTCAATGCGATCGCAGATTTCATTTTCTAATTGAGTAGCAAGCTCATTTACGGCTTTTTGGCCATTTTGATACGAAAGATAGCCTACAAGTCCCACTGCCCCACAAATTTGTAGTATGAAGGGCACAATCAGAACATATCGTAGGGGCATTTTGGCATAAACTTTGCCAACTAAACAATTAATAGATTTGACGGGCTGAAGTTTGGATAACATTGTTGTTTAATTCTTCCCTAGTATATCTAGGGGTGTTCTGCCATATCAGCTACATTTTGTACCAGCATAATTACGGCGTACTATCACTTTAGTCATAGTGCATTATAACATTTTTAAGTATAAAAAAGAACATTTTATACTTATTTAACTAGCTGAGTTCCTCCAACGCCTAATTTTCAAACTTTGCGACTGCCAAGGCTGTTCGGGTACGCGATCGCGCCTGAATTCATTTTTATCTGGCAATGTATCAACAGATGTTCTCAGATAAGCTGAGATTTAACCGATTCCAGTATGCCATTCTAAAATCCAGGTCGCCATTAGCACCCAATCCTAAATTTAATTTTTAATTGCTGATGTCTTGATTTTCCGGTATCAAAACCTCTGGGCTTGTGCAAAAATTTATTTTTTACTACAACAATTTTAAAATTGTCATGCAAATACACAGTAAAAACAAAAAAATCCAAAAAAATTTACTTTGTATTTTCTATTTTTAAGAAATGTTAACTTTGTTGTGGAAGTATGTCAACCTCATCGCCAATTTGTAAAATTTTTCCGGCTGACGACGGAGGTAATTGGGTGTTGACACTCAAGCTGTAAAAGTGCTTAAAAGGTGTTGGAGAAACCCAATTTGGCAGAGTTGCTTGTCGTTGGGTTGCAAAGATTTTTTGAAAGTTTGGGTAAGCTTCCCCTAAAAACGAATCGCGTGTTGGAACTATACAACGCTGACACGGGTTAACCCCAAAAAAGTGTACATCTCCCACTCGAAAGGAGACTAAATCACCTGGTTCACTAAATAGCTGATCTTCCCAAAATGCTGGTACACCACTAATCTCGATATTTGCACGCATCCGACGGCGCATTTCATCTACACTTAAACCGGGGAACCAAGAAGCGACCTCTGTTAACGTTGCGGTACTAATTACCGTTGGGCCAAGTGAGTTTTTATCATCAGGAAAACCCATCAGAGAGTTTTGTCTCAATGTGACAGAAAACTCAAAAAAATCACTCAAAGTTGCTTCTAATGCTTGCCGTTCTTCATCCAGATGAAAAGTTTTTTGCGAGTCGCCACCGGGGATTTGCAACGAGATAGTTTTATCTAATAGTGCAAATTGTGCCCTTAGTAAAAGAATTTTAGGATGACGCTTGCCATTGACAAATCTACCCTGTTCGTCAACAATTGCAAACTCTCGGTCATATTGTAGTGCCCCACTAGCAAGAACTCTAGCATTCTCAACTTCAACACCATCTAATGACTTAACTGGATACAATAAAACCTTTGCTAGGTAAGGCGTCATAGCAATTTTGGATTTTAGTTCGCACCTTTGTTGCGCTTCCAGCGCAATTTGGATTTTGGATTAAAAATTGGTGTCAGAATTCTGACTTCTGAATTCTGACTTCTGAATTCTTAATTATGGATATACTGGCGATTTATCGATTCCGCCAACATGATTTAGAGGCCAGAAGCGAACTACAGCACGTCCAATAATATTCTGGCGGGGGACAAGACCCCAACAACGGCCGTCGTAACTACTGTTACGATTATCACCTAGTACTAAATATGAATCAGCTGGTATGGTCTGGGGTTTTGCTAAAAAAGGCGGCTGTGGCCCTGATTGGCAAACATCAATAACTGTGGTCTGCCCAGAACTGAGGTAATTTGCTTCTGGGAGAGGTTTATTGTTGATATAAACTTTGCCATCCTTAAGTTGTATTTTTTCTCCAGGTAGGGCAATTATACGTTTAATAAAAGCATCTTGATATTGTTCTTTTTGTAGCTCTTTTGTCGGTGAAAACACTACTATGTCGCCCCGTTGCGGGTCAGCAAATTTATACTTCAACTTATCGACAATAATTTTGTCTGCTTCCCACTGGTTTGGTGTACCATGAAGAGTTGGTTCCATTGATCCAGAAGGAATCCAGCGTGCTTCCGCAACAAAGGTACGAATTCCCAGAGCTAGAACAATGCTCAATACAATTGTTCTACCTAGCTCTGCGATCCAGGAATTATCAGGTTGTTGACTAGAGTTGTTATCAGACACTTGATTATGCATGAAATTACTTAACTTAACGAAAGATGTAGGTAATTAACTCGCCTAGTGAGACTTTATCTGTTAATCTTAACGGGAAATTTTTAATTTCCTAGTCATATTTGCATGTTGACTACCAATTTTAGATTGTGAAGGAGGCAGGGGGCAGGGAGCGGGGGGAAATGACCCCTGACTTCTGCGTTGGAATGAAGGGGGAAATATGTTCTTACGTCCCCCAATAAGAGTTAAGTGGTTCTCGTACCCTTCGGGAAGCTAGCGCAACATGCCTCTCTTGTTAAAAATAAACTTTTTTTTAAAGCGCGGCAAAAATTTGTTACTGCGATCGCGAATAAGTTTAACCTAAAAGCATGGTTCTCTGTAATACATAGCCTCCTGTCTAAACTTGGTTATCACTATGTCATCTCCAAAAAGTTTACTAATTCGCCGCGCTCGCATCATCTTACCCAATGGTGAACTGATGGTTGGGGATGTGTTGACGCGCGATCGCCAAATAGTCGAAGTTGCATCAGAAATACCCCAAACGGCAGTAGTCACTGAAGTTGACGCAGAAGGCTTAACTTTGTTGCCAGGAGTTATCGATCCGCAGGTACATTTTCGGGAACCTGGACTAGAACACAAGGAAGATTTATTTACCGCCAGTTGTGCCTGTGCGAAAGGGGGAGTCACTTCTTTTTTAGAAATGCCCAATACGCGCCCTCTGACAACCACACAGCAGGCTTTAGACGACAAGCTAGAACGTGCCTCACAGAAGTCCTTGGTTAATTATGGCTTTTTTATTGGGGCAACAGCAGAGAATCTACCAGATTTGCTTTTAGCAAAGCCAACACCGGGAATTAAGATTTTCATGGGTTCGATGCATGGTCAGTTGCTAATTGATGGTGAAACAGCATTAGAGGCGATATTTGCCAAAGGCGATCGCTTGATTGCTGTTCATGCCGAAGACCAAGCTAGAATTAACCAACGCCGCCAAGAATTTGCCAACATTCACGATCCAGCCATTCACTCGCAAATTCAAGACGATCAAGCGGCGTTGCTGGCAACCCAACAAGCATTAAAACTTTCTCAAAAATATCAACGTCGGCTGCATATTCTTCATTTGTCAACGGCACTGGAAGCAGATTTGCTGCGTCAGGAGAAACCAAGCTGGGTGACAGCAGAGGTAACACCACAACATTTGTTGTTGAATACTAGTGCTTATGAGGAGATTGGTACATTAGCACAGATGAATCCACCTTTGCGATCGCCCCACGATAACGAAGTTCTCTGGCAAGCTTTGCGCGATGGCGTGATTGATTTCATCGCCACAGATCACGCACCGCACACCTTAGAAGAAAAAGCTCAAGAATACCCCAATAGTCCTTCGGGAATGCCTGGGGTAGAAACTTCTCTCGCTTTGATGTTAACTGCGGCAATGCAAGGAAAGTGTACTGTAGCTCAAGTTGTGAACTGGATGTCTAAAGCTGTAGCTGTGGCTTATGGTATTCCCAATAAGGGAGCGATCGCACCTGGCTATGATGCCGATTTAGTGCTTGTAGATTTAAATACATATCATCCAGTGCGGCGCGAAGAACTTTTAACCAAATGCCATTGGAGTCCCTTTGAAGGCTGGAACCTCACCGGCTGGGCTAAAACCACTATTGTCGGTGGTGAAATAGTTTATGACAAAGGCCAGGTAAATACGCAATTACGGGGTCAAGCTTTAACTTTCTTATAGCAAATATTTATTTAAGCTTACGTAGTAGACAAATAATTTTACATCAAAGTCATACTTGAACTGGCAAGATTTTCATCTATCCAGAGTCAAGACTAAACCAATGCGGTTTGGTTAAAACCAAAAGGCGAAAATCCTTGTTTTTCCCCCTTTACCCTTTTAACCAAAGGGTATTGACTTGTCCATGTATCCAAAATTGCAACTTGAAACACTGAATTTATTTATAAGTGTTTCAAGTCAAATCTTCAATAATTACTCTCTTTCCACTATTTAAGATTACCTATTTTCTTTCCCCTGCTTGGCGTGCTTGGCGTCCTTCTCTAACGAGAGGCTAACGCGTTGGCGTCAGCCTCTCGCAGAGAAGGCGGTTCGTAAAAAAGCTTAGGTATTCTTTCAGTCGGATAGAAGTAAACAAAATGAGATTATATTGCAATTAATCTCATTTAATCCAGGTAATGTATTCCCTAGTAACTATGCCCGGAAACATAACCATAGAAATAATCAAGGAGAATTGCTATGTCCTTCAGAATTTTGACTTTAGACGGCGGCGGTATTCGCGGAATCGTTGCAGCACGAATCCTTCAACAAGTAGAACAAGAAATTAGAAATCAGGGTAAAGGAGAGTTTTTACACGAATATTTTGACCTGATTGCTGGCACTTCTACTGGTTCAATACTAACAGGAGGAATTGCTGTTGGAAAGACGAGTGATGAACTAATTCAACTGTATAGAGATCAGGGTAAAGAGATATTCCCACCGGATAGAAAAGAGCGCTATAAAAACTTTCCGTCTATCATCAGATCAATCCTTGAGGTTTTTTCAGCATCGAAATATTCTCATTATGGAATTACTAACGTCCTGAAAGAGGCATATTCTTATACAAGAATCAAGGATATTGAAAAACCCATTATCTTGATTCTTGCTTACGATACCCTATATCGCAATACAACCTTTTTTACAAATTGTCATCCCGACTTAGGAGATCGATGGTACGATGACTGTTATTTATGGGAAATATGTACCGCTTCTGCATCAGCACCCACTTTTTTCCCACCATATAAATTAGAACCTGTAGATAAACAAAAATTCGGTGATTGGGAATTCCCACACATTGACGGAGGAGTTTCTGCTAATAACCCTTCTCTGGCAGCTTTGAGTCTAGTTATGAGGGTAAGTCAGTCTTCAGTCTCTCAAGAAATCAAGGAACAATATAAACTGGATAATCTACGATTGGAAGATATTTCTATCCTTTCTATTGGCACTGGTCAAACTGGTGAACCATATCAATATGAGCAAATAAAAAGTTGGAGAGGTTTAGACTGGGTAAAAAATCTTACTAACATCTTTATGGAACCTACATCTGAGATTGGTAGTACGATTTGCCGACAAATTATGGGTGGATATGATTCTAAACGTTACTTACGTCTTCAGTTTGATTTAAATGAGACATTTAAACCTAAGCCAAAAGAGACTTATAAAGATCCTCGCATTGTATTACCTCCAGAAGATCGAACAAACCGATTTACAGGAGAAAAAGTCACTGAAGAAATAGATAATACTAATTCCGAGATTCTTCAGCAGTTAATAGATACTACCTCTGCATTTCTTGATCGAGGTCTTACGTACTATACCAGAGACGACTCTGGTTCGCCGATCAAAAAGGCGATCGCCTCTTTCATTAGAGATAACTAGTACTTTGTCAAGCTAGCTTTGAGGTTTCGTAGCAAAGTCATTACTACAAACTTGTTGACTATCAAGAATTTCAACTTGATCAACTACAGTGCATCCACGTAGGTATATTAACCTCAACTAATTTATGATAAAACATCTCGTATTTCTACGATAATTTCTGTAGAAATACGAGATGTTTTAGTTAATATTTTCTTGACATCAGTGCTAATTACAGATGTGAATATAAGAATTTCTTGCTAGTTACAAGTATTAAAACTAATTTAAAAAATTAAAAATTAGTCTCTTTTATGTATAGATTGTGAACTTAACTTGGGAATACTAAGTGTAAGGAAATTTAAGCGATGTATACAGAACTTGATTATTGTTTAATTTTTCTCTACTAGATTTAGTTGCTAAATGAATTCAGATTGCTTCCGTGAATGACAGTCAGGAACTAATCTAGTTCAACAAAACTGACTAAATTCTGTAAAAACTCTCATTTAACCCAACAACAGTTTATTTACGCTTGCTTGATTCGTACACCCATCTAAATCAGCTTTTTACTGCTTATTACAGCAATCAAGCTATTAGATGCCAAATCCTGAATATATATCCCGTTCAGTTAAGAATCCTGTAGGTTCAATACTATTCGGATAAGATATCTCTGCTTGGATTGACTCCCTTTTTAAGGTTATGAAGGGAAAAGTAGTCTCCCTTTTAAAAGAGAGCCAGTGCGTTACGAACTTTTCCAAACTTATAGTAACTGGCGTTAGTTTTGCTGACTGCCAATTTTCGATTGAAGAAAAGTCAATTTGAGATTTTTTAGTTGAGATAACAATGTTAGTAACTTACAGTGGTGAACGTGGTAGTGGCAGATAGGAGGAGTGTAAATTTCACTCTCGAATATTTGCAGAAATTTTTTATCTTGCGATCAAAAAAAGTGAAATTCCTCATATTGGAGTCGGGAGATAAGCTTAAATCACAGTAATGACTTTGCTAATATCATAATTGAATGGTACGAGTTCGACTTGACGAGTACCCCCATCTCCATAGGTCAAACTCACACTCAGATAACTATCTGGCTTGTAGGGTAATCGTTCAGCCCATTCAATTGCCACAATTCCTGGTATAAATTCAACACCTTCCCAGTAACTTTCTAAATTCAGGGCTGCAACTTCTTGTGGTTCTAAGCGATATAAATCCAGGTGGTAAAGGGGGAGGCATCCTTCTGTGTACTCATTAATCAGCGTGAAAGTAGGACTGACAATAGGTTCAACAATTCCCAAACCTTTGCCAATACCTTGAACTAGGGTAGTTTTGCCAGCCCCTAAATCACCTTCTAGTAAAATTACACTGCCAGGGGTCAGGGATTCACCAAAAGTAATACCTAAGTGTAGCGTCGCTTCTGCATCTGCAAGAAAAATTTTCATAATTTAGTCATTAGTCATTGGTCATCTTCCTTAATTTTGAATTTTGAATTCCCCGAAGCGGCTGACCTCTACCGTACCACCGCAATAACACTCGTGCTAGTTTCTGCGGATTGTGACGTACAAAACCTGTTTCATCTTCATATAAAACATTAGCTGGAACAATTCTCCGCCCTAGCTGAGTTACGGCTTCTCTATCCAGAAAAACGGGATGGGAGTTTTGTTGGGCGTAGCGGATGAGTGATTGCTCTGAGGGGGATTTTTTGTGTATTAGTACAGCATCGAATAGCCGTCTTTCCCCACAAGCAGCATCAATTGCTCTGATGTGGTCGGCAACAGTGTAACCTTCAGTTTCTCCTGGTTGAGTCATTATATTGCAGATATAAATACGGGGGGCATCTGTTTGAGCGATCGCATCAGCAATTTCTGGTACTAATAAATTAGGAATCAAACTTGTATAAAGGCTACCTGGGCCAATAATAATGTAATCAGCTTCTTTAAGTGCCTTAATTGCTGCTGGCACCGCTGGAGGATTAGCCGGAATGCAGCCAATTTTAACAATTTTACCGCCAGCTTTGGGAATACTAGACTCCCCATCAATACGGCGACCATCGGCTAATTCTGCCCAGAGGCGAACATCACTGAGAGTTGCTGGTAGTACTTGTCCGCGCACCGCTAGCACTTTAGAACTAGCTGCAACTGCTTGTTCTAAATCTCCAGTAATATCACTCATAGCCGTTAAAAACAAATTGCCAAAACTGTGACCCGTTAACCCATCTCCAGCCCGAAAACGGTATTGAAACAATTCTGTTAATAACTTTTCTTCATCGGCTAGCGCAGCCAAACAATTACGGATATCCCCTGGTGGTAGCACACCAAATTCTTGGCGCAACCGCCCAGAAGATCCGCCATCATCGGCGACAGTGACAATTGCAGTAATATTAGCGCTGTAGGTTTTCAACCCTCTCAACAACGTAGAAAGTCCCGTACCACCACCAATTACCACTATTTTTGGGCCTCGGTACAATCGACGATGAGCCAGCAAAACATCAATCAGTTCTTCTCCTCCTTCCGCTCTCAGTACCTTAGTAATTGAGCCGACAGTCCGAGTTTGCCCCCAAAGCACTAACAGCAAACCGCCAAGCAACACCAAAGGGCCGCTGATATAGTTGGGTAAGATGTTGGTGATTACTCCCAGAAAATTCCTAATCAACTCAATCATCAAAAAAATTGGGGTCAGCTTAATCCAGATAGCTAACCCCAAACTTGCCAGCAGTACACCCCCAACACTAATCAACAACCAACGTTTTACCGATAGTCCAGGGGATAACCATTTGAACCACTGGTTAACCCGATAGGAAGTACGAGAGCGCGACTGCTTTTGCAGGGCGTTGAGGGCTTGTCTCAGAAAACCAATTGACATACCTGATTCGGAGCAGTGCTACAAACAATAATTAACAGAAAACGTACACCACTTGGTTTAAAACCATAGGCGTGAAACTATTATATTTGTCAATCCCATTAGACTAAGAATAAGTGGTCAAGATTGCCAGTATTCCTAGTGAGAGAATTTTTCGGGTATTTAGACGCCAACTGAGAGACTGAGCAAGAAGTGGTGTAGTTTAATTACTTGAAAAGTACTGTAAAAAATATCCTGGCTTGGTAAAAGTGAATTTAATGGAAAAACGAATTTTAGGATTAGATCCAGGATTGGCAATTTTAGGATTTGGGGCAATTAGCTGCACACAAAATCCCAACAAAATACCAGAGACTACAGTAAATATGCTGGATTTTGGAGTAATTAAAACGTCAGCAGATGTAGAAATGGGACAGCGCCTATGTACCTTATTCGATGACTTACACACCGTAATGGAGGAATTTCAACCAGATTTGGTTGCGATCGAGAAACTATTCTTCTATCGGATGTCAAGTACAATTCTGGTTGCACAGGCGCGGGGTATAGTTATTTTAGTGTTGGGGCAGCGTCGTCTTCCCTACGTAGAGTTTACTCCTGCTCAAATTAAACAAGCTTTAACAGGCTATGGCAATGCCGATAAGTCGGAAGTGCAAGAAGCGGTGGCGAGGGAGTTAGATTTAGATGAGATTCCTAAGCCGGATGATGCTGCGGATGCGTTGGCGGTGGCTTTGACGGCTTCGTATCAGATGTAGAGGTGTACACAAACAATAAAGTTCTTTACTGGTTCGTAAAGTCCTTTACTAACTGTCACAGAGTAAAAATATTTACAGCAATTTGATATCAAACCCACCACAAAGCTCGTAAACTGTAAAAATGTTAAGAATAGTATTTAAAGATGGCAGCATATTCAATTGACTTACGACAAAAGATATTAAGTGCGTGGCAAAACAAAGAAGGCGGCCAAAGGGAATTAGCAAAACGATTTAAAGTCAGTTTGTCTTTTATTCGTGACTTTTTATGCCGGTATCGAGAGACGGCAGAGATTGCTGCCGGACCCCAAGGAGGAGACCGCCGCTCGAAGCTTAATAGTATTGAGCAAGAATTGTTAAAGGTAATCGTGACAGAGCAAAGCGATATATATTTGCGAGAAATTCAAGAAGCCATAAAAGAGCGCACAGAAATAGACGTAAGTATATCCAGTTTATCCCGCACTCTTAAACGCTTAAAATTAAATCGGAAAAAAAAACTTTAGTATCGACTGAGCAAACTACAGAAAGAGTACAAAAATTGCGCTATGAATTTCGACTTTGGCTAGATACGATAGATGTCAAAAACCTGATATTTATTGATGAAATAGGTGTAAATCTGTCTATGACAAGACATTATGCCAGAGGAATTGACGGCGGAAGAATCTATGATGAGCGACCAGGTAATAAAGGCAAAAACATCACCGTAATTGGGGCTATGAGTGATGAGGGATTAATTGCCACTATGACTTTTCCAGGTAGTCTGAACACTGCTAGCTTTTTAGTTTTTATTGAGCAAATATTACTACCTCAGTTATGGATTGGAGCAATTATAGTCATGGACAATTTACCCGTTCATTATGCTGCAACTGCAAAATCTGGCGTTGCATAATAGAGAGATGAATTGAGGTCATCTACTGTGCAATGTCCATACTGCGGCTCTACGGAAATCAGAAAGAATGGGAAACGTAAAGGTAAACAAAATCACATTTGTACTCATTGCAATCGCCAATTTATTGATGTATACGATCAGCCAAAAGGATATTCAGAAGAACTAAAACAAGAATGCTTAAAAATCTACCTTAACGGCATGGGTTTTCGTGGTATTGAACGAGTTAAAGGCGTACACCATACTACGATCATCTATTGGGTCAAACAACTAGGAGAGAAGCTGCCAGATGTACCAAAAGAAGATATGATTCCAGAAGTTGCAGAACTGGATGAATTAGAGACATTCATCGGCTCAAAAAAAACAAAATTTGGTTGTGGACAGCAGTAAATCACTTTACTCAAGGTATTTTAGCTTGGGTTTTAGGAGACCATAGTTCTGAAACTTTTAAGCCACTTTGGGAAATTGTTGAACAGTGGAAAAGCTATTTTTATGTGACCGATGGCTGGAAGGTTTACCCAAGTTTTATCCCCGATGGAGACCAAATTGTGAGTAAAACATATATGACACGGGTGGAAAATGAAAATACTCGGTTACGTCATTATCTTGCACGCCTTCACCGCAAAACTTTATGCTATTCCAAATCAGAAGAAATGCTGAGATACTCGATTAAATTATTACTTCATTATTTAAAGTATAAAATTATACCAACATAAATTAATTCATCCCTTCATTCAGCAATGCCGATTTAGGATAGCGAAAAAAGGGCGTTCTCTTTTAGTATGACTATTCCCACATCCTTTGAACAGAATAAGCATCGAATTTTTTATCCCTGCTAATAATAATTAAGGAGTGATTGATAGCCTGTGCAATCAACATTCTGTCAAATGGATCGCCATGATGTAGCGGGAGATTCCGAACTTGAACTGTATCGGCAAAAGATATCGGAAGTATGAGAATATCTGAAGCGTCGATCGCAGAACCTATCGTTTCATAGCTCCGTTGAAGCGATAATTTACCAAGGTTCAACTTGATGGCAATTTCCCAAAGACTAGCGATACTGAGATAAACGGTATCTGCCGTATTGATCGATCTCCTGAGATTATCTGGAAGGCTGGAGTTATTTTCAGTTAGCCAGATAAAAGCATGAGTATCTAAAAGGAAACCACTCATTCCATATATTCCTTAAAAACTTCGAGAGGTTCATCAAAGTCATCAGGTAAAGGTAAAACAAAAGTCCCTTCTAAGATGCCAGAACGACGCTTTTTTTGTTGTAAACTTTCTTGAGCAACAGTTTTTGAATAATTCTCAACTAAATATTTTGCATAATGCAAGAGTTCTTGTTTAAGTGGCTCTGGCATTTGATTTAGTGTTTGTAAAATTTCTGCATCAATAGCCATGATTTCTCCTGATAGGTTCTCCTACTTGTAATTTTAGGGAAATTTCTAGAAGGGATTTTATTTTTCGGTGTCTTCGGTTTCAAACTGCTTACCAGTCCACTCCAATCGGGTTGTTAGCTTGCTTCTTCCTACTATAGTTCATGTTGCTTTAAACCCATAGCCAAAGCCAGAGGATCTGATATATCAGCCCAGTTAAAGTTGTGGAACATTCTTGAGCCAGAATTTTCTGAGTTCTGATTGAATCTCTAGTGGCTTATTGTCCATTGTCTATTGGTTCACAACTGCTATTTCAGTGTAGGCGATTACTAAATTAAGCTGGTTATCTAAATTACTATTTTACTAAAAAACTTAATTTCCTTATTTAGAGTCTTAAACGGAATTTTTCTGTACAACACCTGATGGAACAACGCCTAAAGAAACTACTCAAACAAGTACCAGATGTTATCCGACTTAAGCATTATTCTTACCAAACAGAAAAACGTTGGCTAGTCCACGAACGTTTTTATAAATTACGAATTATTTAGATTTTCCGCAATAATTCCCGAATGACGATCGCACAATCAGGGAAAGCTAAAGGTGAAATTGTCACATCCTCTGCAAGTATGCTCTCACTGTGATATCCGTCTGGACTAGGAAGACGATACATATACAACTTGCGTCCATTGACATCTAAAATCCAGTACTCAATAATACCTGACTTAGAGTATGCGATCGCTTTTACTTCTCGATCGTATTTGAGACTGGAATCAGCTATTTCAATCAGTAAAAACACTTCGGAAGCATTGGGATGGTGATCATCGTAATCTAATGGATTCAGCTTCACCACTGAAATATCTGGTTCTGGTTCCGAGTAATCGTCAAGTTGTACTGGTGACTGGATTCTTAATAAAACTTTGTCACCCAAACGTTGACGTAATAACCTTTCTGTGCGGGTAATTGCTGATTCGTGAGCAGTACCTTTTGCTGACATTCTGATAATTTGTCCCGCGATTAATTCTAAGCGTTCTTCAGGATGAAAAATCCCCATTTCCGCCATTTGGTGATATTCTTGAATACTAATTAGGCGAATATTGGTCAGCATAAGATTCACGTTACTGTCCTAACATTTTATCCCGCAGATGTTTAATGCGATCGCGGAAGCTTGTCATTAACGGCTCAAATCAGCGACGACAAGCAACCTCGAATTCAGCATCAGCGCTTTGTTGTGTTGTTGTTTGTCAGCCTACAATGAGTTGTTTGCATCGCTAATGAGTTTGGCTATCTCTTGCTCGATGACCGCTTGAGTGACACCGTATTTCTCGCTCCATGCACGAACAGTTTTTGTTATTTGTGCATCAAGTTCGGCAAACTGGTCTACAACTTCTTGTAGCTCTTTCATCATCATCTGGCGACCTTTTTCAGTCATAAAATGCCCAGCCCTATCCCAAAAATAATGATGGGCAAGCCAATTACGCTTATTCAGTGCATCTGCTAACTTTTGGTCAAAGTCACCAGGAATAACAGCAGCCTTGCGGAGAGTAGCGATCAGTCCACCAAACGTCTTTTTGAACTCGCCTTGCAGCATCGTATCGTAATCCGTGCGAGTCATTTTCTGGATGCCGGGGCCATACACTGTGGTTAGCAGAATACCAATTTCCCGTTCAACGCATTGAGCTTGATAAACAGCAAGACCAAAAAGTGCGTAAACGTCTCGAATTTGTTCGTTTTCGTTTGAGTGTTCCATTCGCTTCTTTATGTCAGTTTCTTGCCAAGCCACGTGTAACAACACAACTATCTTAGGCTGCTGGTGCTACACCGTTGAAGCAACTCGTCATATTCTGTATGTGCGCCAATCCAGAACCAGTAAATGCGATCGTTCTGCAACAAGCCAAGAACGCGGTAGTCTAAACTAATACGAGCCGAATAGATTGGTTGGCACTGGCTAACTCGTTTGAACTGAAGACTATTGTGGTAAGGGTCTGAGCGCCAAAGAGCATAGGCAATGGCCGCTTGCTCTTGAACTGATACAGGAAGCTCATCAAGTTTCTTGCGAAATACCTTCGTAACACTTGACTTCATTGCTCAGAGGGAAAAACGTCAGCTAAAGGAGTGATATCGCCAGCAGCAATTTCCTCCCGTACCATATCAGCTAGACGATCCCACTGAGCATCTGTTGTAGATTCAAACTGAGTCTTCCATCTTTGCTCATCCTCTATCTCAGGAAGGAGACGAGTAGCGATCGCATCCTGTTCGTCAAGAGGTAGAGTTCTCAGTTGCGCGATGTCTACGACGGGCTACGCCTACGCACGCTCAAGTAACTCAGTCATGGCTACCACACTCTTATAACGTAAATGGCATCTTATCCATTATCGCTTCTTGGTGATATTCTTGAACACTAATTAGGCGAATATTAATCAGCATAAGATTCACGTTAACGCCCCAACATTTTATCCCGCAAATGTTTAATGCGATCGCGCAATTTCCCCGCCTCTTCAAATTCCAGTTTTTTCGCCGCTTCTTTCATCTGCGCTTCCAACAAAGTAATCAACCCTGGAATCTGTTCTAATGGCAGTTCATCTAGATGTTCATCTACTATTTTCAAGTCAGTTGCATTTAACCGCCGAGATACATTTAAAAAAGCCAAAATCGCATTACTTGATTTTTTCACAATTGGTTGCGGTGTAATTCCATGCAGTCGATTATGTGCCGTTTGAATCCCACGCCGCCTATCTGTTTCATCAATAGCTTTAATCATGCTACCTGTCATGTTATCGGCATACAAAATTGCTTGTCCCTGGACGTGACGCGCGGCTCTACCAATAGTTTGAATTAAGGAACGCTCGGTTCGCAAGAAACCTTCTTTATCTGCATCCATAATTGCTACTAATGAAACTTCGGGTAAATCTAAACCTTCCCGCAGCAAGTTCACACCAACTAAAACATCAAATTTACCTTCGCGCAAGTTTTGCAAAATCTCAATCCGCTCAATAGAAGTAATCTCGGAATGTAAATACCGTACCCTGATACCGTGGTCTTGCAAATATTCGGTTAAATCTTCCGCCATCCGCTTAGTTAATGTGGTAATTAACACTCGTTCATGGCGGTCGGCTCTATCTTTAATTTCTCCTAATAAATCATCAATTTGTCCTTCTGTAGGACGCACAGAAATTTCTGGATCGACCACTCCAGTTGGTCGAATTACTTGCTCAACTACGTGTTCTTGAGAAACTTCTATTTCCCAATTTCCGGGAGTTGCAGAAACAAAGATACACTGATTTACTTTTTGCCAAAATTCCTCGGCTTTTAAAGGACGATTATCAGCAGCACTAGGAAGACGAAATCCATGATCGATTAAAACTTTTTTTCTCGCTTGATCGCCGTTATACATCCCGCGAATTTGGGGTACAGTAACGTGAGATTCATCGATAATTAATAGCCAATCTTTGGGAAAATAATCAATTAAACATTCTGGTGGATCTCCAGCTTGTCTTCCTGCTAAGTGACGGGAATAGTTCTCAACGCCATTACAGTAACCGACTTCGCGCAGCATTTCTAAATCATAGCGTGTACGTTGATCTATGCGTTGCGCTTCTAATAATTTGCCAGCTTGTTCTAAGTCTAGTTTTTGCTGTTTTAACTCGGCTGCAATGTCATGACAAGCTACTTCTAACCGTTCTTCTGGGGTGACAAAGTGACGTGCAGGGTAAACATTCACCGCTTCCAAACTCTTGAGAATTTCCCCTGTCACCGGATCAATATAACGAATCGCGTCTATTTCATCACCAAAGAATTCGACGCGAATAATTCGGTCTTCATAAGCTGGGCCAATTTCTAAGACATCACCCCGGACGCGGAATTTTCCCCGACCCATTTCTATGTCGTTGCGGCTATATTGAACATTTGCCAAATCTCGTAAAATTTGGCGTTGATTTACTTCCATACCTATCTGAAGAGGGATGGCAGCTTTCAGATATTCTGCTGGCATTCCTAAACCGTAGATGCAGCTGATGGAAGCAACGACAATGACATCACGGCGTTCAAACAGCGATCGCGTCGCCGAATGCCGTAACATATCAATTTCATCATTAATCGCTGCCGTTTTTTCAATATATGTATCGGTGACGGGAATATACGCTTCTGGCTGATAATAATCGTAGTAGCTGACAAAGTACTCGACTGCGTTGTTGGGGAAGAAATCCCGCAACTCGTTACAAAGCTGTGCAGCCAAGGTTTTGTTATGCGCCAAAACTAAGGTTGGCTTGCCAATTTTCTCAATAACTGCTGCTACCGAAAATGTCTTACCAGTTCCAGTGGCTCCTAGTAAAGTTTGGTAGCGATTACCTGATTGGATACTAGCAGTAAGTTGGGCGATCGCTTCTGGTTGATCGCCTGTGGGACTAAAGGGAGCTTGAAGACAAAATTCTGTCATACAGTTTTGCTGTAAATACCCTATCTCATGGTGATGATTCCGCCCTGTATCCATTGTAGCTGGCTTATTAGACTAAAAAATTAGTAATAAATTTTTACAAAACTTATTAATTTAAATTTACTTATGTATCTGTTTTAAAGATTCTTATATCTATATGAGGTTTTTTAAGGTTAAACTCTAGAGTATATGGGAAAAAAATTTCATCTTTCCTTAATTATTGTAAAATTCAATTAACAAACCAGAGGTCTTCGTTTATGACTATTAGCAGCACTGGCAAAGCAATCAGTTCTCGGCAAAAGCCTGCCAAGTCCCCAGGGGAAACTACAGAGGGAGTTGAAAATCAACAAGACCAGAGCTTGAATGCAGATAAAGTCGAGGAAGTTACTGAACTGCCAGTGGGAGCTTCTGGGACACTAGCCATTTCTGGAATTCGTCCTATAGGCGCTAGCGACTTAGAAGTTGCTGAACACCTCTCAATTGCTGGGGTGCGCCCCGTTAGCATCAGTACCTTAGAAGTAGTTGAAACCTATAACTCAATGGGTATCCGTCCAATTGGTGCTAATACATTCCAAGTTGTTGAAAGTATAAATCTCTCTGGAATTCGTCCAATTGCCTCAAGTTCATTGGCAATTTCTGACAGTTATTCCACCTTTGGGAATCGTCCCATAGCACCAAATGAGATTGACAATTCTGAAAGCCTGATGGGTTTTCTAGATTAGACAAAAATATCCCCATAACTTTATCAACCCAGTTTCATATAGCAACTGGGTTTTTTAGTTAATAGAGTCGAGAGTAGAGATTACGATATTTGCACTTGTTGGGAGTATCTCACGGTTTCAAATTCTTTGAGTCTGCGTAGGCGGCCTACCCTCCTGACAGGTGTAGGTTTTTTACGTGGGTATGAGTATTCACTGCTGAAAGGGAGAGAATGAAACTAGAAACTAGGGATGTATTCTCAAAATGCTGAACAACAAACATCTCAAACAGTGGTCATGCATAGTTTCCGAGCGGATGCCTAACTTGTCAATACCACAGGCCATAGGTTTGGCAACATGGAGCTTTGGTATGGTAGTGACAAAATCAAGTAGTCTAACCCAGGTATCTGAGTTCATTGGAGCAGTGAATAATGAAAAACCAAACACAGTCAGGCAAAGACTAAAAGAATGGTATCAGGAGGAAAAAGCCAAAAAAGGGGATAAACGGAGAACACTGGATGTGAGCAGATGCTTTGCATCATTGTTGTTGTGGGTGATTAGTTTACTGCCACAAAATATTCAGCAAATAGCACTGGCAATGGATGCTACGAGTATTGGTGATAAATTTATAGTGCTATCCATTAATATTTTACTGGCAGGATGTGGAATTCCAGTAGCATGGTGTATTGTCAATGCCACTGAACCAGGAAGTTGGAAACCACATTGGCAAAAATTAATCACAGACCTCAAAGATACGATTCCACCAGACCAGAAGGTAATTGTCGCTGCTGACCGGGGATTGTATGCCGATTGGCTCTATTCTCTGATAGTTGCTGCTTGGCATCCTTTTTTACGTATTAACCACCAAGGAACTTATCGTTTACCACATCAGAATCAATGGCAACCATTGGCTGATATTGTTGCCAGTCCAGGATTATTCTGGTCGGGTCAAATAGTCTGCTTCAAAACTAACCCCCTGGAATGCACGTTGTTAGCTCGTTGGGATTTTGGTTATCAAGACCCTTGGTTGATTTTGACTGACCTAGAACCTATGTCTGCTGACGCTATTTGGTATGGTTTACGCCCCTCCACTGAATGTGTTTATCGTGATCTTAAATCTGATGGTTGGCAGTGGCACAATACTCGTCTGCTTGACCCACAACGTGCTGAACGCTTGTGGTTAGCCATCGCTGTCTCTACTCTCTGGATGGTCATGCTTGGTGGAGAAGCGGAAAACCAATTTCCTCCCTCCCACATTGATCAGTTTCCCCAGCGACACGTTGCTAAATCCAAACCCATCGATCTCAAATCACCACGTCGGCTTTCTTGTTTTTTTCTGGGTTTTATCACCCTCATTGCTGATTTACTCAAGGGTTTGTCCATTCATCTTCATCGTTGGAGTTCTTTTCCTCCTACTCCTGTCGATAGCTTTTATTACTCCAACTCCTCCTAGTTGTAAAAAACCTACACCTGTCAGCCCTGCTCCCTGCCCCCTTCCTTCTCCCCCAGTCCCCAGTAGATATTAATTTGACACATTTTGACACAAATAGCTAAAATAGGCATAGTCATAACGATTCCGTTTTTAAGAAGAAATCTGGTACTAGTAGCTAATTAATAGTTTGTGGGTTAATTATGGTCAGAATTATTGGCATTGGTGGTAGTTTAAGATCCAACTCTTATACCCAGCTTGCTTTACAAGTAGCAGTGCAAAGGGTAGAAGCCCTCGGTGCAGAGGTAGAAATTCTCGATTTACGGCAGTTGCAGCTACCATTTTGCACGGGTGCAAAAGAGTATTCAGAGTACCCAGATGTTAAGCGGTTGCAGGATACTGTCAGTCAGGCTGATGGATTAATTTTAGCGACACCTGAGTATCATGGTAGCGTTAGTGGTGTCCTGAAAAATGCTCTTGATTTGATGAGCTTTGAGCAATTATCTGATAAAGTGACAGGACTAATTAGCGTTTTGGGTGGTCAGCCTAATAGCAACGCCCTAAATGACCTACGGCTAATTGTCCGGTGGGTACATGGTTGGGTAATTCCTGAACAAATTGCGATCGGACAGGCTTATGGTGCTTTTAGTGCTGAAGGCAAGTTGCTAGATGAGAAGCTATCTCAAAGATTTGATCAATTTGCTCAGAGTTTAGTTGATAACACTCGCAAACTGCGGGGCGTAAATTAATTGTCGGGTGGGCAAGTAAAAACACACCTGCCCCATTTGTGAGAGGTTAAGACGAAATCATTTTTGTCAATTAGTAACTCTGCGGAAAATTTGCTAAAAAAGTGAGTATTAAATAAAGCTTTCTACTGAATTTGAATGCAAGAACGAATGATCCTTTTAAATATGACGCGATCGCTAGCCCAAAAATTCTGTTGATTAGCCCCATTTCCCCCAAATTTTAAGTACTATTGCTTATTGACAAAATCTCTATAACCTTAACCTCTCACCGATGCAGCTGCCCTGGGCGAATGGAATGATGCCTCCGGCACGCCAAGGGGGAAAGCGGCTATACAGACAAAACCCACCTCTGTGGGTTTCAAATTCTTTAAGTTTGCGTAGGCGGACGAAAGTTTGTGTAGCCGCGATTTCTAATAGCCTGGTATATTTGCTTTGTTCAAGAATCAAATCGGATTCCTATACTAGACATCTCCGAAAAAGAAGAATGTAGAGACGTAGCAGTGCTACGTCTCTACAAGGTTTATGGATAATGCATCTTTAATTTCTGGAGATGTCTACTAGATATTTATACTTTGTGGAATTTGGGAAGGTAGCAAGAATTTGTAAGGCATTATCCTTTTAGAATTCTTCTGATTAATTTCTTGCTCAATTCCTTTGAGTTCATTTTGAAAAGCAAGCAATGCCGAACTCAGTTCTGGCTTAGATTTAAAGTATGAGTTAGAGTACTGCCCTAGCTGCGTATAGTAGACCGAGCCAAGCAAATAAGTTAACTTCAGTTGGGTTTTAGCTTGGTCTAGCGGGGGTAATATCCTCATAAAGTCGCCTGGTTGGTCAAGATTAGTCGGTGCTGGAGAGTAGACTGCTAGAGGAAAAGCAGGTGCATAGGTCATGAGTTGGCTTTGCGGAAAATTAACCGCAGCGTGTTGGGCGCTAGCAATAAAAATAATTGTGGAAACAGCATCAATTAGATAATCTAGGGTTTTAATTGTGCCTGAGATATCTTCACCAAAATTCTGGAGGCGACCTCCTTGTTCGGAAATTAATTCCTTAGCCCAATTTTGTAACGCTTGGTCAGCTAAAATTTGCTGTTCATTGGTATAGTAACTGCTCAAATAGGCACGCACCCATTTATGAATAGCATTCCAAATCAGCAGTCCGTCATCTCGATAAGGATATTCAGGTAGCTGAGAAGTATTATTAACGCCGCGATTTGCCAAAATTTGGGGAAATATAAGATCGTTGAAATGATGCAAATAATCTTGGGCAGCTTCAACAGTTAGCTGGCGATCGCTCTCAATTTTACTAGCTAAAATCGCATCTACTTCACGACCAGGGGCAATCAAAATTTTATGAGCGCCGTAATTGATTAATATAGTTCCCTCAAAATGAGGTTCCAGCAAAATTCTTAAGTGGTGGCTTGCTGGTAATCGTCGCTTAGTAGCAATTACAAAAGGTTCGATAAATAGGTGAGTGCGACCAAGGTGGCTAACCAATTCGTGGTAGTTACTATCCGCCATTTGGACAATACTCTTAGCGATCGCCCAGTTATCACCATTTAGAGGTGTGAATACCGGATCTTGCGGCTGATACTGGATAGCCACTGGTATCAAAGAGCGAGATGAGCTACTAGATGGTGGTACTGCAAATAATGCCAAAGGCGAATATATATACTTTTGTCTGTTAGGAAAATTCCCATTTTCCATATTTTTTAACTTAGAATAATCAGCTTTATAAAGCCGACCTTCTTTCTTAGCAACTTCAAGGGAGTCCGATGTACCAATAATTTGCTGGTATTGTTCGTTGGTAATTTGTAAAAGTTGTTCCTGTTCTGATACCTTTTGAAGCATGAGTGGATTTGGCCCAGCAACCTGCATATAGGCAAAAACCAAATCCTCTTGAAATCTAGCGCTAATTTCTGGTAGAGGGATTTTGATAAATAATTTATTATAATCCTCAAGACTTGGCTCAGTTGTAGATGCTTGTGTAGAAAATTCTACTTCTATAGGCAAGGGTTGAGTGTTTTCTAATTCCAATAATTTAGCATTGGATTTAATGATTTTTTTGAAAGCGGAACTTAGTAAATCTGTGATCGAATCTTCTAGTTCAGAAGGAGATGAAAATCCTATATTTCCTGAATTTACACCTATTTGATACAATTCAAATTGCTCGTCAATCTCCTGAAGCTGTTCCTCAAATGCAGAGATTTCTCCAGAGTCAGATGACACAACATTGGATGGATTGGCTGCAACCAGTTGTTCAGTAATATCTTGAGTAATCGATGCAAGTTTTAAAGCAATTTCTTCTAAATCTTGTTTACTTTCTGCATCTTTTATTCTTTGTTCAATATCTTCTAAGCTTTGGACTTTAATGTTAAGGGCTAAACTATTGCTTTGGGCATCATTATCCACTCCATAAGAAATGCCATTCTCGAAGAAGCCGGAAAACTTACTTAGAGCATCATTTACCAAAATAAGTGTTAACTTCTGAGCTACTAAAATCACCCATTTTAAATTAGGTAATTCTTGAATTGGTAATTCTACTTGAATGATTGGTAATGAAGTAGCACCTGTCAGAGCTAGTGGCGGGACATAATTATAATTATATTCATATTCTGTAAATGGCAATGAGCTTGTATTGTGCTTTGTCAGCTTATATAAAAGCACTAAAAGATTTTCTATATCTGACTTTGCTAGACCTAAAGAAGAAGATATTGCTTGAGAAGATAGAGACATAATTACTCCTAAATTCAGCAAATTTTTCACTAGCGAACCAGCATAAAATATTTACTATCAGATATTTATGTTGGCATTTACGAATTTACCAAAGATAACATAATACATTAAAGTATAGTAACTTAGAGAGTGCTTTTATGTCATAGTAAATATTAAAAATTTATAATTTTTTACTTTAGATTTCAGTAGTTCAGTATTTTTTCACATAAATAAAATTAATTGGATGAAAATACATATCTTGAATTTTGAATTCAAAGCATAGCCATTTGGGGATCTTGCTACGCGCAGCGTCTCGTAGAGAAGCGACTTATGAAGTAAAAAGTAAAAAGATAATCCCCATAAATAAATTTAGGGGCAACTCTTGGAGACGCACTCGCGTTCAAACCATTTTTATTTCTCTCTTTTGCCTTTTAACTTTTAACTTTTTCCTTATTTGGCATCTACTGAGTAGTGCCGATACCATCACATAAATGCTTATCACCTTCTGGTATATTCTGGCTATATGTGAGATAATTTCTTGTCCAATTACAGGCACTATTGAGGAGTGGTGCTAAAGCAATCTGATCTAAATCCCAAATAATAATAGTTGCATTATTGACGGTAGTAGCGAGGGTTTTTCCATCGGGACTGAAGATTACATTGCTTACAACTTCTTCATGCTTAAGAGTTCGTAATTCTTTGCCATTTAAATCCCAGAGTTTAACAGTTTTATCTTCACTAGCAGAAGCAAGAGTTTTACCATCTGGGCTGAAGGCAATACTATTTACCGATCCTTTATGCCCTTTTAATGTTAGCAATTCTTTGCCATTTAAATCCCAGAGTTTAACAGTTTTATCTTCACTAGCAGAAGCAAGGGTTTTACCATCGGGACTAAAAATAACACTATTGATATTTCCTTGATGTCCTCTGAAAGTTTGTAGCTCTTTACCATTGAAATCCCAGAGTTTGAGAGTATTGTCGTTACTAGCAGAGACAAGAATTTTACCATCTGGGCTGAAGGCAATGCTATTGACCGATTCTTTATGCCCTTTGAAAGTTCGCAATTCATTGCCATTGCTATTTACATCCCAGAGCTTGATAGTTTTGTCTTCACTAGCAGAAGCAAGGGTTTTACCGTCGGGACTGAAAATAATGCTATTGATATTTCCTTGATGTCCTCTAAAAGTTTGTAGTTCTTTACCATTGGAGTTCCAAACTTTAATGATATTTTCGTTATTTTTAGCTTCAGCAGAGGCGATAATTTTACTATCAGGACTGAAGATTAAACTTGTCACATTTTCCTGATTTTCACCGATAATTTGGGGATTATGGCTATTTAAATTCCAGAGTTCGATAGTACCAGTACCATTACCAGAGGCAAGAGTTTTACCGTCGGGATTGAAAGCAATACTTGTGAAATTATGATCGCCTGTGAAAGTTTTGAAGGTTTGCGATCGCTTGTCCTTTAAATCCCAGAATTTGATAGTGCTGTCATAACTAGCAGAGACCAAAGTGTTGCCATCTCGGCTAAAGGCAACACTTGTGATATTTTGCTGATGCCCTTTAAAAGTTGTTGAGTTTTTGCTCTCTAATTCTTTGAGTTCGATGGTACTATCTTCAGTAGCACTAGCGAGAGTTTTACCATCAGGACTAAAAAAGATTTTGGTGACGGTATTATCAACTGAAAGATCATATATTTCTTTAGCATTCAAATCCCAAACTTTGACATTTTTATCTTCATCAACAGCCGCCAGAGTTTTACCGTTAGGGCTGAAGGCAATACTAGTAATATTTTCCTTATGACCTTTAAATGTTTGTAATTCTTTCCCATTTAAATCCCAGAGTTTGACAGTTTTATCTTCATTAGTAGTAGCGAGGGTTTTACTATCGGGGCTAAAAACTATACTGCCTTCATTTCCCTTATATTTAATCTTTTTGAGTTGCCGCCCATTTAAATCCCAGAGTTTGACAATATTCTCTTGATCGGCAGTGGCGAGAGTTTTACCATCTGAAGTAAAGACAATACTTTTAACATCTATCTGATTAGTAAAGGTTTTTAGTTTCCGACCATTTAAATCCCAGAGTTTAATGGTGTGATCTCGACTGGCAGTAGCTAGGGTTTTACCATTTGGACTGAAAACAACACTTGTAACCTCTTTTTCATGCCCTTTCAAGGTTTGCAATTCCTTTCCGTTTAAATCCCAAAGTTTAACGGTTTTGTCATCACTAGCAGAGGCGAGAATTTTCCCATCTGGGCTGAAGACGATCTGATTTACGCTGTTCTGATGTCCAGTCAAACTATTGCGTTCTCTTACCCGATCAACTACTTTCTGCAATGCTTCTATAACCAAGGGTTGAGTGACTTTATACTCTTGTGAGATTTTTCCTGCCTTAATCCCTTCAACAAGTGCATCCAAATCTTCATGGTAATCAGAAAGTGATAAGGAATATCGACCAAGTGCCTCAGCTTTAGTGATTTCCGCTTGTTGTTTCTGATGCCAAGTTTCTAATCCTAAGCAAGCAGTCACCAGCAAGCCAATTAATGCACCGCTAGCTGTTGCCCAAGCTATTTTAATTTCTCGACGGCGACGCGCTTCTTGTTCATTTTTCTGGCGATCGCGCAGTTCCCTACAAGCGCTAACATAGTTAGTCTCTGACTGATTCAGAAAACTAGTGTGTTTTGCCAATGCCTGAGCATCTTCTAATCTTGCCCCGCGATGCACCAGATAATTCTCATCTTTTTGCTGCTTTTCCCAGTCCAAAGCTGCCTGACGGATAGTTTCGCGCAGTTGTAAGTTAATCCGGTTATCATCTAACCATTTCAGCAATCGTGGCCAATAGCGAATTAAGGCTTCATGAGCTACCTCTACCTCTTGACGATTTGTAGACTCATCTACTCTGGTAACTACTAATCGCGCTCCTTCACCAGCCAAGCGTTGCACCAACTGCTTGGTACTTGCCAAATCACCACCCGTAGGTACTAGCTCATCTAACCAAACTCGCCGTCTGCTATCCCGTCGTTTCTCTCCCTGGAGAGCGTTTTCATCCAGACGGGTTAAGCGGATGAAAATATTCTTAACTTGGTCTTGTTCTGAGGCTGACAAACTATTGTAAACATCATCGGCAGTTTGAGCGATCGCCATATTCACACCCCCAATCGCTTCATACTCTACAGCACGCAACCATCTACCATGTCGCCGCTTCCATAATTCCAATAGTGCATGTTGCAGTAGTGGCATGGCTCCTGGCTCACCTTGGACATCATCTAGAATTGAGTTGCTCAAACCTGGTTCAAAGCGTAAACCGACTTGAGCCGCTTGCATTTCCATTGCTTTCCGCAATTCTGCTGCATCCATTGGCCCAATTAGTTTTTGTCTAGCTTCCATTAAATCTTTCAGGTTGCGATAAATCGCACACTCACCCCAAAAGTCTGCCCGCATGGTAATTACAACTTTTTGGTGGGGAATTAGGCTTAACAATTTTTCGATGAAAGTTACTCTCTCTGTTTCATCAGCACAGAGGGTAAATAGTTCCTCAAATTGGTCGATTACTAATATTGAAGACTGGTCTTGCACCGACGAGAGAGTAGTTTGCAGTTGCTCGATGGGATTACTGCTTGGTGTCATGTATGCTGTAACTAGATCAGGTTGCAACTGTTGTAGCGTCGGTATCAATCCCGCTAAAACTACCGATGACTTACCACTACCAGAAGCGCCTAACACAGCTAAAAAGTTGTGTTCAGCCAACTTTTGTTGGAGTTGGACAATCACTTGTTCTCGCCCAAAGAAAAATTCGCGGTTTTCCACGCGAAAAGGATACAAACCCCGGAAGGGACAACGAGAATCATAAGTGGGTGGTTGCCGATCCAATGCCAAAGCGTGGAAGTTGAGGTCTAGTATTTCCTCACAGAGGTTATTGACTTCCTCTAATACTTGCTCTCGCTCTTTAAGGGCTGGTTTGCTCAATGCTGCAACATCTGCCTCTAAGATATTTTCTAGCTTTTGGGCAGGAATTTCAAATTTTAGTTGCAGTGCTGGCGCTCTTTGTGGTAATAATTCCCCCAGACGTTGTAAACCATATTTAATTTCGGCATTGGTTAGTTCGCGATCAAGTTGGTCACTAAATAGGGGTCGCCCGCCTAAGCGGCTAAACAATGCTGGAACTGTAAGATCGCCGCGCTTGGCTAAAGTGGCTGTTGCTTCATGTAATGCAGAATCCACCTCTCCCGATGCTCTGAGTTGTTTATAAAAGTTCTCTATTAGTGTTTGGGCTGTTTTGATAGTGACTTTATCGGTCATTGCTACCACCGCAGGCATCCCCAAATCCCGCACCAATCTTTGCCCTAAGCCTCCCAACGATCCTTCGGCATCAGGACTGGCGCTCTCGCAAGTACAAAGAAAGGTAAAGTGCGGTAGCCCTCTGGCTCCACGTAATGGGCGCAACCGATCTAGTAATTGTGTGGCAGCGATCGCATCTACTGTATTATCAGCTTTTGACCAGTAGACAACAGTTTCACCATTATCCATTACCCTGCCGTGGCTGACAAAATGTAGGATTGTATATTGTTTGTTGCGATCGCTCAGTTGGGTACACAATTCGTCTATTGTCGGTAAACCAATGGCTCCAGGAATTGTTGCCAAAACATCACAAGGTATTTCCCCTAGTGCAGACTTGACGCTATTAACACTGGCTTCAACATCGAATTCGGCTAATTTATACTTTTGGGAATCGTTAGGACTAGCAACCAAAACTAGCGCCCGCAAGTCTCGCCGCCCAATGGGGGGAAAGCGGCGGTCAGTAATTGCCGGAATGTAGAAAGAAAATGGCACTCGCTGATTGAGTGCTAATAACTCCCATTCACCATCAATAGGGGCACACAGCTTTTCCCAACGTAAGGTTCTTAATTGTGGATCTGATGCTTCGATAAAAAGCAACATTCTCAGTGCTTCTTCACTTTCGCGCATAGCACCAACAAAGGCATCACGGACATCATCTCGAAATAGAGTTTTTCCGAGCAATGTACCGTAATCTTTTGGCTGTCCAAGAAAACTAGTTAGCTGCTGAAAATTTTCAGCAGTCAGTTCGAGAGTACCTTCTGAGCGTAATGGCAGAAGTTCACCAAAGCGGGTGTGTTCTACAACAATTGGCCAGTTATTTTCTGATTTGCGCTGGATAGTAATCTCAAACGTGTTCATAAGTTATTCTCGAATCCTCCTTGTGAATGCTTGTTTATGAATGCGATCGTGGAATACCATTGCACAAACTCTTATCTTCTGCTTTTACCTCCTGACTATTTTTGAGATAGTCCCGTACCCAATCACAAGCACCATTCAGAAGCAGAACTGGAGTTAGTTCATCTAAATGCCACAAAATAATGGTGTTGTCAAAACTAGCAGTAGCGAGAGTTTTACCATCAGGGCTGAAGGCGAGACTTGTGAGACTGGATTTATGGCTACTGAAGGTTTGTAGTTCTTTACCGTCTTCGACATTCCAGAGTTTAACGGTATGGTCATAACTAGCAGTAGCGAGAGTTTTACCATCAGGACTAAAGACTAAATCTATGACCACACCATGATGTCCTGTGAAGGTTTGGCGGTCTTTGCCCTCTTTGACATCCCAGAGTTTGGCGGTTTTGTCATCACTAGCAGTAGCGATAGTTTTACCGTCAGGGCTAAAGACAATACTTGTTATCTTCCCGTTATGCTTAATAGAAATTTGCCGTTCTTTACCATCTTCGACATTCCAGAGTTTGGCGGTTTTGTCATCACTAGCAGTAGCAATAGTTTTACCATCAGGGCTAAAGACGATACTTGTTATCTTCCCGTTATGCTTAATAGAAATTTGCCGTTCTTTACCATCTTCGACATTCCAGAGTTTGGCGGTTTTGTCATCACTAGCAGTAGCGATAGTTTTACCATCAGGGCTAAAGACGATACTTGTTACACTTCCCTTATGCCCTTCAAAGGTTCGCTTTACTTTACCATTTAAATCCCAAATTTTGGCGGTTTTGTCATCACTAGCAGTAGCAAGAGTTTTACCATCAGGGCTAAAAACTATACTTCTTATCCTTTTATTATGCCCTCTGAAAATTTGCGGTTTTTTGTCATGTTTGTCATCTTTATTATCTTTGATATCCCATATTTTAACAGTTTTGTCATCACTACCAGAAGCCAAGATTTTACTATTCTTGGGGTTAAAGACAATACTTGTGAATACTTGGTTATCTTCTGGAATAATTTTGAGTTTCTTACCCTGCAAATCCCAAATTCTGATGGTTTTATCATCACTAGCAGTTGCCAAAATTTTACTATCATGGCTGAAGACGGCGCTATTGAACTTGAATTCACCCCCTTGAAAAGTTAGTTGTTCCTTACCGTTTAAATCCCAGATTTTAACAGTGTTGTCATTACTAGTAGAAGCGACAAGTTTACCATCGTTGCTGAAAATAACGCTGTTAACATTATCCTGATGCCTATAAAATCTTGTTTGTTCTTTGCGGCTTTTGACATCCCAAAGTCTGGCAGTGTTATCATCGCTAGCAGAGGCGAGGGTTTGACCATCACGGCTGAAGACAACCATATTGACCTTCTCTTGATGTTCTTTGAAGATATGCGTTACCTTGCCAGTTTGCACATTCCAAAGTTTAACACTTTTGTCATCACTAGCAGTAGCCACAGTTTTACTATCAGGGCTGAAGACAACACTATTAAACTTATATTGCTCTCCTTTAAGGGTATGTATTACCCCGCCAGTTTTGACATTCCAAAGTTTAACAGTTTTGTCATCACTAGTAGTAGCCAGGTTTTGACCATCCTGGCTGAAGACAACACTTGTTACTGCTTTTTCATGCCCGCTAAAGGTATGGATTTTTTTGTAATTTTTGACATTCAAAACTTCAATGGTTTTGTCATCACTCGCAGTAGCTAAGTTCTCACCCTTAGGGCTGAAGACAACGCTATTAACATTTGCCTTATGTTCAGTAAAAGTATGTATTACTTTGCCAGTTTTGATATTCCAAAGTTTAACGGTTTTATCATCACTAGCAGAGGCAAGTATTTGACCATCCGGGCTAAAGACAACACTATTAACCTTTGCCTTATGTTCCGTCAAAGTATGCAGTACCTCACCAGTTTTGACATTCCAAAGTTTAATGGTCTTGTCATCACTAGCAGAAGCCAGGATTTGATTGTTAGGGCTGAAGACGACACTTGCAACCTTTCCCCCATGTCCAATCAAGATGTTACGCTCTCTCACCCCATAAACTATTTTCTGTAACGCTTCTATAATCAAGGGGTCGGATAATTTTTGTTTTTTTAAGATATTGGCTGCCTTAATTACTTCGATAAGTGCATCTAAATCTTGATTATCATTAAGGAGTGATAAAGAATAACGAGCTAGTGATTTAGCTTGAGCAATTTCCGCTTGTTGTTTCTGAATTTCCGCTTGTACCCAGAAGCCAGTACTAACAATCAAAGCTACCACCGCTCCCCCAGCTATTCCCCAAGCTGTTCTGATTTCCCGACGATGATGCGCCTCTTTTTCCTTTTCCTGGCGCAGTCGCAATTTCACGCAAGTATCAACGTATTCAGCCTCCACCTGGTTCAAAAAGCTGGATTGTTTCGCTAATAATTGGGCGTTTTCTAATCTTCCACCCCGATGCACCAGATAATTCTCATCTTTTTGCTGCTTTTCCCAGTCCAAAGCTGCCTGACGGATAGTTTCGCGCAGTTGTAAGTTAATCCGGTTATCATCTAACCATTTCAGCAATCGTGGCCAATAGCGAATTAAGGCTTCATGAGCTACCTCTACCTCTTGACGATTTGTAGACTCATCTACACTTGTAACTACCAATCGCGCCCCTTCACCAGCCAAGCGTTGCACCAACTGTTTGGTATCTGCCAAATCACCACCCGCAGGTACTAGCTCATCTAACCAAACTCGTCGTCTGGTATCCCGGCGTTTCTCTCCTTGGAAGGCATTTTCATCCAAGCGGGTTAAGCGGATGAAAATATTCTTAACTTGGTCTTGTTCTGAGGCTGACAAACTATTGTAAACATCATCGGCAGTTTGAGCGATCGCCATATTTACCCCACCGATCGCTTCATACTCTACAGCACGCAACCATCTACCATGTCGCCGCTTCCATAATTCCAATAGTGCATGTTGCAGTAGTGGCATGGCTCCTGGCTCACCTTGGACATCATCTAGAATTGAGTTGCTCAAACCTGGTTCAAAGCGTAAACCGACTTGAGCCGCTTGCATTTCCATTGCTTTCCGCAATTCTGCTGCATCCATTGGCCCAATTAGTTTTTGCCTAGCTTCCATTAAATCTTTCAAATTGCGGTAGATGGCACACTCACCCCAAAAGTCTGCCCGCATGGTAATTACAACTTTTTGGTGGGGAATCAGGCTTAACAATTTTTCGATGAAAGTTACCCTCTCTGCTTCATCAGCACAGAGGGTAAATAGTTCTTCAAATTGGTCGATTACTAATATTGAAGACTGGGCTTGTAGCTGGGAAAGACTAATTTGCAGTTTTTCTATGGGGTGAGAGCTTGGTGTCATGTATGTAAACTGCAAATCAGCTTGTTTTTCCTGTAGCATCGGTATCAATGCTGCTAAAACTAGCGATGATTTGCCACTACCAGAAGCGCCTAACACTGCTAAAAAGTTGTCTTCACTCAACTTTTGTTGCAGTTGGGTAATGAGTTGTTCTCGCCCAAAGAAAAATTCGCGGTTTTCCACGCGGAAAGGATACAAACCCCGGAAAGGACAACGAGAATCATAGGTGGGTGGTTGCTGATCTAATGCCAAAGCATGGAAGTTTAGGTCTAGTATTTCCTCACAGAAGTTGTTAATCTCTTCTAAAGCCTGCGATCGCTCTTTGAGGGCTGGTTTGCTCAAAGCTGTAACATCCGCTCCTAGTGTGTTTCCTAGCTGCTGCGCTAGTTCTGTAAACCTTTTTTCTAAGATAGGCGATCGCTCTGGTAGCAATTTTACAAGCCGCTCTAAACCATATTGAATTTCAGCATTGGTTAAATCTCGGTCAAGCTGATCGCTAAATAAAGGTCTTCCCCCTAAACGGCTAAACAGCGCCGGAACAGCAATGTCACCGCGTTCTGCTAAAGAGGCTGTAGCTTCATGTAATGCTGAATCCACCTCTCCCGACTCTCTAAGTTGGAAATAAAATTTCTCTGTTAGCGCCTGAGCCGTTTTAATCGTAACTTTTTCGGTCATTGCCACGACCGCAGGCATACCCAAATCCCGCACCAAGCGCTGTCCTAATCCTCCTAATCCGGCTTCGGCTTCTGGGCTAGCGCTCTCACAAGTGCAGAGAAAAGTAAAATGGGGTAGTCCTCTAGCTCCACGTAATGGGCGCAATCTTTCCAGTAATCTTGTCGCTGTCACCACCTCGACTGTATTATCAGCTTTTGACCAGTAGAGGAGGGTTTCGCCATCATCTAGCACTCTACCGTGGCTGACAAAGTGCAACATTGTATACTGTTTTGTTCGGTCAGTTAGTTGAGTGCAAAGTTCATCTAGGGTCGGTAAACCAATTGCACCATCAACTGTTGCTAGCACATCAGTCGGAATATTGCCTAAGGCTGCTCGTACACTTTTGACCGTAGCTTCAACATCAAATGTGTCTAGTTTATACTTTTGGGAATCTGAAGGACTCGCCACTAATACCAACGCCCGCAAGTCCCGCCGCCCAATAGGGGGAAAAAGTCGGTCAGTAATGGCAGGAATGTAGAAGGAAAAAGGCACTCGTTGGTTGATGGCTAATATCTGCCAGTCGCCATCAATGGGAGCGCATAACCTTTCCCAGCGTAAGGTTCTGAGTTCTTTGTCTGGAGCTTCAATAAATAGCAATACTCGCAGTGTTTCTTCATTCTGACTCAGTGCCCTGACAAATCCATCACGCACTTCATCTTGTAACAGCGCTTTGCCCAATAATGTCCCGTAATCCTTTACTTGTCCCAGAAGACTAGTTAAGCGCTGCAAATCTTCAGCAGTTAAACAGAGATTACCTTCCGATCGCAACGGTAGAAGGATACCTGGTTGGCTGTGTTCTACTACAACTGGCCAAGTATCTCCTGATTTGCGTTGGATGGTAATCTCAAAGGTGTTCATTTTGACTTGGGATTGGGGACTGGGGAAGAAGCAAGGGAGTAGGGGAGCAGGGGAGCAGGAGAGAAGTTGCAGAAAGTTTTTCCCCTCTGCCCCTCTGCCTCTTTTCAATGCCCCATTCCCAATTAATTCAATTTCTTCAAGGTATCAACTAGATTCGATACAGCTAAAAGTGCCGCCTGAAGTTTCTCTGTGCGGTCAACTGAAGCTTGCTCAACTGTGTTAACAAACTTTTCTAGTGCTTGGGTCAAGTTTGCTTGAGCTTGCCCAATTACCGATGTATCAGATACTTGGGGTATTGCAGGTGCAGCGGGTAAATTCACGGCTGCGATAACGGTGCGATCGCCTGCTGAATTGTCACTCACTACTAACCTAACTGCTGGATCGCCAATAATGGCATAACTACGGGCATCATTATTTGCCGTCCACATACCAGATAAATTCACCGGATCGGCGATCGCACCATATTTAATTTCTTCTAATTCTGTACTCAAATCAGAAGAGAGTTCAGCATAGCGCTCGTTGAAATATTCGACTGCTGACCCCACCGGATGACCATCTAGCAGTCGCTTCAGGGTACTTTGGAACACTGCCAATTGCTTACCAGTGCGTCCCCAGACGAAAGAGCAACCCCAAGCTCGCTCTACGTGACCAATAACAGCCAAAGCGCCGCCGTTAGGATGACTTAGTAAACGCTGGGGTAGAGGTGCAACAAAAGCGTGGGGAGCGATCGCTAATCTATCCTTTGAGCCTTTCGCATGGGCAAATTCATCAAATCGGGGCGTACCAGCACCATAACAAGCAAAATGAAAGGCAATTAGCCCTAGTAAACGAGCATCATCGCCCACATCGTCCGCAGAGAAATAAAAATCTTTGGGAATTGCTTTATTACCCCACTTAGCTGTACCAGGCCAGTCTTGACAGAGTAACGCGCCCTGATGCCTTAGTTGTCGTTCGTCTCCATTGGGAAATCCCATTCCATGACTTGCAGTAAATAGCAAAGCAGGTGTTTCCTCACCTCCTAACAGTTTCCCTAACTGCGCCTTGGTGGCTTCCTTTGCTAGTAAGGTTTGTACTGTCCAATTATTGTCTTTCTGCTCATCAACCATCCAATTAGCTAGAGGCTGAATCAAGTTTTCAGCACTGAGTTGAGTCGCTGCATCCCCCTCAGTACAAACACCAAAAAAGCTAGCGCGACGAGGCAAATTTAAATTACTAGTTTCAGCCTGTACAACACTACGAGCATACTGAGCATACTCTTGGGGGGTATCAAAGTAGATCCGACCCACAGCATATTGCACATCAAGTTGATACTGAAAGCGATAAGGAATAGTTTCTGGATCGCCAACAATCAACAGATAATAAGGCATTTTATCTGGATCGGCAGGGCCAGGGCCAACTCCATGACGTGACAAAAATTGATTCTTCGATTCCCCTGGACGATAACCTTTAGGGCCGATATATTCTTGATAATAATTTTCGTGATTTTTAGAGGCTTGTTTTTGCCGATGTTCTAGCAGTTCCTTGAGCGCTTCTTTGATTGCGGGGTCTGCATTATAGGTGAAAATAACACCCCAACCTGTTTGTGCAAGGTCTTTAGGATCTACTCCTTCTATTGGTGCAAAGTCAGGTTCTAAACCTTTAACATGCAGATCCTTTTTCTTGAGTTCGCTGATTTCTATAGGATCAAACTCTTCACCCTGAGCAATTTTAGAAAGCTGTTCAGGTGTCAATGGAGGTAACAAATAATCTCCCGATGCACCGTCAATTCCATTAAAATATAGCTCTTTGGTGATTTGTTCTATGCTCATCTGACGTAATCCTTCTATTTATAATTCACGGATTAAATTAACTACCAATTGCGATCGCACAGCCTGAGCTACTTCAGGTTTATCAATGGTGTTGTTAGCGCCTACGAAAACATCTAGATGCTAAGTTCAAAGAAAAACAGTGCAGTGATTCCACAAGAATGCTGGATGCTCTTGAATAAAAGCACGCCTACTTTTTCGCCTAAGTATTTTTAGGCAAATATTTCACTAACAAATTCTTTTGGATACACTGTGATGCAGCAAACTTCTGGCGCGTTTCCGACTCTCTTTGTTTTTGTGTTGGTTTACACCTGCATTTTGGGATTGGCAGATGACTCGTGATTCAAGTTATTGCTGAGAGTTTGGCGCATCTTTACACAGAAATATCATTAGGAGCTTGTGGACGCTCATCTGATTTCCTGGCTTGCAATCTCTTGACACGTAGTACAGCTAATATCATTAGTCACACAATAACTTTACAAATTCCAAATATCCTGAGTGAGAATACTGAGCTTGAGCGAAATTTTACTTAAAACAGTAGATAAAAAAAATAATTATACGTCAGTACTGTGGGGCATAAGACAATACAGTTCAGATCAGCCCAAAATCCTCATATAGACACGCGATTTATCGCGTCTTCAAAGACTGACTGGTTCCCAGCCTCTAGGCTGGGAACCCATTCTGGGAGGCTCCGCCTCCAGTAGCTTGACAAGAGGCAGAGCCTCTTTTAAATACATTCCCAGCCTCCAGGCTGGGAACAAGACGACACAAGCCTTTAGGCTTTTCTTAGTGCCATTCGATTAATTATCCTTAACTGAACAGTATTGGAGCATAAGAGAAAACACAGGTTCAATAAAAAATCCCACGCTTCAAGGCGTGGGAGATTTCAAATAAATACACCAGAAATGTCAGATGGGCAAAGCCTTGACCATCCGATAAAGCTTAATGATGGTGGTGATGATGATGATGCCCAGCTAATTGAGGATTAACTGCCAAAGGTTGCTCTGACAACAACTCTGCAATATGAGCATCAGCCCATTGCGCCACCATCGCCAAAAATTCTGGATGGTCGTTGACGCAAGCCATTTGCACGTAGTTTGTACCAGGATGCTGTTTTTCCAAAGCATGGATGATGTGATGCACATCCAATAGAGTTTCGTGGTTTTCTGTCGCAAAGCCAATTGGCATAAATATCACTACTTTCGCACCCAATTGAATCAGGTTATTTGCCGCTTGCTCTGCATTTGGCTGTGTCCAATCAATTAAAGGTGTGTCATGATTTAGCCAACCCACTGAGATTAAGGGATAACGGTTAATCAACTTATCCCGAACTAAATCGTACATTGCTTCACTTTCGGCAATCCCAGAAGTAAAGCCTTTAGCTTTATGGGGACAGCCGTGATTCATTAGCACAATGCCGATTTGAGAAGGGAGATAAGCGCCTGCTAATTCAGCAATTTTCTCCTCAACCAGATGAGCCATCAAATCGATGTAAGCTGGTTCGTTGAAGAAAGAAGGAATGTAGCGCTGTGCTTTAACCCAGTGTTCATCACCATCAGTCAACTCAACGAGAGCATTGTTAACTTGCTCGATCGCAATCCCACTAGTAAAGATAGAATCAACAACTAGCAGTGGGTAAATTAGCAGCTTGTCGAAGCCTTGGTTTTTGATTTCTGCCAGGACTTGATTGGGTAGGAAAGGGGCACAGAAGTTAAAAGCTTTGAAAACTTGAACCTTATCACCCCATTTTTCTTGTAAATTCTTTTCAATGCCAGCTCGCTGCTGTTCAAAGATGGCGTTGTGTGGGGAGATAAAATCGTGGTGTGTATGTCCCCACTCATGGCGGTCAAATAGCGCCAAAAGCTTTGCTAGGGGGGGATAAATCCAGGTTGGTACTGGTGCAAATTTTGCTGTCAGTAGATTTAAAGCCTGTTCGTTATAGTTGGCGAAATCTTCGTAGCTTTCGACTTCGCCGTAGCCCATGAGCAATACGGCTACACGGTCTTTACCTGATAGATGCTCGTGAGTGTGTTGTACTTTTTCCGGCGTGGCAACCACAATGAGTTCCTCAATATAACCAGAGTGCAGAGAGATTTAGAGCTAGGGAATAGTTTAGACATTTTCCCTACTAGTAACTTGATTATCCCATCCGGGGGGATAGGATAGGTGTCAAAATCCTAATAATACATCAAAAGACATACAAAACTTACGCACAAATAACGAAAAATCTAACCACAGAGACACAGAGAAGCCAGTGCGTTGGGCAGGTTCCCCAACTTGTAGCAACTCGCGTGACACGGAGGAGTAAGAGTTTGAGAGATATTTTGCGTAAGTCCTGACGTACAAAACTTCAGTGGGGTATTGGGTAGGTATGCAAAATTGAACCAATCCGCCATCTACGATATCGCTGGAATAGCCAAAGCGGTTAAAATACCGAAAAGCTGGGTTATTCAGTGAAATTAATTTGGTGCAGCTTCTTGCCAAATGCGTCTATCAAGATTTAAGTCTTCAACAATTCCCAACATCAAGATATTGCTTGATTTTTGAAGAAACTCTGTATATCTCAAGAGTCAAAAAATCAAAGGTAGTGTTACGGATGAGTATAATTATTTGCCCTGGAATTCATGAGCCAGAGTTAACTGAAAGCTTTAGAGTCGGATTGTTAGATTTAGTTTCTCAGAGCGCGATACCTGCGGTGAGCTACGCTAACGCACCCAATTACGCAAATATACTGATTTATCCTGGTAAAGATGTTTCGGTTTTATCAGCATTGCACATTTTGCAGTTTTTGCGCGATCGCTTGACTGGCTCATTAAAATCACCAATCATATTCATTAGCTTTAGTGCTGGCGTCGTTGGGGCAATAGGGGCAGCGCATTTATGGCAACTCTTAGGTGGCCGTGTCAAAGCGTTTATTGCTATAGATGGATGGGGAGTACCACTACAGGGGAATTTCCCTATTCATCGGATGAGTCATGATTATTTCACTCATTGGAGTTCCTCTTTGCTAGGTAGTGGGCAAAATAACTTTTATGCAGATCCCGCAGTCGATCATTTATCGATTTGGAAATCTCCCCAAACTGTACAAGGCTGTTGGGTAGATTCTTCCGTTGAGATTATTCCACCCAAAGGTCGTCTGACAGCAGCGGAATTTTTGCTTATGCTGTTAAAGCGCTATGAAGTAAATTAATCCGGACAATGGAGTAATTAAACAGGAGTTAGTCATTAGTCATTAGTCATTGCTCATTAGTCATTAGTTCCCCGACTCCCCATCTACCCAAAGAAAGTATCTAAATGTTTCCAACTGAACCGGCTGCTGTTAATAACGGGTTTGGCGCACTGCTAAAAAACCGTGGTTTTATGTTCCTGTGGATTGGACAACTGGTGTCTCAGTTAGCAGATAAGGTCTTCTTTTTGATGCTGGTTGATCTGGTAGTAGACAAAAATAGTAGCTACTTTCCTCCTGCGGGAGTAGCAAAAGAATCGATGTACCCTATTTTGATGGTGGCGTTTACCATACCAGCAATTTTATTTGGTTCAGCTGGGGGTGTATTTGTTGATCGCCTACCGAAAAAGCTGATTATGATCGGCTCTGATATTTTACGCGGGCTATTTGTCATTGGACTTGCCTTTTTACCAAGGGATTTTCATATACTTCTGCTCATCACTTTTGGGGTTTCCACCGTTACCCAATTTTTTGCCCCAGCTGAACAAGCGGCGATTCCTTTACTGGTGAAGCGAGAGGGTCTAATTGCAGCTAATGCGCTGTTTACTAGCACAATGATGGGTGCTTTGATTGTCGGTTTTTTGTTAGGAGATCCACTGCTGAGTTTGGCTGAAACTGGGATAGCTAAAAACTATGGGCCAGAATTAGTGGTGGCGCTACTATACTTGTTGTCGGCTGTAGTTATGCTGCCGATTCACTTTCGAGAAAAAAAATCATCGAGCGAAATTCTAGGCGATCGCATCGACCTTTGGGCAGACTTTAAAGAAGGCTTACGCTACCTCAAGAAAAACCGTTTGGTGTTAAATGCAATGCTGCAAACTACAGTTTTATACTGCGTCTTTGCCGCCTTGATGGTACTTGCCCTTCCCTTAGCAGAAAAGTTTGGTTTACAAGGAAAACAATCTGGACGCTTTATCGCCGCAGTGGGAATTGGTATGGTTATAGGTGCTGGCATTTTGGGTCATTGGGGCGAAAAAACGCATCACAAACCTTTACCTTTAATCGGCTTTTTGGGTATGGCACTCATTTTGGGCGTGGTTTCCTTCACCAACAGTCAAGTATTAGCACTCGGATTTTGTATTTTACTGGGTGTGAGTGGTTCTCTAATTGGTGTACCAATGCAAACTCTCATTCAGCAGCAGACTCCACCAATTATGCATGGTAAGGTTTTTGGCTTTCAAAATCATGCCGTTAATATAGCTCTTTCCGCACCACTGGCAATTACAGGCTGGTTAAATCAAGAGTTTGGTTTGCGAATTGTCCTGATCGGCATGAGTCTTGTGGTTGCATTTGTTGGTATTTGGGCTTGGAAAAATACCCGCAATGTCTTGCAAGACGTAATTTAATTAATGTAGGCTAATAATCTAGCTTTAATATTTAGATATTAGATATATATGAAATTATCGGAATTTAATTGAAGTTTTCCATTAAAATGAAATCTTAACTACAGAATTCAGCATTAACTTTAGCTATAGTCTGAGGTTTGACCGTGCCATCGCTTTCCCAAATTAGTCTCCCACAAACCGAGAATCACAAACAGTCGCGTAATTCTAGCCCGCCAATCGTGCCCAAACGTGCATCTGGCGGTTTTGCTCTGCTTGACAGCCTTCATCGCCACGGCGTTGATTATATTTTTGGTTATCCCGGTGGAGCAATTTTACCAATTTATGACGACCTGTATAAGGTAGAAGCAACTGGTGCTATTAAGCACATTCTCGTGAGACACGAACAAGGTGCAGCCCACGCTGCTGATGGTTACGCCCGTGCCACAGGGAAAGTCGGAGTCTGCTTTGGTACTTCTGGGCCAGGAGCAACTAACTTGGTGACAGGCATCGCCACCGCCTACATGGATTCAATCCCGATGATTGTAGTCACGGGACAGGTAGCACGTCCGTCGATTGGTACAGATGCGTTTCAAGAAACCGATATTTACGGAATTACCCTACCGATCGTCAAACACTCTTATGTAGTGCGTGACCCCAAAGACATGGCGCGAATTGTCGCCGAAGCCTTCCACATCGCTAGTACTGGGCGTCCAGGGCCAGTTTTGATTGATGTCCCCAAAGATGTGGCCTTAGAAGAATTTGACTATGTACCTGTAAAACCAGGTTCAGCCAAATTACGCGGTTATCGTCCCACTGTCAAGGGAAATCCCCGGCAAATTAATGCCGCCATCCAGTTGATTACCGAAAGTCGCCGGCCGCTATTGTATGTCGGTGGTGGTGCGATCGCAGCTGGTGCCCATGAAGAAATCAAACAACTAGCTGAATTATTCGATATCCCAGTCACCACAACCTTAATGGGGATCGGTGCATTTGACGAACATCATCCCCTCGCTTTGGGAATGTTGGGGATGCACGGAACCGCTTACGCTAACTTCGCCGTTAGTGATTGTGACTTGCTGATTTGCGTCGGCGCTAGATTTGACGATCGCGTTACAGGCAAGTTAGATGAATTCGCCTCCCGCGCCAAAGTAATTCACATTGATATCGATCCGGCAGAAGTCGGCAAAAACCGCATTCCCGAAGTCCCCATCGTCGGCGATGTCAAGAACGTTTTAGTAGACTTGTTGCGTCGATGCAAAGAAGCAGGCGTCAAGACCACACCGAATCAAAACCAAGAGTGGCTGAATCTAGTTAATCGTTGGCGCGAAGAATATCCTCTCATCGTGCCGCACCATCCCGACAGCATTTCACCCCAAGAAGTGATTGTAGAAGTCAGCAACCAAGCGCCCCACGCTTTCTACACCACAGATGTGGGACAACATCAAATGTGGGCAGCACAATTCTTGAAGAATGGCCCAAGGCGCTGGATTTCTAGTGCTGGTTTGGGAACGATGGGTTTTGGCTTACCTGCGGCGATGGGTGCGAAAGTGGCATTTCCTGATGAAGAAGTCATCTGTATCAGTGGTGATGCTAGTTTCCAAATGTGTTTACAGGAACTAGGAACCCTTGCACAGTATGGGATAAATGTCAAGACAATAATTATCAATAACGGTTGGCAAGGGATGGTACGCCAGTGGCAACAAGCCTTCTATGGTGAGCGTTACTCATGCTCCAACATGGAAGTAGGGATGCCAGATGTAGAGTTATTGGCAAAAGCCTACGGGATTAAAGGGATGGTAATTAGCGATCGCAGTGAATTAAAAGATGCGATCGCCGAAATGTTAGCACACAAAGGCCCAGTGATCTTAAATGCCCACGTCACCAGAGACGAAAACTGCTATCCAATGGTAGCCCCTGGCAAGAGCAACGCTCAAATGGTCGGCTTGCAGAAGCAAGCGCCGAAAGCTGCATCAGAGCCAGTTTATTGTAGTCACTGCAATGCTAAAAATGCTCCTACTCACAATTTCTGTGCTGAGTGTGGGACAAAGTTGTAACACTGTGTTCTCTGCTTTAGAACCTCGTTTCCAGCCTGAGGCTGGAAACGCTGCTCCTGGAGGCTCTGCCGCGAGTTCGAGAGGCGGAGTCTCAACGACAAACATTCCCAGTCGGAGACTGGGAACGAGATAATATCTAAAAGCTTGTACTAGGCTATTTTTCAACTGAAGTTGACTCAGCACTCTTGATTAATTTTTCCCATTTGGACGCTGAATAATCGTCTCCACTACCCGCCGCTTGGCTTTTGGATCGATACCTACTAAACGTACATACTCACCGCTATATTCTGTGAGAGTTGATTCCAAATTTGAGATTGCATCAGACTCAGCATCAATGTGGCTGTTAACACAACTTTGCCAAGAACCTGTGCGAAAACGGCGCTCATCTACGTGTTCAATACTAATTTTGTAACCCTGAGATAATAATTGCCGAATCTGTTCTTGTGTCTCTAGGGTCAAATGTGGACTTGATGCTTGTTGTTTTTGCTGGAATCCATTAGTTTTTACTTCTGGAGTTGCGCCATTTGATGGCTTACTAGTTGGTGTGACAGCAGCAGGTGGTGCAGATTGATAATAATTTCTGCCTCGATTTAGTCGGTTGTACTCATCAACCAATTGGGAATTTTCTACCCGTTTGTGTTCGCCAACCATCAAGTTACCAGACTCGATTAAGTGAGACAAGGTGAAATTGGGCTTTTTAAATTCTGGTGGCCCTTCAGCACTGTTAACCACACTCAGAGATACCTGCTCAAAACCAACTTTATGGATATAGTTGCGGATTTGTTCGTCATAAATGCGCGATCGCAAAGCGCTAAAAAAGTCAATGGACTGATTGATAAAAGTATCAACTAGCTGTTCAACTTCCCGTGGTGACAATCCATCGGGTTCAAAAATCCCCTTGACAATTCCCACCTTGTCATCTCTATCTGGTTCCCAGTAAAATTTATCCATCCGTCCATCCCGAATTAACGGTGCATAGAGGGTAGAAAAATCATTACCTGTGACGATAATCGGCACACGATTTAAAGGCGTGGAATCATAGCTTCCTGGCAACTGCACATCTGTAGGATTATCAGCAATATTCATCAGTGTGGCATTTACCAACTGGGTATTTACAGTATATTGAGTGCCTTCATCAAAGCGTCCAGCGCCAGCATCTAAATCGTTAATCATCAGTACACACATTTTGCCGCGTACTTTAATGAGTTCTGCTGTTTCGCGATAGCGCAGCCGAATCAACCGCGCTGGATCTCCTGCATCTGGACTTTCTAATTCGCCGCCAGATATTAGAGTCACCTCAATACCCATTTTTTCAAAGACTAACTCACATTGAAATGTTTTGCCCTCACCTTTGCGTCCATGAATTCCCAATATCAAGGGTACTCGCACGCCAGGAAGCTTCAAAAAGTTTTTAGTGATGTGGACAGCAAGTTTGTCCAAAAAGCGAGGAGCGATGTAGTAACCCATGAGCTTATGTTATGAAGAATTAACACTTCTAAGGTTAATGTTAAGTTTTTTTGGGGGATAGCGATCGCTTTTCTTTCACATAGAACAAAGTTTAGCTTTGCGCCGGCATCCTTTTAGCTATTCCTATTAACTGACGATTTTTCGGCTAATGGCATCTCCAATCTCCATCAGTATCTCTTCCTCTTCTGGAGTAAATTCGTAGGGAACTGGCTTGGCAATGCCCAAAGTACCATGCAATTGGCCATTCAGCATTAGCGGTACGGTGATAGAACCTTCTACCTTGGTTTCCTTTGCCGAGGGTCTGGCCACACCCGATTCATCGGTTTGCAAGTTGCAAATCTGCACAGGTCGCTTACGTTCGGCAGCGACACCAGCCATTCCTTTGCCAATGGGAATTACCGTCATTTTAGGCAATAGGAATTCTGGAATGCCCTGGTAAGCCTTTAGGTGCAACAACTGGCTATCTTGATCTAGGGTATGGATAGTACCTGTAGAACAGTCGAAAGCAGCCAGGATTTCGGTCAGCAGGCGGTTCCAGTCGATGGCTGGGTCTGCCAGGGCATAAAAAATTGCTTTGGTATCTGAAGTCATAGTGGTATTAACAATTCAAAATTCAAAAATAAATTAAGTTTGATTAAAAACGCAAAAACGATTTGACTAGTACAATTCCTCCAACCAAGGCAAAAATTGATCCTAAGCCGGTCAACATAATGGGTAAAAACCATAAACTTAGCCAAGAGTTGATTATGGCCGAATCTGGCTTTTGAGGATTGTATAATATTTCTACCTGTTGACCTTTAATATATTCTGGTGGGTTGGTGGCTGTTCTTGCTTTAAAAATCGTTGTTTCACCAGAACGAGCGGTAAATTTCACCACTGGATAGTAGACATAAGAAGTACGACCCTTCTTATCAGTTGATGAACTTTTCACCAAATCCATTACTGTCCCTTGTGCTGGTATTGCCGAGGTAACAAAGGAACGAGTATTTAGTCCAATAATTATACCTGTGATGGTAAGTATGCTGCCAACACCACCAAATATTGAACCAAATATACGAAATAACTTTGTATCTTGATTCATAAAATATTAAAAATTTGAGTATAGTAATTCTCTGCAATGCTCATTCATATCTACATCAATTCCATCTCCTGTAACCCTTGGCGTAGCCTCTTCGCTTCTTCAGGATTAGACCTTTCATGAAGAGCGATCGCTTTTCTAAAAGCTGTTAAACTATCTTGATGATTGCCCACTTTCAGCAATACTACTCCTAAATTTTGGTAGGCTTCGGCATAGTTGGGATTTAACGCGATTGCATTTTGATAACAGGTGATCGCATCTATAAATAAACCCAAAGCTTTAAATGTCATCGCCAGATTATAATGCCCAACAACAAAAGTCGGGTCAATTTTCAAAGTTGTGGCGTAAGCAGTTTTTGCACCGTTTAAATCTCCTGCTGCTTTGAGTAAGTTACCCAAGTTGTTGTATGCTCCTAACTTAAGCATGGGGTAAATTGGCAATTTGATGGCAGCTTGATAATGAGAAATAGCCTGTGGAAATTTTTGTAACCGACTGTAAGCAATGCCTAAATGATAGTGGAGTTCATATAAAATATCGTAGTTTTCTTCAGCAACAGTGATGCCTCGCCGAAGTAACTCCATACCTTGGGTAATTTTCCCAGTTTCTACATACAATGCCCCTAATTTACTGCAAACATAAGGGTCATCAGGATGAGTCGCGAGAAACCCTTCCATTGCCGTAGCGGCTTTGGCATATTTGTTATTTTGAGCGATCGCATTTTTTTGATATCCTGTGTGTAAAAGTGCCACGCCTGGTAAATAACCTACTTGCCAATGGGGTTCTTTGGTTAAAATTGCTGACACACTATCATCCACTAAGGCATGGTAAGGACGGTCAAAACGAATATCTGGATGATTGCGGAATAGTCTAGAAACTAGAGAATAGGGGGATTGTTCTGCACCAACTTCTTGGCGGACGAGGTTGATTAGCAGATATTCATCGCTAGCGATCGCCTCTTGCAACTGCGGTACAATTCCTGATGTTAGAGTTTCATCAGCATCTAATACTAAAATCCAATCACCACTGACATATTGTAGAGCGGCATTGCGGGCAGCACTGAAGTCATTACACCATTTAAAATGATGCACTTTTGCGCCGAGTTGTTGAGCAATATAGGGAGTGCGATCGATTGAGCCTGTATCCAACACTACCATTTCATCCACTACTTTTCTGACACTGTTCAGGCATTTAGGTAGTGTTGCTGCTTCGTTTTTCACAATCATGCACAGACTCAAACTCATAATTTAAAAATTGGGAGTGGGGAGTGGAGAGTGGGGGATATTCCCTTGTTTTTGAAATAGGTTAGCTGCTTTCTGTAAATCTGCGTATATTGGTTGCTCATGCAGAGAAGCAATCTTATATTATCTCGAATCTCGTGAGTAGTCTAATAACTACAAAAATGCCCTCATGTTAAGAGGGCATTGTTATTGCTAAATCAAAAAGGTGGAGTGAAAAAGTTGGAGAGTTGCTAAATTATCCTCACAAATAAAAACTAACTAAATACGCGATTTGACAAATTTCTCTAACCTATCTATCCCCTTTTCAATCGTCGCCAAATCTGTGGCGTAGGAAAGGCGAATGTTGTCATCAGCGCCAAAGGCAATTCCGGGAATGACTGCAACTTGATGTTCTTCCAACAAAGCGTCACAAAATTCTAGGGATTTTAGACCGGTTTTGCTGATATCTGGGAACAGATAAAACGCGCCGTCTGGTTTTGCGGTACTCAAACCGGGAATGGCGTTGAGTCTGTCTAGCATTACCTGGCGGCGTTTGGCGAAGGCTTGGCGCATTTCTTCGACACAATCTTGAGAACTTTGTAGCGCTGCGATCGCACCATATTGGGCAAAGGTACACACGTTAGATGTACTATGCCCTTGGATGGTACTGGCTGCTTTAATGATTTCCACAGGCCCCGCTAAATAACCAAGTCTCCACCCAGTCATAGAATAAGCTTTCGCAAAGCCATTACTAATCAAAGTGCGGTCAAAAATTTCCTTCCCAAGAGAACCGATGCTGATATGTTCTGCACCGTCGTAGAGAATCTTTTCGTATATCTCATCAGAGACAACAAAGATATCTGCATCAACTACTACCTTCGCCAGTGCTTTGATTTCATCTGGCGTGTAAACCATCCCTGTGGGATTAGATGGGGAGTTGAGGATAAATAGCTTTGTTTTCGGCGTGATTGCTTTACGAAGTTGTTCGGGAGTAATTTTATAACCCGTCGTTGCATCTGTGGGCACAATTACCGAAACCCCACCGACCAAAGTCACCATTTCGGGATAACTTAGCCAGTAAGGTGCAGGGATAATTACCTCATCACCTGGATCGATTAGCGCCACGATCAAGTTGTACAGAGAATGCTTACCGCCATTGGTGACGATGACATTCTCAGACTTGTAATCAAGACCGTTATCAATTTTAAGCTTATGGGCGATCGCTTCCCTTAACTTTGGTTCTCCGGCTGCTGCACCATATTTGGTTTTGCCTTCTTCCAAAGCTTTGACTGCTGCGGCTTTAATATGCGCTGGGGTATCAAAATCTGGTTCTCCAGCGCTAAAACTACAAACATCTATTCCCTCTGCCTTCAGTGCCTTAGCCTTGGCTGCGATCGCTAAGGTTAATGAAGGTGTTACCTGACTTACTCTTGCTGCCAGCTTCATTCTTACTATTTTTGGCAAATCTTTCACTGATCTAAGGATATCCCAGAATCCATACCAAGATTTGCTTTTTCTGAATTTGTTGGAGACTGGGGATCGGGGAGTGGGAAAGAATTCTTGACTCTTAACCATGTATCTTGTATAAACTTAATTTTAGAATAAAATCAGTGTTTATATGCAGGTTAAGAAACTTTTCATTGCATCTTCTCTATTAATTACTAGTCTTTTTATACCGAATGCTGCCATTGCTCAAAATCGCGGTACTCCGGGAAAATTTGACTTTTATGTACTGACACTTTCTTGGTCGCCAGATTATTGTGCAACAAATGGCACACGTGACCCGCAGCAGTGTGGTTCTGGAAGGAAACTTGGTTTTGTACTACATGGTTTGTGGCCGCAGTACCAAACTGGCTACCCAGCTAATTGTTCCACGCAAAAATTACCGCCGGAAGTAAAACGGCAGTTTCCCAATTTGTATCCTAGTAATAAGCTTTACGATCATGAATGGGAAAAACATGGTACTTGTTCTGGGAAAACTCCTGCGGAATACTTGGGATTGAGTAAAAAATTAAAAGATGCGATCGCTATTCCCGCAGCTTACAATCGCCCTAATAAACCCGTGCGTACCACAATTACAAATTTTAAAAATTCATTTGTGAGTGCGAATAATCAAATTACTGCTGATGGTGTAGCACCTTTTTGTTCTGGTTCAGGAAGATTTTTACAAGAAGTCTTCTTTTGTTATTCCAAAAATGGCGAACCTGGTATTTGTAGCGCGGAAATTTTGAAGCGCTCAAAAACAAGTTGTGGTCAGCCAGATTTCTTATTGAGAAACGTTCGATAAAAATGGGCATTGGACATGAGGCAGAGGGGCGGGGTGCGGGGGACGACCCTGCTCCCCTACCTCCTCATCTCCCCACTGCCTACAACTGTGATTTGAAGCTCCTTAATTTATTATTTACTGTTTCTTATTTATTTCTTAACCTATCTATTCTAGTCTTCAATTGTAATTAGAACCCATTTTTATTTCGAGATATGTAGATGCAATCAGAGAATCTGTTCAGAAAAAGGTTGTATTGATAACCATAAATTTTTGTATAGCTCGCTGAATTGCAATAATTCCAGTTTCTTTCCCAGTTTTAATAGTTTTTGAAACACAAATTATTTTTGTCAGGCTGCATTCTTGTCTTTTACTAGGAGTGCTAAATGGAATACTTATTTCTAGCTTTGGCGCTGAGTCTTGCACTCGGCTTCGAGTTTGTCAACGGTTTTCATGATACTGCAAATGCAGTTGCTACGGTCATTTATACTCACACTCTGAAGCCAAATATCGCCGTTGTTTGGTCAGGCTGTTGGAACCTAATTGGTGTGCTGACATCAACTGGAGCCGTTGCTTTTGGCATTATCGCCCTGCTTCCCGTTGAGTTGGTACTTAATGTTGGCTCAAGTGCAGGGTTTGCAATGGTCTTTGCACTTTTAATTTCGGCGATTATGTGGAACTTGGGAACTTGGTACTTGGGCTTACCTGCATCCAGTTCACACACATTGATTGGCTCAATTATGGGTGTTGGTTTAGCAAATTCGATGTTAACTTCGGGTCATGTCTTTGGCGAGGGCGTGAATTGGGCAAAGGCGCAGGAAGTTTTTACATCTCTATTGGTTTCGCCAGTTGTTGGATTCACCTGTGCTGCACTGCTGTTAATCCTGGCGAAGATACTGATCAAACGACCAGAGTTGTACCGTGCGCCAGATGAGGGTAAAGCACCACCACCTTGGATACGTGCTTTGTTAATCTTGACATGTACTGGTGTGAGCTTCGCTCACGGTTCAAATGATGGTCAAAAAGGTATGGGTTTGATCATGCTCATCTTAGTGGGCATTTTACCAGGTATGTTTGCACTGAATATAGATACTAATGCAGGAGCGATCGCTCAGTTGTCCGCTACATCGAACTCTGTAATTGCAGTGATGCAGCAACAAGTACCTGGAACATCATTAAATAGCCAAAACATTAAAGATGAGCTTTCCAACTTCCTCAAACCAACCGCCGAAGCCAACGACAAAACTTTCGCCGCTCTTGCTGCCGAGAGTCGGATAATTGGAGACAAGCTTTCTGGGAAGACGAGTTTCAAGCAGCTTTCCAAGGATGAACTTAGCTCATTAAGAACTGATATGTATCTAGTAGCTGGAACAATTGGAAAATTGGACAAGCAGAAAAAATTAACCGATCCCAAACAAGAAGCGTTACTTTCTAGCTATAAGAACCAGTTGGATAAAGTAACTAAATTCATTCCCAATTGGGTAAAATTTGCCGTCGCCATTGCATTGGGTCTTGGCACAATGATTGGTTGGAAGCGCATCGTAGTGACAGTAGGTGAAAAGATTGGCAAAGACCACCTTACCTACGCTCAAGGAGCTTCCGCCGAGTTAGTAGCTATGACAACCATTGGTGCTGCGGATTACTTCGGTCTGCCAGTCAGCACCACTCACGTGCTGTCATCTGGTATAGCCGGTACAATGGCGGCTAATCACTCTGGTTTGCAAATGGACACCCTGAGAAATCTGCTGCTAGCCTGGGTACTGACACTGCCAGTTTGCGTACTGCTTGGTTCTGCTACATACGCGGGGGGCTTGTATATAGTCTTAAATATTCTGGGTTTGAAGTAGGATAATGGGCAATACCTTTCGGTTAAGGGGAAAAAGGGAAGGTGGGGCCCCCTCTGGGGATAAGGGGCGGGGGAAAAGGGAAAAGAAAAACCTTTAACCTTTACCCCAAACCCAATTTCAAGTTAAAAATGCTTAACCGAACAGTATTGGGATAATGTGGCATTGAAAAGTAAAAAGGCAAAAGTAAGAAGAATCTTTTGCCTTTTGACTACTGCCCACTCCCTAAGCGATCGTCACATCTGGCGATAAATAAACATCCTGAATGGTATGAAATAGCTTCACACCTTCCTCAAAGGGACGTTGGAAGGTTTTTCGCCCAGAAATTAATCCTGAACCACCAGCACGTTTGTTAATTACAGCAGTCCGAACTGCTTCGGCGAAATCATTTTTACCAGTCGCGCCACCAGAATTAATCAACCCTACACGCCCAGAGTAGCAATTCAGTACTTGGTAACGAGTTAAATCAATTGGGTGATCGCTTGTCAGTTCTGTGTAAACACGCTCATCAGTTTTGCCGTAACTCTTACCACTGGCTTTGGCAACAGCACCATAACCATTGTTATTTTCGGGTAACTTTTGTTTGATGATATCGGCTTCAATTGTTACACCCAAATGATTCGCCTGTCCGGTGAGGTCAGATGCAAGGTGGTAATCTTTATCTTGTTTAAAGGCGTTATTCCGCAGATAACACCACAAAATAGTCACCAAACCGAGTTCATGGGCGCGTTTAAAAGCTTGGCTAATTTCATGAATTTGCCTGGTAGAATGCTCTGAACCAAAGTAAATTGTCGCACCTACTGCCGCCGCCCCTAAATTCCAAGCTTGTTCGACATCAGCAAACAATACCTGGTCAAATTGATTGGGGAAAGTCAGCAATTCGTTGTGATTGATTTTGGCAATAAAGGGAATTTTGTGAGCGTATTTGCGCGAAACTATACCTAATGTCCCCAAAGTGGTAGCAACAGCATTGCAATCTGCGGCGATCGCTAGCTTGATAATATTTTCTGGATCGAAGTAAATCGGATTGGGCGCAAAAGACGCACCGGCTGAGTGTTCAATCCCTTGATCTACCGGTAGAATCGAGAGATAACCTGTGTTTGCCAAACGACCAGTAGAATAAAGTAACTGGAGATTACGCAATACTTGAGGATTGCGATCGCTGTTGAGCCAGATTCGATCTACAAAGTCTGGCCCCGGCAAATGTATTAAATCACGAGAAACTTTTGCTTTGTGGGTAAGCAGGTCTTCAGCCTCTTTACCTAGCAGTGACTCAATAGAATTAGGCTCTTTGAGCGTTGTAGTCATAGCGTTTTCCTCAAAAATTGAGCAAATGACCTTGCTTTTAAGATAGCATTTTTAATACTGCTAACCTGGTTGTACGGTCATTAATTATGTCTATTCTTTTTGAATATATAGCAATCTTCTGTTATAAATGAAAACCAAAAGGCTGAGATTTCCCACTTATTTTAATAAGTCAGGAATCTTGTTGTAAATGATTAAGCAGGGCTATACTACCAGAAGTATTCAATCAACTTTCGGAATTGAGGTTTTCAAGTTCAGTTACCAATATCAAACAGTATAATTCTACTATCTTTGGCTCATACCTGAAAATTGAAAACCCATCTTCCCCCAATTGTGGTAATAATTGTGAACAAAATAAATGTAATTCTATGAGTAACTTTCAAATCGATATCGACTTCAGCAATATAGATTTAGCTTCTCTTGAGACAGAAGAGGATTTTCAAAGAGAGGCAAAAAATTTACTACCAAAGGCACTGGTCAAACTAGGTGAAAGTGTGGGTGAAAAGACTTGGGAAGAATTACAGCAAAAGCTACAAGCAACTGGAGGTAAACTAAAATCTTCTCCCAGTGAGAAACGTAGGTTTATTCAAGAAACCGGAAGAACTTATCAACGAAATGCTAGTAATAGAGAAAAACAAGAACTGGAAGAATATATAGTAGATCAATTACGCCAGCATAAGTAGTATTTGTCATCAGTTAACTTGCCGGACATGATTCAAACAAACCAGCGGCGAATCAACTCCACCTGGAAGCTATAGCCGTCGTCAACTTCCTCAATTAACTCACGTTGCAACAGCAATTTGAAAGTAATATCAGCATAAGGAAACTGTTGCAATAGAGTTTGGCGGCTAACTATAGCCCCTTCCCCTTGAACAGCGATAAAACCTAGAATAGCTTGTCCAGTCGCGTCTACTTGGTTGTTTTGAATGTCAGCAAAGAAGAAAACACCACTTTTCAAAGCTTTTGGTATCGCGGCTTCCACATCAGCTAAAGTTGCCAATCGCCGGATAGAGGGGTCTTGTTCATTCTTAAGGACAATAATTTCTGCACAGAGTAGTTGTACTAAGAATGGGTGACAACGGGTGAGTTGTAGCACCGCCGCGTCAAGGTCTGCTTGAAGCAACCTAATCGTCATGGGGCTTACAGAGAGATGATGATTGCCATTCCCCCTGATGAGTGGTGTGTTTTTCAAAACATGACCTTCACAGAATGATCACAAACTCTCAAACATCTGGCAGGTCTTGTCAAATTGAGAAATTTTCGCCGTCATCCGCGAGCTCCAAAGATTGCTCAACTAAAACTAACTTACTTCAAGAACAAGCCCCATGTCTCAACTGCTAAGATTCTAAACCAGAAAAAGCTTCAAAATAACACACCTTGAAAGGGCTACACCTGAATCCTTACCTCCCGCCTTTTTTCCTAATTCACATTAGGTGTAATATGATAATTTTTTATTGCAGCGTCACGTCTAGCATGTGCTAATTACAACTTAATTCAGATATTCTACTTAGAAAGCCAAGCATTATACATCATAAAAATTTGTTGCAATTTCTCTAACTGATAGCTAGCGTAAAGTGGACAATTTGACAATCTTTAATACTGAAACTACTTGGCGTATAGTCATAATCTGTCCGCAAGCAACAAGAACGTATATGGTTCAGAATCTCGAAAGAACACGCCAGAGTGCAAGGTTTCCAGAAACGGCACCGGCTGCAAATCCCGTATTTTTTAGAACCTATAGCCGCCGTACAAAGGCGGGACTAAGGGAAACATGGGATGATGTATGCGATCGCACTCTACAAGGCTTAGTCGAGTTAGGAAAGCTAACTCCAGAAGAAGCTGCCACATTGGATAAGATGCAGCGCAATTTGAAGGCTATGCCCAGTGGGCGCTGGCTATGGGTTGGTGGTACAGACTGGATAACCAAGCCAAAGAATTTTTCCGGGGCATATAATTGCACCTCTACCAATCTCCAAGACTGGAGTGCCTTCGGGTTAATGATGGATCTGGCAATGATGGGTTGTGGTACTGGAGCCGTCCTAGAACCACAATTTATTAACCAGTTGCCCCCCATCCGTAATCAACTGAATGTCACTGTAAAAGGTGAAATTGGCAGCACTCCTGTCCAAAAGCGGCGTGAATATACTGAAACTCATATAGAAGGCAATAACGTCACTATTCACGTTGGAGATAGCCGTGAAGGTTGGGTTGAATCATATCAAGCTCTATTAGAACTCTCCACTGATGAACAATTTTCAGCAGAAGTTGAAGTATTAGTTGATATCAGCGATGTCCGCAAAGCAGGAGAAACTCTCAACGGCTTTGGAGGCGTTGCAAATCCTGTAAAATTGCCCGGACTTTATCAGCGTTGTGCTTCCATCTTGAATAAAGCTGTAGGACGACAATTAAATTCAGTTGAATGCTGTCTGTTAATCGATCAAGGTGCTGTAACAATTGTTGCAGGAAATATCCGAAGAAGCGCGGGGATGCGTCAGTTCGATTCTGGCGATCACCTAGCAGCCACCGCCAAAGATAACTTATGGCAGCAAGATGAAAATGGCAACTGGCGAATCGATCCAGAGCGTGATGCTCTAAGGATGGCAAACCATACGAGAGTTTTTCACCGCAAGCCAACCTTAGAAGAATGTGTCGGTGCTGTCCGCAAACAATATTACAGCGGCGAAGGAGCGATTCAATGGGCTGGTGAAGCCGTAGCGCGATCGAACATTGATTTGCTGCCAACACAGGCTTTGAAAGTTAATTTTTTGGAAGCTTATGAACAAGGAACAGCAAAACAGTGGTTAAGAGAACGTTATCCAAATCTTGATGCTAATGAGTTAGAACATCGTTTAGCTCGTTATGCTTTAAATCCGTGTGGTAATTGATTTTGCCTCACGTTAAAAACCTCGCAAAAACGGGGAAAGCTGAGATGCTAATCCCGTGGTAATCAAAGGAATTAAAAAGCCTTTGACACCGTACAGCGTAGAGAGTGAAACTAGATTACCCTAAAAATCGGTATCTAGAATATAATTTCTCCAAGAGTGCGGGGGCGTATGTGATAAATAGTTTCTAGTTGCAGATAAACCATCTAGCAAAAAGAAATTCCTCTATTATTTGAGGTCATATATGCAAAATGTACGCGGAACTACTGCGAATAATCAAGCAGTAGAACTAGAGGATAAAAAGCCTCTAGGGTAACAAATTTGGAAATCATCGGTAGTAACTTTCACTGCAATTTGTCAGAGGTTCACCTCAATCAAATCGATCCACGTAACTACAAAGAACAGGAGGAGGCTTTCACTGCTGGAGCGCTATCTGTAGCAGCACTTTTAAATCACAAATTCCTGGAACCACGCTATCAATACAGCCGTGAATTAGACCCGATTGTGGGAGTTTCTTTCACAGGTTTATTTGATTTCTTTGTCCATGCTTTTGGTGTTGATTGGCTGCGCTGGTGGGAAGCAGGAAGGCCTGCAACTCCACAAGGATTAGCTTTTAAGCGCGAGGAAGAGAAATACCTCAGTTCTTGGAGAGACATTGTACATCGGGTGGTCTGGGATTATTGCGATCGCCACAATCTCAAGCGTCCAAATCGCTGTACCACAGTGCAACCCAGTGGTACTAAAGCTTTATTAACTAATGCCAGTTCCGGCTGGCATCCCCCTAAGGCACAAAGATTCATTCGCCGCATCACCTTCGGCAAAAATGATCCAGTAGCCTTAGCTTGTATTGACTATGGTTACAACGTCATTCCCTCTCAATCAGACAAAGATGAACAGGGCAATTTGCTCAACGATCCTTTTGATCCACGGGTGACTGAGTGGCTAGTAGAAATACCTGTTTCTGTAACTTGGGCTGATCTATCTGGGGCTGATGAAATTGATATTTCTAAGTTTTCAGCCTTAGCCCAATTTGATTTTGTCCTTCAAGTTCAACGTTGGTATGTGACTCACAACACATCAGCGACTTTGGAACTTCGCTCTGATGAAGTCGAGCCTTTGGGACAGCGCATCTACGAAACCATCCAGAATGATGAGGGATATATTTCAGCGGCTCTTTTAGCCCGTTTTGACGATCTGCAATCATTCCCGCGTTTGCCGTTTGAACCAATAGACAAATCCACCTACGATCGCCTAACTCAAGAGGTGAAAGCACGGCGCAAAACAGATGACTTCTGTGCAGTCTTAAGCCGCTACGATTTAGGCGAAATGTCAGAGGCTGGCCCCAGTGGTTGTGATTCTGATAAGTGTATGTTTCCCGATCAGCAACCAATGACTGGGGACTAGGGACTGGGGAAGAAGCAAGGGGGCAGGGAGCAGGGGAGAAGTTGCAGAAAGTTTTTCCCCTCTGCCCCCCGCACCCTGCTCCTCTGCCTCTTTTCAATGCCCCATGCCCAAACACGTTACGATCAATTAAGAAGTAATAATTTTTTACGGCACTGCCAGGAGTCTCTTAATGTTCATTGATGAATTGTCACCTATATTCAGGGAATTTACTCAGCATCCAGTCTCATTTGTGGGTGGGTTCTTCTCTGGTGTGCTTCGGCTCAATCTCGCAGACGATCCCGTTAAAGGCTGGCTAGATAAACAGATCCGCTCAAATAGTTACACCCGCACCACAACTGATGCCCATAATGGTAAAGCCAATGGCCCTCAGCAGATTTCCATTGACTAAAAACTCCAATCATACATAGTTGAATTTACTCAAAAACAGGGAGTCAGTGCTGCCAAGGGCAGCACTGAACCCTACTTTCTACAATAATTATTTTACTTTTTGGAAGTGACTTAACTAGTTGATTGGCACTCTGAGCATGAGGGCACCCACCGGATCTGACGTGGGGCCAGCAGGGAAATTCACGTGGCAGAGCGCACATTCCGCCCTGAAGTTGCTGAGGGGGATTGAGCGTCGATAGTACCATTTATTATCTACACGCTGGACGGACACATATGGCTGCGGCTGGCTTGCCATTGCTAGCGCGTTTGCTTGACGCTCAAAGCTGTCGTTAGGGCGATCGCTTTCCCGAAGCGGCCCAACGGTGCCGACTAATCGCATATCCTTGTTCTTATCGTTAAATATCAGCGAGATGGAGTGCTTACCTTGCTCCACATTTGCCGGCGTGGTTTCGTTAAACTCCTGCGTCAGCGCCGCGAACAACGTGTTGAGCATGAGATCGCTCGTCTCTTGGGCGATCGCAACCTGTCCAGGTGGCGGTGGATAGTCAAAAGCACGGGCAATTCCCGTGAAACTGATGCCAATGACAAGCATCAGCACAAAAATTCCATAGCTGACTAGCTTTCTCAGACGCATTCTCTTACTCCTTTGGTTTTGTATTGTTCTTGACTCATACCAATCCTGGGTGAAGATGTATACAATAAAACCCCCATATAGTCCCGCCTTACTAAGGGGAACAGCATAGCCGGGGGGTAAATATATACAACTTCACAGAGAAACGATATCAGCGACTCCGTATCACGGATAGAACCTTTATCAAACAAGAGCAGATGTTAAAGGGCAGAAGGTAAGAATTTATTTTCCACCTGCCAAAAGAGTATATTCGCGTAGCTTATTGTAGAATCTTATCATATAGATCAGGGAAAATACTAGCGCATTATTACCTAAATCTAAGTAACTACGTAGGGTTTGCTGAAAAAGTCTTTTCGTGGGGACTAAGAGGCAAGAGGCAGATTGCTTTTAGCGTCTCCCCTTGGGAGAAGGCAGGAGGGAAGTTACAAACTACCCCTAAATCTCTTCAATCCGAAAAGGTGATTGATTTTTTGTGATATCAAGTCTTTTTCCTTGGAAATAGCACAAGCATTTGAAATCAATGAAAAGTTTATTCTATAAGCCTTTTAACTTTTAACTTTTGACTTCCGCGCAGCATTACTAGTCGGTTGTTCCACTATTTAAGAGATACTAAAGTCAGGTACATGAGCAAGGAAATATGGAATCCCTAACCTCTCGTATGCAAGCGGTACAGTCACCGATTATTCCTGTGGTTGGGGAACTGATTAAAAATTCTCCGGGAACAATCTCTCTAGGACAAGGTGTCGTTTCTTACAACCCACCACCGGAAGCCATAGAATTTTTAGCCAAATTCTTAGCCGAACCAACCAATAATTTATACAAATCAGTTGAGGGAATTCCCCCATTGCTAACAGCGCTTGCAGAAAAATTGCAAGACTTCAACGGCATTGAAATCAACGATGAAAACTGCATCGTTGTGACAGCAGGGAGCAATATGGGATTTATGAATGCCATTCTTGCTATTACTAGCCCAGGCGATGAAATTATTTTGAATACACCCTACTATTTCAACCATGAAATGGCGATCGCAATGGCTGGTTGTCATCCGGTGTTAGTGGCGACGGATGAAAATTACCAATTGCGCCCAGATGCGATCGCTCAAGCAATTACTCCCAAAACACGGGCTGTGGTGACGATTTCACCAAATAACCCGACTGGAGTTGTCTATTCAGAAGCAGCATTACGCCAAGTAAATCAAATTTGTGGCGATCATAATATTTACCACATCAGCGATGAAGCTTATGAATACTTTACCTATAACGGAATAAAACACATTTCACCTGGCTCATTTGGTAATAATAGCGAGTACACCATTTCTCTCTATAGCCTTTCCAAAGCATACGGTTTTGCTAGTTGGCGCATTGGGTATATGGTGATTCCCAAACACTTGCTTGTCGCTGTTAAAAAAGTCCAGGATACAATTTTGATTTGTCCGCCAGTCATTTCTCAATATGCAGCTTTAGGAGCATTGCAGGCAAAAGAGGAGTATTTGCAGAGTCATATAGGAGCGTTGGCGCAGCCCGCCGTAGGCATCGCTCAAGTACGCCAACTAGTATTAGACTCCCTTAATCGCCTACAAGGCTTGTGTAGCATTATCCCCGCCGATGGCGCTTTCTATTTTTTCCTCAAAGTTCATACCCAAATGGATGCTTTTGAGTTAGTTAAAAGACTAATCCAGGAACATAAAGTAGCAGTTATTCCAGGTACAACCTTTGGCATAGATGACGGATGCTACCTACGCGTTGCTTATGGGGCGCTGCAAAAAGAGACGGCAAAAGCAGGTATAGAAAGATTAGTGCAAGGTTTGGAAACTATAGTTAGGAGTTAGAAGTCATCCATATTTCTGCCTTCTTCAAGGCTGTGATAGCATATCTTGTCCGCAATTACAAATATAGAATTTAACAGATGCCGATTATTAATAAGTTAATTGAAATTGAAACTGAGCCAAAAATTAATATTCATAATATCACCCCACAAATTCAAGATTTTATTGCCTCAACATCAATTAAAAATGGACAAGTTTTAGTATTTTCTCAACACACAACAACAGCATTAGCTATCAACGAAAATGAAGTCAGATTATTAGAAGATGTCAAAGTGTTCTTGCAAAAACTAGCACCTGAGTCAGACAGCTATTTGCATAATGATTTGCATTTAAGAGATGTTCCAGAAAATGAGCCGATAAATGCTCACTCTCATTTAATGGCAATGATGCTGACCACGAGTGAGATAATTCCCATTGTGGATGGTAAATTAGTATTAGGAACTTGGCAATCTATTTTGTTTTTTGAGTTAGACGGCCCGCGTAAAAGAGCGATATTTGTGCAAATTTCTGGCGAATAATACAACTTCACACCTGCAATGATTCCAGAGAAACCCAAAACTAAGAGAATCACGAACATGACCAACAAATGTATCAGTTGAATTTACTTACAGCAATTAAAAATCTGAAAGAATGTTTTCAAGCATAACCTTCCTTTCCACAAACCAGGACTTTTGTTGTGTCAAAGGTAGACGCAATTATACCAATTTTGGATTTTAGATTTTGGATTTTAGATTAAACGTCTTTACCTAAAGTCTGTTCCAGTAATGTCCAACATACTATCTATCTCAATTTGGTATTAGTTATGAAAAATAACGATAATTTTGTATTACGTAATACTTGGTACTACGCTTTGCCTAGCAATCAAATCAAGCCAGGTATGATGATCAGCCGCATTTTCTTGGGAGAACCAGTACTGCTAATCCGTAGTCAGGATAGCAAAGTCTCGGCGATGCGGGATATTTGCCCCCATCGTGGTGTGCCCTTGAGTTGCGGTAGATTCAATGGGCAGGAAGTGGAATGCTGTTACCACGGTTGGCGCTTTAACGAGGGTGGACGCTGCACTACAATACCATCTCTTGTAGAAGAACAGCAGATGGATTTGAGTCGCTTCGATGTACAGTCTTATGCAGTTCGCGAAGCTCAAGGAAATATCTGGATATATATCGCCGATCCAGATAACCCTCAACCTGCTTCCGAGAAGGAAATTCCGGTGATTCCAGGGTTTGATGAGCCGCCCCAGTTCGTAAAAGTCGTGAAATTCCCCTGTTTTGTGGATCATGCAGTGGTAGGTTTGATGGACCCAGCTCATTCACCTTATGTTCATCGCGCTTGGTGGTGGCGAAATGAGCAATTACATGAAGAAGTAAAGCAGTTTGATGCTTCACCCTATGGCTTTACGATGCGACGACACCGATTACCAGCGAATGGGGGTCGTTTATACTGGTTGATTGGCGGTGGTGTACCAGAAACGGAGATTTCTTTTCGTTTACCTGGAGTCAGAATCGAAGAAACAACAATTGCCAATCATCGAGTCGTTAATGTAACGGCTGTTACACCGATTTCAGATACAGAAACAGAAGTAACTTTTGCTCTTTACTGGACACTCCCTTGGGTAGGATTTTTCAAGCCACTAGTACATCTGCTAGCGCGGACTTTTATCGACCAAGACCGAACAATTGTGGCAAAACAGCAGATTGGCCTCAAGTATAATCCTGTGCTGCGACTAATTAAAGACTCAGATGTCCAGGCGCAGTGGTACTACCAATTGAAGCGGGAGTATGCTCGTTCTGTTGCTGAAGGACGAGAATTTGTGAATCCTGTTAAGGGTCAAATACTGCGCTGGCGTGCTTAAATTACTCCAAGGTAAATTCTGCAAATTCTCTTGGTCCAAACAGCATATTTCGGTCTACGGCTGACAAAATTTTATTATTGGCGCGATCGCTATTTAAAGAACGGACAACTAACTGCGCGACATCTGCACGATTAATGCTACCAATAATGTGCGGATCTTCAGTCAAAACACCATTACCCGTTGCTGGTTCTGACTTTAGTCCACCAGGACGGATGATTGTATAGGTGAGTCCACTGGCGATTAAGTGTTGTTCTGCTTTGTCTTTCTCAACTAAAACTTTTCCGAGTACGGCTAAAACTTGGGGTGATACAGCAACAACACTATTGCCAGCACCAATGGAAGACACAAGAATAAACTTTTGCACTCCAGCTGTAACTGCTGCATCGATCAGATTTTTATTCCCTGGGTAATCCGGTCTTTCTATGTCTGATGGTAAACCGCCAATGGTACTAATAACGGTATGGATAGGTTCATCTGTCAGCATTGCGCGTTCTACATCCTCAACATTCAAGGCATCTCCCTGAACTACCTGAATACCGATTTTTTCTAGTTCAGCTGCAACTGCTGCTGTTCTCACCAGTGCTTTAACCTTTAGCTGTTGCGCTCTCAGATATTGGGCAATTTCTCGACCAACACCACGACTTGCTCCAGCTAGAAAAATATAAGATTCACTTGTCATAATAAATTTAACTACTTACGCTCAAAGGATTTTATCAGAGGATTGGCAGCACTTAATAATTGCTCAAGCAGCTGAGATGCTTCTGATTGGTGACGAACGTGAGTGTCAATAAATAAACTAATGATTTCACCCATCAGCAAACGGAAGGTTTCTTGAGGTTGGGTGGCGGGAAAGTCCAACAAGGTTACATCTAGAGTGGAATCTAACCGATCAACTATCGAAAAATGATTTGCTCCCTCCAAAAGTAGTAGATAGCTGTCATTGCGTCCTCCAGCAATTGCTTCTTGGAATGTACGGATGACTGAGGTGGTAGCATTTCCAGAGCTTACACCATAGCGATCGCTGTTGTTAGCAATTACTCCATCACAAGTTCCTCCCATCAGTAGAAGTGGTAGGGAGTCTGGTAAGGGTAAGGTAGTTGCTGCCTCGTACCCCAATGATAACGTTGCCATAGTGTGTAAACCATAACCAAAAGATGCTGCAACTTGAGGGAAAAAGTGGGGATCGGCATTTTCGATAGCTACTCTACCACCTGCGGAATGTCCACCTAAAATTATTCTTTGCAGATCGAGCATTCCAGCTAAAATACCCTCAGACTGTAACTGTTCCACTTTTGCTAGCAGTGTTGGCAAAGCCGGAGCAGTGGGAAGAGTACGATAAATTGTTGGTTTCAGCTTTTCAAAATCAACCCCTGGAGTCAAACTAATTATTCCTGGTATATTTTCTGCAATCCAGTTAAAGAGAATCACCACTAGTCCACGTTCAGCAAGTTTAACCGCCAACCATTGATATTGTTGAGCATCACAGTTAAAACCGTTGAAGAAAATCACTACTGGAAAAGGTGCCTTTTCTAAATCAACTGGCATACTTGCCCTATTTCTTTCTACCTTACCCATCGATATCTGTGCTGGATAGAAAACTTTCAGGTGAATGGTATCGTAAGGAGACTGGAAACCCCCAATTTTAGCAGCTTGGAAAAAAGCACGAACTGTCATCTGGTTCTTCCTAATATCATTTTCCGAAAATTTTTCTATTGGCCAGGTACAACTGCTCTTAACAATTCCAATCTAGCGATCGCAAATAACTGAGTAACTATAATTACATAAATATTAGGATGGCAATTATACCTAACCCAATAGTAGGAGGTATTGTAATAGGTAATTGTGTCAATCTAGCAAATAACTTTTCAATGGATTTACTTATGGCTAAAAAATCTCAACCCAATCTAGAGCAATATCATGATGTCAGATTATCTGCTACTACCAGAATTTGGGTAATTACAGTCGCAATTCTTGGAGTTTGCGTCCCACTGTCAGCCATTACTAGAAGCGGAGCTATTCTTCCTTTAGTTGCTATTGGTGGCGCAGCTGTTGGTACGGTTGCTGTTTGGCGTTCTGATGAGCAAAAATCAAAAACTAACTATTTGCAACAGCAGCAAATAGAACTGCTAGAGGAGAGATTAGCGAATTTAGAAACAATTGTTAGCAGTGATGACTTGAACTTGCAAATGAAAATTAAACAAATCGAAGCAAGGGATACTTTTGGCAACTCCTCTGATATCAGTACTACACCCAGACAACCAAAACGTAAAAGTTAAAATAATTCGCAATACTCGCCATTCGCGTAGCGTCTCGTAGAGAAGGCGAAAAGTAAGCTAAGTAATTCCTATACCGCAAGAGTTTCATTGATTGGGAATAGGTGGTTTAAACTGTTGCGCCTACACATTGCATCACAAGCATGATTAGGCAAAACCTGTAAATCCTCTCCCTTGCACCCTGCTCCCCTGCCACCTCAATGTGCAAACTATAATCAAAAAAGCTTACTTCCGCCGTGCTGTACTAGGTTATTTTTGTGTAGGTATTTGTTGACTTAATGTATCTGCAATCTTGGAAATCCGTCTCCAATTAAACTTTCTTTTGCAGCTAGAAGTGTTTCTAGGAAAACAGTATCTCTTTGTCCATGTCCGTTAGAATTGACTGACATCATCTAAATTCTATACACTTCAACTGCATCAATTCATGAAACGTCTAAGTGCTGTTTATTTATCTCTTTCCCAGAAACATCTGCCAATGGCTGTGTTTTATTAGACTGCTAAAATTACTGAATTTTTAATTAACTAAGGTTATAAACTTGAGTAATTGCATTGGTATAGCTTACCGTAGGTATGCAACAGTTTGCCGCAGGAATGCAGATGGATTGGATTAGCTTACTCAAAGCTCAACAAACAGACTTTCTTCAACGTGTGAAAAAACCTAAAACTTACGACTTATCTTTGCTAGAAAGTCAAGTTAAAGGTTGTCACACTGAAGTTATGGCCTTTTGGGGTGAGCCATTGGCTAGACTCCAAGAACTTTCTCGCCAACAAGCAGAAGTTCTCGCCAAAAATCCGCCGCCAACGCCACCTGAATATCCTGAGCCTCCTGACTGGACGATACCTTTCCCGAAATACTTCCAACAACAAGCCCAAGATTATCTTTTACGGGAGTATATTGTTGACCGAGTAATAACTGAACGGTTGGGAAAATTGGTAAAAAAGGTGTCACAAGATACCTTACAAAATATGATTTTAGATGATGAAGGAAATTTGTGTGGCGAAAGTAAATTTCCTTATGTACTTAAAGATCATCCTCAGCTAAGTATTCAAGTTTACGTTGCTGATGGAGAAAGTTTTAATGGTATTAAGAAAGACAAAATTAGGTGGTCGATTACTCAAGAAGATTTGGAAAATCATCAAGTATTAATTTTTCTATGTTTATTTTATCCATCTACAGGTAATTTAGGTTACGAGAGGCAAAGCATAATAACAGGCTTTTTACCGACAAATCAACTTGAATTTGCTGAACCAAAACTGTATGTAACTCCAAGTAACTTGTTGTATGCAGGGGGATTGAGTTGGTACTTAGAATCACTTACTGGCAAAAAAAATGCGTCGCCAGTAATTCATGAGAGAGCGATCGCAGATACAATACAAACTCTACCATCAGAGCATTGCCTCAAGGATATAGTTGGCGACTGGGAATGCTGGCAGACTTTGCAAGGACACACCAGAGGAATTAATTGTCTAGCTTTCAGTTCTGGATGTAACAATGGCAAAGCTTTACCCATTTTGGCAAGTGGTAGCCGTGGCGAGACAAAACTCTGGGATTTAAGCAAGGGTGAATTAATAGAGACATTATCAGAGTATCCTTGGGTACTATCTGGGCTGGTGGATGAAGTGAATTCCCTAGCTTTTAGTTCAGATGGACAGACTTTAGTGAGTTGCGGTGCAGATTCCACAATTAAGCTTTGGCACGTAGGTGCTTTAGACTTGATAGATATTTTGCACAAACACAATGGGGTAGTGCGGTGTGCTGCCTTTACCCCCGATGGCAGAATGCTAGCGACAGGCGGAGATGACAGAAAAATTCTATTTTGGGATTTGATGCAACGTCAGGTAGCGATCGCACTTTCTTTAGATGATACAGCTGCTCATTCCCTGGTTTTGAGTCGAGACGGGGAAACTCTGGTTACAGGTAGCTACCGCAAAATCAAAGTTTGGCGCACTTTACCCCAAACTGGGATCAAAAGTTTAAAAGATGCACAACCACTGCATACCCTCATGGGTCATGCTCATATCGTGCGTTCCTTAGCAATCAGTGCAGATGCTAAACTACTCGTGAGTGGTAGCTGGGATCAAACAATTAAAATTTGGCAATTGGAGACTGGAGAATTACTTCATACTCTTAAAGGACATAGAGATAGAGTATATGCGATCGCTTTAAGTCCCGATGGACAAATTATCGCCAGTGGTAGTGCTGATAAAACCATCAAATTGTGGCATCTCCAAACTGGAGAATTGCTGGGTACATTTACAGGTCATGGGAATATAGTCACAGCATTAGCCTTCACAGCTTCCGGTGAGATGTTAGTTAGCGGGAGTTTGGATAAGACAATTAAGATTTGGCAACGGAGTTAATAGTAATTCGTGTTGAAGAGGCATGAAGCATTCCCGATGAAACGAATTTCAAAAGCCTTGGATGAAAGAATGACTGGGGACTGGGGATTGGGGGGATGAGGGAAATAATGAGGTAATCTTTTCTCCCTCTGCTCCCTGCTCCCCTGCTTCCTCTTGCCTACTCCCCCCTGCGACAGAATTTGAGTAATTTTACATATCATGGATTGTCAACTTTTGTAGTCAAATTGACAACATATTAACAAAAAGTAGCATATACTAAGTGTTATCAGCCTCCCATAAAAAATCCGGGAGAATTTCAACGTGCAAGGAGGTAAATCCTATGCAAGAGGTGTGGACATCAACGGAATTAGAATATGCTTTTTTGTTTACCCTAAGAAAAGTAAATTCGATCAATCCAGAAGGTTTCAAGTCATTTTTTAGTAACATGCCTATTGACCCTTATATCAAAGGCAATTATCGTTCTAGAAGATTATCTCGGTTCATAGTCTCTGGAAATCAGTTAATCAAATTACCTCATGGCTACCTTTATCAAAGTAAAGAATATAATCCATTAGTAGGTGACATAAAAAGAGAGTTTGCAGAATTAGACGATGCACTCATAGAACTTGGTATTTTTAGAAATCTTGTCTTGGCATTTAGTGATTCTTGTAAACTTCATCCAGAAGCGGAAATCGGAGTTCATCAAATTAGAACTATTTGTTCGGCAGATAATTTGGGTAATCCTGCACCTGAAGGTATCCATCAAGATGGTACTGATTTTATTGGTATATTTTCAGTAGATAGAGATAATATTCAAGGTGGAGAAACACATCTGTATACTGCCAAAAGAGAAAAGCCTGTGTTTAGCAAAGTTCTAAATCCGGGAGAACTCTTATTAGTCAACGATCATGATTTTTTCCATTTTACTACTCCGATAAAACCACAGATTGATGCTCAAGGAAGTAGGGATGTTTTTGTACTGACTTCTCCTAGCTTACTTTCGGAATAATTTTAGTAACCTGGAAATATTTTATAATCTACGAGATATGGGGAACTGAATCTATTAAATTCCCCTATTTTTTGTTTTTAATTGAAAATAATCATGCTCATATTTATTTATCTAAATTATGGCTAAATTTGCCATATTAAGTAATTTTTTATCGTTAAATCTCATCCAATACTTTTCGGATAAACCCAACAATCTCTCTTTTGATCTGGGGAAAGGTTAAAGGGGAAGGGATAAGGGTTTGAATTTACCTTTACCCCTTCCCCTTTCTCCCAAAACCCGAAAAGTATTGAAACCTCATCTATGTTAAAACCTAGAGTTTTTTAAAAGATATATTTATGTAGGTTGGGTAGAGTGAAACGCAACCCAACATTACCACCTTTGTTTGTTTTATTTCATCAAAAATCCGAAATTCAGCAAAGCCACGCTGGATACTTAGAATATTAAGTGTGAGCGCATAAGTTAGACTACAAAACAAGCCTGCTGGAATTCAACTAACTGAATCAACCAAACAAATGCTATGAATGACGAATTCTACAATAGAGGATTGGAAAAGGCTAGGCGAAAAGACTACGCTGGAGCAATTGAAGAGTTTAACCATGCTTTACAACTGACACCTTACTTTATCGAAGCTTACTTGCAACGGGGTTTGGCACATTATGACTCAGGAGCAATCCTGAAGGCTGTTTCAGATTATACCGAAGCCTTGAAGCTGAATCCTGAGAGTGTAGAGGCATATTATTGTCGGGGATTAGCAAGAGTGGCGCTGAAAAATTTGCCGGGGGCGTTGGAAGATGTGGAACGCGCTATTCGTCTCAATCTCAATTATGCTGCTGCTTATAATCTGCGGGGGATGGTACGGCGCAAACAGGGTTATATTCAAGATGCGATCGCTAACTTTAAAAAAGCTGCACAACTATATCTAGAGCAACAAGACAAAGAGAATTGTCGTCGGTGTCTGGAACAAATTAAACAGCTACAACCCAAAGAATTACCAGCCCTTGAGCAATCGCATTCTACAAATGCGCCAATCTTATCCACCAATGATTATTTCACGCAACTATTAGAAAAGGCTGAAAAAGGAGATACCCAAGAGGCACTCGCCGATTTAAATTGGGTATTAAAAGCCGATCCGCAAGACGCCCAAGCTTACTGCTGTCGTGGGGTTGTGCGTTGTAAAATGGGTAATTATCGAGAAGCGATCGCAGATTTTAATCAAGCATTGCGGCTAGACTTTCAAGATGCCATTGTCTATCGTAACCGAGGTAAAGCACGTTCTATATTGGGAGATCATCAAGGAGCGATCGCAGACCTTAACCAAGCACTCCAGATACAGCCTGAAGATGCCTTAGTCTATATTGCCAGAGGTAATGCCTATCGAACAACAGGCAATTATCTTGGTGCAATTCAAGATTACACCCAAGCACTGCAAATTAATCCCGATGATGCTCAAGCTTACTACAATCGCGGCATTGCCTATACTTGCTTAGAAGAAATACAAAAAGCCGTGGAAGATTATCAACGAGCGGCGAGTATCTTTTGTGAACAAGAAGACTGGGGAAATTATCAACAAGTCTTAAGTAGCCTGGAAAAGATCCAAAAATTTAGTCCAGAATCGAAAAAGCAAAAGTATAACCTGCTACGTCAGCGAATTTTGCGAATGGTTGGAGGATACTGGGAAATTGCCGAACGATTGATTCAGCAAAAGCAAAATTACCATCCTGGGATGTCAGACGAGTGGTATTTGCAAAAAGTGATTGATGATTTAGAACGCGATCGCGGTAGATAAAAAATGAGTAATGAGTAATAAGTAATAAGTAATAAGTAATACTCATTACTTCATTAGATAAAATATAAATACTACTACAAACGTAAATTCACCCGTACACTTATTATACGGGTGAAAATGCAATCAATCACTTGTCGTTTTCCAATGAAACTAAATGCACACTATATTAAGCACATTTGAAAGCTTAGTTAGAAGTGCGAGTTTGACGGCGGCGGCGCAATCCAAACATCCCAACTGCTCCCACCGCAAAAATTGACAGAGTAACAGATGGTTCAGGAACACTAGCACCAATTAACGCTTTAACATTTGCCTCGCCGATATCAAGAACAACGACAACATCGTTAAAGTCACGGTCAGAACCCTCGTTCCACTTACCAGTTTTAGAATCTACCCCAGAAGCGTATAAATCACCGTATAAATCCTCAAATGCCAGGAGGATGTAGTTATTGTAAGCGTAAGCAACTGCGTGCTGTAGTCCATCAGCGTTAGAGGCAGTGTTAGTACCAAAGATGTTGGCAGAAGTACCACGGTTCAAACCATCAGCTCTCAACCAGAAGTCAAGTTGACTACCTGCGGTAATATTACCAATATTGACCCCATCACCCAGTTTTAGTGCATTACCACCCCAGCCACCAACACACCCGTCTCCTTCACAAGAAATATCATTAAAAAGTAGCCCAGACTTATTAGTAGTTCCTGCGGCATCGAAGGCTAGCTGGTTTCTATAACCAGCGCCTTCATTGATAAAGTAAACAGAAACGTCGTGGTCGTATTTTAGGTTTAATTTACTAGGGTCTAATTTAAATTGTCCGCTATTTGGCAAGGCAACGCTTTCTGCTTGGACAAATTGTTGGAAAGGAGCGTCGTTAAAACCAGTTTGAGACTTACTATATACCGTTGGTTGAGTCCAAGAACTATTCCAACTAAAATCAGCAGCAGATGCAGTTTCTACTTTAGAAATTAATCCAGTTAAGGTAGCTGTAGCGGCAATTAAAGCAGTGATAAAAATCGGTTTCATATTAGGAGCTATTAAGTAGGGAAAATAATTTAGACAGTAATGTTTTAAGCAATCTGTCTGTGTTTCTTGTTAATTTCTAACAGCTATGCTTTAGCAAAGTCAATCTTTATTGTGGCTTTTATTTGTATATTTAAATAGCTCTTTATTTAATGTATTTTTACTGAAAAATATCTGTTCTGATAACCTAATGTATTGTCACGATGTTCAGCATTTCAACTGAACTATTATAATGATATCTTTATGGAAAATTTATATTTCTATGAAAATCAGATGTACATCTTTATATTTAAAGTCAAATTTTTCGAGCCACCATTACTTCGTACTATAAATTGTGCAAGAAAAAATATGCACAGAGGTAGATGAAAAATAAGTCAAAAGGTAGCCTAAAATACAAGGGATATAAATGATTAACCCGTAAGAAATACGGAAGTTTACTACGCTAGATAGATGCGGTTAGAGAACGCTCAATGTTAAATGTTAACCGCTTGCGGCTGCAAGATATATTGAAAATTCCGACAAATTCACTCGTGGCAAAAATCGCGAGTGCAATCCCTATTTTGGTTGGCAGTTTAGTACTCTTTGGCTGGTGGCTTGGCATTGAAGTTTTCAAGCGCGGCTTTCCCGGTAGTCCTGCCACAATGAAAGTCAATACAGCGCTGTGTTTTATACTATGTGGTCTATCCCTGTGGTTATTTTCAAAAGCAGGGAAGCATGGAAGTGTGGGAGAAAGAATAATTCAAAATTACCACCACAGTTCTACTCCCTCCAATTCTAAAAAGGGTCTATTGACCCCAATAACTGTATTAATTTCTAAAGTATGTGCAATCGCCGTCACCACAATTGCAGCACTCACACTCTGTCAATATCTGTTCGGTTGGAATCTCGGCATTGATGAACTGGTGTTTCGTGATTCGCCAACTAGTACGGCAACACCATATCCGGGGCGAATGGGGGTGAACACAGCACTAAACTTTATACTGGTGAGTGTAGCCCTACAGATTTTGATTCATTCAAAAAACCACCGCAGTTATTGGTATGCCCAAATTCTGGCTCTGATTGCGACTTTAATTTCCTTTCAGGCGCTAATGGGCTATGCCTACAAAGTGAAGGTTCTCTATGGACTTGCCCCTTATACAACATCAATGGCCTTACATACGGCAGGGTTGTTCATATTACTAAGTATGGGCATTTTGTGGGTGCGGGCAGAACAGGGGTTAATGAAGGTAGTTACAAGTGATACTTACGGCGGCTTACTTGCACGTCGTTTATTAGTTGCTGCGATCGCAATACCTTTTATATTGGGGTGGATAATTGTTCAAGGTCAACGAGCAGGACAATACGATCCAGCCTTTGCAGTATCGGTCTTTGCCATCGTCCTAATTGTAATTTTTACTATTTTGATTTGGCAAAGTGCCAGGGTTATTGAACGCCTCAGCTATCAACGTGACTGCGCTCAAAAAGCTCTCAGAACCCACGAAGCTAAACTAGCGAGTTTTGTCGATGCGAATGTCATCGGTATTCTGTTTGGTGATGTGTATGGCAATATCCAGCAGGCAAACGACGAATTTCTCAGGATGATTGGTTACACGCGAGAAGATTTGTTAGCAGGTAAGTTAAGTTGGAGCAATATCACCCCACCAGAGTATCTAGACTTGGATGAACGAGGTGTTACGGAAGCACAAGGTAACACCAACGGTGCTTGTACGCCTTATGAAAAAGAATATATTCGCAAGGATGGTAGCCGCATCTCGGTTTTAATTGGTTATGTGTTGCTAGGAGACGACCGGCAAGAATCGGTAGCATTTATTCTCGACTTGAGCGAACGCAAGCAAGCAGAAGCAGAGCAACAAAAATTAGTATCGTTGGTAGAAAATAGCTCTGATTTTATCAGTATTGCTACCCTTGAGGGTCAATTACTCTATATAAATGATGCAGGTCAAAAGCTGGTAGGGCTTGCAAGCCTAGAAGAAGTAGGGCAAAAAGCAGTATTAGATTACGTCATGCCCAAAGACAAAGCCTATTTTCAAGAACATATACTGCCAACTGTGCGATTACAAGGACGCTGGCAGGGAGAATTCTGTTTTTGTCACCTCCAAACAGGTCAACCGATACCAGTTGATTACAACATCTTCACTGTTACAGACAAGAACACAGGTCAGCCAATTGCCTTAGCAACTGTGACTCGCAATATCAGCGAACAAAAACAGGCTAAGGAACAAATATTACAACTAAACAGGGATCTACAGCGCCGCATTACTGAGTTACAAACTTTGTTGGAGGTAATTCCCATTGGAATTGGTATTGCTGAAGATCCAGAATGCCAAAATATCAAGGTCAACCCTTCTTTTGCCAAGCAGTTGGGAATATCTTCAGATACAAATGCTCCCTTGGGCGAAAAACCGACAAGCTTTAAAATCTACCGAGAAGGCAGGGAACTATCCACAGAAGAACTCCCAATGCAGTATTCTGCTGCTCATGGTGTTGAAGTTGTGGATTTTGAAGTTGATGTCGTCCATGACAATGGTAAAATCGTCAACCTGTTGCAGTATGTTGCACCTCTGTTTGACGAAGAGGGTAAAACTAGAGGAAGTGTTGGTGCATTTTTAGATATTACAGAGCGCAAACAGGCAGAAGAAGTGCTGTTAAATCAGCAGAAATGGCTAGAGGATGTGTTAAATCTGATGCCAAGACCGTTGCTCTTTATCGAACCAGGAACAGCGCGGGTAACTTTTGCCAATCGCTCTGCTGATGAATTAGCTGGGGGCGAATTTCCTAAAGGTGTAGCTGCCGCAGATTATCACACAGTTTACCACTACACAGATGCGGCTGGCGATCGCATCCCCAATGAACTTATGCCAGGAGTGCGGGTTGCCCTTGGCGAACGTCTGAATGGATTGGAGGTAGACTGGCACACTCCCGGTGGTGTGCGCTCTCTACTAGTATTTGCTGATACTTTGCCAGCAATGCACGGTCATCCATCTATCTGTATCTTGGTGTTCCAAGAGATTAGCAATCTCAAAGAGGTACAAAAAGCACTCTCGTTAGGTTACAAACGGCTAAAGCTACTATTCGACACAGTTAACGATTTACTATCGAGTCAGCAACCAGTAGTACTAATCGATAGCGTCTACCGAAAACTCTCAGAACAAATTGATTTAGATGTTTACTTTAACTATTTGGTTGAGGATAACTCTCAGCGAATGCGGTTAGGGTCTTACAGCGGTATTTCCCCGGAGATGGCGAAAGAAATTGAGTGCTTGGCTTATGGTGAATCGGTTTGTGGTACTGTAGCCCAGGAACGTTGTGCAATAGCTGTAGAGAATGTGCAGCAATCAACTGACCCCCAAACAGAATTGATTCGCTCTTTAAACATTACTTCTTATTATGCCTATCCGTTGGTTGCCCAAGGACGACTGTTGGGTACTCTTTCTTTTGGCAGCCGCACTCTGTTAAGCTTCACCGACAATCAAAAGGGGATGATGCAAGCAGTCTGCGACCAAATCGCGATCGCAATGGAACGGGCTAGTTTAATTGCTTCTTTGCAACAACAAACTGAGCAGTTGCAAGAGGCCAACCGGATGAAGGATGAGTTTCTGGGGATATTGTCTCATGAGTTGCGATCGCCTCTCAATGCCATCCTGGGTTGGGCGCAATTGCTGCAACGAAGCAAGCTGAGTGAAACCCAAATGGCTAGGGCTACAGAGACTATTGAGCGCAATGCCAAAGCCCAAACCCAGCTAATTGAAGATTTGCTAGATATATCACGGATGATTAGAGGTAAGTTACGCCTGAAAGTCAGTACTTGTAATTTGGTTCCGATAATTGAGTCAGCGATTCAGACTGTTAATTTAGCCTCCCAGTCCAAGGAAATCGATTTGAGATTTTCCATTATTCCCTCACAAGAAACGCCAAACTCAAATGGGGAATTAGAAATCAATCATGAAAATCTTGAATCTCCAAAAGCACAATCCCCAAGCAATCTTGGCGAAAATTCTCAATTCCTAGTTGCTGGTGATTTTGAGCGCTTGCAACAGATCATCTGGAATCTGCTATCTAATGCCATCAAATTCACACCCGTCGGAGGAAGGGTAGAGGTGCAATTGTCAGTAGTCAGCGACCAAGAAAAACAGCAGACAACAGATAAATATGCCCAAATTCAGGTAATTGATACAGGCATCGGGATTAATACTAACTTTCTTCCTTACGTCTTCGATCGCTTTCGTCAAGCTGATAGTTCTAACACTAGAACATACGGTGGATTAGGACTAGGATTAGCGATCGTCCGTCATTTAGTAGAACTGCATGGTGGTACTGTCCACGCAGATAGCCCAGGCAAAGAACAAGGAGCAACATTTACAGTCAAACTACCACTTCTAAAGAGTTCCCCCCTCCGCCCCTCCGCCCCTCCGCCCCTCTAGCCCTCTGCCCTTCTCACTCCTTGGTGTGCGCGTACTAGTTGTAGATGACCAAGCCGATAGCCGTGAATTCATCACCACAGTCCTCGAACAGTGCCAAGCCGAAGTTAAAGCTGTCGCCTCAGTTTCAGAAGCGTGGCAATTAATTATACAGTGGAAACCAGATGCTTTAGTTAGCGACATCAGTATGCATCAGGAAGATGGTTACTCTTTGATCCGTAAACTGCGATCGCAACCACCAGAACTAGGGGGAAATATTCCCGCCGCAGCTTTGACAGGTGATGCTAAAGCAGAAGATCGGATGCGAGCTATACAAGAAGGTTATCAGCTACATTTACCTAAACCGATTGAAGCCGCTGAGTTAGCAACAGTAGTCGCTAGTCTTGTTGGAAGGACTTAGAAAAAATGTGCAGTGGGTTCGTTAAACCACTTGAAAACTAAAGCTAAAACTTGCCCAATTATTCACATCCAAGATATATGAGTCGGCTGCTGTGCCGTTTATCTCCGTTTTAAGATGTAAGTCTTGGAGCAAGGCTTGTGCAATATCTAAGGAATTCAATAATGGGCCAATCGGCCGTTGTTCGGTTGGGGAATATTTAGCAGTATTCAAAGCGGCGAGAGTTGCGCTAAAGGGAGTAGTACTAAAAATCAGTTGTTGTTCGCAAAAGAAAGCTGGCCCTGAAATCACCCATTCGGAAGCAGCATTAGTTTGGGGTAAGGTAAGGGTTTCACCTGGGGCGATGACAACTTCTTTGAGGAGGGGCTTAATGTTCTCAATATTTGGTTCCTGGGGGGTTTCCCAAGAGTAGAGGGCGATCGCTGTATGATTATTGTTTAATCCCAGCACAATTAAATATACTGGGCGATCGCTCTGGTTTTCCACTCGATATTGCATTCGACTAGCGATAGGGACAATCGGTGTGGGGAGAGACGGAATTAATCGCGTCTGCACTGATTTTTTAACCGGAGTTTCAGTTTTAAAAGCTCGGACTGTTTCGCGCTGCATGATGACGCGAGGCGATATATTACTAATGATTTCTAAGGTTGCTTTGAGAGCCAAGCGAGAAGAACCTTGGTTTTCTGTGAGTCGCCATAACTTGGCTGCTAGTAAAGTTGATAATTTTGGCGCTAACCTTTGTGCGGCTAATTTTACTGCTTCTCCTACTTCCCCCGTGGTATTGGGAATTAGCTCGCCACCGAGAGAAAATAGACCATAACGACTAGGAATTTCTTGTAGTTTACCAAATACATAATCAGCGGGTTTTTCTCCCACTACTACGATAGAGATATGGGGAAATGCAGCGAAGGCACTTGTGGCGTCTACTCGCTCAATTCTTTCCAATCCAGTATCTAGAGCTATGGTTAAATTAATATTTCGGGGTAAAACCCGGACTGCTTCTTGGACAAGTTGCCCGACTTGTAGGGAATTTGTACCTTCAATTTGGGAAATTTGCGCTTTTGCTGTTAACCCAGTCCGCGATCGCAATACTAATTGCTCTGTTGTTGCTAGGGTAAATCGAGAATTCACCCCGTAGTATAGCAGCACTTGTGGCGGTAATCCTCCTAACCACAGCTGGACTGTTTTGCCGTCTTCTTCAATAGCTGTCACCGCGCCTTCTGCACCAATAATACTGTCTGGCTGTAAAGAGGTTAGATTTTGATTTTTCTGACTAGTTAATAACGCTGGTTGCTGTTTGCTACCCAATTTGGATAGAGAATTTTCTACATGGGAAAGAGAGACTTGAATTGTCTTGGCTGGCGTGAATTCCCACAAATACTGTGTCAAAGCGTAGGTAAATAACCCGGCACTAAAACCAGAAAAAAGTCCTTCCCTTGCCGGCTGCTTTGGTTCTGAGGTAGCTGCTAAAACAAGCGGAGTGTTGGGTAATTTCTGAGTTTTAAGTTGTTGGAGAAACTCAATTTCTTCTACTGCTAGCTTTACATCTACTGATTCTTGAAGGGCGCGAATTTTTAATCCTAAGACTGTGTTAGGAGCATAATAGCTAGTATCTAATACTGCTGTGACTCTTTCTGTGGGGAGCGATCGCAATAATAGCAGTAGAGTTTCTTCTAATATATAGTTGACTATTTTCTCATCTTGTGATTTTTGAATAAAATTAGCTGACACCAGAGCATTTTGCCTTATGTCTGGTGATGTTTCCAATTTTACACAGCTACCATAACCGCTAAAGTGTAATACCACTACATCACCGAGTTTAGCTTGCTTGCCCAGGTGATCCAAAAAAGCCGCCTCAATGAATTCCCTGCTGGCTTCTTCCTCAGTTAAGGTGAGGATATCTGACCCTTGGAAGCCAAAACGATGAATCAAAAGCTCTTTTTGTAGTTCGACATCCGTCAGACAACCACTGAGGGCTGGAATTTTTGGGTATTGGTTAATACCTATTAGTAATGCCAATTTGCGCGAACTGGGTTGTGCCAAAGCCTGATAATAGCGATTTCCCAAAGACAACCACTCAGCTTCAGTTATCCCCAATACCGCGAGTATTGAGCCAATTCTCTGTAAAAACGTGCGCCGTTTCATAATTAGCTATCAGCCCTCAGCTATCAGTTAGCAGCTTACAGGGCTGAACTCTGTATTGTAAAGTTACAGTTTATGCTGCTTGCTTTTTGACCAAATAATTGTTCATTCATAATTCATAATTTCTGGTAACAGAGCCACTAACGTGAGTTAGTAAAAAGATAAAAACACATTCCTGACTCAAGGAAAGCGGATTCATCAGTGGAGTCTTAATTACGAATTACGAATTACGAATTAGGAATTATGCCGGTACTTCTATCCGCATTGCCCGTGCTAACTCTGCTGCTACCTCTGGACGAGAAAATTCTGGTGGAGGTAATTCACCGCGCCGTAGCATTTCTCTAACTTTTGTCCCTGATAGGTGAATGCGTTCTTCTGGTCTGCTGGGACTGGTTTTAGATGTTGCCATCTGCTTAGTGCGGGTGCAGTAGAAAGCGTGTTCAAATTTCATCGGCACAATGCCTAATTCATTTGGTTCAAATTCATCAAAGATATACTGTGCGTCGTAAGTGCCGTAATATTCACCCACACCAGCATGATCCCGTCCGACGATAAAGTGAGTACAGCCGTAGTTTTTGCGGACTAAAGCATGGAATATAGCCTCACGAGGCCCGGCGTAGCGCATTGCGGCTGGATTTATCGCCAAACTTACTCTGTCTAATGGGTAATAATGTTCCAGCAAAATTTCATAGCAGCGCATCCGCACGTCAGCAGCAATATCATCTTCTTTTGTTGCCCCGACTAATGGGTGCAAAAATAAACCATCAACGATTTCTAAAGCGCATTTTTGAATATATTCATGGGCGCGATGGATGGGGTTGCGAGTTTGAAAGCCGACGATGGTTTTCCAACCCTTGTCTTTAAATAGTTGCCGTGAGGCAGCTGGATCTATTTGGTAAGTGGGAAACTGGGGATGAGGTTCACGCTGCAACAGCCAGATATCACCCGCCAGATGTACAGTACCTTGGTTATAGAGTACTTGTACGCCGGGATGATTGACATCATCAGTGCGGTAGACTTTGATTGCTTCGCGGGTTTTGTCGTAGTTATACTTTTGGGTGAGTTGCAAAACTCCAATAAATTCGCCTCTGGAGTTATCCAGACGGATTAAGCCGCCTTCTTGTAACGGGGAAGCTACTTCTTCGCTTACCGATAGTGTAATCGGGATAGACCACACAAGACCGTTAGCTAATCGCATTTCTGTAACAGTGCGATCGTAGTCTTCTTGGTTCATAAAACCCGTGAGTGGACTAAAAGCACCGATCGCAATCATTTCTAGATCAGAAACGGCGCGATCGTCTAGTTGCACTCGCGGCAAAAAGTCAGCTTTTGAGAGAAACTCTGCTCTTTGTTCTGGTGTGGCGATACGGTTAACCAACTGTCCACCGTGGGGGGCTATGGCATCTGGATTGTGACTCAACGTAATCCCCTCTTTGTATTAACTGTTATTGTTTCAGATTATGTACTAACTTATCAAAATGCTGGTACTGAGAAAAAAAAGAGTTTAGGGAATGGAGGAAAATTATTGCAACTAGCCTCTAAGCGATCTGATTAGGTTAGGCTAAAGCTAATCCAGGCTCAAGTTTCAGAATAGTTCCTTTATAAGGAAAATGCTTATGACTGCTGTATCCCCCGTTGTTAAACCTGTTAGCCAAATGCGGCTAGCGCCTGGTAGTACAGTGTCTATTCAAGATGTCATCTGGGAGGAATTTGAGTCTATTTTGCAAGAACTGGGCGAAAAGCGATCGCTACGAGTTGCTTATAGCAAGTCTACGTTAGAAATTATGGTTCCTCTACCCGAACACGAAAAATCAAAGGACTTAATTTCGGATATTGTAAAAATCTTGTTGAAGATCGCCGGAAAAAGTTATGAACCCTTCGGTTCAACCACCTTCAAGCGGGAAAATATAGCGGGGGTAGAACCAGATGCTTGTTTCTACATCCAGAATTACCAAAGAATGATTGGTCGTCGCAAACTAGAACCAAACGATCCGCCTCCTGATTTAGCAATTGAAACAGATGTGACATCAAAAACAACTCTTGATGCTTATGAAGCGATCGCAGTTCCAGAAGTATGGATTTACGATAATAAAAAACTAAGGATTTATTTACTCAGGGATGGACATTACATCGAATCAGATAACAGTCCTAACTTTCCAAATATTACTATAACTCAAATTATTACCCCTACAGTTCAACGAGCTTGGGAAGTAGGAACTGTACAAGCATTGAAAGAGTTTGAAGAGGCAATTAAAAAAAGTATTTCTTGATTAAGTAAGTCGTGGAGAAAATTTATAACTATGTAACAAACAATTAAGGGGAAGAGTTAGAGTTAAATCTTATACGTTGTGTACTGTAATTTCCCTTCTCTGCTCTAGCTTGAACTCCATCAATCACAGCATAGGCAAGGTCTAACTCATCTTCAAAAGTTTTCGAGGCTAGTTCATCTTTTTTGAGGTGTTGCCACTCCAATTCAATTGGGTTCATTTCCGAACAATATTTGGGTAGAAAGAAGATGTACAAACCCATCTCTTCCCACTTTGGCCATAACTCCTGCACTTCTTTACATCGATGTATTGGGCCGTTATCCTGCACTATGACTCTTATGCGTCCCGTTTTTTGTGCTTCTAGTGCTTCAAGCTCCATCATTTGAATATAAGATTTGCGTGAAACGCCTCCAATTACCAGACCGTAAACGAAACTAATTAACGGTTGAAGAAAGCCAATAATACTTAACCTTCGACCTCGACGCTTGCTCTGCTCTAAACGTTTTTGTTTGCCTCGGAAGTAGTAGCTGTAACTCGGTTCACTCCAAGCACAAAACCCTGATTCATCTAGATACTTTAAATCGATTTCTCCTGCGGCCGCAGACAATTCCAACATTTCCAAATCTGCTTGTTTAACTTGCTGTACTACTGGATCTTGTTTTCCTTTATGGCTTTTTCTCGTTCGTTTCCAAATGATCCCCTTTTTTTAGTACCTGCCTTAACCAGTCAGGACTCAATGTTACCGAGCGTTCTTGTTCTAATCTTTGGGCTAATTGAACGCTGTTATATGTACGAGGTTCTTTCTCTAAACATTCTTCTAAGAACACCATGTCATCTTCCGTCCACCTTGATTTTCCTCCTCGCCCTGGTTTTTCCCAAAGTCCCTCTAAACCAAGATGCTCCCATCTATGCAAAACTTCTCGCACTGTTTGTGCTGTCCAATTAAAGTGAGCCGCTATCTTCTCTACATACCAACCATTTGCGCTCAATCTAATCACTTCTGCTCTGTCTTTAACTTTCTGGGGTACATCTGCCGTTCTCAGGTTAAACAAAGTTCTATCTTGCTCACGAGTCAGAAATGCCCTTAAACGGCTGCCCATACCCCTGTTACCTTGGTAGACACATTTATGTATTTACTTATCTTTACACAGTTTGGTTTTTTCACCTTGTTCTACTTAATTTCTAATATTGTATCAAGTATGTTTGACCCGATAGAGTACGCTGATGAACGAATGGACTCAAAACAGGAAAATGAGTTACTGAAGTGGCTTCGTCAACTTGATGACGAGCAGAAATTTACCTTTGTTTGGCGCGTGCTAAGTGCAAATGCTTGGAAAGGATGCGAATTAGCCAAGCGATCGCAACTCAAGCCCATTTTTTTAGAAGTGATTCTCGAAAAAGGACTTGTTTACGGTGATGCAAGTTCAGTGGAATGGTGGATTAAAGCAGTTTTACCCGGTTTAGGTCAGAGACGAGTACTTGAGATTATCAAAGCTCATATAGACATTGCTCCATTGTCTGTATATAAAACGCTGTATTGGCTACCTTGGTTATACCATAACCAATCGAAACAAATTAAAAATGAGATACTGGTGCTTCAAATAGAATTCAGTAAAAAATATCCAAACTATCGACCCCTTAGAAGTGTAGGTACTCATGCTTAACAGTTGATTATACAATTGCTAGCTGCGTGCGATCGCTTGTTAAAATTCGTTGCTGTAATTTGATACTCACATGTCAATAAATGGCAATTTTTGCCATCATATATATGGCCTAGTAAAAATTAGAAAAGTAATACTAGATAATATCTCTATCTGACGCTATGTGAGCTTATGTAAAGAAAAAGGTTTGCAAATGCAGGCAGAAATTCGCGGATTACAAACAGAAAATCATCGCATTTTAGATATCTTATAAAATCCAAATACCGAAGATGATTCTTCGACATAATTAAAGAGACATTGTATTACAACGTCTCTATATCAGCGATTAATTGTTAACTAAACTGTTCAATAATTCCGCCACCTAATACTTTCTCGCCGTCGTACCACACCGCCGCTTGTCCGGGGGTGATGCTGATTTGGGGTTCATCAAACACCAAACGCACACGAGAGTTTTCCAATGGAATCACCGTTACTGGTGTAGGCGTTGAACGATAGCGAATTTGCACTTGGGCATGAATTGGGGTGGATGGTTCAGCAATCGAAACCCAATTTACCCGATTTACAGTGCATTCTGGTTGAGTTACCTTAGTGCGATCGCCTACTACTACTTTATTATTTTCCGCATCTAATTCAATCACATACAACGGTTCGGCAGCCGCAATCCCCAAGCCTTTGCGCTGGCCAATAGTGTAGTGATGGATACCATCATGCTGTCCTAAAACTTTGCCTGTGGTATCGACAATATCGCCTGTTTTGGGAGCTAAATATTTATCCAAAAATGCCCGCATGGAACCGTTACTTTCCACTAAGCATAAGTCTTGACTTTCTGGTTTATCAGCAGTTTTCAGTCCGTATTCAGTTGCAATGCGGCGCGTATCAGTTTTTTCTAATTCGCCTAGAGGAAATATGGTTGCTGCAAGTAAATCTTGAGACAAATCATAGAGAAAGTATGACTGGTCTTTGTTACGATCAACAGCCCTTAATAACTGGTAACGTCCAGTTGCTTCGTCATAGCTAATTCGAGCATAATGACCAGTGGCAATGCGATCGCATCCTAATTCTTCACGAGCATACTGCACCATTGGCCCAAACTTCACCGTTTTATTGCACTGGGAGCAAGGCAATGGCGTAATCCCAGCACTGTAACCAGTCACCAGATAATCGACAATATGCGTCTGAAAGAGATCCCGAATATCTACAACCTGATGGGGAACGCCCAGTTGTTCACAGAGATCAGCCGCGTCGATCATACCTTCAGAGCAACATTGACCTTTGCCTTTCATTAGCCAAAGAGTCAAACCAATCACTTCATAGCCCTGATGGTGCAGGATAGCTGCGGCGGTGGAACTGTCAACGCCACCAGAAAGACCAACGACGACTTTTTTCATACAAAGCACGACACGATAGCTGCGTGGTTGTCCAATTGTAGCACACAGTATTCAAAGCCTTGCTAGCAAAGCGCTTCAGTTTTAGAGTCAGGGAATGAGCAATCGTTATTCACTCTGTCATCACCTTTATCTAAAATTAGTGACAAATGTATTTTTTGCCACGCAGATGACTAATTTTACGTTAACGCTATATAGTTGCTACAACGGTGAACTAATTAGTTCCTGATGGAAATTGCCTAAAAATACTTTGACTACTTTCTAACTATTATGTCGAGAGAAATACCCAGTCAATTTATCCCGTTTCAACTGCTGCATCGAAGTTCTGAGGGTTGGAAGCCCACGATTAGACTTCTCTCTTTGTTAGTGGGAGGCTGGTTAGTGCTAATTCCCGACTCTACCCCAGCACAAGCACAAATCCACAACAATGTGCTACTGGCTCAACAAGCCGGTGAAACTTTACCGTCACCACCAATTCCCTTTGGTCAACAGCCATCACCGCAGTTACAACCGACGGAACTAGTACAGGACAATCAATCTGAACTGAACTTTCAGCCCTCTCAACCATTACAGAATAATCAATTAGAGCAGAATTTTCAGGCACCCCAACCATTACAGAACAATCAATTACAACCGAACTTTCAGCCCTCTCAACCTGCACAGTTTAGTCAATATGGCCAGAACTTTGAACGCTACTTAGTTTACGTTGATGGTAGTGATTTCCAGACACTACAAGCAATACGTCAGATTGAACCCAGTGCTTACATTCGCAATTACCAAGGACGGAGTGTAATTCAGTCAGGAGTTTTTAACAGAGTATCTAACGCCCAACAACGGGTAAATGAACTACAGTCACGAGGCATATATAACGCCCGGATTATTAGCTTTACTAACGGACAGGAAATAGATCCAGGCAATAGAGGCTTGCTAAGAGATCCCAGTAATATCAATGCTAATAGGTCAGCCTCTAGATATTATGTTGCCATTCCCACCACTCCAGAACAGTTACCTGCGATCGCAGCACAAATTAGGCAGAATATAGCCCAATTTAGTCAAGGTTTAGGCCGATCTGGCGGAGTCCTCGAAAGGACGCAACCACGAGGGCCACACGTAGCAGTAGGGCCTTTCCCCGATCGATACCAAGCCGAAGAATGGAATAAGTATCTGCGAAATATCGGATACGCTAATGCCAGAGTTTACTATGGGAAGTAAGAAAGAGGGGATTGGGGATTGGGGAGTAAAATTAAACTCATAACTCAGCACGGGCTAAACGCCACGCTACCGCTAACAGCACTCATGAAAGATAGGCAAGAACAAATTTCGCAAGTCGTAGTGACTGCTGGGCAGATGCACGATGTTGAAAAGCGGATCTTTGCAGCAGGAATGCCTGTAGTTGCTTTAATGGAAAAGGTGGCGGGATTAATTGCCCGTCGCATTCCAGAGATTCTTTCAAACACCCTCTTTTTAAGGGGATCTCGTGTAGGAATTATGGTCGGCCCCGGTCATAATGGTGGTGATGCTCTAGTCGTAGCCCGTGAATTACACTTTCGCGGGTATGAGGTTTGGATTTATTCTCCTTTCTCTAAGCTCAAAGAATTAACTTCGCAGCACTTGCAATATGCTCAGAGTTTGGGAATTCCGATTTATCAAACAATTGAGCAACTGCCAATTTCTGATTTATTAATTGATGGCTTGTTTGGGCTTGGTTTAGAAAGAAAACTGACTGATCCCATCGCCTCTGCAATTAATCAGCTAAATGAATTATCTGTACCGATTTATAGTATCGATTTACCTTCAGGTTTACACACCGATACAGGCGAAGTATTGGGAACTGCCATTCGCGCCACTCACACATTTTGCTTAGGTTTATGGAAACTCGCTTTTTTCCAAGATCAGGCGTTGGAATATCTCGGTAAAGCTGAGTTAATCGATTTTGATATTCCTTTAGCTGATGTAGAAGCTGTTCTACAAGATGCACCCAGAATTAAACGTATTACACCAGCAGCAGCACTTGCTACTTTACCTTTACCCCGTCCAGCAGTTACTCACAAATATAAAGAAGGACATTTACTGCTGATTTGCGGTTCGCGACGCTATGCAGGTGGAGCAATTTTAACTGGTTTGGGGGCGCGGGCGAGTGGTGTCGGGATGCTTTCCATTGCCGTACCCGAATCGCTGAAATCTCTTTTGGTATCACACTTGCCAGAAGCGCTAATTGTCGGTTGTCCAGAGACGGAAACTGGAGCGATCGCCCACCTACAATTACCAGAAAACACCGATTTAAGTTCCTTTAATGCGATCGCCTGTGGCCCAGGTTTAACACGAGATGCTACGCCCATTGTGCAAGAGGTAATTAAGAGCGAACGTCCTCTCATTCTCGATGCCGATGGTTTAAATATCTTGGCACAAATGGGAGCGATCGCCACCTTAAAAAAACGCCAAGTAGTAACCGTACTCACACCCCACACTGGCGAATTTGAACGATTATTTCCTGATGTTGCCGATGCCAAACATGACAGAGTGAAAGCAGTACAAGAGGCAGCCGCCCAAAGTGGGGCGATAGTGTTGTTAAAAGGGGCAAGAACTGCGATCGCAAACCCTCAAGGTGCTGTTTGGATTGTTCCTGAAAGCACACCAGCCTTAGCCCGTGGTGGTAGCGGCGACGTGTTAACTGGGCTACTGGGTGGACTGTTAGCGCAAGCAGCAACTAAACAGATTCCCATAGAAGATATTGTTGCAACTGCCACTTGGTGGCATTCCCAAGCAGGCATTTTAGCAGCCCAAGAGCGTACCGAATTAGGTGTAGATGCGTTTACCTTGACACAATATTTGCTAAAAGTTCTAAGTAACGGTTTTTAAGTTTTGTATTAAAAATATTTAGCACATGATTAACAGTTATATTTTTTTCTCGCAGCCCTATACATCAGATATAGCACAAGGTATTTATATTTTAGATCAATATATTCGACAAGATATTTGCGAAGGTTGTATTCAAAGCGAGGTAGATTATGTTTCTACACTTATGGCTTATATAAGATTATTTTTTCGTAGTAAACAGCTTGTTAAACAACTTTATGGTTTTAAAATACAAAGACCAGAGGATGATTCTTATAGCTCTCAAGTTCTAAATAAAAGTTTAGAAAGAAAATTTGGCTGTGATGCACTGATAATATTTCGTTCAGGAGATAAAGTTAAAGTTTGTATGTTTGAGGCTAAATATCCCAAACTTAAAATAAACGGTAATTGGGATATGTATCAAAAAAATGATATGCCTTCTCATTATACAAATCAGGAGATATCTCATTTTCATCATCAATTAAGAAGACAACAAAAATGGGCAAGAGTAGCTTTTATATGGGAATTATTTATTAATGATCATCCTCCTGGTAGTCCATTAAAATTTTTTGATACTTATGGATCAACCTGTATATGGCACAAGGATGCTTACGAATACAGCGAGAGTTATATAAATAGAATAGATAAGTATGATCACAAAACTAAAAAACCTGAACTTTGGGACAATTTATATTTAAAAGATTGCTTGGAGCATTTACCATATAATCCTTTAAATTTAGAAGAAATTTTAAATACAGTATTGTTTAAAAATGAAGGAAAGGAAATTACAATCCAAGATGGATTTATTACTTTAGAACCTGAAGATGGACAGCAAATTGATATACCTGTAACTATAGATTTAATAAGAGATTCTCAATATAAAATCTTTGAAGAAACTGGTGTGCGAGAGTTTTTATTTATTGAATTTAAAAATATTATATTTAGTAAAACCAATTCTATGTGAGGCTGCGCTTTATTTGGGTAGCGGCAATTCATGAACTGCCGCTACAGTCTATAGTTTTGCATCAGTCCTATAGACGCATCTTCAAACAGAAATAGTATTAGTATCTTGATTTACCAAATACCAACGCTGTAGCGCCAACCGCTGAATTTCGCGCCAGGGAATATTATGCTTTCGGGCTAAGTCTGCACAATCTTCATATTCTGGCTGCACATTTGCAATAACTTTTTCTGGCGATCGCCCTTTCCATGCTATCTTGACACGCACTTTGCCATATTCCGTTTCCACTTGTTGAATTTCTCGTTGTAAAATGGCGCGTTGCTGAGTTGTTCGCCGAATGCCTAAAGTTGTAGTTTCGCGGAAGATAACGGCTTCACAACTGAGTAAATTTTCTGGATGACAAATCACAGTTAGCAAAATCCCCGAACGGGACTTTTTCATACCGATCGCTTGGGTAAAAACATCCAGCGCACCAGCCGCAAACAACGCCTCAAACGTATAGCCGATCGCTTGTGGATTCAAATCATCAATTTGGGTTTCTAGTACCGAGATAGTTTCCAAATTTGAGCTAGTATCTTCAGAATCACTGAAATTTGACTGTAAACTTGCACTTTCACCCAACCAGAGGCGTAAAATATTGGGAATGGGTAAATTTATGGTTCCTGCTCCTAGTCCTATCTGCTTGATAGCGATCGCAGGTGGTGAACCAAAATCTCTTGCCAAAGTAGTGGCGATCGCGGCTCCTGTTGGTGTTACTAATTCTCTGTCAATGCCATTGCTATAAACTGGACAACCCCGCATTTCCCACAGCTTTAATACCGCTGGAACTGGTACTGCCATCTGACCATGTGCAGCCCGAACAGTGCCGCCACCAGTTGGAAACGCCGAGCAGTAAAGTAAGGGCAATCCTGACTCATTGCTCTCAATGCCCAACCAATCCAACCCCAGGCAAGTACCCACAATATCTACGATCGCATCTATAGCACCTACCTCATGAAAATGAACTTTTTCAGGCGAAATGCCATGCACCGCACCTTCTGCCACTGCTAGCTGTCGGAATACCGCCAAACTCCAAGCTTCTGCCCGTAATGGCAACCCCGCTTTGAGAATCATTTGCTCTATTTCTGGCAAATGGCGTGTGTGATGGTGACTGTGTTCGCCATCGTGGTGATGGTGGTGATGGCGATCGTGTACTAAATCCACATGAACTTTAGTCGCCTGCTGACCATTACGTTGGACAAGTTCTGCCCTTAACTGATATTCCTGTTCAATACCTAACCCATTGAGTTTTTCAATTAAATACTCCACAGGAACACCCAAACTGACCAAAGCACCCAGGCACATATCACCAGAAATTCCTGTCGGACATTGAAGATAAGCAATTTTATTCATAGTTTATTCATAGTTATTAGTCATTAGTCATTGGGCATTAGTTATTAACTGCTTCCCACGCCTCCTCTACCCCCTGTCCCAGTCCTCAGTCCCCAATCCCCACTCACCGAGTTATGGCAAAAATTTTCCCAGTTCATCCGGATAATCCTCAAATTCGCCGAATAGAGGAAATAAAGTCGGCGCTCTCTAGTGGCGCAGTCATGCTTTACCCCACTGATACAGTTTATGCGATCGGTTGTGATTTGAATGCCAAGTCGGCGGTAGAACGAGTGCGGCAAATTAAACAGCTAGCAAACGATAAACCATTGACATTTTTATGTCCCTCGCTTTCAAATGTGGCAACTTATGCCTTCGTAAGTGACACAGCCTATCGGATTATGAAACGCCTGATTCCAGGGCCATACACGTTTTTGCTCCCAGCTACGAAGTTAGTACCGCGATTGGTGCAAAGCCCCAAGCGGAAAACTACCGGAATTAGAGTCCCAAACCATACTGTGTGTTTGGAGTTGCTGGCAGCCTTGGGTAATCCGATTATTTCAACTTCAGCACATCTGCCAGCAGATGAAGCAGATAATGGCATAGTTCGGATAGATCCAGAAATTGTTCAGTCGCGGGTAGAGCTATTTGATCGTTTGGACAAGATGGTAGACATAATTATTGATACTGGCGAGGAACCTACATATCAAGTGTCTACCATCTTGGATATGACCGGAGACGAAGCAGTGATTATACGGAGGGGTTTAGGTTGGGAAGCAGCAGCAGCATGGGTATAAGAATTCCGGGATTAGGGATTGGGGATTGGGTACTGGGGAAAAAATTCTTTTAAGATTTGGTTGGGGTATGAATCCACATACTCATTTTCCCAATCCCCAGTCTTTAGTCGCCAGCCCCTACACCACAAGCACACCTCTCCGTTTCGGAAATTGCGATCAAAACGACTCCAGTTTTAAAATTGTCATATTTAAAAGCGATATCTAGGATGGGCTGTTCTGTGAGGCAGTGGATATAAGAGGATGGTGGCAAAACTTGACACAGTAAGGTATTTGACAACTTTGAGAAAATGGCGGGTACTCGTGTGCCTGCATCAATATAGTGGCTTGTGATCAAAACCGACACATTGCCATAACTGTAACTCTTTCGTATTTCCTATAGTTTTGATATATGAGCTTTAGATGTGAGCATTATATACGGCAAGTCTTGATGGATGAATGCCCAAAGATTCTCCAGTCAAGGACGCTCTTGATTGCTGTGTCTGCGTTGTAATTACGGTGCAATACTACTACCTGGAAAAGTCATGAAATCTAACGTCGTCAATCTACCAAACTCTACACCCATTTTTGAGAACCACGTTTCGACTGAAGAATTTTCAGATAGCAGCAGTGATACTTTAATTGAATTGCTGTGTGAGGAAATGCAAGCGCAAGTGAAAGCAACACCCAAGTGCGTAGAAGCTTTAGCAAAGCGCATAGCCGTAGAAGTAGAACGCATTTGCGATAAAAGCTCCCGCATTCAAACATCTGGGGAAATCAAGTCCTGGCAGATGACGTTGGGAAGGCATCGGATGCAAAAGTGCTTACGTTACTACCAACTGGGTTCCAAACAAGGGCGGGTGGAATTACATAGCAATTTGGGTGCTATGGTTTACCGTCATGTAACTATGTCCGGCTCGGAGTTGGGCTTTGATGCTCGTTACAGCCTGATTGAAGATTTTTTACAAGCATTTTATATCGAAGCGATTAAAGCTTTCCGCAGAGAAAACGAACTACCAGAGAATCACACGCCGCGTACTCAGCTGCAATTAGCTGAATACATGGCTTTTACAGAACAATATGCCAAACGCCGGATCAATTTACCTGGTGGTGCAAATCAGCAATTGATTATCTTGCGGGCCCAAGGTTTTGCTCGTCGTCAGCCCCAAGAAACGACTGTGGATATTGAACTGGCGGTAGAATCTGCTAAGGGTGAAGAAGCAGAATCTTACCAGCGTAACTCGGCGGTGCAACAGCTGCGATCGCAAATGATTGCCCAAACTAATTTCGATCCATCTGAAGAATCAGAACGCGATCGCGTCATCGCTGAATTGATGAAATACCTGGAATCTCAAGGTCAATCTGACTGTATGAACTACCTCAGCTTGAAACTTCAAGACCTCTCAGCCCCAGAAATTGACCAAATTCTCGGTTTAACCAGCCGTCAGCGCGATTATCTCCAACAACGCTTTAAATACCACGTCGAAAAGTTTGCTAAACAACACCACTGGCAATTAGTACATCAATGGTTAGGTGCGGGTTTAGAGCAAAAGTTGGGTTTATCTTCTCAGCAGTGGGAAATCTTTGTGAACCAACTCACAGAACAGCAACAGCAAATATTAGAATTAAAAACTGCAAGACAAAACGATCAAGCGATCGCCAAAGCCATCAAATGCACCCCCAAACAGCTACAAAAGCGCTGGACTCAACTTTTAGAACTAGCATGGTCTATCCGCAACGGCCATACTGAAGCACAGACAGGCTAAAATGAAGGTGAATAAAATATAGAGAAGACCATGAACCCAGTATTTCCCGAACTCTCTAGTCTTTCGAGAGCGGAAAAACTCCAACTGGTAGAAGATTTATGGGATGAGATTGCCACTACACCAGCAGCACTCCCAGTTTTAGATTGGCAGAAACAAGAACTAGCTCGTCGCAAAGCCGAATATCTGCAAAATCCAGCCATTAGCAGCAGTTGGGAAGATGTAAAAGCCAGAATCTCTCAACGGCATGGCTAGAAACTTAACTATTCTTATGGCCGCAGAACTAGATATTATCGAAGCTTTATGACTGGTACGAGAGGCGGGAATTTGGATTAGGCGCTGAGTTCCTACCGATGTATTGATACCTACCTGAATTTAATTCAGCGTCACCCCAGCACATACCAGATTGTTCATGAAACTTATCGCCGCGCTACAATTAGGCGTTTTCCCTACGTCGTTTTTTACGAGTTTAATGAACAGGAGATTATCATCTACGCTGTTTTCCACTGTTCCCAAGACCCAGAAAAATGGCGGAGTCGCTTGCTATAGTTGCTCTTTAAGACTAAATATAAATCCATTATTTTAACTATTACCTGAATTAGTAACTCGTTCCTGCTCCAAATTATTAATACATTGGTATTTTCTTAGTACAAAAATACCAATAAAATCGGATTTTTTACCTGTCAATCCAACCTTGTTTAGTCAAAATCAAAAATTCATATTAAGTAACTGACCCTTTTTTGCTACTTCTGTGAAATCCTATAATAAACAGGACTTTTGGCAGAGGGATTGAAGATGGCTCTGACTCAAGGCGGACGGGCAAATAAGTCTGGGAATATTTTAGAAGGAAATGTAGAAGCAATCTTAAATGGACATAATTATTTCCAAATAGGGAATTATGTCCAAAAAGAATTTATACTAAATGCTGCTTTATTACCAAAACGTTATGGCAAAGAAGTTTATATTGGAACTGGAATTTATCATACCGATTTGAAGGTTGATTTTTATGTTGTTGGCTCACCTGCAATGCCATCTGGTTTAATTTTCGAGTGCAAATGGCAAGAAAGCCCTGGTTCAGTTGATGAAAAGTTTCCTTACTTGAATATGAATATTCAGCACTATTACCCTGCACCAACTATTGTAATTTTAGGCGGTGAAGGTATGCGAGAAGGCGCAAGCAAATGGCTGAAAGCAAGGGTTAATGACAACCATAATTTATTAGCAGTTTATAGTTTAGACAGATTCATTGCTTGGGCAAATAAAAATCTTTAAAAGATGTAATTAATAGTTCGTCAATCATGCCTCTATTTTTTGTATTTGAGTTAATTGAACGCGTTGCTTTAATTTTATAGGTTTCAAAATTGATATCAGTATAAATTTTTTGAATAAATTCACTATCAGAATTACACACCATAACTTTGACACCACGACTTGCTAACTCTGCACAAGTATCTCTTAAAAGTTCTTGGTCTTTTTTGCTAAAACAATTTTGACTATAAGCAGTGAAATAGCTAGTATCACTGATAGGATGGTAGGGCGGATCAAAAAATACAAAGTCATCACTGCTAGTAGCATGATTTAGAACTTCTGTAAAATCTGCTTGTTGAATTTCTGCATAAAACAGTGCTTCTGAGGCTACTCTCAGTAAATTTTCATGACAAATATTAGGATTTTCATATCTGCCTAATGGCACATTGAATTTCCCCTGCGAATTAACTCGATAAAGACCATTAAAACAAGTCTTATTAAGATAAATGAAACGAGCAGCTTTTTCTATATCACTACCAACACTTCTGTTTCGGACGCTATAGTAATAATCTTTATCATGTCTGATTTTATGCTCCTTCAACAGAGAAATTAATTCCTCAACATGATCCCTAACACAACAATAAGTGTTAATTAATTCGGCATTAATATCAGTTAAGATTGCTGTACTTGGTTGGAGATAGAAAAAAACTGCACCACCCCCTAAAAATGGCTCATAGTAATTTTTATAATTCTTGGGAAAATAAGGAATATATTGCTGTATCAACCTACTTTTGCCCCCTGCCCACTTCAAAAATGGACGTGGGCTAGTTTCCTTGGGGATTTGAATTACCATTTACTTCCGATTTAACTAAAAATAATCACAACTAAATAAAGCCAATATAACCGAAGAGCCAAATTTTAGATTAGCTGGCTAAATTTCTAGCCACATATATTACAATTGAGTAGATAAAGCATATCAAAACAAACGTAAGTATATAACAAGGCAGTTTACATTCAGATGTTTGACGGATTTTGGGATAACGTCTTTCGCTACCCCCGGTACTTAATTTCTATCGTCTTAGGACTGTTTTTAAACACCTTTGCGCCATTAGTGCCACTATTGAAACGTCCTGTCACCTCGATCGCTATCTTGGGTTTATTGGTGAGTAGTCTAGTCTTTCTGACTTTTACTCTACGGGCAATGCTGGGCTTGAGTGCAATCTAGACTAGCGTTATATCGGGGCTGTGCCCCACAGACGGTTGCTCTTGGCGTTGCTCGCGCTAAGTACTGTCTACCCAACCTGCATCTATTTTTGTCGTACAACCTCTGTGATGAGGCGAAATTTTTATGGCTACAAATCGTCGGGTTTCCCGCGTTGCTGAACTGATCAAACGGGAAGTTAGCCAAATGCTACTCAACGGCATTAAGGATGACCGTGTGGGTACTGGAATGGTTAGTGTGACTGATGTTGATGTTTCTGGCGATCTCCAACACGCCAAAATCTACGTCAGCATCTATGGTACAGATGAAGCTAAGGTAGAAACAATGGCAGGCTTAAAGTCGGCCACAGGTTACGTCCGCAGCGAACTTGGGGCGCGGGTACGGCTACGTCGGACACCAGAAGTGATATTTCTCGAAGATCGCTCTATAGAACGCGGTAATAAAGTATTGGCACTGCTAAATCAACTTAATCACGATCGCCCGCCAGAAAATCTCGTAGCAGTAGAAGACAGCACTGTTCAAAATGATGATGAATTCTCCGAATAAGTAACTAAAACAACAATGTAACTTTAGAACAATTAACCTCAGCAAATCCGCCAAACACTTTACAGACGTGACGAGATCGCGTCTGTTTTAATGTAACCATAGCTTAATTCAGGGATTCAGTACTTGTCTTGGCTTTCGTCTCTACTCTAGTGTTCTCCCAATACTTGTCGGGTTTTGGGGAAAAGGGAAAGGGGAAAGAAAAAACCTTTAACCTTTACCCTTTTCCCAAAACCCAATTCCGAGTTAAAAATGCAAAACCTACGCAGTATTGAGTGTTCTCCCTTCTCCTACTCCCACAGCAATTGAATATTTTTTGATTTGGAATTGCCTGACTCCAGCCCCTTGCAGATATTTATCTAAGGAAAACTGTTGAATGTGAGTGCTGAAAATAACCTAAAATAATTACAATTTTACTTAAGAAATTGTTAACAGATGCTATGGTTAAAGCCTTCGTAGTATACTTTAGCCGTTATGTTTTGCAACAGTTTATACCCTAGTAACTGACAAATATTATTGTGTTGTTTACCCTTAGATGAATACCCGCAGTTATAGATCAAGCTTTAAGGTGACTATTTGATATGTAAGCGAATCACAATATAAACTCTTCCCATCTACCAAATCTTGCCTAAATACAGTAATGGCAAGACTTTCAGACTTGTGGCATCAAAGTCATATAGCTGCATAAGCAGGTTAAGTTAACTACTTGGAATTTTTTTTGTAAAGCGGATTTGAGGGAAATGTCAGGATTCGTTGACTTTCTTAACATTTCTTGAGATAATTTCAGGAGATGTAGCGTCAAAATAAAAATAGTTCCGTATAGCAAACTACAAAATCCTAGCCACAAGTCTAATTTCTGTAATGTTTGTTCCTAATTATTAACGGGAACACTATCGTAAGTGTTAATTTGTGAGTAAAAAACATGAGTGTGAATACGGTGCCTTCTATCAATTACTACTCTCTAGATGTGATTCAAGACGAAGCACGCCGACTGGTGCAAAAGGGAATGGTTAGCCGGCAACAGCCAATATATAGCCTCTGCCAATACATTCCAGCTAGAGAGTGGGTTTGCGTTGAATGTGAATTAGAGAAATGTGACTTTTTGTTACGCGATCGCATTGGCGACCTAATTGGTCGCGAACAGTGGGACAACGACTAATCAATTTTTGATTTCGGATTTCGGATTGGGAGCTTATTTTCGATGTGTGAATGTCACCATTAACGATTCGACAACCAATCTGGGGGATAATCTCTGGTTTTTGATGAGCATTGCCCTATACAGAATCTTGAGTTTTTGATTAACACAGAAGCATTTGAGTCTGAATTTATACAGCTTTTCAAGTTAAAGAAGGCATCAGAAGCATTTATTCTGTAGATTTGGTGTCTTTGCTTGAATTTAGTATGTAGATTCTGTGGCGTTCCTACATTGCTTCGATAGAAGTGTAGGAACTCCAATTTTGACTCGTAATTTATTGCATCCCTTACTTGAGGGAAGTGATAGTATGCTTGCTGTTAAAAGCCAAAATTAGCCCTGAAAAGTTTGCTAAGTCAGGTGCTAACCGTCACCAGTTGCGAGAAAACAGGGAACCTCCGCAAGCAACTGGCTCAACTTTCGCAAAATTCAAAATTTGTTTGTATAGTATTTTTCTGAAAAAATCTCGGCAAGCATAAAAAAATCATCTTGACATTTTTGAGGGAAGGTTCAAGTCCCATCTCTCATAGGTGGCTCCCTCTCATGGCTTCTGCCGATGCTCTCTACGAGATGCTAAAAGCGTAGCTTGCTTCCCTGTGAGGTATCGTGCCTTCTGCTTCCTTTACTTGACTATTATCCTACTTGCTCTAAATATTGATTAATGTCTTCAATGATGCGAGTAAGTTCAGCTTCAGTAGTCAAGCGGATATTAATGTTGCGGACAGTCAGCAAAACTTTGGCTGCGAAAGGCGTTGGCCAGATATTAGGATTACAAAAAACTTCTAAAAATACTTCACCCGTGTAACGATATTCTAGGGGAGGCTGGGGAGTGACTCTACCACCGCCAGGAGTGGGTTTAGCGGCGACAGCTTTCAAGCGCTCCATTAGTTGATCTGTTGCTGTCTTTAATTCTCGTGCTGCTTGGGGTGAAAAACTAAAGGAGACTGAACCTTCAATTAGGTTTAATGTTAGAGGAGTTGAAGACATATCTTTTTTATTAAAAGTTCTTGATAAGTACTAATATTACCGGAAGAAGGGGTCTGAATCCCATTCTCATAGTTCTCCGTATTTTCTAGATTTATGGCTGGGGACTGGGGACTGAGTTGAAAGTCTAGTTTGTATATAGGTTTTATTATCAGTTAATGTCCTAAGCTCCTTGTCCGTTGCTATTTAAAAAAAAGTTAATGAAAGCTAGACATCTTGATACAGAAACGGTGAGGTTAGAAGCTCTCCGCCAGTATCAAATTCTTGACACTGAACCTGAAGAAGCCTACGACAATCTTGCTCAATTAGCGGCATTTATTTGCGGTACTCCTATATCCTTGGTAAATTTCATTGATGAAAACCGTCAATGGTTTAAGGCAAAAGTAGGTTTAGATGTATCAGAAATGCCCCGGAGTGTTGGGTTATCTTATCTTTGTCAAGAGCAGCGTAATGTTGTGGTGGTTCCTGATACCCTAGCTGATGAAAAATTGGCAAGTAATCCAGTAGTAAGTGGCTATCCTTATATACGGTTTTATGCAGGTGTACCCTTAATTACTCCAATGGGAGATATGCTAGGAACCCTATGCGTGATTGACCAAGTTCCTCGACAAATAAGCCAAAAACAAATAGAGGCGCTTGTAGCTCTAAGTCGCCTGATAATCGACCAACTAGAACTCAGGCGTCATGAAGGACTACGAGAAAGTGAAGAACGTTGGCAATTAGCATTACATGGTAATAATGATGGTATTTGGGATTGGAATATCAAGACTAATGAAGTGTTCTTCTCAACTCAATGGAAGGAAATGCTCGGCTATAAAGACCACGAAGTTTCCAACTGTTGCGATGAATGGACAAAACGAATCCATCCCGATGAGCGAGATTCGGTACTTCAAGCCTTCCAAGACCACTTTGCCAAGAAAACACCGTTTTACGTCTGTGAATATCGAGTCCAGTGCCAAGACGGCAGCTATAAATGGATTCTAGATCGAGGACAGGCACTTTGGGACGCATTGGGTGATGTGGTGCGGATGGTGGGTTCTTATACTGATATCACAGATCGCAAGCGGGCAGATGAAGAATTAAAACGGCAAAATATGCGATCGCAATTATTCGCTGAAATCACCCTGAAAATTCGAGAATCTTTACAAATAGATGAAATTCTGAAAACCTCTGTGACAGAGGTACAAAAATTACTACAAGCTGACCGTGTGTTAATTTTTCGATTGGATACTGACGGCTCAGGAACAGTGGTACAAGAAGCTGTGCTGCCTGGTTATCCGGTAATTTTGGGAGAAAATATTTTTGATCCCTGCTTTCAAGAACAATATATAGAAAGATATCGTCAGGGAAGGGTCAGTGCCATTGAAGACATTGAAGCCGCTCATATCCAACCATGCCATCGAAAATTTCTTCAGCAGTTTGCTGTCAGAGCGAATCTGGTAGTGCCGATTCTGATCAGAGATGGCATTTGGGGCTTGTTGCTAGCTCATCAGTGTGCCGCACCTCGACAGTGGAATAACTTTGAGACGGAGTTGTTACAGCAACTAGGAAACCAAATTGGGATTGCTTTATCTCAAGCACAACTATTAGAAAAAGAAACCCAGCAAACTCAGGAACTTGCTCGTTCCAATGCTGAATTAGAACAGTTTGCCTACGTTGCTTCCCATGACTTGCAAGAGCCGTTGCGAATGGTAACTAGTTATCTACAACTACTAGAGCGAAGATACAAAAATCAACTAGATGCCAATGCCGACCAGTTTATCACCTACGCAGTAGATGGGGCTAGGCGGATGCAGACCTTGATCAACGATTTGTTGAACTATTCTCGCGTCAGCACTCGTGGACAACCATTTATGCTGGTTGATTGTAATGTAATCTTAGAGCAGGCGATCGCTAATCTCCAACTGGCGATCGCAGATAGTAGAGCAGTTGTCACCTATGATACCCTACCTCAAGTGATGGCTGATGCTACTCAATTGACACAAGTACTTCAAAACCTTATTGCCAACGCGATTAAATTTTGCCAGCACCAACAGCCACGAATTCATATTGGATTGGGGACTGGGGACTGGGGACTGGGGGATAAGGGAGCAGGGGGAGAAATAAACAATGCCCCATACCCAATGCCCACTGCAAACGAATATTTATTCTGGGTGCGTGATAATGGAATTGGTTTGGAATCCCAGTATGCTGAACGTATTTTTATAATTTTTCAGCGTTTGCACGGTAGAGACAAGTATCAGGGTACTGGAATTGGTCTGGCAATTTGTAAAAAAATTATAGAACGCCACGGCGGCCGAATCTGGGTTGAATCGAAACCGGGTCAAGGCTCGACTTTCTACTTCACAATTCCAGATATAGCAGGTAAGCAATGGTAAGCACCATAAAAGCGATTATGCCTATTGAGGTTTTGTTAGTAGAGGATAATCCTGGCGATGTCCAACTTACACGCATCGCCCTAGAAGATAGCAAAATCTCGATTCACTTGAATGTGGTCGAAGATGGTGTGGAGGCAATGGCTTTCTTGCGAAAACAAGAAAAATATGCTAAGGTAATCCATCCAGACATTATACTGCTCGATTTAAACTTGCCTAGAAAAGATGGACGGGAAGTATTAGCAGAGATTAAAGGAGATGAAAACCTCAGACGAATTCCTGTAGTAGTTTTGACGACCTCTCAAGCTGAAGAAGACATCCTCAAAGCCTATAACCTTTCTGCCAACTGTTATATAACTAAGCCTGTAGATTTCGATCAATTCGTTAAAATTATCCAATCAATAGAAAATTTTTGGTTTGCGATCGTAAAACTGCCACCGGAGTAGTGGAAATGGCAGGTGAAAATATTAAAGTTTTGTTAGTAGAAGACAACCCTGGTGATGTCTTATTGTTACAAGAATTATTCAAGGAAGTTACCACAGTTGTAGTTGAGTTGATGCCCGTTGAGCGGCTTTATGAAGCAGTCAACTACCTAACAAACGAAATTTTTGATGTGATTTTATTAGACCTCTCGCTGCCAGATAGCCAGGGATTGGAAACCTTTGTCATTGCTCACAATCAAGCAAAGGCAACTCCAATCATTGTACTTACGGGTATAAATGATGAAACCCTGGCAATTAGGGCAATGCAGCAAGGAGCGCAGGATTATTTAGTCAAAGGGCAAGTAACTGGAGACTTGCTGGTGCGGTCTATGCGTTATGCTATCGAACGTCAACAGGCAGATAACGCACTGCGGCAGAGTGAGGAGCGATTTCGGGTGGCTCTCAAAAACTCTCCAATCTTTGTCTACAACCAGGATAGAGATTTACGGTATACCTGGGTTTACAATCCTCCATCTGGATTGACGGTTGAGAAAATATTGGGCAAACAAGACTTAGATATCATCCCAGTAGAAGATGCTCAACATCTCATCACCATTAAACGTGGAGTGTTGACTACAGGTATAGGAACGCGAGAGGAAGTATCAATTACCATTCAAGATATAACTCGATATTACGATTTAACTGTCGAGCCATTGCGGAATGAAACCCAAGAAATTGTCGGGGTGACATGCGCCAGTATAGATATTAGCGAACGACAAGCTGCGCTACGCGAACGCAAATTAGCAGAAGAAAAAATCCGCGAACAAGCAGCATTGCTAGATGTCACCACAGATGCCATTTGCGTCCGAGATTTAAACAATCAAATTATCTTCTGGAACAAAGGCGCAGAAACACTTTATGGCTGGAAAGCTACAGAAGCCTGGGGCAAAAATGCTAGTGAGCTTTTGTATGACGAACCTTCACCAGAAGTTGAAGTAGCTTTATTGCAAGTTATTAGTCAAGGTAAGTGGCAGGGTGAATTAACAAAACTTACCAAAACTGACAAAGAAATCCTTGTTGCTAGTCGCTGGACTCTAGTATGCGATGAACAAGGAAAACCCAAATCAATTCTCACCGTTGACACAGATATTACCGAGAAAAAACACTTAGAAGCTCAATTATTTCGCGCTCAACGCCTAGAAAGTATTGGTACTTTAGCTAGCGGCATTGCTCACGACCTCAACAATATCCTGACACCGATTTTGGCCGGAGCGCAACTGCTACCGCTGAAATTTCCCGATGCAGATGAACGGACTCGCCATCTACTGGAGATTTTGGAAATAAACGCCAGACGCGGCGCTGATTTAGTCAAGCAAGTGCTGTCCTTTGCGCGGGGTGTGGAAGGGAAGCGGATCACTTTGCAGCTCAGACATATAATTGTGGAACTTGGCAAGATTCTGAAAGAGACATTCCCAAAATCCATAGAAATCAGTACTGATGTACCACAAGATTTATGGATGGTTTCTGGAGATAGTACCCAACTGCATCAAGTCCTGATGAACCTCTGCGTTAACGCCCGCGATGCTATGACTAATGGCGGTACTTTGAGTATCTCTGCCGAGAATCTGTTGATTGATGAAAATTATGCCCGCATGAACTTGGAAGCCAAGGTGGGATTTTACATAGTTATTTCTGTCTCCGATACAGGAATTGGTATTCCTAGAGAAATATTAGATCGAATTTTTGAGCCATTCTTCACCACAAAAGATGTGGGAAAAGGCACAGGATTGGGACTTTCCACTGTACTTGGAATCATTAAAAGTCACGGCGGTTTTGTGAATGTGTATAGCGAACTGGGAACTGGCACTAATTTTCAGGTTTACTTACCAGCCGTGGAGGGAATGGAAACACTCAGCCCGGAAGATTTGCCACCACAGACAGGACACGAAGAATTGATTTTGGTTGTGGATGATGAAATTGCCATTCAAGAGATTACCAGAACATCACTAGAAGCTCACAACTACAAAATTTTAATTGCCAATGATGGTATTGAGGCGATCGCACTATACGCTCAAAATAGAGACAAAGTTAGTGCCGTCCTCATGGATATTATGCTGCCCTCGCTAGATGGTTTAACTGCCATCCGTACCCTGCAAAAAATCAACCCCCAAGTCAAAATTATCGCCAGCAGTGGACTGATGTCTGACAATAAGCTCAGTGCAGCAGCGGCCATTGGTATCAATACATTTTTGTCGAAGCCCTATACAATCAACGAATTATTGCTTTCTTTACAGAAAGTACTATCTTGAGTCAATTAATTACAGCTAATTGAGCATCAGTTAACACACTTCTGTTACTAATACTCACAGCTTGACTAAATCAATATGCCTCTATTTTTCAAGTTAATCATAAACATAGTAATCTTGGCTACATTCCTACTCATATCCCATAAAGTTTCGGCACAAGATTGGTGTCCGGTTCGCGGTGGCATCCCTTTCGGTATCAGTGGTATGGCTTTGATAGAGCAGCAAAGTGATGCAGGGGATGATGGCCCATTTCAATCAGCTGTATATGTTGCTGGTTACTTAGGATTATGCGATCGCAAAATTACATGGCGAGCAAATCCTCAACTTGTTCCCTTCTACCGCTCTGATTACCACAAAATTGAAGGTATAGAACTTGTTCCCGGTGCAGAAGGCGGTGTGGTTGTTGGTACAGATGATGAGAATTTGGGTTCTTATGTATACATTGTGGGTGCAAGTAGCTGAACAATAATTTTGAGAATTGTTGGTTTATTGGCGATCGCCTAGTAGATACACCTATTAACGATTTTGTCAAGTTATACTTGGTGGCGATGCCTACGGCGGGCAAAGCCTACGCAACTTAATGTAGGTTGACCATTATCCGATCGATAACGGCCACCGAATTAATTACCCCTACACATTAAATCGGAACAACATTACATCCCCTTCCTGCACAACATACTCTTTCCCTTCACTGCGAACCAACCCTTTTTCCTTTGCAGCATTCATCGAACCAGTTGTTACCAAATCTTTATAAGCAACAGTTTCGGCGCGAATAAATCCCCGCTCAAAATCACTGTGGATTACACCAGCAGCTTGAGGTGCAGACATTCCCGCATTAATTGTCCAAGCGCGGGTTTCTTTGGGGCCGCAGGTAAAATAAGTCCGTAAGCCTAAAAGGAAGTAAGTTGCCCGAATCAATGATTTCAAACCACCTTCTTCCACACCCAAAGATTCGAGGAAATCAGCTTTATCTGACTCTGGTAATTCCACTAATTCTGCTTCAACTTGGGCAGAAACGATCACAACTTGAGCATTTTCTGTTGCTGCAATTTGCCGTACTTGTTCCACAAAATCATTACCTGTTGCCAACTCATCCTCAGAGACATTGGCAGCGTAGATAATCGGTTTATAAGTAAGCAGATCCAGTCCTTTAATAATTACTGCTTCTTCTTCATTCAAGCTCACCTGACGCACCGATTTACCTTCATTTAAAGCCGCAGCTAATTTCTCTAAAACTGTGATTTCAAACTGTGCGTCTTTGCTGGTACGAGCTTGTTTGCGAGTGCGGTCAATTCGTCGTTCAATTTGTGATAAATCTGATAAACCTAGTTCTATATTAATGATTTCAATATCTCGCGCTGGATCAACAGAACCAGCAACGTGGATAATATCGTCATTCTCAAAACAACGTACCACATGGATGATCGCATCAACTTCCCGGATGTGGGACAGGAATTGATTCCCTAGTCCCTCACCCTGACTTGCACCTTTAACTAAACCGGCAATATCTACAAATTCAACCCGTGCCGGGATAATTTGTACCGAACTGGCAATCTTAGCAAGAACATTTAACCGTTCATCCGGTACTGCGACAACGCCGACATTCGGTTCAATCGTGCAAAAAGGGAAGTTAGCTGCTTCAGCTTTGGCATTAGCAACTACAGCATTAAATAAAGTAGATTTTCCGACGTTGGGAAGTCCGACAATTCCGGCTCTTAGCATTTTGGATTTTAGATTTGAGATTTTGGATTACATTACCAAGGTAATCTAAACAGGTTCCGGTATGGTTTGGGGAATTGGTGCCGGAACTGTTTGAGGAATAGGAGTAGGTACTGTTTCTGGTACAGGCCCCGGTAACGGTTGAGGAATCGCTGGCCCCGGCACAGGTTCGGGGCTAGGTAGCGGATTCGGGCCAGGAGTAGGAATTTGTGGTTCTGGTATAGAAATCGCAGTGGGATTAATCATGATAAGTCCAAATTAAATTATTCAACCTTCCCACGCTAGATGACAACCTCATCTATTGACATCTCCCCAAATAGCTATACCCACGAACACATCCTTTAATAATTTTGTCATTCTCTGCGTCCCTCAGCGCCCATCTGCGTTTAAACTCCAACCTCAATTCGTACTAAACTACTCCTCCTTCACTTTTTCCACCACCTCTGGCACTGGATCGTAACCACCTGGATGAAACGGATGACAGCGCAAAATTCGCAGAGTTGCCATCCAGCTACCACGCAACACTCCAAATCGTTCAATAGCTTCAATAGCATACATCGAACAAGTTGGTTGAAAGCGACAAGTCGGGAGAAACAACGGCGAGATAAACATTCGGTAGCCCCGAATCAGCCAAATAAATAATAATTTCATTGCAGCTACCCAAATCTTATAAATTAGTAACAGAGGTAAAACTTTTCATTTGTCGCATCTTTGTTAATTACATTTTCTGAATTCACCTCAATCCCGGTTTTCTGGCTGCAAATTGCGTTGGCTGCAATTTGGGTGTTACTCATCCTCTTGATTGCAGGGGTGGTAAACCGCTTTGCCGACAAGCCAGAAATCGTGCGGAAGATAGTTCATATTGGCACTGGTAACGTGATTTTAATCGCTTGGTGGCTAGATATTCCCGCCAGTGTAGGGATTACAGCTTCTATTTTAGCGAGTGCAATCACCTTATTATCCTACCGATTACCAATTCTTCCTGGTATTAATAGCGTTGGAAGGCAAAGTTTAGGGACATTTTTTTACTCTGTCAGTTTCGGTATTTTAGTTGCCTGGTTCTGGTATTTACAACAACCCCAGTACGCAGCACTGGGAATTTTAGTAATGACTTGGGGAGATGGACTAGCAGCCTTAATTGGGCAACGTTTTGGTATACACAAGTATAAAGTTTTTGGCACGCAAAAAAGTTGGGAAGGCTCCCTAACTATGATGCTCGTTAGCTATATCGTCAGCAGTTTGATTCTAGTTGGAACTCAAGGAAACAGTTGGCAAATTTGGGCAGTATCACTGTTAGTAGCAGTTATCGCTACTGGTTTAGAGGCTGTTTCATTTTTGGGTATTGATAATTTGACAGTTCCTTTGGGTAGTGCAGCCCTTGCCTTCTTTTTAAGTCAGTTAATTTTGAATTAGTAATTGCCTTAAGAGTACTCCACGTAAAAAAATGCCCAATTGTCATTGCGTTCGCCTAGCGTCTCGTTGGCGCAGCCTCTCTACGAGGTGCAACTTGGTGTCAGGCTGAAATTTTTCACCTTACTATTCGTGCAACAACGCCATTTTTGATTTCATTATCAGATTAATTAAACATTAACAAATCCTTAACTTGGCTAATACTTCAAAAAACTAGGCGGAAAATTATTACGGAATTTGAAATTCCCTAACTCTGAAACCTTGTAAAAATGGGAATTAACAATTACTACTCATCTAGGGTGATTGCTAGAACGGCGTTAAATCGTTCTGAATTTATTTTTGCTACATCAGGAGTGATTATAAAGATTTGGTAAAGCAAGATTCAGCCTACTTGCATTGCTTACGTTGTTATTGATTTAATCAAATTTGTGCTTCCCAATAACCAGCAAAATCACGTAAAACCCACTGCAAGCATTTAATACCCGCGCATATTTGTAATCAATATCTGTGAATATATTTCGCTCTGTCTCTTCAATGCTCTCAATGGGTTGATTCTTGGAGTCTTTGATAAATGCTAGGCGAGAGCCATTGCCAAAAGAAGTAGCCCTTGAATTCAGAATTTTTGCAGATTTTTGAAATTACAAGCCATTTTTCCAATTTAGTTACACACAATGAAGAAAACGCTTTTTGGGGTGTTGACGACGGCGATTGTTAGCAATACCCTGATTCCTGGTGTCCAAGCAATCAGTCTCGGAAATACAACTGCCCGCTTTAGTCATGTTCTGATTATTTCGATTGATGGATTGCACAACTCTGATCTATCAGTTGCTAATCTGCAATCTTCTTTGAAAAATATCAAGCGGTTGCAGAGAGAAGGTGTGACATACACCAATGCTTTTACTTCTGCACCATCAGATTCCTTCCCTGGGGAGCTAAACTATATCACTGGTGCTAACCCCGGCACGACTGGTGTATTTTATGATCTATCCTACAGTCGCGCCTTATATGCCCCAGGCACGACTCTTGCCCAAATCGCCGCAGGAACCGCCAAACCAGGTACTGTAGTAGAATTTGATGAAACTAGCGATGCATCTTGGAATAATGGTAAGGGTGGCACTTTGGATGGTGGTCAGGGATTTGATAAAACCCAATTGCCAGTCGATCGCAATGGCAACCCTGTTTACCCCAACCAGTACCTAAAAGTAAACACCATTTTTGACGTAGCTAGCGCGGCAGGACTGCGTACTGCTTGGTCTGACAAGCATCCCGCAGCTTACACCATCCTCGCTGGAAATACACAAGACCCAACGAAGTTTAATTTGGCAACGGGTCGGGTTGGTAGCATTAGCGATTACTCTTCACTAGAAATTAACGCGGCAGTGGCGATTGATCCAACTAAGCCAGGACTTCTCCCTAACACCCTTGGGGCTTTAGTCGATCAATCAACAGGTACTCCTTACTCCAACACCAACCCTAGTATCACGTCTAATTTCTTTAACGACGGGACAAAAGGTAATCCGGCTCTGTTTAAGGCTCCACCTGCTGGTTTTAGCGCCAGCCAGTTCACAAGTGTAGCAACAACCTCAGCCTACGACGATCTCAAGGTTAAGCAGATATTAAACGAGATTGATGGGTTGAACGATTCCGGTACGATCAAAGTAGGCACTCCGGCAATTTTTGGCTTGAATTTCCAAGCTGTCAGCGTCGGCGAGAAAGAAACTGCCTCTCAATTTAATGGTGGCGGAATTGACTCTAATGGCAATGCTCGTCCTGACCTTGTAAGTGCAGTAGCTCACACTGATGCCAGCATTGGTCTGATTTTGGATGAACTGAAAAAGAAAGGATTAGACAGTTCAACTTTGGTGATTTTGACCGCCAAGCATGGGCAAAATCCCGTCAAAGATCCAACTGTTGGTTTGAGTAGTACATTTGATAGTGTTACTGGTGTTGCTGGTGGCGATGGAAACCTGACTGCTATTGCGGCTCTCTTAGTAAGAAACGGCATCCAGATTGCTTCTGAGCGAGGTCAGGATACTTCATCGCTGATCTTCTTGAAAAATCCATCTGATGTCCGAAAAGCAGTAGCTCTGCTGAAGTCCAAAAATTACTCATTTGATAATACGATTGATCCAAATACTGGGGTAGCGTTTTCAACTGAGGATGCTGCTGCTCAGGGGAAGGTATTGTATGGTCAGAGCATCATCAATGCTGGATTGGGAGATCCAAGGACAAGCGATGCCTTCGGCAACATCAGAGACGAACGCACCCCTGATATTATTGTTCCACTCAAAACTGGCTATTTCTTTGGTAAAGCTACCAAAAAGCGTGCAGAGCATGGTGGATTTACTGATGCAGACACTCACGTAGCACTAATTATCGGTAGCACTGGATTTTCCCGAAATCTGCAAGGTAAAACTATCAATCGAACCGTTTCTACCACCCAAATTGCTCCAACGACATTACAGGTTCTAGGTTTAAATCCTCAACGACTGCAAGGTGTTCAGATTGATAGAACTCAGACATTACCACTGGACTGTAGGGACTTGCAAATAGAAAAATACCGAATAGATCAAGAGCGCAGGGAGTACGAGGAATAAAAAACCACTAAATGAAGAAATTGATGTGGTATTTAACACATCAATTTCTAGTAATTCCTGCGCTTAGAGCAAATCGGTGTACCGCAAAGATCGCAAAACTTGTATCTCCTCAAGACTTCGGGATAAGCAATTATTCTGGTTGCCACGATCTACCGAAGGGATGAAGAGAAGATTTGTTGCGAATACATCGCTGCAAAAAAAAGATGATTCGAGTCTTAGAAAATCTGTTTACACAGCATATACAAATATCATGATAGCAATTCAATACTTACAGCATCCAGCAATTACATCTGACTACTCCTCGCCCATAATCAAAATAGCTGATAATTGGAACAAGGATGATAAATGTTCTAATGCAGATCATCTGATTATTTCTGGCAGTACTTATGCGGGTACAGCTAGTACCGTAACTGTTGGTCAGACACTTCCAGGTGGGGGTACAGCGATCGCAAACGGCACTTATCCAGATGTTTTCAACAACGATAAAGTTGATAGCAGTTTTGGCATCACTTCGCCAATCTTCCTCCAGGAAATTACTACTTGTGGCACAGATATCCGTACAATGTACGTTGATCCTAGTGTCATTACTACCAGTTTTCCGTCTAAATCGGAATTAGCCTTAAATCTGACACCCGACGGCAAAGGGCTGACTTTCATGGGTTATGTTAGCCCAATCAATCAGCTCGACGTGTCAAACTCTAATACACCAGGAATTACCGAACCGGGCAACCCTGTAATAACGACTGCCACCTATAGAGCAGTAGCGCAAATCAACTTTGATGATCCACACTTTATCTCTCACGGTTTTCTCACCCCCAAGGTAACTACAACCAACGCATATCCGGGCAACAATGGTCGTGCAGGTATACTAGGTTCAAACGGCTTGTACTACACTGTGGGTAATGCTGGTAATGGCAACGGATCGCCAGCAGTTACAGCTGCGGCGGGTGTGCAGATTGTGATTCCTGGTCAGAACGCAACTGCATCAACTCCTGGCACTAATCAGGTAGGATCGTTCAACATTACTCAATATGGCTACACAGCCGACAAGACTGCTAAAGACAACAATTTCCGAGGCGAGACTATTTTCAATAACACCTTGTATGTAACCAAAGGTAGTGGTGGCAACGGAATTAATACTGTATATCAGGTCGGTAATGCAGGTAGCTTACCAACCCTCGCCAATGCAGCTACTGCACCAATCACCATTTTACCTGGCTTCCCCACGAACCTCGCTAAGACCGGCAAGAACGTGAATGGAACTGTCCAACCCATCTACTATCCCTTTGGTATTTGGTTTGCCAACGCAACCACGCTGTATGTTGCCGATGAAGGCGACGGTGTTGCTGGTGATGCCGCAACCAGCACTACCGCAGGTCTTCAGAAGTGGAGTTTGGTAAACGGCACCTGGCAATTGGACTACGTTTTGCAAAAAGGTTTGAATCTTGGTCAGCAATACAGCATAGCTGGTTTACCTCCTGCTGACAATCCGGCAACAGATGGTCTTCGCAATCTTACAGGTCGAGTCAATCCTGATGGTACTGTCACATTGTATGCAGTAACTTCGACCATTAGCGGTAGCGGCGATCAAGGAGCAGATCCAAACGAAGTGGTTGCCATCACTGATAGACTTTCCTACACAACAGCCGGACAATCTGCATCTGAGCAGTTCCGCCTCATCCGTACCCCCATCTCCGGTCAAGTGCTACGAGGTATATCTTTTGCCCCAATTAACAAGGAGAAAGAGGGGTCTGGGGAGGACTTTAAACCAGAACATTAACCTAATAGTTCACCAACCCAAAATTGATGGGTGGATGCTGGCATAGGTGAAAGGACTTATTTAGAACTGCTACTAGCTTTAGCAGTTCTAAATAATCGGGGAGAATTATGAAAATAAAATTCAATACCACCCATTAGATAAAAATTAAATCGAGTCTATTACTGCGATCGCTCCAAAATCCAATCGAGTAAAATCGGATTGACTAACTCCGGCGCTTCATCCTGCGGACAATGCCCCACTCCCTCTAAAGGAATAAACTTTTCTACTTGCCCAAAGTTAGCTAATTCTCTCCCTAACTTAATTGGTTCCCACGGATCGGCTGTTCCCCACAAGATAATCACCGGACACTGTAACAGTGGTAAAAGGTCTTCTGGTAATGGCCCTGTAGAATAAGAAGTAAAAGCCAGAAACACAGCCCCAGCCCCCGGATCGCTTGCTGGTGAAGTGAGAATATCTACCAACTCATCTGTCACCATCTCAGGATTCGAGTATGCTTGTAGCAGAATTTTCCGCACTGTTTTCGGTTTGGCGAGTTGATTGAAAAAGAAATCACCAACTGCTTTGATAGATAACAGGCGTTGCAGTACAGGCGCTCCGTAACGACGAGACAAAGGTAAAGTTACTCGTTTGCGATCGTGTAACAGTCGTAAAGAACAGTTGAGTAATGCAACTCCCAAGGCAATATCTGGGTTGCTTACTGCTGCCTGCATGGCGACAATACAGCCAATAGAATTTCCCACTAAAAAAGCTGGCTCACCGATAACTTCAGAGCAAAAATCTGCTACTTGCTGTCCCCAGGTTTCTAGTGTATAGGTAATTTTTTTACCAGGTTGAGGTTTGGCGGAAGCGCCAAATCCAATCAAATCGAGCGCATAAACACGGCAATTTTCTGCTAATCCGGGAATATTTTTCCGCCAGTGTCCCCAAGAAGCGCCAAATCCATGTATCAGGACAACAGCGGGTCCTGTGGTTCCTTGGGTTTGATAGCAAATCGGAAAATCTTGCCAAATCCAGGTTTTTGTGGAGGGAAATGCTGTTTTTGAACTTGAGGTTGTCATGGAAAATTTGATGATAACAAGGGTAAAAAGCTTATCGAACAGAATTCAGGGGTCAGAATGGGCTAAACCTTAGCTATCCGCTAACAGAATGAATTCTGTACGAAACGCTGTTCGCGTTCGCCAACGCTTAGAGCGAGTCCGCGTACCCCTACGGGGATCTTGTCTACGCGCGGCGTCTGTCTGGGACACGCTCTGCGAACGTAGAGAGCGTCTTGATTCTGACTCCTGACTTCTAGAATTCTGAATTCTTCTTCAACAGCAGTCAGGCGTAAGTAGAATTGTTTTGAATTTGAATAAAATTTACCAGATTTTCAAAATAAATCTTTTGCTATGGTGATAGCCTATACATATACCATGAAAACTTCTCGGCTGATAACATTAGCATTAAGCTGATAGTTTTATCCAGTATAGAGAGTTTTAATTTGGTTGATAGAGGTGATTTACTCACAGATGAAGATTATGTAAGTATTATGAATCATAAGTTTTGTCATGTGAGTAATATTTTGGCTATTTTTTAGATGTAAGTGAATTAGCATCAGTGCTATATTCAGTAGTTTCACAATTTACGATCGCAAATTTGATCTATAAGATTGGCGAATATGAGGCATCGGCTAAGGGGTGGTTTGCAACTGGAAACTGACGCTGAATTTAACAATATTTTTCTTGTTCCTAGTTCTGCGAGCCAGAAATCATGAATCTACTAGAAACAATCGATACTCCCGTTGGGAGCTACGCACCAGATTTTGAACTGCCCGGAATTGATGGTCAAGTACACCATCTCAGGCGTTATCTTGAAAAGTTCCGAGCAGTCGGCGTTATTTCTATGTGTAACCACTGCCCTTATGTAGAGCGGTATCTAGGCAGGCTAAAAAACATTCAAGCCGAATTTGGCCCCAAAGGCTTCACACTAATTGGACTGAATGGTAGTAATGTTGACTATGATACTAGGTCAAGCTTTGAAAATATGAAAGCTTTTGCCCGGCGTCACCAGTTGAACTTCCCCTACCTGTGGGACTCAACCCAAGATGTGACAGGTAGTTTTGGTGCAAGAAAAACACCAACAGCCTTTCTCATAGATACCAATGGTATAGTCCGCTACAAAGGTAAAATTGATAATCATCCACAAGATGCCTCATCAGTGGGAGAAGATTACTTGAGAACAGCGATCGCTTCTCTGTTTGATGGTCGAGAAATAGATATACCACAAACAGAAGCAATAGGTACTACATTGATTTGGCGTAACTAGACATAGATAGTCCCTGTAACTGTTATCTTAAATTGGAGGCAATTGCAACTTTTTTGATAAAGCGGAACTTCATGGGAACGAATTACCGACGGGTTTTACTCAAACTGAGCGGTGAAGCCTTAATGGGCAACATGGGCTATGGCATTGACCCAGAGGTGGTCAAAGGAATAGCACAAGAATTAGCAGAGGTGATAGCCACTGGTACTCAAATCGCCATAGTTGTTGGCGGCGGCAATATTTTTCGTGGCGTCAAAGCAGCGTCGGCGGGGATGGACAGGGCAACAGCTGACTATATTGGGATGATTGCCACGGTAATGAATGCCATGACGCTGCAAGATTCGCTAGAACGCATAGGAGTGCAGACGCGGGTGCAAACTGCGATCGCTATGCAAGAATTAGCAGAACCGTATATTCGTCGTCGTGCCATCCGTCATCTTGAAAAAGGGCGGGTGGTAATTTTTGGCGCTGGTTCTGGAAATCCCTTCTTTACTACAGATACGACTGCGGCATTAAGAGCAGCAGAAATTGATGCCGAGGTGATTTTTAAAGCCACCAAGGTAGATGGAGTGTATGATGCCGATCCTCATATTTATCCTGACGCCAAGCGTTACAATAGCTTAACCTACGCACACGTTTTAGCCAAAGATTTGCGGGTGATGGATAGTACTGCGATCGCCTTGTGTAAAGAAAATAATATCCCAATTTTGGTCTTTGACCTAACGGTGAGAGGTAACATCCACCGAGCAGTCTTGGGAGAATCCATCGGCACCCTTGTGGGAGGTTCTTGTGAAATTAGCTGAAGCTGAAAGTACGATGCAAAAAACCGTTGAGGCCACTCAACGATCTTTTAACTCAATTCGCACTGGTCGCGCCAATGCGAGCCTATTAGATAAGGTATTGGTGGATTATTACGGTTCGCCCACTTCCTTGAAATCACTGGCAAACATTAGCACGCCAGATGCCACGACGATCTTAATTCAACCCTATGATCGCAGCAGTTTAAATATAGTCGAAAAAGCGATTTCTTTGTCAGATGTCGGTTTAACCCCCAGTAATGACGGTTCCGTGATTCGGCTGAATATTCCACCCTTGACAAGCGATCGCCGTAAAGAACTCGTCAAATTAGCATCTAAGTATGCTGAAGAGGGTCGTGTTAGTATTCGCAACATCCGCCGCGATGCCATAGACGCCATTCGCAAACAGGAAAAAAATGCTGAAATTCCTGAAGATGAAGCACGAGATCAGCAAGATAAATTGCAAAAACTGACAAACAAGTACACTGCCCGAATCGACGAATTACTGGCAGAAAAAGAAAAGGACATTACGACTGTTTAAAGTTTAATGTCTGAAGCATAAAGGCTGAAGAATGATGGATAAATTCTTCAGCCTTTGTCTTACAGCTACGAATTACTGCTAATAATCTGCTTCCACTACTTCTAATGTCAAAATCCCTTTTGGTTTATTCACAACCAACTGCATAATATCCAACCACAGTGAACCAAGCAAAATATCAGGTAGTTGTTCTCCTACATGAACGGGAATGATAAATTCTTTGCCAGCAACAATGACTTTTCCTTCGTATAAATCAAAATACTCTAATCCTCTGGCAGTTTGCATCTCAATCTGAGGTATAACTATCGGCCACTCAATAGCTTCCAAGTCTTGAGAATTAATCGCCAGCCACCCAGATGTAAAACCTGTATCAAGCATTGCTTCAATTTCAAATTGCTCGCCATTAGCTAGAACCAATTGTATTGCAAAGAACAATTCTCCATTGTTACCAAACCTGCCCGCAATCATATCGTGCCGCAGGCTCCTATTTCGTTAAGGCGAAAGATAGTAAGTTTCGCATCTGGATTAGTATATCGCGTGCGAATTTGCTCTAGTAAACCTTCTAGTTTCGGGTCAATTAGGTAATTTTCGCTTTCTGCATCAATAGCGATAAACCAATTGTAATGGTTGTCGATGAGTTGGGGACGAAGGCACTCAAAAATAGTACGACACCTAGCACCCAGTTCTTGACGTTGTGCTTGACGGAGATTTATTTCTTCAGGCGTGACGTTAGATTTCCTCCATTCCCGACTTCGGCTTGTTTTTGATAATTGAGTCATATTGAATCAAAGTCGATTAGAAGCAGTATTTTAATTATTGCGTGTTCGGAGAATTTCGCCTATTAGCATCAGGTTTACCCGACAGGAGGATGGATTACGTTAATTCTGCTTTTACACCTCTAGGACAATATCTGGTGTTTCAGACGTGATGAATCGCGTCTTGCCTATTCCCCATTCCCTATAGGTATAGGTAGGCGCGTTAGCTTAAACTAATTGAGAAGCAAGGATTCAGCAATATGTACGATTGCATCATCGTCGGCGCGGGACCATCTGGTGGAACAGCTGCATATCATTTAGCCAAACAAGGCCGCTCAGTATTAGTGTTAGAAAAAGAATCCCTACCAAGATATAAACCTTGTGGTGGTGGTGTATCTCCAGCGATCGCTCAATGGTTTGACTTTGATTTTAGCCCAGTAATTTCTGTAAAAGCCGACTCCTTTCGCTTTACCTGGAAATTGGGCGATCCGGTGGAAGCAAAAATCCCCACAAAAGAACCAGTCTGGATGGTGCGACGAGATATTTTTGACCATTTCTTAGTGCAGCAAGGACAGAAGCAAGGGGCTGAACTACGAGATAATACGGAAGTAACAGGTATTGAGTTTCAAAGCGACTATTGGCAAGTTAACACAGCTAATGGCCCAGTTACAGGCCGCTACTTAATCGCGGCGGATGGTGTCAAAGGGCCAATGGCAAAATGGCTAGGCTTCAAAGAACGTAAACGCAGTTTAGCAGGAGCTTTAGAGGCAGAAGTTACGGCAACTGTCAAGGATAAATCCACAATGCACATCGAGTTAGGCTTGGTGAAAAATGGCTATATGTGGAACTTTCCGAAGGCGGACGGTTATTCCATTGGTGTTGGTACATTTGTCGGTGGCGAACGCCAAGACTTTAAGAAGATTTTAGATGAGTACGCGCGATCGTTTAATCTAGATATCAAAAGTAGCAAGCAGTATGGTTATCCCATATCTATTTGGGATGGTAATCAAAAACTGCACACCCAAAATGCGGTTTTGGTTGGGGAAGCTGCTTGTGTAGTTGATCCCATGACAGCAGAAGGCATTCGTCCGTCAATTTTTAGCGGTTTAATTGCAGCAGGAGCCATTAATGAGGCACTTTCTGGTAATATCAACGCTTTAGAAAAATATAGCGAAGCCATGAATGAACAATGGGGTACTGAGATGGCTTGGGCGAAAAAGTTAGCCGGAGCGTTTTATCGGTTTTCCAACATTGCTTACCAAGTTGGTGTTAAGCACCCCTCTGCTCCCCAAGTCATGGGTAAGATTATGTGTGGAGAACTGGGCTATGGCGACATTGCCGGTCGTGCCCTCAAGCGTTTAATTTCTGGTTTTGGAGGTTAATTAACTAGACAAATTGCTCAAGCAACTTGTTAAAAGCAGGCAAACTTCCGCCACTGTGTACTAGGCATTTCTCAATATGGCAATTTACTTGACAAAACGGCTATCTGTGTTCGCTAATATTCTTGCTCTTATCCTCTTCATGCCGGGAATTGCCTTCGCTGCACCCGTTCAAATCAATACGACTTCTGGTATTATTTTCGCCCAAACTACTAAAACTGCAAGCTATTCCACCTCGTCGGAAATTAACCTGACTCCTTTACAACGGCAAGAACTTCAGGCTGTGCGTCAGAGAAGAAACAGGGAAATTGAGGCAGTGTTAACCTCATTCCAACGTGCCCAACTTAATCACAATCTCCGCGCTGGTAATAATATCAAGCAAGCGCTAGAAAAAATAAATTTGCAACCAGAGCAGCAAGATTTAGTAAAGGCGATCGTGCAATTTACTAACTTGAAAATGAAGGCTATTTCATCTAGACATTTGCTAAAACTAGGAAATAATTAAAGGCTTAAAATAAGCGATCGCAAGCAGTTTTTATTTTACCTGTCTCATACCAATTTTATCAAAAAATACGATATATCATGAGTTTGAGTCGAATACAGTAAAACCAAACAAATTTAGATTTATAGAATTTTGTTGCAGAATAAAACCCAATCGACTAGATGCTAATTGCCCCTTTTGAATAAAAAGATAAATAAATGGGTATTGTAGCTGAACTTAAGCAAATATCACCTTTAATGTTAGATAAATTTCAAAGAGATTCATCTCTATTGGATATATTTTTTAGTGTTAAGTATTTGCCTGAGTCTTACTTTTGGGAAGAAGCTATTTATGTACCAGGCAACTCAAGGCTGAGTATACAGAAACATTCAGAGGATAAATTTAAAAAATTTAAGTGGGCAGATAACCAACAAAGAGAAGACACAAAAGCAGAGTTTTTGAAGGAGTGGCAAATTTCAGAATTATCTTTAGGAAAATCGTGGCATGAACTCCATTTTTTACTTACTGGATACACACATACAGATAAATTACCTTTTTTAGTAAGTGGAAATTCTCTAAATAATTTACCCCAAATTCCATTGAATAATTGGAGTTTTTTTAAACTAGCTCATAAAATTCTAAATAATCAACGGCATGTAGAACAGTACACGATTCCTACCTTAGATATAGATAATTTGCCCTTAGTAAATGCCATTTTGGGTGGCACAGAAATAGGAAATAAAGAAGGTTATGGCAAACACCGATATTTAACACCTGATGAAGTTAGGCAAGTAGCTAAAGCTTTATCGGAACTTTCAGAAAATGGCTTTATCACAAGATATAAGCAAGAAGAAATTAAACAAGAACGGGTGAGTATCATAGATTGGTCAGAGCCGGAGACAGTAGACTACTTAACAGAATACTACAAAGAAATAGTTGCTTACTACATAGAAGCAACTAATTTGGGAAATGCTATGTTACTTTACTTAACTTAGTTATTTTAATTATTAATGCGATGTACATACAACTTATTTTTAAGTATCTGTAGAGGATAGCAAAATATCACTAAGGGGCAAATAAAGGCAAATCCCTCAATAGTTGCCTAGAGAGGGATTTTGGGGTGAGTGTGGCGTTGATTTTTTGACTGCTAGTTTAAATTATTTGCTTTCTCAACTGCTTCCTTTAACTCTTCAAAGGTAATACTACCGTCTTTGTCCGAATCATACTGTACTAGTAACTCCTGGGGACTAGTGGTATTTGTTTCTGATGAGATGATTGCACTTAAGCCAGGACTTAAAAAAAGATCATTAATGGAGATTTTGCCGTCTCGATCGCCATCTAAGGTATTAAAAAGAGATTGAAGCTCTTGCTCGGTTGTCATAAGTTTCTATCTGAATTGATTTTTCAATTTAATATCTCAAAATCTTGACAAATACGCAAGGAAAGTTAATAAAAAGATTTTATTGGGTGCGGGATGGCGATCAATGTACTTTCGCGTATCAATCTGGACAACAGCAATATCTAGCTCAGGTTCGGAGTATTGGCTCAACTGAATGGGATTTTGCACCCGAACTAAGGCTAGTTTGTGTCATTGTATATTCTCCTGTAGCGATGCCTCCGGCGAGCTACGCCTACGCACGCGCCTCAAAGACAAATATCTTTTACTGCCAACTTTTGCAGCATCTATAATTAATCTTGCCCTATTTAGTTCGTTACCATGTCGGAAGAAGATATCCGAGCCGCCAGGCTGGAGAAAGTAGAACAACTCAAGCAGCTAGGGACTAACCCTTATGCCTATCGTTGGGAATCTACCCATCATGCAGCGCAGTTGCAAGAAAAGTTTGCCGATTTAGTCAGTGGTGAAGAAGTTGATTTAGAAGTTTCCATAGCTGGACGCATTATGGCGCGTCGCGTTTTTGGTAAATTGGCTTTCTTCACTTTGCAAGACGAAACCGGTACAATTCAGCTTTATCTGGATAAAAATCGCATTCAAGAAGGTATGGCAGATATTGATGCCGATGCCTTCAATCACTTAAAACAACTTACAGATGCAGGCGACATCCTGGGAGCCAAAGGTACTATTAAACGGACTGAAAAGGGCGAGTTATCTGTCTACGTTAAACAATATACTATCCTCACTAAATCCCTGTTGCCCCTACCCGACAAATGGCATGGATTAACGGATGTTGCCAAGCGCTACCGTCAGCGTTACGTTGACTTGATTGTAAACCCGGAAGTGCGACAAACTTTCCGCCGTCGCGCTCAAATTACTGCTGGTATTCGTCGCTATTTAGAAGAACGGGATTTTCTAGAAATTGAAACGCCAGTTTTGCAAAGTGAGACTGGGGGTGCAGATGCACGTCCATTTATCACTTACCACAACACTTTAGAAATGGAATTGTATCTGCGAATTGCCACAGAACTCCATCTCAAACGGTTGATTGTGGGTGGTTTTGAAAAGGTGTTTGAATTGGGGCGAGTTTTCCGCAATGAGGGAATTTCAACTCGACACAATCCCGAATTTACGACGATTGAAGTTTACCAAGCCTACGCCGACTACAACGATATGATGGCGCTGACTGAGGGGATTATTACCACTGTCGCCCAAGAGGTACTCGGCACATTGGAAATTACCTACCAAGGGGAACCTATAAATTTAACACCACCTTGGCGACGGGTGACAATGCACGATTTAGTTAAAGAATTTACAGGTTTGGATTTTAATTCATTCCAAAGTTTGGAAGATGCCAAAATAGCAAGTAAAAATGCTGGCATTCCTGGTATCGATGAAGCCCAATCAATTGGTAAGTTACTAAATTTAGCCTTTGAAGAGAAGGTAGAAGCTAATTTAATTCAACCTACCTTTGTAATTGATTACCCTGTAGAAATTTCGCCCTTAGCAAAACCTCACCGTTCTGTGCCTGGTTTGGTAGAACGATTTGAGTTATTTATAGTCGGGCGAGAAACTGGGAATAGCTTCTCAGAACTTACCGATCCGATCGATCAAAGAGAACGTTTTGAAGCACAAGCGGCACGGAAAGCTGCCGGTGACTTAGAAGCCCAAGGTGTAGATGAGGACTTTCTCACCGCTTTGGAATATGGTATGCCGCCTACAGGTGGTTTAGGGATTGGAATCGATCGCTTGGTGATGTTATTAACTGATTGTGCCAGTATTCGGGATGCGATCGCCTTCCCCTTACTCAAGCCAGAAAAATTAGAATCATCCCCAGATTAAGTCTGGGGATTGGGGAAGGTGGGGCCCCCTCTGGGGATAAGGGGTAATGGGGACTGGGGACTGGGTATTGCTTCTCATGTCTCTAATCCCCCAATCCCTACACCACTACTTTTTCTAAGATCAGCTTAGAACGCTTCACTTGATCGGGAATCGCCACGGGGTAATTTCCAGTGAAGCAGGCAGAACAGAAACTATTAGTGTCTTCTCGTGTTGCATCTAACATTCCTTCCCAACTCAGATAGGCGAGGCTGTCTACTTCCAGTTGCTTGGCAATTTCCGCTACTGATTTGGTAGCAGCAATTAGCTGATCCTGAGAATCGGTATCAATGCCATAGAAACAGGGATGAGTTACAGGCGGAGAAGAAATTCGCATGTGTACCTCTATTGCACCTGCATCACGTAAAGTTTTGACTAGTTTACGGCTGGTAGTACCCCGCACAATCGAGTCATCTACGATGATTACTCGTTTACCTGCTAGCACATCTTTGAGGGGGTTGAGTTTCATCCGCAAACCCGATTCCCGCATGGTTTGGGTTGGCTGAATAAAGGTTCGCCCAACGTAGCGATTTTTAATCAGTCCTTCGCCGTAAGCGACACCAGACGCTTGGGAAAATCCAATAGCAGCAGGTATACCAGAATCAGGAACACCAAAGACGATATCGGCATCTACAAAAGATTCTTTAGCTAGCTGGTGTCCTAATCGCATTCGATAGCTGTACAAACTCTCGTTGTGCATGACGCTATCAGGGCGGGCAAAGTAAATCATTTCAAAAATACACAATTTCCGCTCAGATTTTTGACTCCAATGATAAGAAGCTAAACCTTCTTCAGTAATCCAAACTAATTCACCTGGTTCTACATCTCGCAGGTATTCGGCTCCAATAATGTCTAAACCACAAGTCTCAGAAGCCAAAACGTAACGAACTGGATTACCAGCCAAAGTCCCGATTACCAGAGGGCGAATGCCATTAGGATCGCGGACACCCATAACGCCAATAGGAGTGCCAATAACTAAACTAAAGGCTCCCTGGCAACGATTAAATGCCTGAATAGCACCTTCTAGCCAATCTGCGCCCGCATTAATGGCTTCAGCGATCGCAAAAGCGATCATTTCTGAGTCTGTTGTGGTGACTAAGTTACATTTATTCTCAAGCAACTCTTGACGTAGTTGCACAGTATTGACTAAATTACCGTTATGTGCAAGAGCTAATGAACCTAAACGGGTTTCTAGCACTGCTGGTTGAGCATTGACTCTGCGACTAGAACCTGTAGTCGAATAACGAGTGTGACCAACAGCAAGGCTACCGAGCAATTGATCCAAGATGGATTCATTGAAAACTTGAGACACCAAGCCCATATCCTTGTGGAGATGTACTTGTGTACCCTCAAAGGTAGCAATACCAGCTGATTCTTGACCCCGATGCTGGAGGGCATACAATCCAAAGTAGGTCAGTTTAGCAACGTTTTCTCCTGGGGCGTAGATGCCAAAAACACCACAAGCTTCTTCGGGCTTGTCAGGCTGATTTTCATGACTATTGATTGGGTTGTTGGTTGGGTCGGGGTATTCATCCGAAGTGACAGAATGAATAGAAATCATGCTAGCTTTGCTCCTGGTGGGGGGTCAATCAATTTGGGATTTGAGATTGGCGATAGCGGAGCATTAGCGAGTCCGCGTTCGCGTAGCGTCTCGTAGAGAGCGTCTTTTGGATTGATCGCACCATAGTAGGGATGCGGCTTGGGATTTGAGAATGGCTATTTTAGATTTGTTTCGCCTAGTAAGAGCAAAATAGGAACTAGAAGCAATGCCCCCAATCCAAAATCTAAAATCCAAAATCTAAAATCGGTAGTCGGTCACTGGGATTATATAGATGGTGGTAGAGTTCTTAATAAATCTTTAACCATCCATTAAAACAGTAGCGTAATTATGTTCAAGAAAGTTAATAAAAGAGTTAGGAGTTATGCTTTTTATTCCTAACTCCTCACTTTCAACTCCTCACTTCTTCAGGGGTAGTGGTGTGGACGGCGATACGTCTGGCGATCGCATGGGAATAGCGATCGCTCATATCTTCGATACTAACTTTGATTAAGGTTTGGTTATCAGTGGTGAAAACCCCCAAACCCGTTTCAGAATTGCCAACTGTACCTAGTGTTTGCCAATTTTGACCTAGATGTTCCTGTAAATATGATTCCCAAATTTCTTGTTGTGCTGATGCAACAGAAACTAAAATCCTGGCACCACCTTCGGCAAAAAGCACTTCGTCGAGGCGGTTTAATTGGGTTGGTGCTATTTCTAAATTGATTTCGGCACCAAGATTGCCAGCAAGACAACTTTCGGCTATAGCGATCGCCACTCCTCCCTCAGCAGAATCGTGGGCTGAACGTACCCAACCATTACGAATTCCTTCACGACAAACTTTCTGGACACGACGTTCCAAGTCAAAATCTACTCGTGGCGGTTTTCCGGCAACAGTGTTGTGGATAGTGGCTAAGTATTCAGATGCTCCCAAACTGAGTTTAGATGTCAGAGGCAATCCAAGCAGATAAATCACATCGCCGACTGTTTGCCAACCTTGACCACAAATTTTGGTTATATCGGGAATCAAACCTACCATTCCGACAACAGGAGTGGGATAAATGGGTTGTGGAATGCCTTGAGAATCAAAGGTTTCGTTGTACAAAGAGACATTTCCGCCTGTGACTGGTGTCGCCAATTCTCGGCAACCTTCCGCCAAACCGCGACAAGCTTCTGCTAATTGCCAGTAACCAATGGGTTTTTCTGGAGAGCCAAAATTCAGGTTATCTGTCACCGCCAGCGGTTCAGCACCCACACAGCTAAGATTACGGGCTGCTTCTGCCACTACTGCCTTAGCTCCTTCGTAAGGGTCAAGATAAACATAACGAGGATTGCAATCTACTGTGGCCGCCACTCCTGATTTTAGATTTTGGATTGGGGATTTTAGATTGGGGATTTCTTCTAGGGGGCGCAAACGGATAACAGCGGCATCTGCCCCACCTGGCAGTGTTACCGTATTATTTTGTACTTGATGGTCATATTGACGATATACCCAATTTTTAGAAGCGATCGTCGGTGTATCGAGCAAAGTTAAGAGAATATCATTCCAACTTTGCAGGTGTCCTTGGAGTTCTATTCCAGCAGTTGTGGCAGGAGGTAAGCAATCAGCAGTCCATTCCCAAGCTTTGCGCGCATATTCTGGTGGTTCCGTCAATAACTCTCGGTGATACAGTGGGGTATTTTCCGCCAAAGCTTCAGCGGGAATTTCTGCTGCTACTTCACCCTGAAAAAGAATCCGTACAATTGGTTCAGCGATGACTGTACCAGCAACAACGGCTTGAAGTCCCCAACGGTGGAAAATGTCGATTAATTCCTGTTCACGTCCCTTGTGGGCAACAAACAGCATTCGTTCTTGAGATTCCGAAAGTAGATATTCATAAGGAACCATTCCCGTTTCTCTGACGGGAATCTTATCTAAATCAAGTTCAATTCCCACACCGCCTTTTGCTGCCATCTCTGAGGTAGAACAGGTGATTCCTGCGGCTCCCATATCTTGGGCGGCGACAACTGCACCCGTCTTAAACGCCTCCAGACAAGCTTCAATTAAAGACTTTTCCAAAAAAGGATCGCCCACTTGCACCGCAGGGCGATCATCTATGGATTGATCGCTCAATTCTGCACTAGCAAAACTTGCGCCTCCCATACCATCGCGCCCAGTGGTAGAACCAACATACAGCACGGGGTTGCCTAATCCAGATGCTCCAGATTTGACGATTTCTGCTGTTTCCATCAACCCCAGTGCCATAACATTCACTAGAGGATTGCCAGAGTAAGCAGAGTCAAAGTAAACTTCACCGCCAACGGTGGGTACTCCCACACAATTACCATAATGAGAAATTCCTGCCACTACGCCTTGGAAGAGCCTTTGAGTTTTGGCATCTTCAAGGGAACCAAAGCGCAGCGAGTTTAATAGAGCAATGGGACGCGCACCCATTGTAAAGATATCTCTGAGAATGCCTCCTACACCCGTTGCAGCTCCTTGAAATGGTTCTACTGCTGAGGGATGGTTGTGAGATTCAATCTTAAAAGCTAGTTGGAGTCCATCACCTAAGTCTACAACACCAGCATTTTCACCAGGCCCCACAAGAATGCGGGGGCCATCGGTGGGAAATTGTTTGAGTAGAGGCCGAGAATTTTTGTAACAGCAATGCTCTGACCACATCACGCCAAACATTCCTAGTTCAGCTTTGTTGGGATGACGGCCTAGCCGACGGACAATTTCTGCGTATTCTTCTGGTTTAAGACCTTCAGCAGCGATTTCTTGGGGGGAAAAGGCTGGTTTTGAGGTTGCAGTCATGGAAGTAATGCACTCTGGGGGGACAGAGCATTATTCTATCGATTTACTTGCCCTGTAGGTGCAGTTCTAGAAATGCAGATAATTCTTCTTAAGAGTTTGGACGCGATCGCTCTTTTCTGAATATAAGTTCTAATGCTAAAGTAATGCTATCTTCAAGCGGTTTATTTTACCATGAACAGCATTACCATGCAAGTTCCTGATGAGCGTTTGTTGAAGTTGCAAGAAACCGCCAATAACCTTGGTATATCAATAGAAGAATTAGTGCTAATAGGTATTGAAGAAATACTAGATAAACCAAACGCATCTTTCAAAGGTGCGATGAATTACGTACTCAAGAAAAACACTGAATTTTACAAGCGGTTGGCGTGATGCGCTATCTCACCTTAGAAGATGGTCTTGGAACTCTATCATCGCATAGTTGAGCAGTCAGGTGGATCGGCTGGCATTTCCAATATGGGTGGATTGGAATCAGCGATCGCTCAACCACAAATGACTTTTGCTGGTGAGGAACTTTACCCTACAATAGCTGAGAAGGCTTCTGCTCTTGGTTTTTCCCTGATTAAAAATCATCCTTTCATCGATGGTAATAAACGTGTTGGTCACGCTGCGATGGAAGTATTTCTAGTGTTGAATAGTTTTGAGATTAACGCAACGGTGGACAAACAAGAGCAGGTAATTTTACAAGTTGCATCTGGTGAGTTGGGACGGGACGAATTTACCTAATGGCTTCGCAATCAGATAATAGCGAAGCCAGATTTTTCATAATTCATCTGAAAATAGGTTTGTGTTGAGGCGATCGTTTTTTATTAAACCTAACTAAATTCTTGTATCTCCATCCTGGTAAGTATTGGCAAAAGATGGTTACGTAGCTTTTATTACAAGTAAATTTGTTTATTGGATGCAGGAGTAGGACAACCTCAGAATATGCTCAACAGAATTATCCCGACAGTGAGATAGACAAGATGAGCAAAAATTATACACCAAATGCTTTAGTTTTTAAAGATAACTTGATTTTTTAATCTCAGTGAAATTTCTAGCCCCAAAACTTGCATAAATCTAGTGTCACTCAGAGATTATTCGGGTATATGCAGTTTAGATGTAACAATCAAGTGACGAGAATCACACATATCGATGATTATGATCGTCTCTCTGCGATCGCTAACTAGGCATAATTAATGACAACTGAACTCTAGCCGAGTCATTAATAGGGAACACACTTAATTACCGACAGCCTTACTCAAGGACTGTCGGTTTTTTGTATTTGTCATTAGTGAAATGCCGCATACCCATATCTATAAAATATCCCCACAACTGGTTCGTAACTTGACAAAGGTTTTGCCATAGCCACTACCAAATGTGGGGAAGGTATGATCAAATTGGGTATCTTATGCCTAAGTAGACCGAAAGTATACTCCTACAATTCGCACACACTTTGCATTACGACAAAGCTTGAATGATGTAATCAAAGTAAGGTGCTGCTTCGGCAGCGTCTTCCGTACTCAGTAAGCTAAGAGAAGCTGTTTTGAGGGAAGCGATCGCTTCTACCATTCCAGGCACGGGAACACCCAATGAATTGTACATTTCCCGCACACCAATCAAACCGATTTTTTCAATTGGCTCTTTGTCACCGGCAAGCACGCCATAGGTAATTAGGCGTAAGTACCAGCCAAAGTCACGGATACAGAGAGAACGTTGGCGTTCTCCGTAAGCATTACCTCCGGGGGAGATAAAGTCAGGACGCTTCTGCCAAAGTTGTTTGGTTGCTTCCTGAACTATCTTCTTTTCGTTTTCACCTAAAGTAGCTGCAATCCGTGTCCGTTGTACGCCGGTTTGCAAAAAGTCTTTGATATTTTTAAGTTCACCACTGCTGGGATAACGCAGTTCGTCGTCGGCTTTGAGAATAACTTGGCTAATTACAGTCATGATTATTGAAATCACCTGAAATATTATCTGTTAGTTTACCGAGTTGGAGGTACACAAGTGAAGGGATCGGAGTTACTTATGTATTGAATTTATCTGTTTGGGGAGAGTGGGGACTGGGGATTGGGAAAGAAGCAAGGGAGCAGGGAGCAGGGAGCAAGGGAGATTTTTCCCCTCTGCCCCCCGCATCCTGCCCGTCTACCTCTTTACCAATGCCCAATGACTAATGACCAATGACCAATGACTAATGACCAATGACTAAAATAATTTGGCAACAGGGTGAATTAATTGAAGTGACGATCGCTAATCTGAGTGATACAGGCGATGGTGTGGGACGCGCTGATGAGCGTGTAGTGTTTGTCCCAGATACCGTGCCAGGCGATCGCGCTATCGTCCGTCTAGTACATGTTAAACCTAAATACGGCCATGGTAAGCTCCAAAAGCTATTGTCACCATCACCCCACCGGATTCGACCCAGTTGTATTGTGGCGGACAAGTGCGGTGGTTGCCAGTGGCAGCATATTAGTTATGATTACCAGCTAGTAGCCAAGCAAAATCAAGTTATCCAAGCTTTGGAGCGCATTGGCGGCTTTATCCAACCACCAGTAGATCCGGTACTCGCCGCCCCTTCTGCTTTCGGCTACCGTAACAAATCTACATATCCTTTAGGCACATCGGCAACAGGACAGGTACAGGCTGGTTACTATCAAAAAGGTAGTCACCAATTAATTAACTTAAATCAATGTCCAGTCCAAGATGCGCGATTAAATCCTTTACTTGCCGAAGTTAAACAGGATATTCAACAGCAAGGCTGGCAAATTTATGACGAACAACGTCACCAAGGAAAAATTCGCCATCTCGGTTTACGCATTGGCCGACACACTGGAGAAATGTTGCTGACTTTGGTAGTAAAGGACTGGAATTTATCAGGAATTGAAACCCAAGCCCAGGAATGGTTAAAGCGCTATCCGCAGTTAGTGGGAGTATCGCTCAATCGCAATGGCGATCGCACAAATGCTATCTTTGGATCAGAAACCCGTTGTATTGCTGGAGTCCCCCACCTGCATGAAAATTTTGCTGGACTGGAATTTCAAGTACGCCCAGATACATTTTTCCAAGTGTATACAGAAACAGCAGAGGCACTATTGCAGGTAATTCAATCAGAACTCAATCTTCAAGGGCATGAGTTGCTAGTTGATGCCTACTGTGGTATTGGGACTTTAACTTTACCCCTCGCCAAAAAAGTACGTGTTGCTACAGGATTAGAAGTGCAAGCAGCAGCAGTAGAACAAGCTATTTTGAACGCCCACCGCAACGGAATTGATAATGTGACATTCCAAGTAGGCGCTGTAGAGAAATTGCTTCCCAAAATGGGCACAATACCAGAAGTAGTAATACTCGATCCGCCACGTAAGGGGTGCGATCGCGCAGTCATCGACACTTTACGGCAATTGAAACCATCTCGGATCGTTTACGTCAGCTGTAAAGTAGCTACCCTCGCCCGTGACCTGAAATTGCTTTGTCAAGATGGGCAATATACCATCACACGGGTACAACCTGCTGATTTTTTCCCTCAAACTGCTCATGTTGAAGCTGCTGCCTTTCTTGTGCTGTCACATTTGAACAAGGATGGTAATTCCTTTACAAAAACTGAAATTTGAAATTTTTAGTCTAGTGCATACTAAAGATGCTAAAATTGAATTAAGGCAAAAATAAAAAATCATTTTGTTTAAATAAATTCAAGTTGCATAGGTTCTTAAAAATATGAAGTGGATTGTATGAATTATAAATCGGCAAATAACTAGAATATCCCAATACTCTCTCAAATTAGCAGCATCTTCTTAATTTGCTGACATCATTATCAAACTAATTCTGGCCGATATATATCTAAACAATCCCAACTCATAGTTATAAAGCCAATGCTCCCTAGCATTTTCAAAATTTAGTTTTAAAGACGCAAGTTTGAAGGCAGCATGACCACCTCAAGTTTTATCAGGGTGACTGTAATAGCAAACTGATGTCTAGCTAACTGAAAGCTATGGGGTTTCTCTTGTGATTACTATTTCACTCCGTCCAGTTGGACGTTATTGGGGCACTATTAGTTTTGCCTCAACCCTCTACCTTTGTCCTATATTAGATTTATTGTTGGCAGAAATTCCAGCAAAATTACAAGCAGAACTGCGGCTAGGACTTCAAGAAGCCCTAGTAAATGCAGCTAAACATGGCAATAATCTCGATCCAAGTAAAACAGTTGTAGTTCGTTTTTCCGTAATAGATAATCAATATTGGTGGATAATCTCAGACCAGGGTAGTGGTTTTACTCCTTCATCTACTACTAATGAAGAACCAACAGACTATCTTCCACCAGATGAGTCAGAAAATGGTCGTGGTTTATGTCTTCTGCATCAAATTTTTGATCAGGTGCAGTGGAACCGCAAAGGCACAGAATTGAGGCTTTGTAAACAAATGGAAAATCGCCGGGGACTATCTCTGCGGCGGTAAGTAGGGAGTGGGGAAAGTTATTGATTAGTTGTTTTTTACTAACTATTCCCTACTCCCTACTCCCTACTCCCTATTTACCGTGAGTTGGACAGGGAGGCGCAGAAATAGAGCGATCTAACCAACCAACTGCTTGTTGTAATCTAGCTTGAGCTTCTTCTGGCTGATTCTTTAAAAGATATACAATTGCTGCTGCCACTTGTTCATTAGCGCGGGAATTGCGGTTAGACTTGAGGCGATGCCAATCTTCAGGGGAAATGCTCAGTCTTTCCATGAGGGCTTGAGCTAGTTCCAGAGTACTAAGTTCATTCAGTTGACTGGTTTTCGGCAGCTGAGTAGATTGAGACATAATTTTAAGTCCTTTGTCCTTTGTCATTTGTCCTTTGTCCTTGGTGAATAACCGAAAATGACTAATGACCAATGACTAATGACTATTGGTTCACATTTAATCTTAGTTTACTACTTGTACATGAAGCCGTCTAAACAATCACAACCGCCAGGGGAAACTCCAGAACCAGATTTTGAACAAGAATTAGAGGAAGTAGAGCGATCGCTTCTATCCTTAAAAGAACGTTACGATCAAGTGCAGCGCGATCGCCAACAACAGGCACAATGGCAACAGCGCCGCGATCAACTAAAGCACAATAAATCTCAGACACCAGAAATTAAAGCAGAGTTACGGCACATTCAACAGCAGTTGGAAAGGCTAGAACTAAACTTAGAAAGCCAGTTATTTTCTTGGCGTAGCCTCAAAAAACCTTTCTGGCAAGTCGTCCGCTTTGGTGGAATGGGCGTTATCATAGGCTGGATATTAAAGTCTTATGCTGGATAAATCCGATTTTGGATTTGGGATTTTAGATTTTGGATTGGGTTAAATAGTTAAGATTCTTTAATATTTTGACTTACTAAGTTGACGAAATATAAGTTGTAAGATATGGCAAATCGACGGATTGCAGAAATATTGCGAAGTGGCCAACCTGATGAATCCCTCCAAGTGCAAGGCTGGGTGCGGACGAAGCGCGAGTCCAAAGGATTTGCTTTTATTGAATTCAATGACGGCTCATCACTAGCTAATTTGCAAGTCGTCATTAATCAGGATTTGCCAGATTATGAAGCTATCTTGAAAAAATTGAATACGGGTGCTGCTGTGGAAGCAACAGGGGTGCTAGTAGCTTCTCTTGGGAAAGGACAGCGAATTGAATTGAAAGCCGAGACAGTGAAAGTTTACGGCGAAGCTGATCCCGATACATATCCTCTGCAAAAGAAACGCCATTCCTTTGAGTTTCTGCGAACCATTGGACATTTGCGATCGCGTACCAATTCCTTTGGTGCAGTTTTCCGCGTCAGAAATGCTTGTTCGGCAGCAATTCACCAATTTTTCCAACAAAGAGGCTTTTTGTGGGTACATACACCCATCATCACCGCTAGCGATTGCGAAGGCGCGGGTGAACTTTTTAGCGTTACCAGTTTAGATTTAAAGAATATTCCCCGCACAAAAGACCAAGCAGTAGATTATAGCCAAGACTTTTTTGCTAAACCCACATATTTAACAGTTAGCGGCCAGTTGGAAGCGGAAGTTATGGCGATGGCGTTTAGTAACGTCTACACCTTTGGCCCTACCTTCCGTGCAGAAAATTCCAACACCTCCCGCCACCTAGCAGAATTTTGGATGGTTGAGCCAGAAATGGCTTTTTGTGACTTAGAAGGCGATATGGATTTAGCTGAAGCGTTTCTCAAACACATTTTTAAATATGTGTTGGAAACTTGCCCAGAAGATATGGAATTTTTCAATGAACGCATTGATAAATCTGTGTTGTCAACAGCCGAAAATATTATTAATAATCAGTTTGAACGCTTAACTTATACAGAAGCGATCAAACTTTTGGAAAAAGCTGATGTTAAATTTGAATATCCTGTGAGTTGGGGTTTAGATTTACAATCAGAACACGAACGCTACCTAGCTGAACAACAGTTTAAAAAGCCAGTAATTGTTACAGATTACCCAGCACAAATCAAAGCCTTTTATATGCGCTTGAACGACGATGAAAAAACCGTCCGCGCAATGGATATTCTCGCACCGAAAATTGGCGAAATTGTCGGTGGTTCCCAACGCGAAGAACGCCTAGAAGTTCTAGAACGCCGCGTGTTAGCGCAAGGATTAAACCCAGAAGACTTGTGGTGGTATCTGGATTTGCGTCGTTATGGTACTGTTCCCCATGCGGGTTTTGGGTTGGGTTTTGAACGACTCGTGCAATTTATTACGGGTATGGGAAATATTCGTGATGTGATTCCCTTTCCGCGTACACCCCAAAGTGCTGAGTTTTAGTTTAAATTGTAGACCTGGCTATTTCCAATTACCAGGTCTTTGATTTTTGTGGATGAAGAGAAATCCATCTGAAAAGAATTTATCATGAGCATACAAGATCAAACCATTGGTAAAATCCGGCAAATGCCAGAATCTTTAGTTAAAAAAGTAAGTGATTTTATAGACTTTCTATTAATGAAGCATAGTGGTAATAACTGGGAACTATGGCTTCAGTTTAGAGAGTCATTGGAAACAGTTGAATCGGATTTTTCTGACTATTTATCTAATTTAGAAGATTATGAAGAGCGCTTGGCGCGTGGGGAAATCCAGTGGTAGATATCACACAGGGAGATGTGCTTTTGTGTGATCTCAATCCTGTTATTGGTACAGAACAAGCAGGCATTAGACCTGTTGTAGTGGTACAAATTGACCGGGCAAATGCTGTTAGTCCTCATACCATTATTGCACCATTCACCTCAAAAATTAGACGCGCTATTTTACCCTCCCATGTGTTTGTACCTGCTGGTATTGGTGGTTTAAGCCAAGATTCTGTTGTCCTTTGTGAGCAACTTCGGGTTGTTGATAAATCAAGAATTATCAGAGTGATTGGTCATTTGGATGATAATTATTTAGATGAATTGCAATAAAATTAACGAATCGGCGCGAATTGGTTCGCTTGATAATTCAGTAGGGCTAAGTTCTGTTAATTTAATCGGTGAACCTAGTAACCAAGTTGCCAAGTCATCTTTGAAGTTTCGGCAATGAATTTACAGATATTGTCATACATGGCAGCTTTAAAGAATGTGTATCATGTATTGCTGATGAAAATTAAATTTGTTAGTGTTGGGTTTCCTTGCATAGCCTACAAGGAATACCAAAACTAGCACTGGAGATGTAAATTAGTGTTAATGCTACTTCTCAACATTGGAAATGAGCGATATGCCATAGAAAGCCGACAGGTTGTAGAAGTAATACCACTTGTTGTACTCAAAAGTTTGCCCCACCAGCCTGAGCATATCGCTGGTGTTTTTAACTATCGGGGGCGCATTGTACCAGTAATAGATTTATGTCAGTTGATGCGTGGTAAACCTTCCAGTGAGTACCTGAGTACTAGGATTGTATTAGTCAATTATTGGGGGAGTAATAATGCAGAACTTAAGGCTCCTTATATTTTGGGTTTGATGACAGAACAAGTTGTAGAAACATTACACCAGTCTGAGTCTGAATTTGTTGATCCCAATATCCAGATAGATACAGCGCCATATTTGGGCAAAATGATTGTTGATGATCAAGGGATGATTCAGTGTCTTCGCATTGAGTACTTGTTGTCAGAAGCACAGCAAGTCAATCTCTTGCCAGAAAGTCATCACAATACTAGATTTTAGATTGGTCTGAAGATTCTATAAATGGCACAATCTGTTATTGAAGCTTTACTAAAAAGCAAGATTGGTTTGGATGCAAATTCTATTGGTGCTGATGCGATCGCTAGTGCAATTTATCAACGTATGGCAGATTGCGGCATAACGGATATTGCTCACTATCTGGGGAAGTTACAGGTATCTACCCAGGAATGGGAAGCACTGATTGACATTGTAATTGTTCCAGAAACTTGGTTTTTTCGAGAACCAGATTCCTTTGCATTTCTGAAGCATTACGTATTATCTGAATGGTTGCCAAAAAATCCCCAGGGCGTACTGCGGGTTTTGAGTGTACCATGTGCAACGGGTGAAGAACCATATTCTATTGCGATCGCTCTTTTGGAAGCAGGATTAAATTCGACAAACATTCATATCGATGCTGTTGATGTTAGCAATAAGTGCCTACTAAAAGCCCAACGAGCAATCTACAGTCAATACTCGTTTCGTGGCAATAGCCAATCGTTTCAAGAGTGCTATTTTCAGGCAACTGAGGCAGGATATCACCTGTGCGAACAGGTGAAAAGTATGGTGAATTTTATTAATGGCAACTTGGCAGATCCAGCTTTTCTTGCTGACACGCCACTTTATGATGTAGTCTTTTGCCGTAATCTGTTGATTTATTTCGATGTGACAACAAAAGAGCGCACGATTCAAGTCTTAGAAAGATTGCTAAGGGAAGAAGGCTTGCTATTTGTGGGACACGCTGAAACTTGGTTATTGTTTAAAACTCAATTGATCTCAGTTCGTCAAAATTCAGTAGTTGCTCATAGAAAGTCCACAGGGGGCGAAAATGTTCGCAAAAATCATCATCTAAATCCTCATAGACAAGGCTTCACAGGCAAAAATATAGATGTTCTCAACAAGCGACAACTACCGAAAAAAAACCGTTCCAAGTTTGTGGTCCAAGAGAGGTTAAATGTTGCTCCTCAGAATCCGATATTGCCAATAGAACTAAAAGTAAATTTGTTAGAAACAGCTAGAGCTTTAGCCGATGAAGGTCGATTAGATGAGGCGGTTAAACTATGCAACGACTATCTCAACCAAAATCAAGTGAGTACTGAAGCATATCTTTTACTAGGACAGGTGCAGCAAGCGATGGCACAAAATGAGCGGGCGGCACAATCTTTTCAAAAAGCAATTTATTTACAACCGACTCACGAAGAGGCGCTGACTCATCTGGCATTACTCAAAGAACATCAAGGAAATGCGGATAGTGCTAATCTTCTCTGGCAACGAATTCACCGATTAACGAAAGATAAGCAGTTCTGAGGAGATCGAGTAGGAGGTAAGCTAATCGCAATACTGTTCAGTTAAGGTAAGAGACGCGATAAATCGCTGTCAAGACGAAGGACTGATTATTGTAGAGACGGCGATTTATCGCGTCTTTGTGATAATTTATCTGGATTCATCCACCTCAGAACTCCGTTCATCTATCTCAGAACTAGATTCATCCACCTCAGATATTCAAACTTCCTACTCAGCACCCAGCACTTTCACATTAGAAGAAAAAGCTAGTCTTTGAACTAAGGCTACCTACTTAATAATTTGTTTCAAAATAAAAATACAGACTGTTCATCTTGTTTGTGATTTGGGAATTTTAAGAGATGAACGCGTTTTACAGCAGCAGAGGAACAGTAGGATACCCAATGTTCAAGAACATGACCTTGCAAACACGGTTGATCGCTTCATTTTTATTCATGGGATTGATCGTACTCATAATGGCCTTGCTGGGATGGTTCACCACCAACGAGTTAAATCAGTACATTAACATACTACAGAAAGATAACATCCCCAGTGTGTCTGGGATATGGAAGATTAACGAAGGTCAGACACAAATTCAATCGGCAGAACGGTTACTATTTGATCCTGAAGTCACTGTTACTGAAAGACAGGGTGCAATAACTCAAATTCAGGATGCTTGGAAACAGATTAACGAAGGTATTAAACAGTACGAAGCAACGCCATTAACTGAACAAGAAAAAAAAGAATATGACTTACTTAAAGATCAACTGGATGTCTGGAAGCAAGCCCATGAGAAACTATTAGATATTGAGCAACAATTCAATCAAATTGGCGCTCGTAATCCTTGGAAAAAACAAATTGAATTAATCCGTCAAGGAAAAGAAAAATCAGCGAATTTTGCCACTATTCAAGCGGCTATTGAATTACGTACTCGCATGGATTCTGAGGGAGCAAATAAGGAGGAACCTTTATTTAAAATAACTGACGAGCAAGCCGACAAACTTTTAAAACTTAATGAAGGTTACATATCAGATTTACAAAAAGAAGTCGAACAGAATGTAGCTCGCAGCATTTTCTGGATTTGTGTAGGAATTTTCATTGGCCCCACAACTGCGATTATTTTGGGGGTTGTAATCGCAAGGCAAGTTGCATCGCAGATTATTAGTCAGATTATGGGTGTGGTTGGGCTTGCAGAACAAATTTCCACGGGGAACTTAACAACTCAGGTCAAGGCTGACCCCAACAGCAAAGATGAAATGAATAGACTTTTAACTGCTTTCCAAACCATGACTCAGAGTCTCAACACTTTGATTCGTCAAGTACAGCATTCAGGCATTCAAGTAACTACTTCAGCGACTCAAATAGCAGCTTCGGGTAAACAATTAGAAGGGACGCTCACGGAGCAGATAGCTTCTACTAATGAGGTAACTGCTGCTAGCAAAGAAATTTCCGCCACCTCTAGGGAATTAGTAAGTGCAATGGAACAAGTTGCGACTATTTCCCAAATCACGACGACAGCAGCGAATGATAGTCAAAAAGATATAGTGCGGATGGAAACCACTATGCGCCAGTTAGCAGAAGCCACGAATGCGATCGCTGCTCGATTGGGAGTAATTAGCGAAAAGGCAAACAACATTAATACTATTGTTGTCACAATTACCAAGGTGGCAGACCAAACGAATCTGCTATCGTTAAATGCGGCGATCGAAGCCGAAAAAGCTGGAGAGTATGGCTTGGGCTTTGCTGTCGTTGCTAGAGAAATTCGCCGATTAGCAGATCAAACCGCCGTTGCTACTCTCGACATTGAGCAGATGGTGAAGCAGATGCAATCGTCAGTCTCTACAGGTGTGATGGAGATGGACAAGTTTGCGGCAGAAGTAGGGCGGAGTATAGAAGATGTTGGCAGCATCAATACACAGGTTGGGCAAATTATACAGCAAGTGCAAGACCTGAATCCGCGATTTGAGTTTGTCAACCAGGGTATGGAAACCCAATCTGTGGGAGCGCAACAAATTAGTGAGGCGATGGTGCAGTTGAGCAGTACCTCCGTGCAAAGTGCGGATTCCTTGCGGGAAATTAATCATGCTATAGCCCAACTCAACCAAGTGGCACAGGGATTGCGTCAAGAGATTGCCCGCTTTCAGGTGAAAACAGAAGACGTTATACCCCTAATTCACCAACTCTCTTGAGCAACCTTTATGAACCCCGCTACGCCATTAAATATTGAACGTTGTTGGAATTTTATCGGCATTGAGGGCGATCGCTCCTGTCCCCAATTAGCCACCTATACCCATTGCCGCAATTGTCCCGTTTACTCTACTGCTGGACGCTATTTGCTAGAGCGCTCCATACCTGAAGATTATCGCCATCAGTGGACTGAGTTACTGGCTAAATCTAGAACTAATGAAAATTCCCAGATATCCCATGCTTTACGCACAACTCAAATGACGGTTGTGATTTTTCGTCTGCAACGGGAATGGCTGGCACTTTCTGCCCAAATCTTCAAAGAAATTTCTCCTGCGAGTATGGTTCATACCATACCGCATCGCAGCAACCAAATCTTACGGGGATTGGTAAGTATCCGAGGCGAATTGCGATTGTGTATCTCTTTGAGCGATTTGTTGAATCTTGAAGCTGCCGATACAGCAGTACAAACGCTTAGTCCAGTGGTGTATTCGCGTATGGTGGTGCTGGAAAAAGCAGATAAAACTTGGGTGTTTGGTGTAGATGAACTTTATGGAGTACACCGATTTCACCGGGATGAATTACAAGATGCACCTAAGAGTCTGACTCAAACTTATACAAAAGGATTATTTCACTGGCAACCTGGCGGATTGCAAATGGAGTGTTCGCACAGTGTCAGCTATTTGGATGATGAATTGTTATTCACCACCTTAGCTAGGAAGGTGCTGTGATGTTAGAGGAATTTGATGTCAGCAATCTTTCCTTGCTGGATTTATTCAACATGGAAGTAAAAACCCAAGTTGTGGTATTGAATGATTGTCTGTTGGCGCTGGAGACGAAACCAGATCCCCAACCAGAACTAGCAGCCTTAATGCGGGCAGCCCATTGCATCAAAGGCGCTGCCCGAATTGTCCAAATCGATCCGGTTGTCAACCTTGCCCACGTCATGGAAGACTGCTTTGTGGCGGCTCAAGAGGGAAAAGTTACCTTAACTGCCGATCGCATTGATGTATTGTTGCAAGGGGTAGATATCCTCCTGCGTATAGCGGAAACGTTTACAGCTAACCCAAATTTGCAGATGTTAGAAAATATCGGCATTCAATCGTTGGTGAGTGCGATCGCTAATATCCTAACTCCAGAAACAACCTCTACAGAAATTCATCCCCTAGTAACAACAGCGCAGTTAGAAGACAACCAACAGACAACCCTTATTTCCCCATCCCCATTAGAAGAACTGGGCATTACCCAAAATCGGGCGGTGCGAATGAGTACTGAAAATCTGAATCGCTTGATGGGTTTAGCTGGAGAGTCTTTAGTTGAGGCGAATTTATTAGAACCATTTGCTAACTCTTTGCTGAAGCTGAGAAAGAATCAAGGGGAATTATCCAACCTGCTGGAGAAGCTACAGGATTTATTGGGCAACTATCATCTGGATCGGCAAATTAAGGAAACCTTGAGTGCAACTCATCAAAAAGCTAACGAATGTTACCAGATGATGAGCGATCGCCAAAACGAACTAGAACAATTTTCTCAGCGTTCTGCTAACCTTGCCCAGCGACTATATCAAGAAGTTATTGCTACCCGGATGTGTTCCTTTGCGGATGGCGGACAGGGATTTCCGCGAATGGTACGTGACTTAGCTAGACAATTGGGTAAACGGGTGAAACTGGAAATCTTTGGTAAGTCTACTTTGGTAGATCGAGATATTCTAGAACGTCTGGAAGCTCCGTTGACTCATATCCTGCGGAATGCGATCGATCATGGCATTGAAACGCCCCACGAACGTCTAGCAGCCGGAAAGCCAGAAGAAGGAATTATTCGTATTGAAGTTACCCATCGCGCCGGAATGCTGTTTATCAGCGTTGCAGATGATGGGCGGGGAATCGATATCGAGTTTTTGCGCCAAGTTGTCATCAGCAAACAACTGACAAACCCGGAAATGGCAGCCCAACTTACCGAAGTTGAGTTGATGGAATTCCTGTTTTTGCCTGGTTTCTCCACAACCCAAACTGTCACCGAAATTTCGGGTAGAGGTGTGGGTTTGGATATAGCCCATAGCACAGTGCGGGAAGTTGGCGGCACGCTGCGGGCGGTTTCTGTGTTGGGAAGGGGTATGACCTTTCATTTGCAGTTACCGCTAACGTTATCTGTAATTCGTACCCTGTTGGTGGAAATTGCTGGCGAACCCTATGCCTTTGGGCTGACACGCATTGAACAGGTGTTGATATTATCCAAGTCTAAGATTGCTGTATCGGAAAATCGTCCATTTTTCGTCATAAATAATCAACCTGTGGAGTTGATTTTAGCAAGTCAAGTTTTAGAGTTAGCCTCGCCTGCGGTGAATATAGAATCGCTATCAGTGATTGTAATTAGCGATCGCCTCAATCGTTACGGATTAGTTGTAGATCGGTTTCTCGGTGAGTGCAATTTGGTTGTCCGACCCTTAGATCCCCGCCTTGGTAAAGTCCCCAACATTAGCGCCGCCGCCCTGATGGATGATGGTTCTCCAGTCTTGATTGTCGATGTTGAAGATTTAGTCCGTTCCATTGCGAAGGTGTTTTCCAGCGGACAACTTTCTCAGGTAAATCAGTCTGCTCATCAGGCAGTTACCAAAACTTACAAGCGAGTATTAGTAGTAGATGATTCAATAACTGTGCGCGAAATGGAGCGCAAACTTTTGGAAAACAATGGTTACAAAGCTGAAGTTGCAGTTAATGGCATTGATGGTTGGAATGCAATCCGTAGCGGCGATTATGACTTGGTGGTGACAGATATTGATATGCCTCGGATGAACGGCTTTGAACTCACCAGCCAGATAAAAACTCATGCCAAGTTGAAGCAAATACCTGTGATTATCGTTTCTTACAAAGACCGGGAAGAAGACCGACTGCAAGGGTTAGAAGCAGGTGCAGACTACTACTTAACTAAGAGCAGCTTTCATGATGACACTCTGTTAAAGGCGGTGATTGATTTAATTGGAGAGGCATAAACCAATTTTAGATTTTGGATTTTGGATTTTGGATTAAAAATCTTTATTCTCAGACAATACTATTCAATACTTTTCGGGTTTTGCATTTTTGATTCCGAATCAGATTTTAGGAAAATGTTAAAGGTTTTTTTGATGAAAATTATAGATCCAAAATATACAATACAAACTTTTGTAGAGACGGCGATTTATCGCGTCTATTGCCTTTACCGAACTATTTATTGTGTCAACTTTAAATTTAGAAATAAACCTTTGAAAATCCAAAATCCAAAATCCAAAATCCAAAATGGTATAGCCTGTGAGAATTGCGATCGCTAACGATATGTTCATGGCTGTAGAGGCACTACGGCGTATTGTGGTAAAAATACCAGATTACAAGCTGGCGTGGGTTGCTTACGATGGTGCGGAAGCTGTGAGCAAATGTGCGGCTGATACTCCCGATCTGATTTTGATGGATGTACTAATGCCCAGTATGGATGGAGTAGAAGCGACACGGCATATCATGAGCCAATCTCCCTGCGCCATTGTGATGGTGACAGCTAGCGTTAATCGCTATGCAGCCAAGGTTTTTGAAGCAATGGATTATGGAGCCTTGGATGCCATCAATACGCCAATTTTAGGTGATGATGGACTACTAAATAAAATTACCGCGATCGCCCGCTTAATTGGCAAATCTTCACATCGGTGATCGCCACCAGTCCATCACTCAAAATCACTTCCACCCCTAATTGTGATCGGGGCTTCCACTGGTGGCCCCCAAGCATTGACAACTATTCTCTCCCAATTTCCCCAAGACTTTCCTGCGGCTGTAATAGTTGTTCAGCATATAGATGCCCAATTTGTTCAAAGTTTTGCCGCCTGGTTGAATGAGCAAATTCCTTTGCCTGTGCAACTAGCGATCGCAGGCGCTTCACCACAGCCTGGTAAAATTCTTGTTGCTGGCACAAATCATCATTTGGTGATGCGTCCCGACCTCACCCTTGGCTATGACAAAGAACCACTAAATTTTTCCTATCGTCCATCAGTCGATGTTTTCTTCAGAAGTGTGGCTAAAAATTGGACTGGAAAGGGGGTTGGGGCGTTGCTGACGGGGATGGGTGGAGATGGCGCTCAAGGCTTAAAACTATTGCGCGAAGCAGGTTGGCATACTATTGCTCAAGACCGCAAAACTTGCGTTGTTTATGGTATGCCGAAAGTAGCAGTGGAATTAAAAGCTGCGGTGGAGGTTTTGCCAGTTGAGGCGATCGCATCAGCCTGTATCAGTTTTACGGCAAAACACTTAATAAAATAGTAATTTATTATACTTGTTATCAAAATATATGCCTGAAAGCAAATGCTTAAAACACCTTTACGAAGTATTTCAAAATCCTGAATTACTGAGATATAATTGCGACAATTGCAAATTAGTACATTTAACTTATTAGTTTGTAGTCCTGAAAACAAAGACCTATTTAGAGGTGCTAAATGAACCCGCAAGAAACAGCACTCTTACAAATATCTCAAAAGACAGAAAAATTATCACCAAAGTGGAGTGAACCACAAACCCCACAAGCTATGCCATTTATTCTGGATACCAAAATATCCACAGTCAGACTTTTGCTAATTGACGATCAGGTAATTATCAGCGAAGCCTTCCGTCGGATGGTTGCGACAGAAACAGATATTTCCCTTCATTACACAAGCAATCCAGCTAAAGCTATTCAAGATGCGATCGCCATAGAACCAACGGTAATCTTCTTGGATATGATTATGCCAGATATCGATGGATTAATGTTACTGCGTTGGTTTCGCTCTCATCCAGTAACTCGTGATATTCCGATCGTCATGCTATCCAGTAAAGAAGAAGCAAAGCTCAAAGCCGATGCCTTTACTGAGGGTGCAAATGACTACCTAATTAAGTTACCCGATGCAGTTGAGTTAATTGCCCGTATCCGTTATCATTCTAAAGCATACAATAACCTCAAAGCACTTACTACTGCAACTGCTACTGCCCAACTTCAAGCACAACAGTTAAAAAATACCTTAGAGGAATTGCAAACTACCCAAGTTCAATTGATCCAGACCGAGAAAATGTCTAGCTTGGGTCGGATGGTAGCAGGTTTAGCTCATGAAATCAATAATCCTGTCAATTTTATTCATGGCAATTTTAACCACTTAAATAACCATGTTAACTGTCTTTTAAATTTAATTGAACTATATCAAAAAAAACATCCTGAATCACATTTTGCATTGCAAGATGAGTTTGGTGATTTTAATCTTGATTTTATCGTAGATGATTTGCCAAAAATTCTTTCATCCATGAGGATAGGAACCGATCGGATTCGTGACATCGTATTGTCCCTAAGAAACTTCTCTCGACTCGATCAGTCAGAGAAAAAAGCTGTTAATATTCATGAAGGTATTGAAAGTACTTTATTACTTTTAAATCATCGGCTACACCCAAAAATTGAAATTATTAAAAGATATGGAAATCTCCCACCAGTTCAATGTTATCCAGCACAACTAAACCAAGTATTCATGAATATTCTTAGTAATGGCATTGATGCTTTACTAGAGCTAGATAATCAGATCCAAAAACAAATTGTGATTAAAACTGAAGTAACTGAATTAGAAACAGTGATAATTATATTCAGAGATAACGGTAATGGAATCAATGCGGAGATTCAAAGCAAGATATTTGATCCTTTTTTTACAACTAAACCTATCAACAAAGGAACGGGATTAGGTTTAGCAATTAGCCATCAAATTATTCAGAAACATCAGGGAAATATTCAGCTAAAGTCTGAATTTGGCTATGGAACGGAATTTGCAATTGAAATTCCAATAGCATTAGCTGTTAATCATAAAAGCGACACTTAAATTAACACTTAATCGTAGAATTATCTTTCAAGACCTTGATTTATCTTCCAACAAAGATGAACTTATAAGTTAATAAATCTATAATCCATTAGAAGATGTTTTAAAAGTAGTTAGCTGTGACTTTAATCGAATTAATCCCCCCGATATATTGGTGGTAAACAAGAAAATACGGTTCCCTCCCCTTTATAAGCTACGGTGTACACACAAGTCTTAAAATTCCCCCCTAGTACTTGGTTTCGTCATCTAGCAATAGGATTGTGCGTTCGCTCCGAAAGCCTGTCCGCAGCGAACGCGAGTGCATCTCGTAGAGAGGAGGAACGACGAACGCAAGCGCGTGTCGTAGACAAGCAATCGCTTTAACTACGAGATTATGCGATTACTTCGCTTCGCTCGTAATGACAATTTAAGGGGTCTGTAACGCCTGAAACCCTTTCAGATACTACTTATGTGTACACCGTAGCCTTTATAAGGGGAGGGTTAGGGTGGGGTAAAGAAATATTTGATACATTAATCATAACTTTTAAAACATCCTCCTAAATGCGATCGCACTTGTTTATAGGAACCCATAATTCATATCATCTAATCTTCAATGATGAATTATGAATCATTTGCTACCGCTTGCGTGCATGGGATGAGTAACGCTAGTGTTAAAAGAAATCGTGCAAAGCTAAACCCTTATCCAAGAAGTCGAATAGGAAGCTACAATGGCAATTCCAAATAAACAAGTAAAATTTAATACTGATATTTTAGATAATAGACGCACCCAAACTCGCATCCAGGTTCGCATTCCTAAAGACCTGCATGAGGAACCAGTCATTTCACGACTAGTTTCTCACTATGGCATCACAGTCATTATTGCTGATGCTCAGGTAAGCGCAAACGTGCCACAATATAGCTGCTTCGATCTGGAACTGCGAGGTACTGTTTCCCAAATTGAAAGCGCCCTAACTTACCTGGATGAACTGGATTTAGAAGTTTTGCACCAATCCAGCCCTGAAGAAGATGGTTGGTAAATTGAGTGCTGAGTCCTGAGTTATGAGTGCTGAGTTAAAAACACTCAGCACTCAGCACTCAACACTCGGTACTGAGTTTAGGCCATTTGATTTTCAATCGCCCACCGCGCTAATTCAGTGCGGTTGTGGAGATTGGTTTTGCCCAACATATTGGACACATGGCTTTCAACCGTGCGCTGACTAACATTTAGTTCTTCAGCAATTTCACGGTTAGCTAAACCCCTAGCAACAAACTGGACTACTTTCAGTTCGGTTGGGGTTAATTGCACATCGAAGGGAACCTGGATACGGGAACCGTTTTCGCCTCCTTTAGCTTGGTGTTCTTTCCAACGGATAGTTTGTTTCAGCGAGGATTCAACTTGCGCTACGAGTTCTTCTGGTTCAAAGGGTTTGACCATATAAACATCAGCACCTTTATTCAGACCCTTAACTCGGTCTGCACTTTGTCCCTTAGCTGAAAGGAAAAGAACCGGAATCCAGCTGGTGCGTTCGTTTTGCCGGACTTGTTCCACAAAAGTATATCCGTCCATTTCCGGCATCATCACATCGCAGATGATCATGTCTGGAACATCTTGCTCTAAAATTTCCAGAGCTTCACGTCCATTTTCGGCGGTGATGACTTCGTATCCCCGGAATTCTAAGTAATCCTTCACCAGCAAGATGAGGTTAGGGTCATCATCAATCAATAGAAGTCGTTTGTGATCTTTCATGCTGGGCTCTTTCATAGCAGTGGCACTTGTCGCGCTTCGGTCCATCAAAGTCTTGAATATTTATCCTCTATGGTGGGTTATTCGAGATGTTGTCCTTTTTCCTACTTAACTTGCCTTTGCTGTCTCGAAGTCTCAAAAATGCCGAGCATTTTCAATAGACTGGTAGCTCGATAGCAAAAGTCCAGCAAGGATACGTATAGCAGTAGTATCTATAATGCGCTATTATATATCGCATTGAAAGGGGCGGGGTAAAAAACACTGATAAAATAATAATCCTTCGGACTTACAAGTTAAGTATTGGCTTAAAGATGACCCTACCTTAAAACCAACCCGCACTTTCTTTAAGCTTACTGCCATAACATATCCTTCGGTTGTTAAGCCTCTATGAGGAGTTCACAAGAAACTAGGGAAGTTTTTGGCAAAGGATGGATTAAAAACGCATATTCTTTTACCACCTTATTGCCTATTCAGTGTTCTTGGATCATCCGCAAGGTAACTTCCGGGTTTGCTTGGCGACACCATCAGTGTAAACCACCATTATGAGTCTAGAACAAGAAACACGCAAGCAGTTAGCTTTTGTTCTAAAGATGCACATGGCATAACTCTAGTACGCGGCTCATTGAGTTTGAACTCTTTAAGTCGCTTTGTAAGCATTCCCAGGATTCCAGACTAGCTCGTTTTGAGTAGAAATTAACAATTGTCTGGTCAGCACAAATAAAAATGTGTTGCTGATTTTTTGCAATTTCTAAACTTTCTACATAATTACTCAGGATCTTATGTTCTAGAAGCTTAGTGGTTTTGGAGATTTGATGGCTGGACTGGATCACTGTGTTGTTACTCATCGAGCAGATCCCTTTTCCAAGCTTTGAAAATTGGGGACTGGAGACTGAGGACTGGGGATTGGGGACTGGGGGGATGAGGGAAATAATGAGGTAATATTTTCTCCCTCTGCTCCCTGCTCCCCTGCTTCCTCTTCCCTGCTCCCCACTCTCTACTCTCTTCGTAGCTTACAGAACAAAACCTGAAAGGTAGAAATAATTAAGCATTTATACTTAAGTACATCTATGACCCTCTAGTTCGGGAACCCGTACTCAAGGGATTCTTGTCATTGGATGCCACTTTTAGGTAAATTAGCACTCAGGAGTTGAGAGTGCTAAACTCTGGAGAAAATAATTATGGCAGCTTTATCTCTAAGCGTTTCTACAGTTAAACCTCTAAGCGATCGCGTTTTCGTAAAAGTGAACGCCTCTGAGGAAAAGACCGCAGGCGGTCTGTATTTGCCCGACACAGCCAAGGAAAAGCCCCAGGTTGGGGAAGTAGTCGCCCTTGGCCCTGGCAAGCGTAATGAAGACGGTAGCCGTCAGGAATTGGAAATTAAAGTCGGCGATAAGGTGTTGTACTCCAAGTACGCTGGCACTGACATCAAGCTCGGCACAGAAGAATATGTACTGCTTTCTGAAAAAGATATTTTAGCAGTTGTTATCTAGTCGGGAATTGGGAACAGCGAATAGGGAAGAGGGAACAGGCAATGTCAAAAATAAAGACAATGCCCAATGCCTAATGCCCCATGCTCCATGCCCAATACCCAATTCAAGAAAAAATTGACCTAATCCCTGGATTTAGACACCTATGGCAAAGCGCATTATCTACAACGAAAACGCCCGTCGCGCCCTGGAGCGAGGCATTGACATTCTGGCTGAGGCTGTAGCTGTTACCCTTGGCCCCAAAGGTCGTAACGTAGTTCTAGAAAAGAAATTTGGCGCACCGCAAATTGTTAATGACGGTGTAACGATCGCCAAAGAAATTGAATTAGAAGATCATATTGAAAACACTGGCGTAGCTTTGATTCGTCAAGCTGCTTCCAAGACCAATGATGCTGCGGGCGATGGTACTACCACTGCTACCGTTTTAGCTCATGCGATCGTCAAAGAAGGCTTGCGGAACGTTGCAGCAGGTGCTAATGCGATTTCACTGAAGCGCGGTATTGACAAAGCTACTGCCTTTTTGGTAGACAAAATCAAAGAACACGCCCGTCCAGTGGAAGATTCCAAAGCTATTGCCCAAGTTGGTGCGATCTCGGCTGGTAATGACGAAGAAGTTGGTCAGATGATTGCCCAAGCAATGGACAAGGTGGGTAAGGAAGGCGTAATTTCCCTAGAAGAAGGGAAATCTATGTTCACCGAGTTGGAAATCACTGAAGGGATGCGCTTTGACAAAGGCTACATCTCTCCTTATTTCGCTACTGACCCTGAGCGGATGGAAGCGGTTTTTGATGAGCCTTTCATACTGCTGACCGATAAGAAAATCGCTTTGGTACAAGACCTTGTACCAGTGTTAGAGCAAGTAGCTCGTGCTGGTCGTCCTTTGGTGATTATCGCCGAAGATATTGAAAAAGAAGCTTTGGCAACCTTGGTAGTAAACCGTTTGCGCGGTGTGCTAAACGTAGCTGCTGTTAAAGCTCCTGGCTTTGGCGATCGCCGCAAAGCACTACTAGAAGACATTGCTGTTTTAACTGGTGGTCAACTAATTACCGAAGATGCTGGTTTGAAGCTAGATAACACCAAGCTCGATAGCCTGGGTAAAGCTCGCCGAATCACCATCACCAAGGACAGCACCACAATTGTTGCCGAAGGTAACGAAGCTGCTGTTAAGGCTCGTGTCGAACAGATTCGTCGTCAAATCGATGAAACCGAATCTTCTTACGACAAAGAGAAGTTACAAGAGCGTCTTGCTAAACTCTCTGGTGGTGTTGCTGTAGTGAAAGTTGGTGCAGCGACCGAAACCGAAATGAAAGACAAGAAGCTGCGCCTAGAAGACGCTATCAACGCTACCAAAGCTGCTGTGGAAGAAGGTATCGTTCCTGGCGGTGGTACAACTCTGGCTCACCTTGCTCCTGAATTGGAAGTTTGGGCAAAGAGCAATCTTAAAGATGAAGAGTTGATTGGTGCGTTGATTGTTGTTCGCGCCTTACCTGCACCTCTGAAGCGGATTGCTGAAAACGCCGGTCAGAATGGTGCTGTGATCGCTGAACGCGTCAAAGAGAAAGAATTCAACGTTGGCTACAATGCTGCGACAAACGAATTCGTCGATTTGTTAGCTGCTGGTATTGTTGACCCTGCGAAAGTGACTCGTTCTGCTCTGCAAAACGCTGCTTCTATCGCTGGTATGGTGTTGACAACCGAATGTATTATAGTTGACAAGCCTGAACCTAAAGATGGCGCTCCTGCTGGCGCTGGTGCTGGCGGCGGTGACTTCGATTACTAATACTTTGTAGTTACATAATTTGTAAAATAGCTGCTTCCTTTATGGAGGTGGCTGTTTTTTTGTGTCAGGAGAAGAGGAAGACGGTGAGTTACGACAACGCTTGTAAATATTTAGCTGAACAGTATCCAGCCGATTTTGTGCGTTGGTTACTTGGGGTAGACGTGCAAGAAATTGAAGTCTTAAAAACGGAACTCACGCTTGAACCAATTCGCGCGGATTCTGTGACATTTTTGCAAGCGGCTAACCAAATTTTGCACATTGAATTTCAAACTTTGGCAAAATCTAATCCGGCGCTTAATTTCCGAATGCTCGATTATTCTGTGAGACTGAAGCGCCAATACCGTTGTCCTGTAGTGCAAGTGCTAATCTTTTTGCAGGAAACTACTAACGAAATGGCTTTTACCGAAGAATATCGGGATAATACGACGATTCACCAATATCAGGTTGTTCGTCTTTGGGAGCAAGATTCAACACTATTTTTAGCTAATCCGGCGCTGTTACCTTTAGCAAGTTTGACGCGAACTGACTTGCCACAAACTTTGTTGGCACAAGTGGCTGAACAAGTCGCTACAATTCCAGATAGGGAGAAGCGACGCAGGTTGTGTAGAAATTCTAGCAGGTTTGCGGTTTGAAAAGGATTTGGTTCGGCAATTTTTACGGGAGGATATTATGAAAGAGTCTGTAATTTATCAAGATATCGTTCAAAAGGAAGCGTTTAAATTGATTAGTCGTCAGCTTAGACGGCGCTTTGGTGATATTGATGAATCATTAATTGAGCAGGTTCGGAATTTATCTGCTGAACAGTTAGAGAATTTGGGAGATGAACTGCTTGATTTTTCCGAAGTTGCTGATTTGGTAGCTTGGTTAGAACAGCAAGAGAGGGACTAAAATAAAATTTTTGCTGTAGGATTTTATAAAAAAGTCTGTAATAATACAGGGTGTTAAAAAACTCGTAGAAACGCTAAAGAATCAAATAAAGGAACACCCCTCTGTTTTACAAAATCATCCATCTGAAATTTTTTGGCTAGGTGGAATAGAAGATATGAACGTTCTCGTTCAAAATAGTATGTGGTTGAACTGCCCTATTGCAAAACTAGACCAGATGGAACCAGTAAAGAAGCTTCAGATTCGGGGACAATGGTCACCAAACCAATTAGCTCAAATCATTAGATTAAAAAATAATTTTTTGTCGATAGATGACAATGTAATTAAACACTGTATTTGAAAAAATAAATGTAAATCTATTTTGATATAGAGTAGTAATGTAAGTTGGATAAAAAAGCGATATAGCGATATAAAACATACTCGCAGGATGTTAGGTTATTTTATATCGCTTTTTTGTAAAAAGATACGAAACATTTATTTATTTGCATAACTTCTATCAAAAATTTGTGATAAAAATTAAATTTAGTTCGGCCATTTTTGCATAAGGATATTATGAAAGAGTCTGTAACTTATCAAGATATCGTTCAAAAAGAAGCGTTTAAATTGATTAGTCGTCAGCTTAAACGGCGCTTTGGTGATATTGATGTATCATTAGTTGAGCAGATTCGTAATTTATCTGCTGAACAGTTAGAAAATTTGGGAGAAGCGTTGTTGGATTTTTCGGAAGTTACTGATTTAGTAGCTTGGTTAGGGCAGCAGTAATAAGCTTAATAAAATTGCAAAAGCTGCTATTTTATGGAGCGGTTGTTTTTATTTTAATAGCACCCTAAGTATAAAGAGAAGTTAATCTAGAGGCAACTGTTTATAAAAGTAAAAATCTCTGGTTCTATGTCATTATTAACAGATGCTTTAGACAGAATTCTAAATTGGTTGCAGCAAAACAAACCTTCTTACGCTTATTCTCTGCAACCAGGATTGGCTTATGAAGAAATTGAAGAAAAAGTTAAAAACTTACCTTTTCGCTTGCCAAAAGAAGTTTATGAACTTTACCAATGGCGGAATGGCATGATTGATGACAATAGCGAGTTTTTCTCTTATTATCGATTTATTCCATTAGAAGAAGCATTACAGTTAGAGAAAGAAATATCAAAAAATTTTGGTTTATCATTACCATTTGGGTGGTTTTCTATCTTTGATTTTGAAAATGAAGGTTTTGCTATTATAGGTGCTGAAGAAAATACAAAATAATTAAGCAGTTACTTTCAAGGTAAAGCTTTTCGTAGGATGACATCTAGCTATAAAATGGAAGGTTTTTATAGTTATATACGTGATGAAAATTGGTTGAATGACCACGAGGTAAATGAAAAATTTGAAGTTGAGTATCAATATAAGTGTGTTATGACTAAAATAGAGCGCCGATACATCAATGGAGTTCTTAAACAAGAAATTATACATCCTGATAAACCACGTGATCGCACACTTCTAATCTTCACATTTTTAATTGTTCCTCTCATTCGCGTTGTTAGCTTCTTGCTAGTTATATTCTCTTTACCTAAGAACCATAAGCAAAGTTAAGCTAGAGACAACTGTTTATAAAAGTAAAAATCTCTGGATCTATGTCACAGTTAACAGATGCTTTAGACATAATTCTAAATTGGTTACAGCAAAATAAACCTTCTTATGCTTATTCTCTGCAACCAGGATTGGCTTATGAAGAAATTGAAGAAAAAGTTAAAAACTTGCCCTTTCGCTTGCCAAAAGAAGTTTATGAACTCTACCAATGGCGGAATGGTATGTGTATACTTAAAGGAGAAAAAATAGCGCAGTTTTTTCATGGATACACTTTTCTTTCCCTAGAAGATGCAATTGATGAATACAACCAGCTAATAGGGTTGTGGGATGATCCTGAACTTGATTATGAGTGGGATAAAGATTTATATGAAGAATTAGCTGAAATGGTTGATATGACAAATGGATTGATTATTCCAGAATTAAATAAAGAAGAAAATGAATTACAAGTAGAAATTGTTAATGCTGATATTTGGAAATCAGACTGGTTCCCTATTTTTTATCATGACCCTCAGTTATATATAATTGTTGCTTGTAAACATGAATATTTTGCATTTATTTCAGAAATATATCTACAATCAATTGAAGATGGAGAACCAAAAATAATTTTTGATAGCCTCACAAATATGATGTTAAATATATCAGAAAGCTATGATAAAAGAGTATAAAAAATATTGTTAATTTTAGGATTATGCATTATGATAAAGCACGCGATCGCACCATCCCTTTTCCATAAGACTCTCAACATATACAAGAGAACAAAGGGAAAAAAGACTCATCCCCCTTGTTCACAAAATTTCCAGAAGACTATTTTCAAAGGTAGTAGTTTATGAGGACATTAAGGGAAAACTCTGCTCCTTTTGCTGGTTAGATATTCTACTAATCTTTGGACATATTCATGATTGCTGAGTTTTTGCACTCAACGTCCTCAATAAGTTACTTCACTTCACTGGGTTCAAACTTAGTCACCTTACCTTTCTTAATAGCAACAATCACATCGTAATGTGAACAGTAAGCGAATGTGACATCATTGGCTTTGTTATAAAGGTTAACTACATGACCTGCACCACCCACTTGGATACCGATTGGCTCCAAGTCACCAAAAAAGAAACGACGTAGTTGATCGCCACTACCAATCTGACCCTTACTCTTAGTCAGCAAGTCTAGTTTCTGCGTTACAGATAATTCTTCGGCTGCTGATGCCTGCACTAATGAAGGATTGATTGCTTTTAAGGGTACATCCCAAACTGTGAAAAAACCAACCAACGCTATACTTGTAAGAAAGGGTGCGAGTTTCATTTGTTACTTCTCTTCTCTGTTTTATCCTGAACATCCTCAGCATCTCAGGTGGCAGTGAGAGCTTATTGAAACTAAGCCATTATTTTCATGAATTTATCCCTTGAGAAAATTTAGTTAATTCTCAGCATTTTCTCAGATAATCATAGTCATTCCAAGTCACAGCATAATTTAAGTGTTTTCTCAACGAAACCTCATTTAAAACTGTATGAGGGCAACTTAAGATAATGAGCAATGCTTTTATTGCAGTAATGTTATTGTGACTAGACCCAAAAAACCACATCGCCTAATCCATAGAATTTCAGGACAAACATATCTCTGGCTAGCAATGCTAATTTTTGGAGCATCTGGCGCAGTTACTCGGAAGTTAACAGAAATTGGTGCCCAACATCTTATCGGCAATGCGTACAGCGGCAAGCTACGCAATCCGATTTCTTTATGTAATGTTTTATTTGTGGGAAATCTTTGCGCCTTGATACTTCTGATCCTTATCTATGGGCGGCAGTGGAACAAAGCTACTTTGAAACAATTCTCAAGGAAAGATTGGGTAAGTCTAACGATAGTGGCTATTTTATCAGGAGCGTTAGCCCCTGGCTTAATTTTCCAGGCATTGGCACTTACAGGAGTAAACAATGTTATTTTGGTAGGACGCTTGGAACCGCCTCTAACTCTGGCTTTATCAGTTTGGTTATTGAGAGAACGGGTAAATATTTGGGAATTTATCGGTGCGATCGCAGCCTTTATCGGCGTTATCCTAACTATTATCCTTCAGCCTCCGACAGAAACCATGATGAACATGGGAGGTTTCGGTTTAGGCATAGGGGAACTTTTGGCAGCAGCAGGATCTATTGCTGTAGCTGCTTCCACAATTATTAGCAAGAAACACCTTTCGCAGATTCCTTTGGGAATCTATAGTATTTTTCGGACTGCATTAGGAACCGTAATCTTTTTCTTCATTGCTTTATTCCTCTATGGCAGGGATCATTTTGCTGATGTCCTCTCACCGTTCTTGTGGCAATGGATGTTTCTCTATGGCGGGTTGATTGTGGTATTAGGTCAGTCTTTTTGGATTAAAGGCTTGAAAACTTCCACTGTATCTACGGCTTCCTTGGTTAGCTCATTTGGGCCAATTGTGGGCATCCTAGCAGCCTATTTAATTTTGGGTGAAGCCCCTAACTTCGCTCAATATATTGGCGGCAGCTTGATTTTAGTAGGTATATTCTTGAGCCAAGTTGGCACTTGGCGTCAGACTTCTAGCAAAGTGAATTCTACTCCAGCACAGCAACAGGTAGAAGCTGGTATGGGATTCAAGGGGATTTGAAGGAGGCGGAAGAATTTTAGATTTTGGATTGAATATCTAAAAATGCAAATCCAAAATTGAATTTGTAGAGACGGCGATTTATCGCGTCTAACCGTCAAGTTCATTTTATTGGGCTGCTAGATCCCCGTATCCTTCAAGAAGTTGGGGATCTGGGAATCTTGGTACGCGCAGCATCTTGTAAAGAGCGTCATTTTGAATTCCGCCTTGCGGTACTAGTATGTCAAAATAAAAATACCCGATACATCAAGGTGAGCGATCGCTCCCAAAGCTAGATTAAAGGATTGACCTGAGCAATGGCAGACCCAACCAATCACAATCAAGCGGGAGAAGTAGCTCCCAACACTGCTGACAAGCAAGTTCCTACTACAGACTCACCCGAAGCCACAGATATTCCTACTGCCAACGCGCCAGATCCTAAAGCCGCAAACCCCGAAGATAATCCTAATGCTGCTAAACCACCCAAGCGAGAAAAACCCGCCGCCGCAGTAGGCGAAAAACCCGCAGCTGACGCAACGGAAGAAAAACCAGCCGCCGCTAAAGCCGCCAAAAAAGAAAAAGCCCCATCTGTTGAAGATAAGCCATTTGTACAGTTCATTGAGCAAGACTACTTGCCAGCTTTACAAAAAGCGATCGCTCAAAAAGGTGTGCAAGATTTACAGGTGTCTTTTGCCAAGCAGAAAGTGCCTATCACTGGCTTTGAATCCGCCGAAGAATGCTGGCAAATTATCGGCAGTTGGTCGGAAATTGGTAAGCGTCAGTTTAATCTGTATTTCCCTGAAGAAGATATTCAAGGGAAAAAAGGATTTTCCTGTAATGAAGGCAAAAAACCTAGCACTCTTGAGTCATTCTTAATCGATGAGCGCAGAATTACCCTCGATTTGTTGGTATTTGGCTTAGTTCAGCGCTTAGATGGTCAAAAGTGGTTAGGTAGAAATTAGTCATTGGTCATTAGTCAATACTTTTCGGTTAAGGGGGAAAGGGGAAAGGGAAAGGGTTTAAATTTACCTTTACCCCAAACCCAGTAAGCTTTTCCTAGACCAAAAGAGAGATTATTGGGTTTATCCGAAAAGTATTGGGTCATTAGTCATTAGTTTTTAACAAAGGACAAATGATTAAGGACAAATGACTAATAATAATTAAAGTTCCTAGAAATGGTAAGTAACGGCTCCAACATTGGGGTCGTTATCAATAACTAAATTTTGCATTAAATTATGAGTGTTTATTTAAGTCTTTAAGAACTTCATCTACTGTTTGATAACGTCGAATGGGAATACTTTCTAGCATCTTGTTAAGAATGCGACTCAACTTATGACTAACAGGAGTTTTTAAGTATTGCTGCCAAACCCAAGTATCGTTATTAATATCATAAGAATCGAAGGGCGATCGCCCAGTTAATAAATTAATGCAAGTAGCACCCAAACTGTAAATATCGCTGGCAAAAACAGCCCTACCTCTCATTTGTTCAGGTGCAACATATTCAGGACTACCAATACTTGTACCAGTTCTATTTAAGGCGGTGTTAGTGGCAGATTTAGCAGCGCCAAAATCTACTAATACTAATTTGCGTTGGGTTTCGCTTTTAGGTAAAATAATATTTTCTGGCTTGATATCGCGGTGAATTACTTTTCTGGCATGACAAAATTGTAATACTGGTAATAAATCATTTAGTAATTGCCAAATTTGCATTTCACTAAAAGTGCCTCTATCTGCTAACTCTTGAGCTAAATTTTGCCCGTCGATAAATTCTTGTACAAGATACTGCTCGTCTTCTTGGGTAAAATATGCCAGTAGTTCAGGAATTTGGGGATGTTTGCCTAATAAATCTAACTGCACCGCTTCTTGATTAAATAATTCTATGGCTTTTGCAAGAGTGCCAGTACCTTGAGCTTGAGGATAAAATTGTTTAATTACACATAATGGTTTTGAAGGTTTATCCTCATCTACAGCTAAGAAGGTTTTACCAAAACCACCTTGCCCTATTTGTTTAATCGCACGATAACGTTCTTTGAGGAGTAAGTTATCACCCTTGCTTTTTGCCGTTTCAACTAGTTCAATCATGAGTTTGTTGCTTGTTGGCTCATGGACTTGAGAGGCGACCACTGCTTGATTTAACGGTACACCCAAGGGAGATACACCTACTTTTAATCTCAACTTCTGCTCGTATTTGTCAACCATCTCAGGGATGATAAACAAATCCAAAAGCTGTCCTATACCAAACACACCACCAGTCAACAGCCAGAACAAACCACTTACGATCTTGCCATTGTAAAAACGGTGCAGTCCTCCTAATCCTAAAAAGACGGCTGCACACAAGATGTAAGAAACAAGAAGTCGGCTTTTACGCTGATTGTTTTCAAGATTCATCTTGTTTTCAACCCTTTGGATTTGCTCTTGTTGTCTAAGATGGTTTTCCCATACTTTTTATACTAAATATGGATAGCTAGACTTACATCTTGATCAGTTCCTTTCTGACAAGTTTTGTAGGTGGTTACTATTTAACCTACTAGTCTATAGTCGCTGAAAAGAGTGTAAAATATTACTTAATTTTTAATTTTTTAAGTAATTATGCTAGTGAAAGATTGTTAATAAGTTAACGATCGCTAACGTATTAATCGCTCAAACCCCATAAATTTATTGTAGTAATAACCACGGTAAATTACTGGATTTATAGTTTTTTAGATACAAAAATTGCGTGTTGCTTTACGGAATCGAAACAATGGCGATCGCTAAAACTACCTTTGCTTAACTACCAATCTGCGATTATTGATCCCTCAAACATTGAATTATTGTTGCAACTCTTAATGTTTTGCTTATAAGTTTCTAACCCGCACCTTGGTAGACTGAACTTTATACAATTGGATTATTATGGGCTGTTACGGTTTGCCAGAGCAATTACCCTTGGCTTTCTGGTAAGGCAGTCCGGTCTTCTCCCAAAGGGAGAGGCTAGCGCCAAAAGGGTTTCCCCCATGAGGAACTACCGTTAACGTAGCGGTAGAGACGCAGGAGCGTCACCCGAAAGGTCTACTTAAGATAATAAAGACGAAAGAGCAATCAAGACATGGTAGATTCCCTCAAAAAACCAGGCTTTGAAGAAATCCGGCCAGGGATTAAAGTCCCGGCAAAAGAAACCCTGTTAACACCTCGGTTTTATACTACCGATTTTGATGAAATGGCACGGATGGATATCTCCGTCAACGAAGACGAGTTACAAGCCATTCTCGAAGAGTTCCGCACTGACTACAACCGCCACCACTTTGTTCGCGATGCCGAGTTTGAACAATCCTGGGATCATATTGACGGGGAAACTCGCAAGTTGTTCGTTGAATTTCTAGAACGTTCTTGTACGGCAGAGTTTTCCGGCTTTTTGCTGTATAAAGAACTTGGTCGTCGCTTAAAAGGCAAAAGCCCCGTTTTGGCAGAATGTTTTAACCTGATGTCACGGGATGAAGCACGTCACGCTGGCTTTTTGAACAAAGCTTTGTCGGACTTTAATCTATCCCTAGATTTAGGGTTTTTGACTAAGAGCCGCAGTTATACTTTCTTCAAACCGAAATTCATCTTCTACGCCACTTATCTTTCTGAGAAAATTGGTTATTGGCGCTACATCACCATTTATCGCCATTTAGAAACACATCCCGAAGACCGGGTTTATCCAATCTTCCGGTTCTTTGAAAACTGGTGTCAAGATGAAAACCGTCACGGTGATTTCTTTGATGCGATCATGAAATCTCAGCCGCAAATGTTGAATGATTGGAAAGCACGGCTGTGGAGTCGGTTCTTCCTGTTGTCGGTGTTTGCGACCATGTATCTCAATGACATCCAACGAAAGGACTTTTATGCCACCCTTGGGCTGGATGCACGAGAATACGATATCCATGTAATTCAGAAGACCAACGAGAATGCAGGTAGGGTATTCCCGCTGATGCTGGATGTAGAGAATCCAGAGTTTTATGAGCGCTTGGACGTTTGTATCAGTAATAATGAAAAACTGGGTGCGATCGCTAATTCCAACACTCCCAAATTCCTGCAATTCTTCCAAAAACTACCGCTTTACATTTCCAATGGCTGGCAGTTATTGCGGCTATATCTAATGAAACCAATTGATACTGCTTCTTATCAAGGAGCAGTTCGTTAACTTGTTATAAGTTAACGAAAGCTTTAGTGGTTCTGCTGATTGCAGAACCACTTTTTTGTTTAATAAACAGCCTCTTAGGGTGTTTAAAAAGTCTAATTTAATACCAGGCGATTAGAAACCGCGTCTACACAGACAAAACCCACCTCCGTGGGTTTCAAACCCTCAATTTTTTCTTAGTCCGCGCAGGCGGACTTTGTTTGTATAGCCGCGAATTCCATTCGCCGAGGCTTTTATTTGTTGCCTTGAAACTGCTTAATAATATTACTAATTAAAGGCAACTGTTCCAGTACCATTTTTGTTAAATCTACAAAAGATTTTTCAGAAAGACGGTCATCTTGCCGAAGTTGCAAAACTCCAATTAAAACAATAAATATTGCTGTACCAATAATTGCTAAAGCTAGATAATGAAATGGTAGCGAACCACCAAAGAATGCAATTAAACAAAATACAACTACAAATACAAATAAATAGAACATTCCATTGCGAAAAGCAAACGGAAGTTTAACATCTTCTGACTTTGGCTTTTCTTCTTGCGGAGATTGATTAGACATAATATTATTCCCTTTTTTAATTTGAACTTCTTTAGCGTTTATATAATAATTATCTCCGCTTACTCTGATTTCTTCTTGCTGAATAAATTGGTGTTTGTCCATTACATCATCAATTAAGCCCAAGACATTCACCATTTTGTAGGGTTTTTTGCGACATTGAATCTCGTCTTGCTTATCGGCGATAAACTGTCGCAATTCCTCAAATAAATAAAAGTGTGGCTCTTGGTTATCTTTGCAAGTCACACAATTACAGGGAATTAACTTGTTGTACTTTAGTCGCTTGTATGAGTCATGAATTTTATCGAGTTCATGTGTAACTATGGTCATCAAATCTCTTTTATGACGACCTGAAACTCGAATCTTAATCTCCCGCTTACCGTAATATTCAATCACCTCTGCCTTTGTCTGGTCTTTGCTGAGAACAACGCCGCTTTTCCAGACACATTGTTGTTCATTCATTAACTCATGCATGGCAACGATGAACTGGGTGATGATGCCCTTGGGCATGAACTCGTAGGTGTAACGCAGAATCAGGTTGTTGGTTTCATCCCAGTTATATGAGGATTGGTTAGCAGATAGCAGTTGTGGGGCAATATACTTTCCTTGGCTTCTAGGAATTTCGTAGCACAGCTTGAAGTTGATCATCAAGCGCAAGAGTTCATCATGCATCGTGGCGTATTCGTCTTCACACCAGATGTTTGCCAAGTCAGACCGGCTGAAATTGCCCAGGTTGAGAATCACCTTTTCATTATCCAGCACTTTGTAGACTGCATCAGTTCCCCACTTGGGTTTGAGGATGACAGTCTTGTTCAAAAGTGGATCTTCCTGGAAGTGCAAGCATACTCCCAAATCGTGCAGATAGCTGCTCAACTGCAACTTGTCATTTCTTTGGGTGAACCCATTTCTTTGGCAGATGTTCAGGTATTCATCTAAACCGATGTAATTGCGTTTGTCACTCTCCAAAGCTTCGCGGACTTTAACCCAGGTTTTTGGGAGGGGACTGCCAATATGGGGCAGGTTTTTAACGTAATGCTTGATTTGTTGTAAAACTTGTTCTAAACCCCTGTTGGTAGCAAGGTTTGTTGGTAAAGTCTCCTTCAAATTAGTAAACTGCCCCCGTAATTCACGTTCATTGATTTCTCGGTGGCGGTTTTGTTTATCATTTTTGATGATTAGCAACGGACTGTTATCGCTCAACAGTTCTACTACATTCAACCAGTAATAAAAATCCGTGTCTTCCTTGCGGGTATCTGCTACTAAAACGTAGAGAGAACGCTTAGTAAGGAAAAACTGGTGAGTAGCATGGTAAATCTCTTGTCCACCAAAATCCCAGATGTTGACTCGAAACTCTCGCCCATTGTCCATTGGGAAACCCCACTGGATAACCTCAATTCCCTGCGTAGAGTCTTCCTCTCGAAGTTGATAATTTTGGTCTTCAATTTTCTTTGCCAGTGTTGTCTTCCCTGCTCCTCCTTCGCCAACAATTAGTAACTTTGCCTCGTATAGATAATCTGTGCCTTCTACTTGCAGTTGTCGAAAATAATCCCTAATTGCCTCAATACCTTGTTCAACAATTTCTGGCGGCGGCTTTTCAATAGGATTGTCGCTTAAATCCAGGGAAGTGAGTTGTTGCAGATTGGCGATCGCTTCTGGCAGTGTCGTTAATTGGTTGCCGCTTAAATCCAGGGAAGTGAGTTGTTGCAGGCGGGTGATCGCTTCTGGCAACTCCGTTAATTGGTTCTCGCTTAACTTCAGGAAAGTGAGTTTTTGCAGACTAGCAATCGCTTCTGGCAACTCCGTTAATTGGTTCTCGCTTAACTTCAGGAAAGTGAGTTTTTGCAGACTAGCAATCGCTTCTGGCAACTCCGTTAATTGGTTGCGGTTTAAATACAGGGTGGTGAGTTGTTGGAGACTGGCGATCGCTTCTGGCAACTCCGTTAATTGGTTCTCGCTTAAATGCAGGGTGGTGAGTTGTTGGAGACTGGCGATCGCTTCTGGCAACTCCGTTAATTGGTTGCGGTTTAAATACAGGGTGGTGAGTTGTTGGAAACTGGCGATCGCTTCTGGCAACTCCGTTAATTGGTTGCGGCTTAAATCCAGGGTGGTGAGTTGTTGGAGACTGGCGATCGCTTCTGGCAGTGTCGTTAATTGGTTGCCGCTTAAATCCAGGAAAGTGAGTTGTGGCAGGCGGGCGATCGTTTCTGGCAGTGTCCTTAATCCGTTGCCGCTTAAATTCAAAACCTCCAACCATTCCAGTTCAAACACCTCAGCAGGAACCTCTGTTAATTTTTCCTTGTTATGAGTACCCAGATGATTGCTTAAATCTAATTCTTTAAGCCGTTTCTTTTTCGCTTCTCGGATTTTTTCAAGGAAACGTTGAGGCGTGTTTGCCATACTGAGGTTCACCTGTTAACGAAAGTTATATGTAATGCCCCTGATTTGCTGGACAATATCGCAACCACTAATATTTTGCACTAATCCCAACAACCGCCACAGGTTAGAAACCTATGGCTGATAGCGAAAGTCCTCTTAAGAGGACTAAATTTTTTCCAGACTTAGGTTTTAGTCCACTTGAGTGACTTTGGCTATTGGTTCCTAGAACTTCGAGTTTCAGGCGATCGCAGTTACTAATTAAGAATGCTGCAAGATATCAAAGCAATCTACTATCCTGTGTAAGACTACGCGATCGCTAAGAATTTTTACTGAATCTAAAAATAATTTATCATTACCAATAGCTTTAATTGACTTCTAAACGAGTCTTCGATACTCGTGAATGAGTCTTTGATACTCGCGGATGAGTCTTTGATACTCGCGGATGAGTCTTTGATACTCGCGGACGAGTCTTTGATATTCGTGGATGAGTCTTTGATACTCGTGGACGAGTCTTTGATACTCGCGGACGAGCCTTTGATACTCGTGAATGAGTCTTTGACACTCGCGGACGAGTCTTTGATACTCGCGGACGAGCCTTTGATACTCGTGAATGAGTCTTTGATACTCGCGGACGAGTCTTTGATGGTTCTTTTACTTGTTTAGCCGTTTTTTACGCGACTTCTCCAGCCCGAAAAATCTGTTCAGCAGTTAAATTCAACTCTGGGAACGCTGGCGACTGAATGCGATCGCTTCCCCGAAATTGCCTAACTTGATACTCACCTTCAATTAATTGGTAAATCGAGATAGTTGGTTGTTTAGGATTGCCAATAAACCGCCTACCACCTAAACCTAAATAGTCTACAATCCAGTATTCAGGTATTCCGACCTCTTCGTATTTACCTGCTTTGGTAAAATAGTCGTCGCGCCAGTTGGTAGTGACCACTTCTATTACTAAAGGAATTGATGCGGCTTGGCTTACAGTAGATTCTTTTTTCCACAGAGATTCATTTACTAAATTAGAGTTATTCAACAACAGTACATCTGGTGAGTAAGCTGCTTCGCTCTGAATCGGTTTAATGAATGCTGTTTTCGGGATGAAATAAGGTAGTTTTAAACGTTTGTATTCTGTAACTATTTCCCCAACTAAAAATCCAACAATTTGTTCATGTTCACCTGTGGGAGGAGCCATTTCAACAATTACTCCGTCATGCAGTTCATAGCGTCGTTGTGAGTTTTCTGGATACCAAACAATAAATTCATCAAATGTTACTAGTTTGCGTAAGGTTTGAGTCATACTTTCCTCTTGCTTTAAAGTCAGATAAAATTTAAACCTTAGCCACCTAAATTACACTACTTCTCCAGCCCGAAAAATCTGTTCAGCAGTTAAATTTAAATCTGGGAATGCTAGCGACTGAATGCGCTCATTTCCCCTAAATTGCCTAACTTGATACTCACCTTCAATTAATTGGTAAATCGAGATAGTTGGTTGTTTCGGATTGCCAATAAACCGCCTACCACCTAAACCTAGATAGTCTACAATCCAATATTCAGGAATACCCAAAGACTCGTAATCTTCTAGCTTCAAAGCATAATCATCGCTCCAGTTAGTTGAAACAACTTCTACAACCAACTTGACGGAACTACCCCGCGTGATGATAGATTCTTTTTTCCAACGAGGTTCATCCATAACAGCTTGTCTATCAAGAACGATAACATCTGGTTCATAACCTGAATCAGTGTTAACTGATTTGATGACGCATTCTTTAGGGATAAACCAAGGGATGGACAAACGGGTGATTTCAATAAACAAAGAACCATTGATAAACCCGGCTATCTCTGAGTGCTTCCCTCTTGGCTTAGGCATTTCAACAATTACCCCATCATGTAGTTCATAATGCCTGTCTGAAGATTCGGGATACCAGGCGATAAATTCATCAAATGTTACTTGTTTGGTTAAGGCTTGAGTCATACTTTGCCCTCTTTATGTCAAATTTGACCCCTCTCCAAACCTCTCCCCGAAACGGAGAGAGGCTTAATCAGCGAACTTAGGTTAAACTTTCGCCGCCGCAGCATTTGGTAAACTCACTTTCAATCGCTTAAACATCGCTTCTCTTGCTTGTGCAGCGAGGCTATCGTCAAAAGGTTTTAAGGTAATTTCCTGCTGATACTTTAGCCGCAGCGCTGTTTGAATTAACCAATCGGCGACAAAAGGATTTTTCGGTAATAAAGGGCCGTGAGAATAAGTAGCGATCGCATTCTGATAAAATGCTCCTTCTGTCCCATCTTCACCATTATTTCCCAAACCGTATACCACTCGTCCCAAAGCTTCCACTTTTCCAAGTTTGGTGCGTCCGCCGTGATTTTCAAAGCCTACTAAATAAGGTGTGCTACCCGTCATCTCTTTTAAATCTCGCGCTAGACGTGAGGCTGTCACTTCAATTACCAAGTTGCCAATACAGCGCTTAGTATTTTCACCAGGATGCACAGAAACTAAATCGAGTATTCCCAAACCATCAATTCGTTGTCCCAAGCCTGGTTCATAATAATGTCCCAGTAATTGGGGTGAACCACAGGTAAATACTCCTGGTGTGCCATTTTCGATTTTTTCGCGCATCGCGTCAGCTTTTGCACCCTGCAAATCACGCATGACAATTTCTTGCTGACGATCTTGTGCGCCACCACCAACGATTACATCTACAGTTTTAATATCTGCGGCTGTGGAATTTTGATCTAGGGGTAACACTTTCACATCGTATCCCCGCCACTGGGCGCGACGCTCTATAGTAATTACATTACCGCGATCGCCATAAGTACTCATCAGCGTCGGATAAAGCCAACCAATTGTTAATTCTAAATTTTGAGAAGTCATAAATTTAGGGAATGGGACGATTACAAATGACAAATGACCAATAACAAATGACAAATTTAAAGAATTTTCCGACCAGTCAGAACTTCTCGCACTTCTAGCATGGCTGAGTAGGTTGGCAGAATATGCAAAGTTTCATTCTCTGGTGTATGCTCTAATGCAGTAGCGATCGCTTGTCGCAAATCTTCTTCGACTATTAAATTTAAGTTGCTCTCAAGGGACTTTTGGCTATAACGTAGACGTAGTGCCATATCGTAGACGCGATCGCCACTCACTACTAAAGTCCCGCCGCGTTCGACTAATTTCTCGGTATCCACGTCCCAAATCCAGGATACATCAGTGCCATCGGGCGTGCGATCGTTCAATACCAGCAGTGTGGTTTTATCTGTGCTTTGAGTAACTACGCGAATAGTTTCATTCGTTCCCACAGGGTTTTTTGATAACAATATCCGCACTCGTTTACCATTAATTACTAAATCTTCCGCACGGCCAAAAGCAGCTTGGAAATTGTTAATAGTATCTCTAATTGTTACTTCATCAACTCCTAACTCAATAGCCGCAGTTGCAGCCGCCAAAGTATTATATTTGTTGTACAAACCAACTAGAATTTGTGACCATTCATTACTTTCGAGAGTAGGTTTACTTTTTGTAAAACCACACTTAGGACAAGTGAAATCTCCCAAATGAGACAAATAAACACCTTTGTAATCTAGAGAATGTCCGCATTTGGGGCAATAGATAGAATCAACAGCGTGAGGAATTGCTTCTAGATAATGTTCTGGTTCATTCAAGCCAAAGAATAACACCCGTTGGGGTAACTGCTGACCGAGGTTAGATAAAGTTGGGTCATCAGCATTAGGAATTACCACCGTTTCTGCTGGTAGTGTAGAAATAACTTTTGTCCAACGCTTACTGATTGTATCTACTTCCCCGTACCTATCGAGTTGGTCGCGGAACAAATTTAAACAGAGAATGATTCGCGGTTGGAGTGGCGCTAGTACTCTTGGTACAATATTTTCGTCAACTTCCAAAATGGCGTAATCAGTATTTAGCGTACCTAGTAAATTGGTGCTTTCTAACAGCGCCGTCATCAAGCCATTTTCCAGATTTGCACCTGTAGAATTATGAGTTACACGAAAACCCTTGCGTTCTAGTATTGTGCATAAAAGCAGCGCTGTAGTAGTTTTACCGTTAGTACCAGCAATTAAAATCACCCCGTTTTTAACTTGCTGACTCAATAATTGTAAAAGGCGGGGTTCAATGCGACGAGCAATCGAGCCTGGTAATACACTAGCAGCACCGAGACGGAGCGATCGCACAATAAACGTCACACTCTTTGCCACTGACACCGCGAAACCCAATCGCAGCCTATCTATGAATTGTATTTTGTTTCCCACATCTGTACCCTAGTCTTCTGGCAGTTGCTAATTAAAAGTGCAAATTTAATCTTGTGAGTTTAGCGAATCCTAGCTGAAAAAGCCAGCCATACCAATTTTGAATTTTAGATTGTTGTACTACTTCGCCTTTGTTTTGACTTCCGCATAGCAGTACCAACCACTTGCGAGAGATAATCTCAGTAGGCGTTATCTTAAAAAATAGTGCGTGGGCGTAATTACATATCCAACCCAGTTTGCCGAATTCAGTACAAACTCACGACAAGTAGTAGCTTGCAAGGTTCCTTTTGATGAATAGCACAAAGTTTCTTTTTTTACATAAACAAATTACTGGCTGGCGAAGGTGGTTGTCCAAAGGCCTGTTGTTGCTTGCAAGTCTTTTCATTATAAGTATGCAGCCTGCATCTGCTGGTCTTAATAATGATTTATATGACGGCAACATCTTTGTCGTTTATGCTGGCAATGGCTCCTTGGTTCCTCCCAGACAAACACTCGCACAGACTTTAGCGGAACATAAACCCGTATTTTTGGCTTTTTATCTGGATGATAGTAGCGATTCCAAAAGATATGCCATTTCCATTTCACGGGTACAGGAATTCTATGGTCGGGTAGCAGAGATTATGCCGATTAATGTAGATACTATCCCCCTTAAAGAGACCTACGATCCTACAGAGGTGGGATATTACTATTCTGGGGCTGTTCCTCAAGTCCTGGTGTTAAATAAATCAGGTGAGGTCGTTTTGAATAAAAAGGGTCAAGTCCCTTTTGAAGAGATAGACGATCAATTTCGCAAAATCTTTGATTTATTACCACGCACTGAAACAGCACAGCTAAAACGGCGAGCCTTTAATGAGTTTAGCAGTGAGTTAGCTAAATAACTTATGGGGTAGACCAAATTGGTCTGCCCTAATTTTTAGTGATATCTGTTACTACATTGCCGCCGATGTCAAAGCATAATGATTAGAAAGTTAATTTTATAGTCTATAAGTCCGTAACAACTGACTAATGACTAATGACCAATGACCAATGACTAAATAGAGTGTATTCTGATGTCAAAGGTTTACACCACCCAGGAACTAATTCAAATTTTGGCAGCCGAACGCCAAGCTTGCCTCAAAGGAAAACGCTTAAAGTTAGAAATAAAAGTCTCTGGCAATCCTGTAATTGACCAGTTTATCAGCACTGATGGGTTGCAACAGTTCACTGCCTATCAAGATTTCAAAACTGCAATTCACGAGTATCAGAAAGAAAATCGAGTTTCTGGTATTATTTGGCGAGAAGTGACAGTTAAAGGAAAAAGCTTGCATTATCCCGAAATAGATACTGAGTTAATTGCCCTCAATGGTGACTTAGAGATATTAAAAGCCGCTAAAAACTCCATTGTAGAATTTTGGTATGAAGTCACTATCGGGATGGACTTATACTTGAGTTTCAATAATAGTAAGCAACACCAACAAATTGTCACATCTGATGTAGAGAGAATTGTTCAAAGAACAGAGTGGGCAAGTTTGTGCAAGTGGGAAAATTCTAGCTTTTTGGAAATGATTTTGCAGCTAGGATGGGGTAAACCAGAAGAAGCTTATTATAAACGAGGAAGACCGCGATCGGGTAGTGAATATATTCATGCAGTCAATCCCGGAAATCGCCCTATTGGTTGACTTCAGAAGGCAGAAGAAACTTACATTTAAAAATAAACCTGGTACTGTAACAATGGCTGGTAAGCCAAACGTAGATGTGTCAATTGGTACGGTGATTTAGCACCTGAATTTTAAGCACCTCACAAAATCGCATTGCTCCCAATCCTGATTTTCTCGTTGAGTAGTGACTCGATGATAATCAGAGTGTCAATGAACTTCGTTCTGGATATAATCCTTGTATAATAAGACTTTCAAGCTTATCCCGGCTTTCGGCTCGCCTGCTACTCAAGTCCCGTTTCTAATATTTTGGTACTTATATAAATAGATAATTACTGATCCTTTCTTTTAAATTTTAGGTTATTAATTTAATTAAAGAAAGAGTCAAAACACATTCGGTTTTAGGAGATGTTTTCACAAGAGAGGACACGCTCAATCTGATATTGAAACAACGTAAAATCAAGGATTTCCAAGCATCTGCCTAACATAATTTTATAGCGTGTTCCATTTTGCCGTTATCTCGGCAGATATCCTCTATGGGATGATTTTTTCTGTCCAGTTCCCTTAGCCTTTCTCTTCAACAACCCATCACTGATGCAGCCCACCTACTTAGCCTGCTGCGTATGTCACCATATATTCAACAAGTAAATTTACCTTCAGCAACTTGTGATGACCGATTACTATGGGATACATGGATGTCCATCTTCCATTTTCCTACGCTTACTGTTGCAGATGAACTAGGGCTATTTCCTCTACTAGAAAAGTCTCCGGCAACGGCCGCTGAAGTAGCGAAAAGCCTTTGTTTAGGAAACCGTTCTACTGAAGCACTCTTGGGAGTCCTGACATCAATTGGTTATCTGGTTCAGCATTCAGGAACGTTTTACATCACTGATGTGTCGAGAAATTTCCTCCTTCCCAATAGCCCTTACTACTGGGGTGGAATATTACATTTAATGCGAACTAATCCACTATCTCATTCATCTCTGCTAGAGGCATTACAAAAAGATAAGTCTACCATCTACAAAGATCGAGATATTTGGGAAGCTCACGAGATAGACCCAGAACAAGCCAAAGCCTTTACCAGACACATGCACAGCCAGACAATCTCTCCCGCCTTATGTGCTGCTAAAACAGGAGACTTTGCAGATGTCAAACGTCTTCTTGATGTGGGTGGTGGCTCTGGTGCTTTTAGTTTTGCCTTGGCTCAACATTATCCAGAAATACGTTGCACTGTCTTAGAACTGCCAGTAGTTTGTAGGATAGCAGAAGAATACATTTCTTCGGCTAGACTCCAAGAACAAATAGATACTTTAGAAGCAGATTTCTTTAAAGACCCCTTTCCTAAAGGTTACGATGCAATTTTATTTAGTAATATCTTTCATGACTGGGGGCGAGAAAGATGTCTCCAGTTGGCACGTAGTAGCTTTGAAGCATTGCCAAAAGGAGGTCATATCTACCTTCATGAAATATTGCTGTCAGATAGTAAAGATAGTCCTCTAGTTGCAACTTCATTTTCGATGTGCATGGTTTGGATGGCTGAGGGCAAGCAATTCACAGGTGATGAGCTTCATCAACTGCTGACAGAATGTGGATTTGAAGATATATTAGTCACCCCAACTTCCGGTTACTATTCTCTCGTCAGTGGTAGAAAACCATAGATAAAGGCGATATCAATTTTCAAACAACCGCTGTTTTACTCCGAAGAGCTTTTAGGCATAGAGACTGCTCTACCATATTGACTGCTTGGACTACCTTGTGCGGCTAGTAGTCTGTCAAATTCATTTTGACGGTTAGAGAGACGCGATAAATCGCCGTCACTACAGGTATTTATCCATCAATTATTTATTGACAGACTACTAGGAGCAAGACCTTAGAAATCAGCCGGCAAAGTAAGCGCTCGTTCATAGATTTACCGCGATCGCTACATCAATCTGATTGCCTTGAGAGACACCCCAAAAACCTTGCGAGTCTTTTGGTGCGAACTAACACTCACCCGTCCGATGGCAAAGTATTTTACTCGCCATTCACTGACAGCAGAGACAGTGAACTCACGATTCGCCCATTGTTTCTGGAGTTAGGAAAAAGCTGATTAGGCTTTTACTTCTCCATCTAAATGCTGCATAAGCAAACAAAATCTACATCAGAAAAAATATCGGGCTTTATATGTTTTCAGATCAGACAAAAGACATCTTAAGCAATAAAGTGTGGCTCGTAACTGGAGCTAGTGGGTATGTAGGTTCAGAGTTATGTAAAAAAATCAAAGCAGATTATCCTCATATTTATTTGATAGCAACGGATGTAAAAGCTCCTAATCATCATTGGTATGATGAGTTGATTACTAGCTCTTTAGATATTCCTGATAACGAGGTGGTTCAGAAAATTTTAACAAGCCAGATTGATCTGGTAATCCATCTGGCAGGTGTTGCAGTTGAAGGATGGTGTTTTGAGAACCCTCTTCAAACTTGTGAATACAATATACGTGCAGTCTATATTCTATTAGAAGCCATACGAAAAAGTACTTACTCATGTTCTATGATTTTAAGTACAACAGATAAGGTCTATGGAAGGGATGCAACCCAAATCAAACCCTATCTTGAAGATGAACCTTTGATGGCAAAAAATATCTATGAAACCTCTAAAATCTGTGCGGATTTGATATCGCAATCATATTATCTGACTTATCAAATCCCATTAGCGATCGTGCGTTTTGCTAATATTTATGGGGGTCTTGACCGAAATAGTTCACGTCTGGTACCACGTACTATACAAAGATTACAAAATGGTCTTACTCCTGAATTACGTTTGACAAAGAGCGGTCATGAATATACGCGAGATTTTATTCATATCTCAGATGTTGTTGAAGGTATTATTGTGGTAGCTAAAGCCTTATTAGAGCCGAAGCCAAATATTATTGGTGAAATCTTTAATATTAGCAGTGGTAAAGAATATAGGGTAAGAGATATCCTAGAGAGTATCATTAATATCTTCAAACCAGGTGAGAAATATATCGAGGTTGAAGAAGGAGTAAACTATTTAGAGATTGTCAATCAGTGCGCTAGTAATAACAAGATGAAACAGCTATTAGGATGGGAACCAAAAATCTCCTTAATAGATGGGTTGCGAATGATTAGAAATGAGTACGGGGATCAACTTAAGGCGGGACACAATTAGACAGCCCGCCTCAGAATGAATTCTGAGTCTAATAGCGAAAATCGTCTAAAGACGGCTGAGAAAAGGTTAGGAACTTCCAAGTAAAAAAATATCCAATTAACTCCAATACCTTTCGGTTAAGGGGAAAAGGGGAAGGTGGGGCCCCCTCTGGGGATAAGGGGCGGGGGAAAAGGGAAAAGAAAAACCTTTAACCTTTATCCCAAACCCAATTTCAAGTTAAAAATGCTTAACCGAACAGTATTGCAATTAACTCTTGTGGGGTGGGCATCTTGCCATAGGTGTCAAGTTAAGCTCAAACTTCCTATGTCAATAAGCATTTATGCTGATAAATTCGGTTTGAAAGGAACAAAAAACGAACTTTTTCAGGGACTATTAATGCTTTGTTTATTAGCATCACTCCCAGCTTGCGTATAAAAGTCAGAGAAAGTTCACCTTTATACTTCATTCCTAACAAAACCCATCGTTGACAAATGGGTTTTAACCTTAAGTTGACACTAATGGCATCTTGTCCGCCACATAGACTGGGCGGGCAAGATGCCCACCCCACAAAATTGCATAATTTATTTCTTGCAGTTACCTTATAGTCCGTTAAAACTGACTTTAGCTATTAGCTCTACACTGAAGTGTAGGGCGGTTTATGTCTAGAATGAAATAGCCTTGCTTTACCCCTATTCCCAGATATGCAAATCAATTTACACTGGTATTTTAATGATAAATTCTGTACCCTTTCCTGGAGCCGAAATACAGTTTAACTGACCTCCATGTTGTTCTACGACAATTGAATAGCTAATTGACAATCCTAAACCTGTGCCACTACCTACAGGTTTCGTAGTAAAAAATGGTTCAAATATCTTATTTCGTACTGATTCACTCATCCCCATCCCGTTGTCGATAATCTGGATAGAAATATATTTTTGCTCTTGTATTTGAGTACGAATTGTGATGGTGGGTTTTTGATTTACATCTAATTCTTTTAGGGCATCAATGGCATTACTGAGTATATTCATGAATACCTGGTTTAAAGCAGATGGATAACAATTAACTAAAGGCATTTGACTGTATTCTTTAATGATTGAAATCTCTGCATTTTTGCTACTATTTTTGAGCCGATGCTGTAAAATTAACAGCGTGCTATCAATACCTTCGTGAATATCTACTGGTTTGATTTCGGATTCATCTAAACGGGAGAAATTACGCAGCGATAGAACAATTTGGCGGATACGTTCTGCTCCTAATTTCATCGATTTAAACAGCTTTTGCAAATCATTAACCAAAAAATATAGTTCCACATCAGCAATTTTTTCTTCAATTTCTGGGATTGGTTGTGGGTAGTTATTTTGGTATAAATGATTTATTTCAATTAAGGATGTCACGTATTGACTCGCTGGTTCGAGGTTGCCATAGATGAAATTAATCGGATTATTAATTTCGTGGGCAATACCAGCAACTAATTGTCCCAAACTAGACATTTTTTCCGCTTGAATTAGTTGGGATTGAGTGCGTTGTAATTCCTGTAAAGTTGATTCTAGCTGCGTTGCTTTTTGTGTGAGTTCTTGGGTGCGTTCGGAGATTTTTTGCTCCAAACTATAGGAATATTCCTCTAATTGACAATACAACTGGGCATTTTCCAAGGAAATAGCTGCTTGAGCGGTGAGGAGTTGAATGACTTGCAGGCGATCGCTCGTAAATGCCCCTGTGGTGAGATTATTTTCTAAGTACAGGATACCAATTAATTTTCCTTGCTGGCTAATGGGAGTACATAACACGGATTTGGGTTGGTGGGTGGTAACATAGCGATCGCCTGCAAATTGGGCTGAATCGCTCAAGTTTTCAAACACAGTCGTCTTTTGTGTCCGCGCTACCGCATAAATAACACTTTGGGGAATTTCTTGACATTGTTCGAGGAGGATTTCTAACCTGTGTGTTTGCTCTGAATCGGCTTGAGCAACTACTAACCATTGTTCGTCTTGGCGGAGAATTAAACAACCGATTTGCGCTCCCGCCGAAGTAATCGCCATCTGTATCAAGGTTGCTAACAGTTTTTCTAACTCAATTTCTTGTGAGATAGCTTGCGCTGCTTTGATTACCGCCGGAACATCTAACCATAAATTCTGGCTGCTATTGACGTTAGTGAAACTTCTCATCAAGGTTTGGGCGATGGTTCCCTCATGGGTAACGGGAAGGGAAGGGGGTGGGAGCATCGCCGCTAGTAGTTGGGGATATTGTTGTTCTAAAAGGGTAATTTTGGCTTTTGCACCCCAGCGAGCGTAGCCGTAGTAAGCTTCCTGCATATAGCTGTTGGCAACTTTCTCTTTACCCCAATCTAGGTAAAATTTAGCTGCAAGTTCATTAGCTAAGGCTTCTTCTTGGATATAGCCGTTTTCCTTGGCGAGAGCGATCGCGCGATCGTAATATTCGATGGCTTCGCTTTTCTCTCCCAAAACTCGACAAATTTCAGCTTTGACTAGATAAAATTTGTGGAGGATATTCATTGGGGCATGATTAGCCCAGATTTCTAATTGACTTTGATTTTTCCTGACTAGATCAAGATATCCTGAGCGTTCCTCTGGTTCTAATGTTTGGGCAAGCCCCAATAGTGCCAGCGATAGATAGAAATTATGCACCGTAGGATAGATTTTGCCAATTACAAAATCAAGGTAAGTGCTAGCCTCATTTGCATTTTCAATGGCTTTTGCATAGTCACCCTTGAAGTAATTTAGTTGGCACTTAGCAAAGTAAGCACTAAACAAAGGTATATTATATTGCTTCTCTTTCAAACTATGGAAAGTCTCTGCTTCATTGAGATTTTCAAGGGTAATCTGTACATCTCCAATGTGGGAATTTTTCAGGTTGATTCCTATCTGTTGCCAGATGGCAAGATCGTCATGTATGTACTCAATCTTGCGGCTTAATGCCAGATATTTTTCGTATTTTGCATTCACATCATCAAGAAATGCACCTGTTAGGAAATAATAATGGCAGTAATCTTTTAAGCTGTACATAGCATATTCTATATCCCCTGTGTCTAAACCGCTTTGAATGGACTCTAGCAAGCCATTAATCGTTGCAGAAATAGGTTCTTTCCAGGGACATATCATCGAATAGAAGAGAGCATATACCTTGCTTTTTAAGAAACGAGCATCGTATTTTTCCAGAATTTTGAGCGAAAGTTGACCAAATTGATAACCCAATTCAATATCGCCCATAAACCCACAGAGTAAGACACCATAAAAAGCATAGGTGAACGCAGCAATCGGTGAATTGCCATGCTGAGTGGATAATTTGAGCATGGTTAGGGTGACTGGCAACATGAGTCCTGGCTGGGCAACATAGGCAGCACCAATCACCGACATGAGAATTTCCATTGCTTTGAGTTTGGCAGGATTACTCATCTCTGGGAGGTTTAATAGTTGCTCAAAATCAACGCTGCTAGGAGGTTCGGATTCCAATGGAATATGTAATAAGTTCAGAGCCACCAAAGCAGTATCGATAGAGGTTTGGGGTTGTCCAGAGGCAGTATTTATTCGCATCTTTAGCTCATAAGCTGCACATTTATCGAGTAGACTATCCGTTTGCTCAATAACTGTTTCGATTAAACTAGATGCCAACTCAAAATGACCTGCAAGCGTTTCAACTTCTGCTCTTCCTAGAAACAATTTTAAAGATAGCTGATACTGCTTTTCCCAATAGCCTATTGCTAATAAATCAATACCAGCAACAAAGTAGTTAGAAGCAGCTTTATAAGCAGTAGAAATTCTGGCTTTATTTCCTGTAGCCAAGTTTAACTGGGCAAGTTCTTCACGTTTCGAGGGGCTAACAATTAATGAACTGCCGATGTTCAGGTGATGAACAATTTCAAAAAGCTGATTTTCCCTATCGATCTCTGAGAGATTCTCTAGGAGTAAGTTGCCAATACGATAATGAGTAGATTGCTTCTGATCTTGAGGAATCAAAGAATAAGTAGCTTGTTGGACGCGATCGTGCAAGAATTTATACTTAGCTGTCTGGCGATGCCCACGGCGGGCAGAGCGATCGCTAATTTGATTGTGTTCATAACTATCTTGATAAAACTTATAAACCTCACTTTGGGGTAAAATCAAATCTGACTGCAAAGCAGCCCATAGATTAGTAGCCGTTTCTACCTCAGATAATTCGCAAACAATCGCCAATGTTTGTAAATCAAATTGATTGCCAATACAAGCAGCTAACTTTAAAACCTCTTGTGTTGATTTTGGCAGTTTTTGTAACTGTAATGCCATAAATTCAACTACATCCGAAGTGAACACTCGCTGAGTCACTGCTGCAATATCACATTGCCAACAGCCTAAATCAAAGTCAAATTTAATTAGTCCATCTTGATGCAATGCTTTGAGAAATTGTGTCGCAAAAAAAGGATTACCTTGAGTTTTCTTCTCTACCAATTTAGAAAGAGGTAATGCCAAATTTTCTGCACACTTAAGTGTCTGGGCAACTAACTTATTCACCTTATCTAGATTCAGTGGAGCTAAAGTAATAGTATTAATAGTTGCTGCCGTTTTTTCAATTTCACTCAAAGTCAACATTAACGGATGGGCTAGATTGACTTCGTTATCGCGGTATGCACCAATTAAGAAAAGATATCCTGTATCAGCCATTAATAGCTGCATTAATTTCAGTGATGCCGAATCAGCCCATTGCAAATCATCTAAAAACATCACTAATGGATGTTCTTTACTAGTCAAGACTTGGGTGAATTTCTGGAATAATAAATTAAATCTATTTTGTGCCGTAGTTCCTGATAATTCCTGTGCTGGTGCTTGAGTACCAATAATTCTTTCTAATTCGGGAATAACTTCAACAATTACCTGTCCGTTTTCACCTACAACCTCTAAAATTTTGGTTTTCCATTGTTGGATTTTGGCATCACTTTCTGTTAACAATTGCCCCATTAAATCCCGGAATGCTTGCACAAATGCAGAAAAGGGAATATTTCTATTAAATTGGTCAAATTTTCCTTTGATAAAATAACCACGTTGTCTAACAATGGGTTTATGAACTTCGTTAACAACTGCTGTTTTGCCAATACCCGAAAAACCAGCTACCAACATCATTTCAGTTGTCCCCGTGCTGATGCGCTCGAATGCTTGGAATAGGGTTTCTACTTCGGTTTCTCGTCCATAAAGTTTATCAGGGATAATAAAGCTGTCACAAATATCCCGCTTACCAATCTCAAAGTTTCCAACTTTACCAGTTTCTTGGATGTGGTACAGACATTTTTCTAAATCATGCTTTAAACCTAAAGCACTTTGATATCTATCTTCGGCATTTTTTGCCATCAATTTGATGACGATATCAGAAATAACTTGGGGAATTTCTTTGCTGTCAACTAACGCTGGTCCTTGTTTTGCAATATGACAATGCACCAATTCCATTGGTTCATTTGACTCAAAGGGCAACTTTCCTGTGAGCAATTCGTAAAAAGTTACACCCAAAGAATAAAAGTCAGTCCGGTAATCAATTCCCCGATTCATCCTTCCTGTTTGTTCTGGAGAAATATAAGCAAGTGTACCCTCTAATACATTAGGGCTGATGAGAGTTTGGATTTCTCGTGGTAACAAAGAGGCAATACTAAAGTCAATTAGTTTTACTTGTTTGGTTTCGGGGTTAATTAAAATATTGCTGGGTTTAATATCTTTATGAATAATTCTCTGACGGTAAAGAATATCTAAGATGTCACATAGAGATATGGCTATTTGTAAAAATTCATCTAGAGACGCGACATTATTATTGTTGGCGAAATAATCCTTGAGGGAAATTCCCCCAAAGTCTTCCATCACCAATATATAACTATTCTTGTACGGTTCTAGGCTGTAGGTGTGGATGATTCCTTTTAAGTTGAGATTTTTGGCAATGGTGTATTGATTGCGAAATTGTACGAGTTCGCTAAAGCTGGGATAAGGATTTTTCAGCAGCTTGATAACGACTCTTAAGGAGTCGGTTTCTCGATACCCTCGAAAAACAAGGGTTCTGGAACCATTGTAGAGTTCTTCAGTTATGTAATATCCGGGAATACTAACGGGAATACTAATTAGATTGCTAACCATGCTGCTAAATCCTGATGATTTCTGGATTTAGTATTCCCAGATAGGACTCCTATTTGATTTGTGAACAACTAATTTCTCTCGTAAATGAGTGCCTTTGTTCAACATTTACTGAGGACATAGTTTTTTTGGAAGAATGCCTTAAAAGGGAGCCACGTACATATAATTTCCCGCCCAAGCAAGGCATAGATGACGGAAGCGATCGCCCCGCACCTCAAAATTTGGGTACTGATCGAAACTCGCACAAGCCGGAGATAGCAACACCACAGGCGCTTCATACTGCTTGGCTAACTCTGCCGACTTGGGAACTGCCCTTTCCATTGTTTCCACAATATGGTAATTATGATACCCTACCTCTCGCAGACGTTTAGCAAATGCGGGTGCAGCAGAACCAATCAATAACACAGCAGCAGTTTTGGTTTGAATTTTTGCTAACCAGCCAGTATCATCTCCGGCTTTGGCTTCTCCACCAGCAATTAAAATCGCTGGACTGTTAACGGATGCTAAACCAACTTCAGCAGCATCGTAGTTGGTGGCTTTGCTGTCGTTAATGAAATCAATACCTTCCCAAGTGCAGATATGCTCCAAACGATGGGCAACACCAGGAAATTCTCGAATTGCAAGTGCGATCGCATCACGATTAATTCCTGCTAATCTTGCTGTTGCTACTGCCATCAACAGATTTTGCTGGTTATGTTCTCCCACCATTCGCAAAGCAGATACTTTCACAATTGGTTCTGGTGTAGAGGTTGCAGTCAATTTTTCCACAACCCAGCCGTCTTCGATGTAAAAGCCTTTTTCGCTAATCAGGAAATCTTTTCCTCTCACACTTGTCCAATAGGCATTAGGCCAAGCACTTAAACCTAACTGACTCAAGTAGGCATCATCGCCATTGAAGACTTGCAACTCAGACTGACGTAATAACTTGGCTTTGATGTTGTAATAGTTCTCTAAAGTTTTATGGCGACTGAGGTGATCCGGTGTGAAAGTCGTCCAAACACCGATCCGAGGAGCAAGAGAACTCGAAGACTCTATTTGATAGCTACTAACTTCCGCAATCACCCAATCGAGTGAAGAGTGAGGAGTTAAAAGTGAGGAGTTAGGAGTTAGGAGTGAGGAATTATCAAATGCTCCCCCTGCCTCCCCTGCTCCCCCTGCTCCCTGCTCCCTGCTCCCTGCTCCCTGAGATAGGGCAACTTCACAAGCGGCGTAGCCAATATTACCGCAGGCGGGTGCATTTAATTCTGCTGCTTGGAATATTGCAGCAATTAAAGCTGTGGTAGTAGTTTTGCCGTTAGTGCCGGTAATTCCTACCCAAGGTAGCGATTGTAAATTTCGCCAAGCGAGTTCCATTTCGCCAATGGTTTCAATACCTAATTGGCGTGCCTCAACTAAGACGGGAATATCCCAAGGGACGCCAGGACTAACGACTATTAATTGGGGTAAATTAGCACCATTTAATTCTAGAGATTGGCCGAGTTTTACGGTTATTTGCTCGGCAGCGAGTTCTTGTTGTTGTTTCAGGAGGGTTTCGGAGGTGTTGCCATCACTCAGCTCTACCTCCCAACCTTCCCGTTTCAACAATCTCGCCGCAGCAACACCGGACTTTCCCAATCCAATAACAGTAGCTCTAGGCATAGATTGCAGCAGAGTGTCCCTGGTTAAGCACTCCCTATACTAGCGTTTATTGGCAAAAATTACACCAGTTTTTGTTAACCTACGCTACAGATTTTTGACGATCGCACCAAAGTCAGCTAAAACACGGGCATGATTGCGAACTAATCCCAGCAGATGTAACCGATTACGCTTAATTTCTGGATCGGAGTCCATAACTAAAACGCTATCTGGGCCATCAAAGAAGTTACTAACTGCCGGAGCAATTTTTGTGAGTGCTGCTACTAACAGTTGATAATTTCGTGTCTGCTGTGCTGCTTGAGTTTCCGGTACTGAATCGATTAAGGCTTTATACAAAGCACTCTCAGAGGATTTTTGGAATAATTCTTGACGAACTACGGTTGTTGGTTCTAGCTGTTTTGTATCCAAATCGCCTTGAGCGGCTAATCGTGTGGAACGGTTAACGGTTTCGTAGATGTTATCTAAGGTACTGTCGTTGCGGATTTGTTGTAAGTATAAGGCGCGATCGCGGACATCCAATAAATCTTTTAACGTCCGTTCTGTGTATTCTGGATCATTTTCTCCCAAAACTGCATTTACTAAGTCGTAATCAATCTGCTTTTCTTCTTGTAGTAAAGTGCGGATGCGTTGCAAGAAAAACTCTTGTAATGCTGTGGTTAATGATGCCCCATCCTTATGATATTTTGCTGCAAAATCTGTTGCTATCTGCTTCAATAAATCATCTAAATTTATCGGCAAGTTATCAAACCAAACAATTTTAACTACAGCATTGGCAGCACGACGCAAGGCAAAGGGATCGGATGAACCAGAGGGAATTAAACCTAAACCAAAGATGCTCACTAAAGTATCTAATCTATCTGCCAAACCGACAATTTTACCTGTGAGTGTTCCTGGTAAAATATCACCGGCTCCCTTTGGCAAATAATGTTGATAAATTGCTTTTGCTACTTCGGCATCTTCACCACTAGCTAAGGCATATTTTTCTCCCATAATGCCTTGCAATTCTGGGAATTCATATACCATTTGTGTCACCAAATCTGCTTTACATAATAAAGCAGCACGTTGGATTCTTTGGCTTTGATTTTCCCCTAGTTTTAATTGATTGCTAATTTGTTCGGCAATTTGAACTATTCTATCTACCTTGGCGCGTACCGAACCCAATTCTTCTTGAAAAGTGACTTTTTCCAACTGGGGTAAAAAGCTATCTATTGGCTTAGTTAAATCAGCTTCGTAGAAAAATCTACCATCAGCTAATCTGGCACGAATTACCCTTTCATTTCCCACGGCAACAATATCTGATTTTTTCGGATCGCCGTTAGAAATGGTGATGAAGTTGGGCAATAATTCTTGTTCAAAACTCCCTGGTTTGAATACAGGAAAATAACGTTGATGAGTAACCATGACTTCAGTAATTACCTCAGTTGGTAATTCTAAAAATTCTGGTTCAAATTTCCCGACAACTGCGGAAGGATATTCTACAAGGTTGATTACTTCTGCTAACAAATCGGGGTAAATTACTGTATACCCACCTAAATTTTCTGCAACTGCATTTACTTGCTCTTTAATCAGATTTGCCCGTTCTTCTGGGTCAACGTTGACATAAGCAGACTTGAGGGTTGTAACATAATCAGTAGGTTGGGCAATTGTCACAGGTTCAGGATGCAAGACCCGATGACCTTGAGAAATGCGATCGCTCTGAACAGTTTTAGAACCATTCACTAATTCTAGAGGCAGCACTGTCTCATCTAACAAAGCTACCAGCCAACGAATTGGTCGGGAAAACCTGGCATCCCCATTACCCCAACGCATCAACCGCTTACCCTCTAAACCCCAAATCCACTGGGGAACGAGTTCGGTCAAAATTTCCGCCACAGGACGACCTGTGATTTTTTTAAGAACAAAGACAAATTCCCCTTTGTCAGTGGGGCGAACAGACAACGCATCCAGTTCCACACCTTGCTTTTTGGCAAAGCCTGCTGCTGCTGCTGTCGGCTGACCATCTTTAAAGGCAGCTTGGGCGGGGGGCCCTTTAATTTCTTCTTCTCGATCTGGTTGCTGCGATGGTAGCCCTGTAATCAATACCGCCAACCGCCGGGGAGTACCGTACACCTGGACACTTGCGCCCTTGAGGCTGTTTGCTTCCAAGCTTTGGGGAATGCGTTCCTGCCATTGCACTAAAGCATCACTGAGAAAACTTGCAGGTAGTTCTTCTGTACCAACTTCTAATAGAAACCCAGGCATATAACACTGTTTTCAACTTTGCGTAGCTCAACTTTATCAGTTATTCTCAGGCGATCGCTCGTGATTTTTAGCTGAGGGCAGTTCTAGCTTGCGGCAAAAGGTTTGTTGGATAAACTTGGCATTTTATGCAAAACTTCACGAAAAAATGCAAATTTACTGAATCTCTATTCTAACCCCAGTAGTTCAGTGAACTGGTGGGCTATAATTCAAACTCATTTCAGGAGTGCTGAGTGAAGAAAAACTAGCTAGTACTTATGTACTTATCAAGAGCGACACACTGCTGCTCTTGTGTAAAGTTTTTTCACTTTCAGCCGAGGCGCTTTTAACTCAGCACTCTTCCTTTATGTCAGTGCTTTTGAACTATTCAAAAAAGTGAGATGCTCCACAATGAACACAATATTTATGACTTGGTTAAAAATACTTCGTGTGCCAGTTTAAAAGGCGGAATGAGGGTTATATGCACAACAGTGAATATAATGCTACAATCCCCGAAGTGTAAGTTTAGACATTAGTTCAAAAACAACTAGATCAACTATTGTCATAATCATCAAAAATTATTAAAGCCTATGTCTATAGGAACCTCAACCTGCTTACACAAAATGATGTTTTGATTTTTAATTTTATTATTCAGTACAAAAACTTTCTTTTAAAAACCACTAATAAAATTCATAAACAATGTTTAAGTAAGTCGGTATGAATAATTAAAGGTCTGTAGTAATCGGCTCTAGCTTTTGAAATAGGACTGGAGCCGCTTACTACAATCCAATTTAATTAAGTTTGCATTGCAAAATACATAGTTTGATTTAATTTTTATCATTTACTTAACGCAATTTTAATCAAGCAATCTTACAACTTTAAACAAGTAATAAAAGTAGCAGCCTTTACTTGCTATGAAGGAATAAATTCGATCGTCTCATACTGTATTCACGTAATTCACAAATAGCTCATGCACATTCTGATTTATTCCTACAACTATCATCCAGAGCCGATTGGAATTGCCCCGTTAATGACTGAATTGGCAGAAGGATTAGTCAAGCGAGGTCATGAAGTGCGAGTGATTACGGGAATGCCCAACTATCCTCAGCGCGAAATTTATGATGGGTATCGAGGTAAGTGGTATCTTACTGAACAAAAAAATGGTGTCACTATTGAGCGAAGTTACCTCCGAATTAAATCCAAACCTAACCTCGTAGATCGGCTATTACTAGAGTTGAGTTTTGTTTTCACCAGCTTACCCCAAGCCTTTAAAGGTGGACGTCCCGATGTGATTCTCTTAACAATTCCACCTCTATTAGGTACGTTGCCAGCAACAATATTTGGCTGGTTATACAACTGCCCAGTAGTTCTGAATGTGCAAGACATTCTACCAGAAGCCGCTGTACGTATTGGGCTATTGAAAAACAAGTGGATGATCCGAACTCTTACAGCTCTAGAGAAATTTGCATATCAGACTGCACATACTATTAGTGTCATTGCCGATGGATTTGGCGATAACTTAGTGAATAAGGGAGTACCTGTTAATAAAATTGTTTGTATTCCCAATTGGGTAAATTTAAATTTCATCCGGCCTTTACCCAAAGCGAACAACTCTTGGATATCTAACCATCAACTGGATGATAAATTTGTAGTACTTTATTCGGGCAATATTGCTCTAACACAAGGTCTTGAAACAGTAATAGAAGCAGCAGTTTGCTTGCGTCATATTAAGGATATTGTCTTTGTAATCGTTGGCGAATCAAAAGCATTACAAAGGTTGCAGGAATATTGTCTATTAAATGGAGCAGATAATGTTTTGCTGCTACCTTTGCAGCCGCGAGAAAAACTACCCGAAATGCTAGCGGCATCTGATGTAGGATTAATTGTGCAAAAGTGCAATGTGATTTCGTTCAATATGCCTTCAAAAATACCATTGCTATTGGCGAGTGGTCGCCCAATTGTGGGTTCAGTTCCCGCCACTGGTACTGCTGCTAGAGCGATCGAACTCAGTGGTGGTGGGATAATTGTTGAGCCAGAATCACCCCATGCAATGGCAGCTGCGGTGCATGATTTATATACTAATCCTACTCTAGCAGCAAGGCTAGGCAACAAAGGAAGACAGTTTGCCGAAGAAAACTATTCCTTGGAACAAGCACTCGATCGGTATGAGTTGCTTCTTTCTCACATTGTTACTAACCACAAATCAACTATGGGAATCTTTCCGAAATTTGATTCCAATAAATCAGTTGTGGATGGTTAAAGGGGATTGTCTACACAGCCAATACCCTAATTTGGATAAATTAAATCACCCATTCGGGTGAGTTGCGAATCAACCGATCGGGTGAACTAACTGTAGGAAGTTAAGATTGCTCAAAAATAGGACTCTAGAGAACACTAATTGATTGCACGTCGTTCTTGGTGAGGATAACTTGATGAATAAAGCTGAATTAATCAGTGTAGGCATAGCCCACCTAACTCCTACGGGGGAGCAAGCTATGGGGAACGTCTCATAGAGAAGGCATCGCTCCATACTCTTTTCTTCCTTAAGATCAGTACTCACTACAACTTAAGAACGATAAACTCATCTGTGACTTATATACTATCTCGTCTACTATGTGGTTATAATGCAAGCAAGCGCTTGCAAACACTCATAGAAAACTTAATATCAAGGATGGCAAAAATTCGTGCAACCTTGATTAAGACGACAACTGAGGTGTCTGCAACAGTAGGTTAAATCGAAGCTAAAACGTAAGAAATTGCTTGTGTTGCGATGTTCACTCAAGTAACTTTTTTTCGTCATTTCCACAACAAAGAGCAACCACTAACTTGTGATTACCTAAGCGATCGCTTGACAGTCTCAAACTGTAGCCTATTAGGATGAGTAGACTCAAAACCTGTACATTGACTTCAAGAATTATCCAAGGCTTTGCAACCAAGATGATGGAGGAGCATGAAGACCTGATTTGGACATTTATTGCAGAAGCGAAGCAACATCCCCAGTTCACCTTTCTGAATCTTATACGAAACTGAAAAATCACTGCGCGCACAGATGATTGTGTATTGGCGAAAAAGTCAAGAGCCGGACACAGTATCTTCAGGCATAGATGTAAAGCATCTGTAGATAGTTCCGCGAGTATGTTGCTTCACGGTATCCTGCGTTTTAGCGATATATCTACCACACTAGACTAAGGTTCTAAATATTACATGTAAATTTTTGTGAATCTATTTGTGCGTGGTACTAGCACTTCACCATTGAAGGAGACAGAGGTTTCATTTGATTGCCTGCAATAAGATGAATTGTGCTTTTTATCTGAGACAAGGCACTGAGTTTTTACTAGTTAGAAAAGTTTTATAAATTACAATTTAAAAAACGATTGGAGTTAAGTAATGTACAAAATGACCATAATGTGCTAGATGATATTGGTTCGTTTTAGGTGCTAGACATCGTGAGCGATCGCCCAAATACCCAAAAATTTTGTCACCAACATAGAGAAAAAGGGCTAAAAAACTATTCAAAATAATGCTTTTTTAGCGAAGAGTAGATTGCCCAAGTCTAAATCCACAAGACGAGAAAACGAAGATGTCCAATCCTCAGTTCCCTGACTCTCCCCTTCCGATTGAAGTAGAACAGCCTGCTGTTACCGATCCTAATCAAGAATCGCAACCATTGCCACAGCGATCGCCAAAGCCACCTCAAAAACGGCGTTGGCCCCTAATATTAGGAATTATCCTGTTAGTTGCAGGTGTTGGTTTTGGTTGGCGCTGGTGGCAAACTAGTAACGCTAGCAATGCACCTGCGGCTGGAGCCAGTACTGGGCAACCAGCAATCCCTGTCAAGTTAGCAACTGTAGAAACTGAAACTGTGCAGGAAAGTTCGGAGTTTATTGGCTCCTTAGAGGCACCACTATCTGTACCAATTAAGCCACAGGTTGAAGGACGAATTACTCAGATTTTCATCAAAGAAGGCAATCGTGTTCAACAAGGGCAAGTCATTATTAGCCTGCAAAGTGATGATGCCGAAGCCCAGCTACGCCAAAGACAAGCAGCACTAGAACAAGCCCAAGCAAATCTTGCTGAACTCAAAGCGGGGACTCGAACAGAAGTAGTTTCCCAAGCCAAAGCCCAGCTAGATCAAGCCGAAGCAAAATATCAAGATGCCGTATCTGGCTCGTTACCACAGCAAATTCAGCAAGCTGAAGCTCAAGTTAATTCCGCCAAATCCGATTTAGTACTAGCACAAGCACGAGCAACGCGATACGCACAATTAACCAAAGAAGGGGCAACTTCTCAAGATAGCTTAGATGAATACCTGAAAAACAAAGCTAGTGCAGAAGCGGCGTTGGTTGCAGCCCAGAAAAACTTAGAGCAACTCCGCAAAAGCAGAACTGCTAATATCCAACAGCTGGGTGCTGCCTTAGAACAACAGAGACAATTCTACCGGCAGCAGGTGAATGGCAACCGCCCCGAAGATATTGCCCAAGGGCGATCGCAAGTTAGCCAAGCAGCCGCTCAAGTCCAGTCGGCTCAAGTTCAACTGCAATACACAAAAGTCCTAGCTCCTTTCACAGGTATTGTTGGTGATATCCCAGTCAAGGTAGGACAGTATGTAGGACAAGGGGATCAACTGACCACATTGACCAAAAACGACTCTTTAGAACTGAATATATCCATTCCCCTAAATCAAGCCAGAAAGTTGCGCTTGGGCTTACCTGTACAAATGTTGGATGCCCAAGGTAAACCGACATCAACCGGTAAGATCAGTTTTATCTCCCCCAATGCCAGTTCAGATTCGCAGACAGTTTTAGTGAAAGCTAACTTTGGCAATTTGAGAAATCGACTGCTTAATCTTCAGTCAGTGCAAACCAGAGTGATCTGGGATGAACGTCCGGGAATATTAATTCCAGTTACAGCAGTATCTCGGTTAGGTGGGGAGACTTTTGTGTTTGTGGCTCAAGCGCCAGCAGATAAGTCTAAACCTGGATCTTCATCTTTAGTGGCTCAACAAAAATCTGTGAAATTGGGAGTTATTGAGGGAAATAATTATCAAGTTCTTGACGGATTAAAAGCTGGGGACAAAATTGTTGTTTCCGGTATTCTTAATGTAACCAATGGCGCTCCCATCAAGCCTGCACCGGAAGAAGCGGGTAGTCAGAAGCCTTAGCTGAATAGGGGAGATGAGGGAGCAGGGGGGCAGGGAGCAGGGGGGTAGGGAGCAGGGAGAAGAATTTTCCCCTCCACCCCCCGCACCCTGCCCCTCTGCATCTTTTCAATGCCCAATGCCCCATTCTCAATACCAAATACCCAAAGCCCAATTTTGTAACCTATGTTTGTTGACTTCTTTATTAAGCGGCCAATCTTTGCATCGGTCTGCGCGATCGCTATTCTTCTAATAGGATTAATCAGTATTCCCACACTACCGATTGCAAGATTCCCAGAAATTAGTCCTACTCAAATCAGTGTGAGAGCTAACTACAGCGGAGCTAGTGCCGAAGTTGTAGAAAGCGGGGTGACGAATATCTTAGAGAGGCAGATCAACGGGGTTGAGGGATTAAGATATCTCACTTCCAGCAGCAGTAACGATGGTACTAGTACCATTACAGCTACCTTTGATTCAACACGGGATAAAGATATTGCTGCTGTGGATGTGCAAAATCGTGTTTCCGTTGCCCAACCGCAACTACCAGACTCCGTGCAGCGCACAGGAGTGCAAGTATCAAAGGAGTCTAGCAATATTCTCTTAGCAATTGGCTTATACTCTGAGAATCAAGAGTATGATAATATATTCTTAAGTAATTATGCTGACCTTTACTTATCAGATGCCTTAAAAAGAGTCAAAGGCGTGAGCAATGCTCAAGTTTTTGGTGAACGCCGCTACGCAATGCGCCTGTGGTTAGATCCGAGTCGCCTTGCCAGTCGGGGACTAACAACTGAGGATGTTGCCAATGCTCTTTCAGAACAAAACTTGCAAGTTGGTGCAGGAAGAATTGGCCAAGAACCGGCTCCAAAAGGACAAAGGTATCAACTTGATGTGCGTGCTGTCAGCCGATTAACAGAACCATCAGAATTCGAAGAGATTGTCCTGAAAACTGGAGATGATGGCACACTAGTCAAACTCAAAGATGTCGGGAGAGCGGAACTAGGAGCAGAAAACTACAGTTCATTTCTACGATTTCGTGGCAATGATGCTGTCGGGTTAGGGATTTATCAGGTTCCTGGTAGTAATGCTTTGGATGTAGCTAGGGGAGTCAAAGCTGAACTGGCGCTATTAGCTCCGAGTTTTCCGCCGGGGCTGAAATATCAGGTAGCTTTTGACACAACAATGTTTGTCGAAGAGTCCTTGGCGGAAGTGATCAAGACTCTGATTGAAGCGGTGGTGCTGGTTGTAATTGTAATTTTTGTGTTTTTGCAGGATTGGCGAACCACTTTAATTCCGGCACTTACCATTCCACTTTCCTTAATTGGGACGTTTGCCTTCGTCAAAGTTTTTAACTTTTCGATCAATAGTTTGACTCTATTTGGTCTAACTTTAGCATCGGGGATGGTGGTAGATGATGCGATCGTCGTGGTGGAGCAAATCAGTCGCTTTATTCAGGATAAAGGAATTAGTCCTCGCCGAGCTGCGAGTGAATCAATGGCGGAACTGTTTGGCGCGGTTATTGCCACTTCACTAGTGTTGATGGCGGTGTTTGTGCCAGTGGCGTTCTTTCCAGGAACCACAGGCGCACTTTATCGGCAATTTGCGCTGACGATCGCTTTCTCCATTGCGATTTCGACATTTCTGGCTTTGACTTTAACACCTTCTTTGTGTGCGCTGCTGCTGCGTCCAGGACAAAGACCTCCAAGGTGGATTGGCTGGTTTTTTGACCTAATTAATCGGTTTTTGGAATGGGTCAGGTCAAGTTATGAGCGATCGCTAACCTTTCTCACACACATCAAAGGTATTGTCATTGGATTGTTTATCGTCTCCTTGGGAATGACCGCTTGGTTGTACACCACAGTACCGACAGCCTTTCTCCCAGACGAAGACGAAGGCTACTTCATCACAATTATCCAAGGGCCGCAAGGGGTTTCGCTGCAATATACCAGCGATGTGATTGCACAAGTAGAAAAAGAAATTCTGCAAATTCCAGAAATGTTAGGGACTTTTGCGATCGGTGGATTTGGTTTTAGTGGTAGCACCGCTAATAGCGGCATCATCTTTACAACTTTAAAACCTTGGGACGAGCGCTCAAGACCCGATCAATCAGTACAGGCAATTATTGGCAAATTGCAGGGTAAGTTGTTGTCCATTCCAGAAGCCAGGGTATTTCCTGTGAATCCGCCACCCATTCAGGGTTTAGGAAACTTTGGCGGCTTCGTGTTTCAATTGCAAGACCGCAGAGGTAACAGTGGCTTAGAAAATCTGGTGCAGTCGATGGGTAAGTTGCTAGGTCAAGCCAATCAAACACCAGGATTACAAGCTGTATTTAGTACTTTTGCCGCAGATACACCACAATTACTTGTGGAAGTAGACCGGAATAAAGCTAAAGCATTGCAAGTTTCTATAGATGATGTCTTTAGTACATTACAAACTGCTTTAGGATCACAATATGTGAATGATTTCAATCTGCAACAGCGTAATTATCGCGTGTATATCCAAGCAGATCAACAGTTTCGGTCTAACCCTAAGGATATTGGTAAACTGTACGTTCGTTCCCAAAAGAATCAGATGATTCCCTTGAGTAACTTAGTCAAAGTTACGTCAACTGTGGGAGCGCAAACGATAAATCACTACAATCTTTTCCGTTCAATTGAAATCAATGGTGCGGCTGCTCCCGGCTCTAGTTCTGGAGACGCAATTAAGGCAATGGAAAAAGTTGCTAAAGAAGTTTTACCAGCAGGTTATGGTTACGAATGGTCAGGAACGGCATTAGAAGAAATAGACTCGGCTGGTTTAGCACCTTTGATATTTGGATTAGGATTAGTCTTTGTATTTTTGGTACTAGCTGCTCAATACGAGAATTACGTCGATCCCTTTATCATTCTGTTATCAGTTCCCTTAGCTATTTTTGGAGCGCTTGTAGCTCAATCTCTACGGGGTTTTACCAATGATGTTTACTGTCAAATTGGATTAGTAATGTTGATTGGTTTAGCTAGTAAGAATGCGATTTTGATTGTGGAATTTGCTAACCAATTACGAGAGCGAGGACTTTCTCTGACTAAGGCAGTAATTGAGGCTTCACAAGAGCGGTTACGCCCAATTTTGATGACTGCCTTTTCTACACTATTGGGAATTTTTCCATTGGCTACAGCCACAGGTGCAGGTGCAGGTAGTCGCCAATCTTTGGGGACGGCAGTATTTGGAGGAATGTTAATCGCGACTTTCTTGAGTTTGTTTGTAGTGCCGATTTTGTATATCGTAATTAAGACGACAACAGAGAGATTTATCAAACCAAATCGGGATCAAGAACTACAAGCAGAAGCAGTGTCATTGAATGGTAACACTGCGGTATATTCAACCAAATCTGAAGATTAATTCGTAATTCGTAATTCGTAATTAATTTTTCTCTGTCGTCTATGTTCCTCTTCCCTGTCTCCTATAAACGGGAACATCTCAATGAGTGTAAAAACACACCTTGCCCTGGCGAATGGAATTCGCGGCTATACAGACAAAACCCACCTCCGTGGGTTTCCAATTTCTTGAGTCCGCGCAGGCGGACTTGGTTTGTGTAGCCGCGATTTCTAATCGCTTGGTATTTTTACTTTCGTTGAGATGCTCCCCCTATAAACATCGTAGTATGAAGAGATGGGGAAGACTAATTTCAAAGGGGAATGCATGAAAATTGCTATTGGCAGTGATGAACGCACCAACCTTACTGATAGGGTACTGGAAGAACTTAAGCAGCGTGGGCATGAAGTTATACTCTTTGGTTCCCTAGCCGAGAATGATCCTGAAATCGATTGGCCTGTTAGCTGTAGTAAAGTTGCTTCGGCGGTAGCAACTCAAAAAGCAGATGAGGGAATTGTCTTTTGTTGGACTGGTACGGGTGCATCTATAGCCGCCAACAAAGTCTCTGGGATACGTGCAGCATTGTGCCATGATGCTGAGACGGCACGCGGGGCCCGCATCTGGAATCATGCGAACGTTCTTGTATTAAGTTTACGTGCAACTACAGAAGCGATCGCTAAAGAAATATTAGATACCTGGTTTAGCACACCTTTTTCTGAAGATGAGTGGAACCTTTTGCAAATCAAACGAATTAAACAGCTAGAAGAAAAGGTTTAATTTGTAGACTGATTGCAAAAATTCCACAATCAGCATAATGGCAAACCCAAATTTACATTTAAATCAGCACAATGGTAACAATAGCAGTCAATCCCTATCTTGATCGCAACTTCGCTCCAATCCATGAAGAAATCACCACCGGCAAATTGTCAGTCATCGGTGAATTACCCCTGGAACTATCAGGGATGTTTGTACGGAATGGCCCTAACCCTCAATGGACACCCATCGGTCAATATCACTGGTTTGATGGAGATGGGATGTTGCATGGTGTGCAAATTAGCAACGGCGTAGCCACTTATCGTAACCGCTACGTCCAGACAGCCGGATGGAAAAAAGAACGAGAAGCAGGTAAGGCTCTCTGGAGTGGATTGTTAGAACCACCGCAAATGGATAACCCCCACGGCCCCCGCAAAAACACTGCCAACACCGCCTTAGTCTGGCACGCTGGTCAGATGTTGGCACTGAACGAGGGGGGTAAACCTCACGCCATCAAGCTTCCTGAATTAGATACTATTGGCGAGTATACCTACAATGGCAAACTGGTTTCTGCTTTCACAGCCCATCCCAAAGTAGACCCAGTGTCAGGGGAAATGATCTTCTTTGGCTATTCTGTGTTTGTGCCACCGTACCTACAATATAGTGTGGTTTCAGCACAAGGCGAACTGTTGCGGACAGTGCCAATTGAGTTGCCTATAGGGGTGATGATGCATGATTTTGCCATCACTGAAAACTACACCATTTTCATGGATTTGCCCCTGACTTTTAATCTTGAAAGGGCGCAACGGGGAGAACCTGTAATGATGTTTGAGCGCGATCGCTCCAGTCGTTTCGGTATCTTACCACGCCACGGTGACAACAGTAATATCCGCTGGTTTGAGAGTCCCGCTTGCTACGTTTTCCATACCCTCAACGCCTACGAAGACGGAGACGAAGTAGTGCTGATTGCTTGTCGCATGAGTTCTACTACTGTTTTGAGTTCTGATGAGTCACAACTTGACCCAGAAGGAAATATCCCCCGTTTGTATCGCTGGCGATTCAACCTCAGCACGGGAACAGTGCGTGAAGAAATGTTAGATGATGTCGCTTCCGAATTTCCCCGCGTTAACGAAAACCTATTGGGGCGACAAACCCGATATGGCTACACTAACAAAATGGCGAACAATCCCCTACCTTTATTTGAAGGTATTATTAAGTACGACTTCAGCAGTGGAAAATCCCAAACCCATAACTTCGGAGAAGGACGCTACGGCGGTGAAGCTGTGTTTGCGCCGCGTCCTGGTGCAACGGCTGAGGATGATGGTTGGCTTATAACTTTCGTCCATGATGAGGGTGAAGATACTTCAGAATTAGTAGTTGTGAATGCCCAAGATATAACTGCTGAACCTGTAGCGCGGGTGATAATTCCCCAGCGAGTGCCTTATGGGTTTCATGGTACCTGGGTTGCGGGGGAATAACGTTAGGTAGACAATACTATTCGCTTAAAACAAAAGACGCGATTTATCGCGTCTTTGAACCTCAACGTTGAGCCTTGAAAAGGATATTTTCTAGTTTACCTGCGATCGCATCCCTGGTGGAAGCCGGTAATAAATTATTGCCTGCGATCGCAAAATTATTCGGTTTAGGATAATTTTGACATTATCCTTTAGTTGTCGGATATTTTTGCTCTCAATAAATCAAAAACTTCCATCGCCTCTTGTAAGAATAATTCAATCTGTTCTGGTTCAAGGCGTATATTTTCACGGTAATAAATCAAACAGGCGTCTGCTGACTCTAGACATGGTGTTGTTTGTATAGCTGGGTAAAATCCTATTTTGGCTTCAAAAAAAGAAAGTACATTGTCAGTAAATATCTGACGAATCCCTTTGTCATCACTTCCCCGCAACAGATATTGTTCAGAAAATCTGGGATATTTATCAAAGTTGATATCCTGATATCC